>JAKAKL010000127.1 GCA_021824565.1 Bacteroidota bacterium | reverse complement strand
GTTACCCGAATGCAGTACTTTAACTAACATATTTATTAACTTTATTACTGACATTTCTAAATAGTTTTATATACTGACATTTTTAAAGAGTTAATACAAAAAAATAATTAAGCGCGACCTTCAAGATTACTAATGAGAAATATTCGCCTATAAAGATTACAAATCTATTTTTGCAACCTTGAAGCTCACAGATAATTCCAACAACACACCACAAACAACACACAACAGACAACAGACAACAAACCACCCACTACAACCAATCTAACTTCCCGCAAAGACCGCAGAACTATCATTCATCGCATCCTAAAACCATCTTCCGATTGACCAATGACCATTGACTATTTCCCGCTTCAACACAGTATTTTTATATTCAGCACGACCTCCTTCTGAAAGTCACGGCTGTATTTTTTTCAAATTCTTTTAATTTTTGCAGATTTTGCGCTTTCCCTTCTTTTTTCTTCTTAAAAAACCAATTTTGATGTGACGTCGACCAATTTTGATGTGACGTCGACCAATTTTGATGTGACGTCGACCAATTTTGAGATGAGTTTTACCAATTTTAATGTGACGTCGACCAATTTTGAGCTGTCAAAAACCGATTTTACATTTAAAAAACCAACACCGAGATGAGTTTTACCGACATCAATGTGACGTCGACCAATTTTGAGATGAGTTTTACCAACTTTAATGTGACGTCGACCAATTTTGAGATGAGTTTTACCGACTTTAATGTGACGTCGACCAATTTTGAGATGAGTTTTACCAACATTGATGTGACATCGACCAATTTTAAGCTGTCAAAAACAGATTTTAATGTGACGTCGACCAATTTTGAGATGTCAAAAACAGATTTTACATTTAAAAAACAGACATCGAGATGTGTTTTACCGATTTTGAGCTGTCAATAACCAATTTTAATATTTAAAAAACCGATTTGAAGATGTCAATAACCGATTTTACTTTTAAAAAACCAACATCGAGATGTGTTTTACCGACTTTGAGCTGTCAAAAACCAATTTTGAGCTTTGAATATCTTACTTTAATTTCTCTATTTTTTCAATCGAGATTTCAATAGCAAATTGTAAAATTCGTATTACCGGATAAAATTTTAAGATACGGATTCTTATTACTTCAAAGCCAAAAATAATTTTCCGATCACTAAGTTTTGAGAAAGTAATCTTCAATTAAAATTCTCAAAACAATTATCAATATTTCAAAGAACAACGCAGCGGTGCCTTAAAGCCGGATCGTCTTACAAATACATCGTATTATCTTAACCTAAAAACATCAAATCATTTTATAAATATGGAACACGGACCTAAAGCCCGGAATAAAGCTGCGTACCCTAAGTTGTGAACTAACTGCCATCAATAAGATCAGCAGGCAATTAGTTCCTGCGTCTCTCGTAGTTGTTATGTGCGTTAGTGAATAAAAAAAGATTAAACAAATTATATCCCTTATCAATTAAGTAATTTAATCCGTGATTAAAATATTTATTTCTTTTTTAAATAACAAATACTTTTTAAAGAAATTATTTATCTCACTGCCGTTTATGAATACAAATGCTGATCATGAATAAACATTAATTTCTTTGTGAATCTTAGTGACTTAGTGTCTTCGCGGCAAAGGTGACTTAACAAAAAACCTTGCCACAAAGTCACAAAGACACAAAGTAAAGACAAAGCCTAATCCGCGGTTAATCCAAACTATTCCTGATCGCGATGCACTGTACCGGGAGAAAAAGCCGGCAGACATACAGCGATATATTCGGCTCCGCCTTCTTCCGGAGAACTGTATTTTACCCATTCGCCCTTCGGAACAATGACAGCCTGTCTTTCATGCACATCGAAAAATCCGTCCTTATGAGTAACGCGCAAAGTTCCTTTAAGCACCACAGTATATTCATCGAACTCCGGTGTTTGCCCCGGCTCGATCCAACCCGCGGGACTTTGCATCCTCGCGATGCTCACCGCCTCCGTCTTCGAATTAACACGACCGAAATACTCTTCTATTATTTTCGGTTTATTTCCCGCCGCTTTAATTATCGACGGCTGCTTAATGAATTCAGGCATATAATTTTCCTTTTCATTTTATTGAATTAAACTTAAACTCGCTCTTAGTTATGAATTACGGAAGATTTAATCTATCTTTGCATTCAAAATATTAACCTTCGATATAAATTTTGTTATTCTCAGTTAATTCATTTCTCAGTCACTTCGCAGAGAACCAAAACGTTATCAAAGTATAAATTAAATTCACAACAAATTTTAACTAAAAAATTCTATACAGGCAATTAGCTATGGATAACAATAGTTTTGACGGGCTTGGTCTATCTGAAGAAAGCCTTCGCTCAATACAAATGAAAGGCTTTGAAGAGCCGACGGAAATTCAGCGGCGCATGATACCGCTGATATTAAAAAATGATATGGACTTGATCGGGCAGGCACAAACCGGCACGGGCAAAACGGCGGCTTTCGCTCTGCCTTTAATTGACAGCATTCAGCCGCACGCCGGACATCTGCAGGCTGTAATACTTGTACCCACTCGCGAGCTTGCGGTTCAAGTGGCAGAAGAATTTAACTCGCTTAAAGGTCATAAGAATATTCACATCGCTCCAATCTACGGCGGACAATCTTATGAAACTCAATTTAGAATTCTTAAAAAAGGCGTGGATATTATCGTCGGCACTCCCGGGCGCGTGATCGATCATCTAAACCGCAAAAGCCTGCTGTTCAATAAAGTTTCCTACGTTATTCTCGACGAAGCGGACGAGATGCTAAACATGGGATTCATCGACGACATTGAAGAAATCTTAGGCAAGACTAACCCGGTTAGAAGAACCCTTTTATTCTCTGCTACAATGCCGGAAAGAATTATAAAGCTTGCAAAAAAATATATGCGCGAGCATAAAATAATTAAAGCGGAAAGAGCCGGGCTAACTGCCGATCTGACTGACCAAATTTATTTTGAAGTTAGAGAATCCGATAAGTTCGATTCGCTTTGCAGAATAATTGACACTACAATTGAATTTTACGGATTAATCTTTTGCAGGACAAAAAACGACGTCGATACAATTACAAGAAAGCTTCTGAACAGAGGTTACGATGCTGAAGGATTGCACGGAGATATTTCCCAGGTGCAAAGGGAAAAAGTCTTAAGCAAATTTAAGATGAGAAAAATAAATGTTCTCGTTGCTACCGACGTTGCCGCCCGCGGTCTTGATATTTACGACTTAACACACGTTATCAATTATTCCCTTCCGCAGGACCCGGAATCATATCTGCACAGAATTGGAAGAACAGGAAGAGCAGGCAAAGAAGGCAAGGCAATTACTTTTGTTAATTCGGAAGAGCACCGCAAGCTTACTTTTATAAAAAATATTACTAAGACGGAAATCAGAAAAGAAAGAATCCCGCACGTTAAAGATGTTATTAGATTCAAGAAAGAAAAAATATTAACTGAGTTGAATGATATTATAGAATCAGGATTGTCTGACACTCACATATCCTTAGCCGAAGAACTATTGAGAGATAGGATTCCCGAAGAGGTAGTAGCTTCTCTTATCAGTTACGCTTTTAAGGATACTCTTAACGAAGACAGCTATGCTCATATCCACGATCTTTTTGAATCGACTGAAAAGAAGAATGAAAATTCCGGCGGTAAAAAGAAGAAGAAAAAAAATAAAGAAGGAAAAGGATATTCCAGAATGTTCATTGCCTTGGGGAAAAAAGACAGTCTTAGCCCGAAACAACTATTAAAATTATTAAATAAGAAAGCCGACGTAGAACCGGACAAAGTTGAAGGGATACAAATAATGGATTCATATTCTTTCTTTAACGTACCGACGGGAGCATGCGATTTAATTTTATCGCGGTTGAATTCAAAAGATAAAAAGGAACGTCCTTTAGTTGAAATTGCAAAGCCGTCAAAGAAGTTTAATTAGCTTTTTTACCCCAGCTGTCTTTTAGAGTAACTGTTCGATTAAAGACAAGCTTATCTTTAGTTGTATATTTTGTATCGACACAAAAATAACCGTTGCGTTCAAACTGGAAACGTTCTCCTGGCTTGGCGTTCTTCAATGACGGTTCTAAATAAGCTTTAGGTATTAGCTCGAGAGAATTAGGATTAATAAACTCTAAAAAATCTTTTTCCTTATCAGAATCAGGCGATTCGGCTGTGAAAAGTCTGTCGTATAATCTTACTTCGGCTTCAACGGCGTGCGCGGCAGAAACCCAGTGTATAGTTCCCTTGACTTTTTTATTACTTGTTCCGGTACCGCTTCTTGTTTCGGCGTCGTAGCTGCATCGAAGCTCAGTCACTTCCCCGTTTTCGTTCTTTATTACTTCTTCACATTTAATTATGTAAGCGTAGCGAAGCCTTACTTCACCGCCAGGGACAAGCCGGTGATAGCCTTTCGGCGGATTCTCCATAAAGTCGCTTTGCTCGACAAAAATTTCTTTAGAGAAAGGAATTTTTCGTGTTCCCGCTGATGGGTCTTCGGGATTATTCACCGCGTCAAGTTCTTCCACCGTACCGGGATAATTAGTAATTACAACTTTTAGAGGATGAAGCACAGCCATAACACGGTTCGCATGTTTATTTAAATCTTCCCGGATAGAAAATTCAAGCAGAGCATATTCGCTTACTTTATCGCGCTTAGCAATACCGGAATTATCTGTAAAGTTTCTAATTGCCTCCGGCGTATATCCTCTCCTGCGCAGCGCGGAAACGGTTGGCATTCGCGGATCATCCCAGCCGTCGACATATTTTTCTTGAACAAGCTTAAGCAGCTTACGCTTGCTCATAACAGTGTAATTCAAATTTATTCTCGCAAATTCTATCTGCTGCGGATGATAAACACCAAGCTCATTCAAAAACCAATCGTAGAGTGGTCGATGATTTTCAAACTCAAGAGTACAAATTGAGTGCGTAATGCCTTCGATTGAATCTTCCAGACCGTGCGCCCAATCGTAAGTCGGATAAATACACCATTTATTTCCCTGCCTGTGGTGTTCTGCGTGAACAATGCGGTACATTATTGGATCGCGCAGGTTTAGATTAGGAGAAGTCATATCGATCTTTGCGCGCAGGACCTTCTCTCCGTTTTTAAATTCGCCGTTCTTCATCTTCTCGAACAACGAAAGATTTTCTTCTGCCGGTCTATTACGGGATGGACTTTCCTTTCCAGGCTCTGTTAAAGTTCCTCTGTATGCTCTAATTTCATCCGCGCTTAAATCATCAACGTAAGCTTTGCCATTTTTAATAAGCTCGACAGCCCAGTTGTACATCTTATCAAAATAATCGGAAGCATAGAAAATTCTATCCTCAAAATTACCGCCGAGCCATTTAACGTCTTCAATAATTGACTCAACATATTCCACTTCTTCTTTCTCAGGGTTTGTATCGTCAAACCGAAGATTGAACTTGCCGTTGTAGTCTCTTGCTATGCCGTAATTCAAGCATATCGAAGCAGCATGCCCGATGTGCAGATAGCCGTTAGGTTCGGGAGGGAAACGAGTATGAACTTTATTTCCAAATTTCCCGGTTTCCATGTCCCCATCGATAATTTCGTATATAAAATTCTTAGGTTTATTTTGAAGTTCTTCAGAATTCTTTTTCTCTTCCATACAGCTGATTGATTTTAAGATGTAAAATAATTGAGAGCAAAATTACGGAAATATAGTTAGAGGCTCAAATTTAAGTGCAGACTTACTTGAATATAAAATGAATTAAGCATAGATTTACGCCACAAAATTTGGAAACATTTAAGCCGAAGTGGCGGAATTGGTAGACGCGCTGGACTCAAAATCCAGTCTGGCTCACACCAGGTGCCGGTTCGAGTCCGGCCTTCGGTACTAAAAAGATTAGAATTCGTTTAGTTTTCTAATCTTTTTTTGTTTGTACTCACTTAGGATTTTAAGCTTCAAATAAGTGATTTGTCTATTGATTTGTCATTTTACAAATCAAAATGCAAATCAATTTTTTAGAGTAAAGATTCAGCTATTCAATGAGCTTAAAAACGAAAAACCCTTACCGGAAAATCTTAGCCGACTAAAGCTATAACAACCGATAAGGGTAATTCGATATGAAAATATTTTTTAATTAGTCGTTAAGATTTTTCTGCAAACTTAATCCTTCAAATTGCTTTTGTCAATATTCAGTAAAGAAGACAGTAGACTAATACATTAATCTTAAATGAGTTAAAGGAGAAAAATATTATTAACTTTAAATAATGAAAGTGCACTAAATAAATTTTGTTGAATCAAGATGAGGTAATATAATATCCTGGTAGTAACTATCTTTTGGTAAAGCAACTAAAATACCCCTAAGTGCAGATAATGAACAATCAATCAAAGGAATAAATAACGAGTTTGATTTTACAAATTTACCATGCTTATCTTTTATTACAGTTTCTTTAAAATTCTTAATAAAAAAAGAATTAAATGTCTTTGCCCCAAATAATTCAATTCTTTTTCCCCCCTTCTTGATTGAAAAAATACCTTCTATCGTAAAATCAATAAATTTTTCTTTTTCATAAATAGCTATATTAGAATTAGTATATACATCACCTTTTTCAACTTGCTTTTTTGTCAACTTCAATTTATGAGTGCTATTTTCAAAAAAAGATAAAATTTTTAATTCGCTAATTTGAAATTCTATTTTCTTATCATTATTTACTATCATAAACTATCTGTTACTTAATTGAGGATATTTTTCTTTTATAGAATTAGGAGTAATCACAATTCCGTTATTTCTATCTTTACTGCTTTCTTTAGTTTCAGTATATGGCGTAAATGATGTATTTGGATATTTTACATAAATTACTTTTTTTACTTCAGGTAATTCTACCTGTTCAGATGTTAACTTCATTTTTAACCCAATTGCATTTGCAATTTCTGAAATTTTTTTCAGAGAAATATTTGGTTCTTTATTGAATAATTGTGAAACCGCAGAACGAGAAATATTTAATTTTCTTGCTAATTGGGCTTGGTTAATATTTTTTTCCTTCATATAAGTTAAAATTAAATGATAAAAATCATTTAAAAGTGACCACGACTGCATTTCTTTTGAAGCTTCTTTTTCAAAAAAATTATTGAAGTCCTTCAGAGTATCTTTGAAATTCCTTTTCATAAACTTTCTTTTTTTTATTTATTGATTTATAAATACTATCGGGTAATGAATCAACTTTTTTAAGGATATAATCGAAAAAAATATAATTATTTCCACATTTTTGAAAGAAAAAAAAACGATGAGGCATTGGTCTAATCTCGCCATAGTTATAATGCTTAATAGAATATTTAATATGTGGGGAGACGAATTCATTAACTGTTGCCATTTTAGTAATTAAATCCTTAATGAAGACTTTCATTTTGTTAGGTAAATTATTAAAAGTAGATATTACTTTTGATTTATTATTTTCAACTACAAAATAAACTTTATATTTTGGATTACCATAAATAGCTTTAATAGTAATTTCATTAAATTTTATATTACTTTTTAGCGAACTCATTCAAAACGATTACTACAATGTTAATATATAGCTTAACAATAATCAAGCTGAAAATGAAAAGTGTAAGAAATATATTGTTTTTACTCACTTAATCAAAGCTGGCTAATGGCTTTTTAATATAAAGAAACAGTTTAATCCACTTCCTTTCAAAAACTTTATTTAAGCAAAATGGCAATATATAAAATCGAATATTCACATCAATAGATAAATACTAATACTAAATAATATTAAAGTATTTTAATAAACATATTTATTACTTAATATAGTCCCATAACATCATTCTTGCATTTGCAGCAAGCCTGGATACGCCAGCTTTGATAAGTAGAGAGCACATACATGAATACCTCTAATCAACATTATCTTTTCGTGAATGAATGCTTCAATATCTTCATTGGGTAAAATTTCATATTTTTCTTTATTTACTTCTATCCAAGATTCCGGTTCGGATGTAACATAATCAAGTATCAAGACCTTTCTCCTTTTAAGTAATATAATTTCCTCTATTTTCTCCAAGCGATTAACTAAGCTGTTCATTATTGAAATTACTTTTGATTGTTTTTTCTATTAATAGACAAAGAATAATTACATCAAAGCCTTCCGATTAAATCGGAACACAAATGAAGGATTAATTGAAATTTCTATTTTGGCAATATTGCTAAGTTATAAACTAAAATTACTTTACCGTTTGATTAATTACTTCCCAATTACTTAAATCAGGTAACTTTGCAACTGCAATTAGTTTTGTTTCTTTGTTATTATTAATATCTGAATAAAACGAATAAATTCTTAACTCTTTTATTTTAAAATCAAATTTATATTCACAAGTTTCATCATTTACTCTTATCGTTAAACCTAAGCCAAGATTATTATTATTAATAACATAGTTGCTTATGTCATGAGGCTGAGAATTTAAATTTTCGATTGTCTCAGGCCAATAATTTCCGATTGTATAAAAAGAATTAGAAGACATATTAGAAATGCTAAAATTATAATACAAATTATTTACAGTTTGTGTAGTATATGCAGTAAATTTTTTATAGTTAGTTGCTGAAGTTGTAAATCTTAAAAGGGTTCCATGTTGGGGAATTATAGACTTATTATCTTCTTTATTAGCGACAGTTTCATTTTCTTGAAGTAAATCTGTGTTTAAAGCATTATAAGAGTTCCCATCAGGCTCAATAAAATAACTTTTATCCCAAATTAAAAATGCTGTCGTATCTAACAAATTTGTAATTTTAAAGTATATACTATTTGCCACTGGTAAAAAATCAAATGAGAACCTAGAATCATTATAATGCAAAGAATCAATAGTTGAGTCTTTCAAATAAGTTTTATATACAACAAAAGAAACGGTGTCACATCCCGATATAATAAAAGTCATTAAGAATATATATAATAATAGATTATTTTTCATTTAACTTCTCTCCATTATCTATTATTTTAATTTGCTTTACACTTCTAAGAACTATTTCCGGTTTACCTCCATACTCCTTAATCGTCCCTTTTACTTCGACTTCTTTACCTTCGTATTCATCAATGTCCTTGAATTTTTTAAGGTCGGACTTGAAAATAACGGCAGCGAAAACATTGTTTAGATAATCTCCGTCCATGTCAATAAAACACGTTCCGCCTCTTGCGTGGTATACTTGATTAGCAAAACCTTCAACAATTTCAATTTTGCCGATATAGTTTTCAGCTTCACTTGTCTTTATTTTGTTTTGAGGAAATGCAGTATGAAGAATAACGAGAGTGACGATAACAGTTAGACTTAAAAATTTTTTCATAATAATACCTTTATGACATATTTATAAACACAGCCTCTAAAATCAATGTTAGATACAGTAACGATATTTTCATTTAAACAACTCCGAATGAGAACCGGTTCTTAATAAAACAATTTCATCACCTTCGATACGATAAATTAAAAGCCAATCGGGCGAAATATGGCATTCCATACAATCCTCATATTCACCTTTAAGTGAATGATTGCGAAATGCTTTTTCCAATTGTTCGCCATCTCTCAATTTAACCACAACCTTATGAAGCTTTTCTAAATCTTTACTTTGAGATATAATCCTTTCAAAATCTTTCCTGAATTTTTTAGTATTCCTTACAGAATATTTCACTTAGTTAAATCCTCAAACATCTCGTCAATATCCGTATAAGCTTTGGAAAGATTTATTCTATTGCGGGCATCTTCTATGGCTTCAATTGTTTCCTCATTAGGAATCTTAAACTCAAAAGGAATTCCTTTATGAATCACCACTCCTTTTAACAAAAGCCGGACACCCTCACTCTCAGTCAATCCAAGCTTCTTAAAAATTTTGTTGGATTCCTTTTTTAATTTCGGTTCTACTCTTGTTCTTACTTCTGCCGTTTTCATAATTCCATCTCAATAATTTAATGTTTCTTTTTTGTGGAACAATATAGCCAATTATAGGAACAACTTCAATTACCACAAGAGAAGTTTAAGCCTGGAATAAAAACCCCGCATAGGGCACGTATGACGGCTTAAAATCGATTTTATAAGCATAATATGATTGGCTTCTTCTTTCTATTTTCTTGGCTTTATCTTGGTATCAAGAATTTCCATTCCAAAACATCAATTATGTATAAGATTTACTGCATTTCTTAAATCTTCCGCTCTTAGATGCGAGTATATTAGAGTAATACGTAAATCAGAGTGACCGAGTAACTGTTGAACCTGCTGTATAGGTACATTCCTTTGTACAAGCCAACTTGCGAATGTATGCCGGAGTGAATGAAAATTTAATTTATCATTAAGCTTTGCCTTTATAATATACTGCTTAAATTTTCTTGAAAGGAAATCTGGATTGATTAACTCGTCATGTAAGGTGAAAACATTATTTCCCTTTTTGATTCCTTCTCTCTTTGTAAGAATTTGCAAAGCTTTAATATTAAGAGGGACAGTTCTAACCTTCTTTGACTTTGTTAAATGGTTCCTGTTATCGAGAATTAAAAACCTTTCTTTGAAATTTATCTGATTCCATTCGAGGGTAATCAATTCACCTTGCCTTAATCCTGTATTAACGGCAAACTCAGTCAAATCATATAGGTCTTTATCATCTATCTGCTTTAACAAGATTTGAAAGCTAATTTCATCAAAAAATAAGGGCTGTTTCTCCGGGAGCTTTGGTTTCTTTATACCGTGAGCTAAGTTTTGTTTTAAGTAGCCTTTTGTTATGCCCCAATTAAACAACGAAGATAAATCCGCTAAATCCCTTTTGACTGAAAATTCCGAAACTTCCTTCAACCGTAATTCCTTGAAATGAATAATATCTTCTCTTTTCAATTCGCTAAGAAGCACATTTCCAAAATGCTGAATGAACTTGCTAAATGTAGCTTTCAGACTTTCCGTGTGCTTAGGTGAGTGAACCGACTCAGAGTATTTGAGAAATTTATCAAAGAATTGTCTTACTGGAATAGGTAAGGCTTTGGCATCTTTTCTTGTTTTTATTTCGTTTTCAAAATTGGATAAGAATTTCAAAGCCTCTGATTTAGTTTTTTCTTTTGTAGATATGCAGGTTAATTTACCGCTTAGCTGCCGGTAGAAAATATAATAAATACCGTTTGACCGCTTAGATAGATACATTTGAATAACTCCAATCCAAGCTCAAAGAATTGAGAATCTTTAATCAAAAAACATATCACCCAATTATAACTTATTTGAAATAAACACGTAGCGCTGGACTCAAAATCCAGTCTGGCTCACACCAGGTGCCGGTTCGAGTCCGGCCTTCGGTACTAAAGCAGCTCAATCTTTTTTTAGGTTGAGCTTTTTTATTTCAATGCTTTGTCTGAAATATCAGTACGGTAATAAATATTTTCAAAAGAAATTTTAGACAAAGCAGAGTATGCTTTTTCTTTGGCAAGCTTTAAATTATTTTCTGCAACAAAAGAAGTAACGCCAAGAACTCTTCCTCCATTTGTTAAAACATAATCGCCTTCCGATTTGGTTCCTGCATGAAATACTATTGCATCATTTGAAGCCTCAGTTAAACCGGAAATTTTATAACCGGTTTTATATGAGTCAGGATATCCGCTTGAAGCTGCGACAACACAAACCGACGCTCCGCCGTTATATCTAACTGATTGTTTATCTATCCTGCCGGAAGCAGCAGAATATAAAAGTTTTAAGAAATCTCCTTCAAGTAAAAACAAAACCGCTTGAGTCTCCGGATCTCCGAAGCGGCAGTTGAATTCAACAACCTTTGGTACTTCATTTTTAATCATTAGTCCACAGTATAGACATCCGACAAATTTACGATCTTCTTTTCTCAACGCTGCGAGAGTCGGTTTGATAATTTCGTTCTTCACTTTTTCTAAAATCACATTTGTTACTAACGGAGCAGGAGAATATGCTCCCATTCCACCGGTGTTTTTGCCGGTATCATTATTCCCGATTCGTTTATGGTCTTGTGCCGCAGGAAGGCAAATAAAATCATCTCCATCAGTAATGGCGAAGATGGAAGCTTCTTCACCTTGTAAGAATTCTTCAACAACAATCTTCTCGCCTGCTGTCCCGAATATTTTTTTCACAAATAAATCTTCAATAGCTGACTTAGCTTCGCTAAAATCATTACAGATAATAACGCCTTTCCCGGCGGCAAGCCCGTCGGCTTTAATTACGCAGGGATAATTACTGCTTGATAAATATTCGACCGCTTCATCAAACGATGATGAATTAAATTCTCTGTAACCTGCAGTGGGAATATTATACTTTGCCATGAGCCATTTCGCAAAAGATTTATGGGCTTCAATCTCAGCAGCATTCATTTTCGGTCCGAAGACTTTTAAATTATTTTCAATTAATATATCAGAGAGACCTTCCACCAGCGGCTTTTCAGGTCCGATTACAACAAGATCAATGTTTTTTTCTTTGCAAAAAGATAATATGAATTGTTTGTCATCAGCTTTGGCGGAAATATTCTCACCGAGAGTTTGTGTCCCAGGATTTCCAGGAAGAATATAAAGCTTATTTAAAGATGGGCTTTCTTTTATTTTATAAGCTAACGCGTGTTCTCTTCCGCCTGAGCCGATCAACAGAACGTTCATATCACTTCCTCCTTAACGACAAACTGGAATTGCTTTGTTAATTGTTCCGTTAGAAAATCTCTGCGATGTTTCAATATAAATTCTTCGTCTGGAACAGGCAATTCATTTTTAATATACAACTCATAGATTTTGAGCAAAGTATTTTTTATTTCCTCAACGTCGTCGGGCTTAGTAATAAATGAAGCCTTGTACTCCGCAGCGGCAGCTTTCAATGATCCTTCAGGCAGACAGGTTAATACCGGTTTTCTTGTTCCAAAATATTCATATAATTTACCGCTGGAAATTGTATCTGCGTTTCTGCCGTAACCTACCATCATCCACAGTACATCGCTTGACATAAGTTTAGCAAGCGCGGTTTTATGATCCAAATATCCGTATTCTTTTACCGAGTCCTGGAGCCCCAACTTCTTGATTATTTTTTTATTTTCATTTCTAAGGAATCCGATAAAATGAAGTTCAATATTTGCGGTTACATCCGGTCTTTCAATTGAAAGTTTTTTAAATGCATTTATCAAATATTTAGGAGTAATGAACTCGTAAAATATTCCCGAATAAGTTAGACGCATTTTATCATTAGGCTTCTTTTCAACTTTAAGATCTTCAAAATCTGCCGGATCATAACCGTGAGGAATAATATAAATATCTTCGAAGGTTAAGAACTGGTACCGGTTAATAATTTTCTCTTTCATTTTCCGGTTAGTAGCAATCACTTTATCCGCTAATTTAAGCGCTTTGTATTCCATCTTTTTATGCAGATAGCTGTGAAGCGGCGTAGGATAAAATCCGAATTGATTTCCGTACCAAAGGTCGCGGTAATCTATAACTAATGGGATTTGGAATTTCTTTTTAAGATTGACAGCCATATTTATTGAAGAGAATGGCGGGGCGCTTACAAATATCATATCGTATTTTTCTTCAGAAAGCAATTTGCTTGCGGCTATAAATGCTTTTTTAGCCCAGCCGTTTTTGTTATCCGGGATGAAGAACGTGTTGCTTAATCTGCTCAATGTCTTTCTAATAATTTCCGCCGGGATTTTAACAGTACCAAGTTTGGAAAATCTTGAATTAAAATCATTGCCGTTTACTCTTATAATTCTTACGTTGGAATTTTTAGCTTCGTTAAGAAGCGATGAGTCGTGCGCATAGTAACCTGTAGAAGCCGCTGTTAGTACAGTCGGTTCCCAGTTATTACTCTTCATATATTTAACAAACTTAAGAGTTCTTTGCACGCCGCTTAAACCCATCGGCGGAAAATAATATGATATAACTAATACTTTAAACATTTTACTTTTATAAAATTGCGTAATTTAACAATGTCCCTTTAGAAAATATTTTACTACTGAAAAAAATCAATTTTTAAGAATGATAATTTGGAGCTTCTTTCGTAATGATTACATCGTGTGGATGAGACTCGCGTAATCCTGCCAAAGTTATTCTTATAAATTTAGTTTTAGTTTTAAGCTGATGAATATTTTTGACGCCGCAGTAGCCCATCGCCGCTCTTAATCCGCCGATTAGCTGGTAAACAGTATTGGATAGCGGTCCTTTAAAAGGCACTCTGCCTTCAACTCCTTCGGGAACTAATTTAGCAATGTCGTCTTCCGCGTCCTGGAAATAACGATCCTTACTGCCTTTCTTCATCGCAGAAAGTGAACCCATCCCGCGATAAGATTTGAAACTTCTTCCTTCATATAATATTGTTTCGCCCGGGCTTTCTTCAACGCCTGCAAACAATCCGCCGATCATAACCGAATCGGCTCCGGCTGCAATCGCTTTCGCAACATCTCCGGTTTGTTTAATTCCTCCATCTGCAATCAAAGGAATACCTTTATTCTTAACCGCTTTAAATACGTCAGAAACTGCGGTAATCTGAGGAACACCAATTCCCGCCACTATACGTGTTGTACAAATTGAACCGGGACCGATTCCGACTTTTACAGCGTCAACACCGCAATCCAGCAAATCAAGAGCAGCTTCGTAAGTTCCTATATTTCCGGCAATAATCTGTTCATATTTGAATTTTTTTCTTGCCTCTTTAATTGCCTTCAACACTCCTGCTGAGTGTCCGTGTGCGGTATCAATTATAATAACATCAGCGCCGGCTTTAGAAAGCGCGCTTATTCTGTCCATAGTGTCTAACGTTATTCCAACTGCCGCACCGACGCGAAGTCTTCCATGCTCATCCTTGCATGCATTCGGATGTTTCTTTTTCTTTTGAATATCTTTAAAAGTAATGAGCCCTTTCAAAATATTTTTACTATCAACTACTGGTAATTTTTCAATTTTATATTTTTGTAAAATCGTTTCCGCTTTTTCTAAATCAGTGTGAACAGGCGCAGTAATTAGATTTTCCTTAGTCATTAAATCTTTTACTTTTTGATTTTTATTCGGCTCGAATCTTAAATCTCTATTCGTAAGGATTCCAACTAACTTGCCCGCAGAGTCAACAACCGGAATTCCTGATATGCTGTATTTTTTCATAAGACTCAGCGCGTCGCCTATCGTTTGCTCCGGTGATAATGTGACAGGGTTTAGGATCATTCCGCTTTCAGAACGTTTAACTTTATCTACTTCTTCACATTGTTCTTCGATTGTCATATTCTTGTGAAGTATTCCGATCCCGCCTTCTCTCGCCATCGCAATTGCCATTGCTGATTCTGTTACAGTATCCATAGCTGCCGAAATTATTGGAATATTTAATTTGATTTGAGGGGTCAACAATGTTGTTGTGTCAACCTCTCTTGGCAGCACATTGGATTTTCCCGGCTCCAGTAAAACATCATCAAAAGTTAATCCTACCCTAATATTCAAATTTTCACTCATTATTTTTCCAGTTTTAATTATACAAAATTTTTAATCGTAGGCGGCAAAGCCCGTAATATCTTCTCCTATAATAAGAGTATGCATTTCATGAGTACCTTCATAAGTTTTAACTGCTTCAAGATTCGCAGCGTGCCTCATGATTGGATATTCGTCAATAATTCCGTTTGCTCCAAGTATCTCTCTTGCAATGTGAGCTATCTCCAAAGCCTTTTCGCAATTATTTCTTTTTGCCATTGATACCTGAGTATGCTTTAAGGTACCCGCGTCTTTTAATTTTCCTAATTGATAATTTAAGAGTTGAGCCTTCGTTATTTCAGTCAGTATGTAAACCAATTTTGTCTGTGTAATTTGGTAAGCAGCTATAGGCTTACTAAACTGAATTCTTGTTTTGGCATAATTCAAAGATGAATCATAGCAAGCCATCATTGCTCCTACAACTCCCCAGGCTATTCCATATCTCGCCTGGTTCAAACACATTAGAGCATTTTTTAAACCGGTTGTTTTGGGAAGAATGTTTTTCTCGGGAACAAACACATTATCAAATATCAACTCAGAAGTTACCGATGCCCGTAAAGAAAGTTTATTTTTCATTTCGGGTGCTGTAAAACCTTTTAATCCTTTCTCGACTAAAAAACCTCTTACAACTCCATCTAACTTCGCCCAAACGACAGCTACATCAGCAATACTGCCGTTTGTTATCCACATTTTGGCGCCGTTAATTATATAGCCGTCTGCAACCTTTTCTGCTTTAGTAACCATACCACCCGGATTAGAACCAAAGTCCGGTTCAGTTAAACCAAAACAGCCAACCTTATCTCCTTTAGCAAGCAAAGGAAGCCAATAATCTTTTTGCTCTTCGCTGCCAAATGCAAAAATCGGATACATTACCAACGAACTTTGCACCGAGACAAAACTCCTGATACCGCTGTCGCCTCTTTCAAGTTCCTGCATTATCAAACCATACGAAATATTATTAAGTTCGGCGCAATTATATTTTTGAGGCAAGGTGCTCCCGAACAATCCAAGTTCACCCATCTTTTGAATTAGGTGAAGAGGAAATGTAGCTTCGCGGTTATGTTTTTCAATAATTGGAATAACTTCTGAGGATACAAAATCGCGCACAGTATTCCTGATCATTAATTCATCTTCAGAAAATAATGATTCTACAGCGAAATAATCTACTCCTCGGAAGTTCTCCATAAAAATCTCGTTAATAAATTGACATTCAAATTTAAAGTATAGCGCTTAGACAAGCAATAATTTGAAACTATCGTCGCTATTAAAAAAAGTTAATGTGTCCAAAAAAATATTTGGAATTTCTTTGATGGTTATTTTAATATTGGATATGAAATGTTATCTTTGTAACCACAAAGAGGAATTATATTATTGCTTTATTATTTGATTGGATTATAGAATTAAGCATTAAGAAAAATTATTACTATTTCAGCATGGAGAGGTGGGTGAGTGGCTGAAACCAACGGTTTGCTAAACCGTCGTAGGGTGTAAAGCTCTACCCCGGGTTCGAATCCCGGCCTCTCCGCCACTCATTTCAAGAAGTAGGCGAGAATTTTACTAAATCAAATTAAACCTGGTCACTATTTACACCTCAAAGTTGTTTCTCTTAGTATACTAACTCCGATAAATTAACTATGATACCCTTATCCATTATGAACCCAAATAACTAAAAACATTTTTTAATATTTTTGTTAATACTATTTGCTAATATATTTGTCATACAAAAAAATTGTTGGTTATTATCTTATAAATAAGACATAAGCTATAATCAGTGTAGAACTTTAATTTCCATTGTTACTTCTCTAATGTCAAAAAGGTTATTAACTCGACTTATTTCGTATAGAAATAATACTTTTTCATCCTTAAAGATTCGCAATTATCGTCTTTATTTTGTCGGACAAAGCATTTCCCTTCCCGGTACATGGATGCAGACTATCGGGCAAGCATGGCTCGTCTTAAAACTCACTAACTCAGGTACAGCATTAGGGCTTGTTACAGCTCTTCAAACATTACCGGTTCTGTTCTTTGGTCCGTTAGGAGGCGTAATGGGAGACCGATTCCAAAAACGAAAGCTTCTTTTTATTACTCAATCAGGCGCCGGCTTACAAGCTTTGATACTTGCTGTACTGATTTCAACTAATACAATACAACTTTGGATGATATATATTTTAGCCGCAGTGGCAGGGCTTTTTAATGCCGTTGATAATCCGACTCGCAGAACATTTGTTATGGAAATGGTTGGTAAAAAAGAATTAGGAAATGCTGTGACTTTGTTTTCTACAGTTTTTAACTTAAGCAGAATTATAGGTCCGGCAATAGCCGGCGCTATTATCGCGGGCGCCGGACTTGCATCTTGCTTTTATCTAAATGCCTTTTCATTTATTGCTGTACTCATTTGTCTTTTCTTGATGAATGCTAAAGAACTTCATACAACAGAGCCAATTAAGAAATCCAAGGGTCAGCTGCGAGAAGGATTTAAATACGTCCGCAATACTCCTTTCCTCAGGAATTTATTAATTATGATGGCAATTATCGGAACGCTTACTTATGAGTTTCAGGTTAACTTGCCCTTACTTGCAAAGTATACTTTTTTCAGCAATGCCGCCGGATTTGCTTTGTTGAATTCAGCCATGGGAATTGGAGCTGTCCTTGGCGGGCTTGCTGCGGCAAGCAGTAAAAACGTGCTGCCCAAAAGTATGATCAAAACAATCTTTGCATTTGGCTCTGCGGTAGTTTTTGTAGCGGTATCTCCAAGCCTTCATATTGCGATTATGGCTATGGTAGTTGTCGGCTTTTTCTCGATAAGATTTACTTCGATGGGTGAAACTTTGCTTCAATTAGAAAGCGCGCCAACTATGCGCAGCAGAGTAATTTCACTTTGGTCTGTTGCGTTTTTAGGATCGACACCGATAGGCGGTCCAATAGTCGGCTGGATTGGCGAACATGCAAATCCTCGCTGGGGCTTAACAGTTAGCGGTCTTGCTGCAATTGCAGCAGCAATATACGGATTAATATTCTTAAGGAATGCTCAAGTTCATTATTATAAAAAGGAACCTTCGGCTAATCCTATTGTAGT
The DNA here is from genome assembly GCA_021824565.1 of Bacteroidota bacterium. Lineage (GTDB taxonomy): Bacteria > Bacteroidota > Ignavibacteria > Ignavibacteriales > Ignavibacteriaceae > FEN-1297. Next base: position 44,841 of record JAKAKL010000127.1, on the reverse strand, counting down.
TGAAAAAGAAGGCGGCAAATTATAGCGGTATAAACGCAAGGAGGAACAGAGTATCTATATCTCTTCTCCCTGCTTTACTATCGATGTAAGATATCTATTAAAGATATTCGACTTTGAAATGAAGCCGCAATACTTGCCATTATCAGTTACTACAAGATTCCAAACGTCGTGAGCTTCAAATATTTCAAGCGCTGTATTGATGTCCGCGTTTAAGTCGATAGAGTGAAAATTTCTATCCATAATTTCATAAGCTAAAATTATATCATAAACATCTGAGTTTAGCATTATCTCTCTTATATTATCAAGCGTTATTATGCCAACAATGTTTTTATTATCGTCCAGCACCGGGAATAAATTTCGATGCGATTGTGTAATGTCTTTTACAATTTCGCCTAAGGTCATGTTAGGATTTAGAATAAGAAAATCATTTTCAATTATATCCCTTATACTAATCTGCTGGATATAATATTTTTCTTTTTCAGACCTAAATTTTATGCCTCGCTCAATTAGCGGAGCCGTGTAAATAGAGTGCGGATGATAATGCCTTGAAATAAAAAACGAGAGAGCTGTAACGATCATTAATGGCACTACAAGAATGTATCCGCCTGTTACTTCGGCAATTAAAAATATTCCGGTTAAAGGAGCATGCAAAGTACCTGCTAAAACGCCAGCCATACCTACAACTATAAAATTTGCATAGTTAAGATTTGAAATCCCCAGGTATTTCATCAGAACAGCAAGAAAGAATCCTACAATAGCTCCTATAAATAATGCGGGAGCAATAATTCCTCCATTGCCGCCGGAAGAAATAGTAAGTGAAGTTGCAAAGACTTTAGTAATAATTATAAAGAATGCTACTAAAATCAGAAGAAGATTTTTATCAAAAAAGCTTAATAAAAAACTATATGGAATTATATTTTCATAATGACCGGCAAGCAGATTCATTACAGTAATATATCCTTCGCCGTACAGCGAAGGAAATAGGAAAATTAGAACGCAAAGAAGAGTACCGCCAATTATGGCTCGTGTATAAGGCTTCTTTATTTTTTCAAAATATTCTTCTATGAAAAAAGTTGCTTTAATATTGTACAGCGAAATGATACCTGATAATATCCCTAAAATAATATAAAACGGAATTGCGTTTAGGTCCCATCCATGAGTAACTAAAAAGAACAATTGTCCGCTGTACAAAAATCTTGAAACAACTGCTGCTGAAGCAGAAGATATTAACAGCGGTATAAATGCAGGGATTGAAAATTCGGGCAATAAAACTTCTATAGCAAAGATAACCCCGCCGACAGGGCTGTTGAAAATAGCCGATATACCTGCAGCTGATCCGCATGCTAATAGAAGCGTTCGCGTCTTATAATTAAATTTTAATTCCCGTGCTATGTTTGAGCCGAATGCTGCGCCTGTAACTACGATAGGAGCTTCCAGTCCCGCTGATCCTCCTAACCCGACAGAAATTCCGCTTGTAATAAAATGCGAAATCATATCTACTTTCGGAATAGCGGAAGCCTTTCTCATTATTATATATATTACGTTGGAAATACCTTTGCTTATTTTCCCGTTGAAGAATAAATTCACTACAAGAACGGATAAAATAATTCCAATGAGTGGAGTAAAAGGCAGCAAAAAACCTATGCCCCATAAATGGAAATAATATTTCGGCTCAACTTCTAAAAAATGGACCATGTTCTTAAGCAGAGCTGAAGCAAGCCCGGATAACACGCCAACCACAAGGCTTGCTAATATAACGAAAGTTCTGAGTTCAACTTTAGAGTAGATTAGAGAAATTACTTTGCGAACAAAAATTCGAAGATTAACCTTTAGAAACTTTAACTTGTACAACATTTTGAAAATAATTACTGTATATTACTTTTTTACAAATATATAAAAAGTTATTTTATTAACACGAGTTGATCATCAATTATTATTATTAATATAAAATTTTTTTAAAGGGAAGAAGAGAAGTTCGATTTTTTATTTTCAATAAAAATGTAGTGGTCTAAACCTTAACAAAAGAAACGTAAGATTTTTTTAACCAAGATTAGCGCGAGATATCGAAATGCAGGACATACAATACTCATTTGAAAATTTTCAATTCATCGAAGCCGGCATCTTGAAAGACTACGATCTTGAATTGCGCGTAAAAGAAACTCGCCCATATAATTCCGAAACTGGTTATGTGCCTGCATATAAATTTGAAATGATTCACGCAATGAGCAAAGCTGTAATGGGAACAGTTGATCTTCGCGTGGGCTTGACTGAAAAACTAAAAATGTACGGCGGGCATATTGGCTATGAAGTATTTGAAGAATATCGCGGTCATAAATACGCCGCACGAAGCTGCAGACTTCTTTTCCCTCTTATACGTAAATTAGGTATCCAACCGGTTGTTATTACTTGCGCCCCCGGAAACATTCCTTCTGTTAAAACTATAGAGTCGATTGGCGCAATTCTGTTAGCCACTCGTAATGTAGAAATAGAACCAGGCAAATGGAGACAAACAAGCATTTATCATTTATATCTGTAAGCGGGTTTTACAAGATTGATAAAGATTAATTGCTTTTGCTTATATTCAAAACATGAGCGCAATATGGAATATGCGTTTTCAGCCAAATAATATATTTTTTAGAACTAAGTGTGTGATCAATGAACATCTAAGAAGTGTTTAAAAAGCTTTGCTAAGTCTTCAGAAAGCTTTGTTAAGTCTTCGGAAAGCTTTGTTAAGTCTTCAGAAAGCTTTGTTAAGTCTTCAGAAAGCTTTGTTAAGTCTTCGGAAAGCTTTGTTAAGTCTTCAGAAAGCTTTGTTAGCTCTTCAGAAAGCTTTGCTAAGTCTTCAGAATGCTTTGCTAAGTCTTCAGAATGCTTTGTTAAGTCTTCAGAATGCTTTGTTAGCCCTTCAGAAAGCTTTGTTAGCTCTTCAGAAAGCTTTGTTAAGTCTTCAGAATGCTTTGTTAAGTCTTCAGAATGCTTTGTTAAGCTCGCTAAAGCTTATTTAACCGTCCAAAATGATTTATTTCATCAACCTAAGCGGCTTCTTCAGAAACGATTTCCGTAAGAGCTTTATGAACAGACGCAGCACACTTTCTGCCTTCTGCTATTGCCCAAACTATAAGCGATTGCCCGCGTCGCATATCACCGCATGCAAAAACTTTTCCCAGAGAAGTTGTATGCGCATTATCATCATCTCCAAAAACAGCTTTTACATTTCCGCGCGTATCAAGTTCAAGTCCTTCTTCCTTCAACTGATCAAGCATACCTTGATGTACGGGATGCAAAAATCCTGCTGCGATCAAAACTAAGTCAGCAGGGATTTCAAACTCACTGCCGGGAACATCTACTAGTTTTCCGTCTTCGAACTTCACTTCATTGCATAACAATGATTTTACCTCGCCGCTGCCATTGCCGATGAACTGCTTTGTATTAACACTGAATTTTCTTTCTGCGCCTTCTTCATGGCTCGAAGACGTTCTTAGCATCAAAGGCCAATAAGGCCAGGGCGTACTCTTTGCTCTTTCCAGAGGAGGCATTGGAAGAACTTCTAATTGAGTTACCGACTTTGCTCCCTGCCTGTTTGATGTGCCCACACAGTCCGAGCCGGTATCGCCGCCTCCGATAATTACAACGTCTTTCCCTGCTGCTACAATTTGATCTTCTACACCGTCACCGGCATTTACTTTGTTCTGCAGCGGAAGAAATTCCATCGCAAAATAAATTCCCTTTAATTCTCTGCCGGGGATAGCAATATCTCTTGGCTTCTCTGAACCGCCTGCTAAAACTACCGCGTCAAAATTTTCAACTAATTCTTTGGCAGAAATATCTACACCTACATGCACATTGGTTTTAAAGACAACTCCTTCTGCAGACATTTGCTCAAGGCGTCGGTCGATTACCCATTTTTCTAATTTAAAATCCGGAATACCATATCTCAATAACCCGCCGATCCTATCGTTTTTCTCAAACACAGTTACGGAATGTCCTGCTCTTGCTAATTGCTGAGCCGCCGCCAGCCCAGAAGGTCCTGAGCCGACTACAGCTACAGTCTTTCCTGTTAGTTCTTTTGGCGGAAGCGGTTGAATCCAGCCTTCCTTAAAACCTTTATCAATGATGCTTCGTTCAATTGATTTTATTGTAACCGGCAATTCATTAATACCTAAAGTGCAAGCGGACTCGCACGGTGCGGGACAAAGCCTGCTTGTGAACTCCGGGAAATTATTCGTTGAATGAAGATTATCAAGAGCTTCTTTCCAGTGTCCTTTATAAATCAAATCATTCCACTCGGGAATATAGTTTTGAACCGGACAGCCGGTATCGCCGTGGCAGAATGGAATTCCGCAGTCCATACAGCGGGATGCTTGAGTCGTAGCCTGCTCATCCTTAAATGAATGCTCAAATTCTTTATAATGTTTTACTCTGTCAGAAACAGGATCTTTTTTAGGAGTTTCTCTTTTAAATTCTTTGAAACCTGTCGACTTACCCATTGACAACCTCCTTATACTCTTGAAGATCAGACGATGTTTTTTTCTCATCTTCTTTTAACTTGGCTAACGCTTTCTTGTATTCTTCGGGAATTACCTTCCAGAAATTTTCAACTTCATCGTCCCAATTATTTATAATATGTTCTGCCCTCTTTGAACCGGTATATTCATAATGTCTTCTGACAAGATCGTAAACTTCATCCACGTCTTCATCATTAACTAAATATTCCATTTCAACAAGCGACTGGTTAATGTATTTATTGAATTCATGTTTCGGATCCCAGACGTAAGCAACGCCGCCTGACATACCCGCCGCAAAATTTCTTCCGGTCTTTCCAAGGATTACTACAGTTCCTCCGGTCATATACTCGCATCCATGATCACCTACGCCTTCTATTACAGTCTTTGCGCCTGAATTACGCACCGCAAATCTCTCGCCGGCAACTCCATTGATAAACATTTCTCCGCTTGTAGCTCCATAAAGACATGTGTTACCGATTATAATATTCTCGGCAGCGTCGTATGTTGCAGACGGAGGTGTCTTTACTATTAATCTTCCTCCCGATAGTCCTTTGCCTGTATAGTCGTTTGACTCACCGGTGAGATGAAGTTCAATTCCATGCGCTAAAAAAGTTCCGAAACTTTGTCCTGCTGTTCCGCTCATAAATATTTTTATAGTTCCATCAGGCAGCCCTACATGACCATAACGCTTGGCTATCTCGCCTGAAAGCATTGTACCGACAGTTCTATTAATATTTCTAACCGGCATTTCTATTTTTACCGGGATTCCATTTTCAATTGCAGGCTGAGCTTGCTTTATTAATTCATGGTCCAGTTGTTCTTCCAGCGCATGATTTTGATCGCGAGTTCTATGAAGATCGGTATTATATAACGGAGTTGGTTTGAATAACGGCTTGCTCATATCAATACCGCGCGCCTTCCAATGATTGTTCAATCTCTTTGGAATTATCTTGTCGGTCTGACCGATCATATCATTGAAATTCCTAAAGCCCAACTGTGCCATCAGCTCACGGACTTCTTCGGCAATGTAAAACATAAAGTTTACAACATATTCAGGCTTGCCCGTAAACTTCTTTCTTAATTCCGGGTCCTGTGTTGCAACACCTACAGGGCAAGTGTTGAGATGACATTTGCGCATCATAATGCATCCCTGCGTTACTAACGGCGCAGTGGCAAATCCAAATTCTTCAGCACCGAGCAGAGCGGCGATTACAACATCTCTTCCGGTTTTCATTTGACCGTCAACCGCGACGTAAACCCGGTCTCTCAATCCGTTAAGAACTAAGGTCTGATGAGTTTCGCTCAAGCCTAATTCCCAGGGCGAGCCGGCATATTGGATTGATGTTACCGGGCTTGCTCCGGTTCCGCCGTCATGACCGCTAATTAAAATATGATCTGCATGAGCCTTTGCAACTCCGGCGGCGATTGTGCCAACTCCTACTTCAGAAACTAACTTCACGCTAACCCGGGCTTTCGGATTAATATTTTTCAGATCAAAAATTAGTTGTTTCAAATCTTCGATGGAATAAATATCGTGATGAGGCGGCGGGCTTATTAAAGTAACGCCAGGAGTGCTGTGTCTTACCTTCGCAATTATTTTATCGACTTTAAATCCGGGAAGCTGTCCGCCTTCTCCGGGCTTCGCACCCTGCGCCATCTTTATTTGCAGTTCATCTGCATTAACCAGGTAATGTGCTGTCACTCCGAATCTTCCGGAAGCAACTTGTTTAATAGCCGAACGCAGGCTGTCGCCGTTAGGAAGCTGTATATATCTTTCTTCAGATTCGCCGCCTTCACCTGTGTTTGATTTACCGCCGATCCTGTTCATCGCAATTGCAAGAGATGTGTGCGCTTCCCAGGAAATAGAACCATAGCTCATCGCACCGGTAGCAAATCTTTTTACAATTTCCGAAGCGGGTTCAACTTCTTCCAGAGGAACTTGCTCTCCGTTTGTATCAAGGTTGAATAAACTTCTCAGTGTAACTCTCTCTTTGCTTTGATCGTTTATTAACTGCGTATATTCTTTAAAAGTTTTATAATCATTGTTCCTTGTGCTTTGCTGGAGCTTTGAGATCGTTAAAGGATTCCATAAATGTTTTTCTCCGTCCCTTCTATAGCTGTATAAGCCGCCGGCATCAAGTGAATTTGTTCTATTAAGAGAGCTAAATGAATTTTGATGTCTCGCTACGGTTTCCTCTTCCAGCATTTCCAGGCTTAATCCTTCAATGCGTGTAGCAGTTCCAGTGAAATAATTATTTACAATTTCTGTATCAAGACCTATTGCTTCAAATATTTGAGCGCCGCAATAAGACTGCAATGTACTTATCCCCATCTTGCTGAATATTTTAAACAGACCTTTGCTTACAGCTTTTACAAAATTTTTCTTAGCTGTCTTATAATCAACTTGAAGGAAACTATTTTTGCACAGATCGGCTAAAGTTTCATAAGCAAGATAAGGATTGATTGCATTGGCTCCGTAGCCGCACAATAATGCGAAGTGTGAAACTTCTCTCGGCTCGCCGCTTTCTATTATTAATCCAGTCTTTGTTCTTAAACCCGCTCTTATTAAAAATTGATGTACACCGGAAACTGCCAGAAGGCTTGGTATCGCGGCATGTTTATCATCAACACCTTTGTCTGATAAAATTATTAATGAGACTCCTGATTTAACAGCTTCAACAGATTCGTTGCAAATTTGATCCAGCCTTTCACGCATGTCATGTCTTATACCCGGATCGAACAGAAGCGATATAGTTATAGCTTTATAGTGTCCTCTTGTAATGTGTCTAATTTTTTCAAGCTGCGAATTTGAAAGAAGAGGATGTTCAAGTTCAAGGCGATGCGCATGTTTAGGGGTTTCGTCAAGTAGATTTTGTTCAGGACCAATGTAAGTCGTCAGTTCCATTACCAATTCTTCTCTAATCGGATCAATGGGAGGATTTGTTACCTGAGCAAACATTTGTTTAAAATATCTAAATAAAACCTGCGGACGGTCCGATAGGACTGCTAATGCGGCGTCAGTTCCCATTGAACCAACAGCTTCTTCGCCTTTAGAAGCCATTGGAATAATTATGTTGTTTACATCTTCTTTTGTGTAGCCGAAAATTCTTTGCCTGCTGACTAATGTTTCAGGGTTCGCATTTGAAATTTGGTTCGGAGTGGGAAGATGATTCATCTTCAGCATATTTTCTGTAATCCACTGACGATACGGTTTGCGGGTTACAATTTCTTTTTTCACTTCTTCATCGTCGAGAATTTTTCCCTGCTTCAGATCAAGTAAAAACATTCTTCCCGGCTGAAGTTTTCCTTTTGACAAAACATTTTCCGGATCAACATCTAATGTTCCTGCTTCCGAAGTTAGAATTACTAAGTTGTCTTTTGTTATTGTATATCTTGCGGGACGCAAACCATTTCTATCAAGCGTCGCACCGATGACATTGCCGTCCGTAAATACTACAGCAGCAGGTCCATCCCACGGTTCCATCATCGTAGCGTGGAATTCATAAAAAGCTTTTCTATCCGGATCCATAAGATCATTTTTTGACCAGGCTTCAGGAATCATCATCATCATAGCATGAGGAAGACTTCTGCCGCTCATTACAAGGAGTTCGAGCACAGTATCAAAAGTTGCGGAGTCGCTTTGTCCATCCATAATTATCGGAAGCATTCTTTTTAGATCTCTACCGTAATACGGAGATTCCATTACAGCTTCGCGTGCTTTCATCCAATTCTTATTTCCCTGTAGCGTATTAATTTCTCCGTTATGCGCAATCATTCTGAAAGGATGAGCAAGGTCCCATGTCGGAAATGTATTTGTAGAAAAACGCATGTGAATCATTGCCATTGCTGACTTCATATCCTCGGCTAAGAGGTCTTTGTAAAATGCCGTCATCTGGGGAGCGAGAAGCATTCCTTTATAGATCAGCACCTTGCTTGAAAAGGACGGAACATAGTATTTGCTTCTATCGCATTTTAATTCCGTTCTGATTCTATGATCAATAATTCTCCGAATTAAATAAAGTTTCCTTTCAAATTCTTCTTGGGTTTTGAGATGCTTATCTGCTCCCACGAAACATTGTCTAATAAAAGGCTGTGTTGCCCTTGCTCCTTCACCCGGTACATTAGGATCGACAGGCACATCTCTCCAGCCGAGAAAAATTTGATCCTCGTCGATTACAATTTTCTCGACGATATTTTCCACAGATTTTCTTAGAATCGGATTCTGAGGCAGAAACATTACGCCAACGCCGTATTTTCCTTCTTTAGGAAGAGTAATATTTTTTTCTGCTGCAGCTCTGCGCATAAACTCATCCGGCATCTGAATTAAAATTCCAGCACCGTCGCCTGTAAATGGATCTGCGCCGACTGCACCTCTGTGTTCGAGATTATTTAAGACTTCTATTCCCTTCTCGATTATATGACGCGACTTCTTGCCTCTGACATCCGCAACGAATCCCATACCGCAGGCGTCGTGCTCCCAGCGAGGTTCGTACATTCCCTGCTGAGATGGAAAGTAAGAATTTATATTTAGATTAGTTTCATCGTTCATATTTGTATTATCGTTCATCTGAATAAGTCTCCTTAATTAAGGATAAAAATAATCTCACGTTACAAAATTTTTATTAATTAAATCATTGTAATATCTTTGAGAAAAGGCAGCTTGCTCCTTACCTCATCAGTCTCTTGCTTCTCAATATCGCAAAGAAAAATTCCCTCATCGTTAGAGGAAATAATTTCTTTACCCATCGGGCTTATAACCATGCTGAAACCCGGATAAAAAAGTTTTGGATCGGTACCAACTCTATTAACACCGGCTACAAAGCACTGGTTTTCTATAGCGCGCGCCTTGAGAAGAATTTTCCAATGCTCAATTCTTGTGTCGGGCCAGTTGGCGGCAACAATTATTAATTCAGCTTTAGACTTTCCGTAGTATCTATACAGTTCGGGAAATCGAAGATCATAACAGATTGACAAGCCGACATTCCAGCCATTAATTTCTGTTGCTACCGGCAGTTCGCCTTTTGTATAATGTTTATCTTCCGACAAATAACCGAACGGATGAATCTTTCTGTACTTATTTACAAATCCGCCGTTAGAATCAACATGAACCAACGTGTTAAAATAATGCCCGCCTGATGATTCTATCATGCCGAACATTAAATGGGAATTATACTTTACAGCGGCGCCGGAAAAAAACTTATACGAATCGCCTTCTATTGGTTCAGAATATTTCCCGGCTTGCATTGTAAAGCCGGTTAACGTCATCTCCGGGAAAATTAAGAGATCGGCATTTGCTTTCATATCTCCAAGAAGAGAATAAATTTTTATCTTATTTTCTTCTTTGTTTTCCCAGGCAGGATTATATTGAACTAGTCCGATCTTCATCTTATATATAAAATTAAATCACGCCGTTAATTTAGCTTTTGCCGTTTGAAATTTAAAAAGCTTATAATTTATACTATCGCTTAAAGCCTGAAAACTTGCCTCAATAATATCTTCAGAAACACCGACAGTGCTCCAGGTTTCAGTGCCGTCGCTCGACTCAATTATTACTCTTACCTTGGCGGCGGTACCTTCTTTTTCGTTAAGCACTCTTACTTTATAATCAACAAGCTTTATTAATGCAATGTCGGGATAAAATCTCAGCAAAGCTTTTCTCAAAGCATTGTCCAGCGCATTAACAGGACCATCACCATCGGAGGCTGTATGTTCAATTTCTCCGTCTACTTTTATTTTGAGAACGGCTTCCGCTTTTGATTTTCCTTGATTATCATAAAAAACATTAACCTTCGAATCAAGGACATCAAAGAACGGCGTGAATTCATTAAGCTCGGAGCGAAGCAGCAGTTCAAACGACGCTTCAGCTCCGTCAAATTGAAATCCGTTGTATTCTAAATCTTTAATATAGCTTACTAACTTTTTGCTTAACTCTTTTTTATCTGAAAGATCAATCCCAAGTTCTTTGGCTTTATAATGAATGTTGCTTTGACCTGACAAATCTGAAACTAAAACACGCTGGCTGTTGCCGACTATTTTTGGTTCAATGTGTTCATACATTTTGCTGTCCTTTAGCACGGCGCTGACGTGTATTCCGCCTTTGTGCGCAAATGCGGATTTGCCGACAAAAGCCATCCGGGAATTCGGCGCCAGATTCATAAGTTCATAAACATAATTTGAAAGTGAAGTCAAGTGTTCAAGATTGATTTGGGAAACAGTTTCTTTCTTCAGCTTCAAAATAATGTTTGGAATAATACTACAAAGATTCGCGTTGCCGCACCTCTCGCCGACACCATTTATCGTACCTTGAACATGAACAGCGCCCGCTTCAATAGCCGCTAATGAATTTGCAACAGCAAGTTCCGAATCATTATGTGTGTGAATTCCGATTGATGATTTCATCTGGCTTTTTATCCATGATACAATATTAAATACCTCATTCGTTAAAGTGCCGCCGTTTGTATCGCAAAGAACTATGACATCTGCTCCGGCAGCTTCGGCGGCTCTAATCATCTTTATTGCGAAATCTTTATCGTCTTTATAACCGTCGAAAAAATGCTCCGCATCGTAAACAACTTTTTTACCGTGCTTTTTAAGAAACTCAACCGATTTAAAAATCAGTTCCGCATTTTCATCTTCTGTAATACCCAATCCTTTTTGTGAATGCAGTTTCCACGTCTTACCGAATATGGAAACAACTTCAGTTTCAGCCTTAATCAACGCCTGTAAATTTAGGTCAGTATTAATTCCTGCTAACGAGCGGGCTGTTGAGCCGAACGCGCATACCTTCGCATTTTTTAAGTGAAGGCTTTTAACCCTCTGGAAAAATTCCTCATCGCGCGGATTGCTGCCGGGCCAGCCTCCTTCAATAATATCAATTCCGAACTCATCGAGATGCTGCGCTATTAAAATTTTATCCTGTACTGAAAGATTGATCGCTTCACCTTGCGTTCCGTCTCTAAGTGTCGTATCAAAAATTTCTATTTGATGGTTCATGGCTGTTCCGATTATTAATAATAAATTAAATAATAATTACGCTAGCATGCCTGATTGTCTCGCATACTTAAATATATCTCCCGCTTCAATTATTGGAAGAATATCGCCAAGCGCTCTAAGATTGAATGATTCGCCGGTCGTTACATTTTTTAAGATATTTGAGGCGACTTCTATTTCAAGTTCATCGCCGGTTTTAATCTTATCATTTAACTTAACGGGAGTTTCATAAGGAAGAAGAAACCCTCCGTCAACAGAATTTCTAAAGAATATTCTCGCATAGGACTCAGCAACAATAGCTTTAACACCTGCTACTTGTAGAGCAAACGGAGCATGCTCTCTTGAAGAGCCGCAGCCAAAATTTGCGCCGCCTATAACAATACTAAATTCAGAAATATGATTCTCGCCTTCAATAAATTGTACACCGCCTTGAGGCAAGCCTGCCTGCGAAGCCGGCACACCTGAGAAAGCAAAATGTCCGTACTTCTTTATTTCTTCCGGATCAGTCATGCTGTATACTAAATGCTCTGCAGGAATAATCTGATCCGTATCGATATTATTTCCAAGCACGAAGGCTTTTCCTTTTATTATTTTTTCCATTAAATAAATTCTCCGTAAATTTCTTATAACTTTTTCAAAATTAGTTTCCTACAAAAAATCCCGTGGATCAGTAATTACACCATTTATTGCTGATGCGGCCACTGTCAGCGGCGAAGCTAGATAAACAGCAGATTTCTTACTTCCCATTCTTCCCGGGAAATTTCTATTAGTAGTAGAAATAATTGTTTCTCCATCAACAGCCCGTCCGGTAGTATCCATTGGTCCGCCGAGACAAGCCGCGCAGGAAGACTGCGCAATTGCACAACCGGCATTTTCAAAAATTTGTTTCAATGTTATTCCGCTTATTGTTTCTTCGTCAAGCTGCTGCGCTACAGAAGTGCTTGCGGGAACTATGAAAGTTGGAATTTTAACTTTTTGACCAAGCAGAATTTTTGCCGCTGAAATAAAGTCGCTTAATTTCCCACCGGTACATGAACCGATGTAAGACTTTGTAAGTTTAGTCCCTTTAACATTTCTTACAGAATCATAATTATCCGGGCTGTGGGGCTTGGCGACAGAAGGCTCAAGCTTGCTTGCATCTATAACAAACTTTGATTTATAGCTTGCATCTGCATCGCTGTTGTAAATCTCATACGATTTATTTGTCCTTCTTTTAACGTATGCCTCAGTGACTGCATCGGCAGCAATAATTCCGTTCATTGCTCCTGCTTCGATAGCCATATTTGTCAACGTCATTCTTTCATCCATCGACAAATCAAAAACTGCATCGCCGTCAAATTCTAATGCGCAGTAGGTTCCGCCGTCAGTTGTAATTTCGCCCAAAACTTTTAAGATTAGATCTTTTGCAGTAAGATACGCCGGAAGCTTTCCTTCAAAAGTAAATTTTAACGACTGCGGAATTTTCTCCCAAATTTTTCCCGTGCCTAGAATGAACGCTGCATCGGTATTGCCAACGCCGGTTGAAAACATTCCGAACGCTCCGGAAGTACATGTATGAGAGTCGGTACCAAACAAAACAGTACCCGGAATATTATAGCCTTCTTCCGCAAGAGCAATATGACAAACTCCTTTATACCGCTCCGTTCCAACATCATAATAATTTTGGACATTAAACTCTTTAGCGAACTCGCGAAGGATTTCAACGTTTCTATTCGCCTGCGGATTTTTAGTAAAGATATAATGATCAGGGAAAATTACAAGTTTATCCTTATTCCAGATCTTTGCATCCTTGCCGAACTCGCGTTTCCAGATTCCAATTGTCGGAGGTCCGCAAACATCGTGAGTCATTAATACATCCACATCGAGCCAAACATTTTCGCCAGGATCGACTTTTCTTCTGCCGGATGCTTTCGCTAATATTTTTTCTGTTATTGTCATTGACATAAATTTTTTCCTTAAACTGCTTGTGATAAATCGGATAACGAATGATCAAGTAATTTTTCTTCCTTAATCATCCTTAAATAAACTTGCTGCTGATTAAGCGCTTGAATATAAGCCTTGGCGCTGGCTTCTATAACATCTGTAGAAATTCCTCTGCCTGTGAACGAATGTTCTTTTTCACGAAGCCTTACGATCACTTCGCCCATCGCCTGTCTTCCCGAAGTAACAGAGCGGACATTATATGATTCAAGCTGCGGCTTCAAATCAAGTGCGCGCTCAATTGCATTAAAACAAGCGTCCACTGCACCATCGCCGGTCGCTGATTCCTGCAGGACAATTTCTTTTGATTTAATTCTTACAGTAGCCGTTGGGATAGAATTAGTTCCCATGCTGACATGGAGATATTCCAGCTCGAAGAACTCGTCCTTCTTATCTACAACTTGATCACCCATCATAATTCTTAAATCGTCGTCAAAGACTTCTTTCTTTTTATCTGCGAGCGCTACGAATTTATCATAAACTTGATGAAGCTCTTTTTCACTGATCGAGTAGCCTAATTCTTTCAAACGAGATTTCAAGCCATGTCTGCCGGAATGCCTTCCCAATACAATCTTAGTTTTATTAACGCCAACACTTTCAGGGGTCATGATTTCATAAGTCTGCCTGTTCTTCAACATGCCGTCTTGATGAATCCCGGATTCATGTGCAAAAGCATTTTCGCCGACAAGCGCTTTATTCGGCTGAACTATTATTCCAGTAAAAGAAGAAACCATTTTGCTCGTATTAAATATTTCTTCAGTCTTTATTTTTGTAAAATATTTTACGAGATCTTTTCTTACTTTTAATGCCATTACGATTTCTTCAAGAGAAGCGTTTCCTGCACGTTCGCCGATACCATTGATCGTGCATTCAACTTGACGCGCGCCGTTTTCAATTCCGCTCAAAGAATTTGCTACAGCAAGCCCAAGATCGTCATGGCAATGAACACTTATGATTGCTTTATCGATATTCTTTACTCTTTTTTTAAGCTCAGCGATCTTAGCTCCAAACTCTGATGGAAAAGTATAGCCCGTAGTATCCGGAATATTCACGGTTGTTGCGCCGGCTTCTATCGCAGCCTCAATAACTTCAGAAAGATAGCCGAGATCAGTCCTGCCGGCATCTTCAGCAGAGAATTCAACGTCTTCCGTAAAAGTTTTCGCATATGCGACAGCATCATAAGACATTTTAATAATGGTTTTTCTTTTTTCTTTCAAAGTCTTGCCGTAGCGATCGTCTCCGAACTTCCCAAGGATATGAATATCAGAAGTGCTGGAAAACGTATGTATCCTAAATTTTTTCGCTTCGTGTAGAGCGTCGTACGCGGATTTAACATCTATTTCCTTAGCGCGCGCCAGGCCTGCTACCACCACATCAAGTTCTCCGGAAATTCTTTGCACAGCTTCAAACTGCGCAGGAGATGAGACCGGGAATCCCGCTTCAATAACATCTACATTTAGCTTTACTAACTGTCTTGCAATTTCAAATTTTTCAAAAACATTTAAGGAAGCACCGGGCGATTGTTCGCCGTCTCTTAATGTTGTATCAAAAACAATAACTCTATTACTCATATTTTGCCTCGATGATTAAATTCATTTTGAAATTACTAAAGTGTAAAAACTCCTAAAGCCTGTTCGTCATATATTTGATTAAAATTTTCTATGACTGCCTCAGTCATTTGAGCAGTAGAAACAAGTATAGTATCAGGCGAATAAATATCAGCAGTTCTATATCCCATGGTTAAAGTCCTGTCGATTGCCGCTTCGATCAGTTCCGAAGCCTTAGACATCTGGAACGAAAGCCCAAACATCATCGCGATGGAAGATATTGTAGCGAGAGGATTTGCTTTGCTCTGCCCTGCTATATCAGGCGCGCTTCCGTGAACGGGTTCGTACAAAGCATAATTTTTTCCCAGGCTTGCAGATGGAAGCATGCCGAGGCTGCCCGTAATCATCGCAGCTATATCGCTTAAAATATCTCCGAATAAATTTTGTGTGAGAATTACATCAAATTGTTTTGGGTTACGAACGATCTGCATTGCCGCATTGTCAACATACATATCGCTTAATTCGACATCCGGAAAATCTTTATGAATCTCATGAACAATTTTTCTCCAAAACTGCGAACAATCGAGAACGTTTGCCTTATCAACAGAAGTAATCTTTTTCGCTCGCTTTCGTGCAAGCTCAAAACCGTATCTAGCAATACGCTCAACTTCTTCACGGGTATATACCATCGTGTTCCAGCCTTTTTCATCATTAAAGCCGCGCGGTTCACCGAAATAGACATCACCGGTAAGTTCTCTCAATATTATAAAGTCTGTTCCATCCAGGACTTCAGGCTTTAAGGTAGAAGCTGAAAGCAAAGCGGAATAAACTTTTGCAGGACGAATGTTCGTATAAAGTCCCAAAGCTTTCCTTAATTTTAACAAAGCAGCTTCAGGTTTTAAATTTTGCGGAAGAGATTCCCATTTATATCCGCCGACAGCGCCAAGCAGAACCGCGTCGGAACCATAGCACGCGCTTAATACTTCATCCGTAAGCGGAGTACCGTTTTTATCATAAGAACAGCCGCCCACAAGCTGCTCATTAAATTTAAATGTTACATTAAATTTTTCTCCGGCAACTTTCATTACCGAAATAGCAGAGTTAACTACTTCCGGTCCTATTCCATCTCCGGGAAGAAGTGTTACTTTGAAATTCATACACCGACCTCTTCTTTGGAATTTTTCTTGAACAGCCAGCTCATCATTTGTCTAAGCTTGCCTCCAACTTTTTCAATTTCATGCTCCCTGTTTTCTTTTCTTAATTTTTCCATCAGCGGTTGACCATTTTTATATTCTGTCAACCATTCATTTGCGAACTGACCGCTTTGAATTTCACCTAATATTTTTTTCATTTCTTTACGAGTCTCATCGGTTATTAATCTGCTCCCTCTTGTCATTCCACCGTATTCAGCAGTATCGCTGACAGAATAATTCATTCTTGAAAGTCCGCCTTCGTAATAAAGATCAACTATCAGCTTCATCTCATGCATACATTCGAAATAAGCAAGCTCGGGAGGATAACCCGCATTGACAAGAGTTTCAAAACCGGCTTTAATTAATTCTGCCGAACCGCCGCAAAGAACAGCCTGCTCTCCAAATAAATCTGTTTCGGTTTCGTCTTTAAAATTAGTTTCTATAACACCGGCTTTAGTACCGCCGATTCCTTTCGCCCATGCAAGAGCCAATTGCTTGGTTTCACCGCTTGGATCCTGATGAACAGCAATTAAACATGGAACGCCGCTTCCTTCAATATATGTTCTGCGAACAAGATGCCCTGGGCTTTTAGGAGCTATCATCATAACATTAATATCCGGCGAAGGAACAATTTGCTTGTAGTGAATATTGAACCCATGACCAAAAGCCAAAGTGTTTCCTGGTTTGAGGTGAGGAGCAATATCCTGATCATAAACAGCTTTTTGATTTTGATCCGGCAGCAACACCATTACAACGTCGCCCCATTCAGCGGCTTCGGGAACAGTTTTAACTGTTAGACCTACAGCTTCTGCCTTTGCCCATCTATCGCTTCCTTTGCGAAGTCCGACGACGACATTGCAGCCGCTCTCTTTTAAATTCAACGCATGTGCATGCCCTTGGCTTCCGAAACCAAGCACCGCAATTTTTTTATTTAATAAATAATCTAACGAAGCATCACTATCATAATAAACTTTCATTTCATTTTTCCTTTTTAAATTACTGTTTCTTTTTTATCTTGTTTTAACTGCTCGCCTCTCTTTAAAGCAACCGTTCCTGAGCGAGCCATTTCTTTTATACCGTAAGGGGCGAGAACATTTATTACTGCATCGATCTTATCCGGCGGACCGGTAACTTCCAAGGTAATTGTTTTATTGTTTATATCAACTACATTCCCTCTAAATATATTGCAGATGTTCGTTATTTCTGCGCGGGTGCCCTTCTGATAAAAAACTGTTATAAGTGCTAACTCTCTTTCAACTCGCGACTGTCCTGTTAAGTCAATGACTTTAATCGTATCAATTAATCTATTTAATTGTTTAACAACCTGTTCAATAATTTTGTCTTCACCTTCAGTTACGATGGTCATTCTCGAAACTTCGGGGACTTCAGTTTCGCCAATTGAAATGCTGTGAATGTTAAAGCCTTTGCCGCTGAACATAGTAGCAACACGGTTAAATGCGCCGTAATGGTTTTCTACATGAACCGAAATTGTATGTTTCATTATTTACACCATCTCCTTTGGATCAAGTCTTTTAGTCATTATTTCTTTTACTGATTGTCCCGCTGGTATAATAGGGAAAACCATATCTTCTTTTACAACTTTAAATTCAATTAATACAGGCCCGGCGTTATATGAAAAAGCCTGCTCTAAAATATCATCAACATTGTTTGGAGAGTTTGTAGAAAAGGATTTTAATCCGAATGCTTCTCCAACTTTCACAAAATTAGGGTTGCTGTCAGATAAATCAGTAAAGCTATATTTTTCAGCGTGGAATAACTCCTGCCACTGTCTGACCATTCCTAAAAAGCTGTTATTAAGAATTATAAATTTTATAGGAAGCTTATTATAAGCAGCCGTTACCAGTTCTTGAATGTTCATCTGGAAGCCTCCGTCTCCGCTAATCGAAACAATCGGACGGTCTTTAATTCCAAAAGCCGCACCTATTGAAGCGGGAAGTGAAAATCCCATAGTTCCTAATCCGCCGCTTGTTATGTGCGAACGCGGGTTAGTAAATTTATAATATTGTGAAACCCACATTTGATGCTGCCCCACATCTGTAATGACGACAGCTTCTCCTTTAGTCTTTTCAGAAATTTTTTCTATAATAAACTCCGATCTTAATTTTCCATCATTTTTTTCATAATGGAGCGGACATTCTTCGCGCCAGGTATTTATCTGCTGCCACCATTCGGTAAGATCCGGAGCTTCATCCATTTCCGCAGCCAGTTCTGCAAGTACGTGTTTAACGTCTCCGACGATTGGAAGATCTACGACAATATTTTTATCAATGCATGTAGGATCAATATCCACATGAATTTTGTAGGCTTTAGTAGCAAATGCATCAACCTTGCCGGTAACGCGGTCATCAAAACGGGCACCAAGCGAAACGAGCACGTCGCAATTATTGACAGCTTGATTTGCCCAATAAGTTCCATGCATTCCAAGCATTCCGAGAGATTGCGTGTCGGTCATCGGGAAAGCGCCTAATCCCTGGAGTGTCATCGTTACAGGCAAATTATTTTCTTTTGCAAAAAGTCTAAGTTCCCTATCGCCGTTGGACATAATTACACCGCCTCCGACATAAAGTAAAGGACGTTTAGCTTTCTTTAAAATTTCGGCGGCTTTTTTAATTTGGTTTTGGTGACCGAGAAAAGTCGGTTTATATCCGCGAAGCTCAATTTTTTCAGGATAGTCGAATTCGCAGACAGAATTAATTACATCTTTCGGAAGATCAACAAGCACCGGACCGGGTCTTCCGGTTGAAGCAATATAAAACGCTTTTTTAATTGTTAACGCAAGTTCGTTTACATCACGAACAAGAAAATTATGCTTGGTAATTGGACGCGTAATACCTACAATGTCGGCTTCTTGAAAAGCATCGTTACCGATTAGATGCGTCGGCACCTGTCCGGTGAAAACCACTATTGGTACAGAATCCATATAAGCGTCAGCTATGCCTGTAACAGTATTTGTAGCGCCCGGGCCTGATGTAACGAGCACAACTCCGACCTTGCCAGTAGCTTTTGCATAACCTTCAGCCATGTGTGTCGCACCTTGCTCGTGACGAACAAGAATGTGTTTCAGAAAGTCTACATCATAAAGTTTTTCGTAAATTTTTAATACAGCTCCGCCAGGATAGCCGAAAACATATTCTACCTTTTCTTTTTTTAAAGATTCAAAAAATATTTCTGCACCAGTCATTTTAGGAGTTACTGTCCTCATAATTTTCCTTTCAAAATTTTATAAGAAAAATATGTCGTATAAATAAATTATTTAATTTTAGTATTGCTTAGAAAGCTTAATTTTAGTTGAAAGGCATCTAAATAAAAGAAATTATTATTAACTTCTTATACTTAGATGCAGCTAATCATCAATTCACAAATATCTTTTAGAAAGAATATTTTTAAATCAGCGAAAAGCGCCTTAATAAAAAAGCTTTTGGTGAGATGTTGTTTTAGATATACAACACTTGTGGTGAGAACGGCATAGCTATCAACTCTTCTTATGGAAGTATTTTGATTGCCGCTATTTTCGAATCGAGATCTCACTAATGCCTCTGAAAAATCGCTTCAGACAAAACTTCGGGGCTTCGTCAATCCCGAATCTTTTATTTTTAATTTTGTTTGATGATTTGGGATTGACTATGCTATTAGCCTAGAATAATAATACCTAGCAAGCTAATAATAATTGAAATCCCTAGGATAACGTCTAAAGAAAGGTTATTTTTTGAATAAGTTAATACAACACGGCGACCGCTTCTTGTTAAAGCGATTAAGTTCATTTTTCTATTTGCTGTCGTGTTATACATTTTATTAAAATTTTAATGCAAAGATAAGAGCCGAGTAATTTAATGTCAAGATAATTTTCAATAATTATTATGAAATTGAGATAAATCATATTATTTATTCAATTATTCGTAATTTAATACCTGGAAATTTTCTTAAAATCTTATTTTTTATTTCAGTTGGAAAATTTTCAAACTGGTTTTATTTTTAGGATATTAATAATTCAAAAAAATTAAAGGGATAATTTTTATGAATGCTATGCCTTTGATCCTTATAGCGATTGTTTTTTTCACAATCGCTTACAGATTTTATTTTGGCTTTATCGTTGCCAAAGTAGCCGTTATTAATTCTGCTAACGAGACACCTTCTAAAAGATTATTCGATGGACAAAATTATTATCCTATGAACAAATGGGTTTTGTTTGGGCATCATTTTGCCGCAATTGCAGGCGCTGGTCCGTTGGTTGGTCCTGTGTTGGCGACGCAGTTCGGATATTTCCCGGGCTTTTTGTGGATGTTGTTTGGAGCAGTTCTGGCTGGCTCAGTGCATGACCTTATAATTTTAGTTGCATCAGTAAGACATGACGGGAAGTCTATCGTTGAAATTGCGAAATATGAAATTGGAAAGGTAAGCAGCATTACTACAAGCGTAGCAGTATTAATTATTTTAATTATTGCTTTAGCCGGTTTAGGTTTAGTTGTCGTTAATTCTCTTGCGGAAAGCTCGTGGGGAACTTTTACAATTGCAGCTACAATTCCTATTGCAGTGATTATGGGTTTCTGGATGTTTAAAATCAGAAAAGGAAAAACAATTGAAGCTACAATTTTCGGTGTAATTTTACTTTCTGCATCTGTAATTTTCGGCAAAGACATTCCTGGTTCTCCTTTAGCATCATGGTTTACTTTTGATCATCATACTTTAACTATTCTTTTAGCTTCATACGGTTTTTTGGCATCGGTATTACCGGTGTGGGTTTTGCTTTCGCCAAGAGATTATTTAAGTTCAATAATGAAAATAAGCGTTATAGCGCTTCTCGCAATCGGAATTATTATAGTTGCGCCAAATTTAAAAATGCCGGCATTTACAAATTACATTAATGGAGGCGGACCGATAATCCCGGGCACTTTATTTCCTTACTTATTTATAACAATTGCTTGCGGAGCGATTTCCGGATTCCATTCGGTAGTAAGCTCGGGCACCACCCCAAAAATGCTGATGAGCGAAGCTCATATAAAATCTATTGCAGTCGGTGCCATGCTTACCGAAGGAATAGTAAGCATTCTTGCTCTTATTGCTGCTTCGAGTTTATTCCCGCTTGATTATTTTCAGATAAATGTACCGATTGAAAAATTCCAAAGTATTCTTCCGCAGCTTCATGCAATGGGTTTTAATGTTTCTGCATTAAAAACATTGTCCGCCGAAGTGGGAGAAAAAATTGCTGGACGAACAGGAGGAGCTGTATCTCTTGCAGTGGGTATGGCTCAAATATTTTCGGCAATACCGGGAATGAAAGGCTTGATGTCGTATTGGTATCACTTTGCAATCATGTTTGAGGCTCTTTTTATTCTCACCACAGTTGATGCCGGAACAAGAATTGCAAGATTTGTTCTTCAAGAATCTTTTGGAAAATTTTACAAGCCTTTTGCTAAAACGGATTGGCTGCCCGGGAATATTATTGCAAGCTTATTAGTAGTTTTCGCTTGGGGTTATTTTATTTATACCGGAACTGTTTCTACAATCTGGCCATTGTTCGGTACTGCTAATCAACTGCTTGCCGGTATTGCGCTGATAATAGGAACTTCATATTTAATTAATAAAGGCAAAGCGCGTTATTCATGGATTACAATCGTCCCGATGATTTTTGTCCTTACGACAACCTTAACCGCTGGTTTAGAAAATATCACTAATATTTATTACCCTCAAGCTTTGAGATCAGGCACGATGATTCAAGGAATAATAAATCTTTCGGTAACAAGTTTAATTATGTTATGCGCTGTGACTATTTTTGCTAGTGCAGTTCCAAAGTGGATAAGAACTATTAGGAACCTTGAAACAGTTCTTGCTGCTTATTAATATTTTTCAACAAAAATAAATTAGAAGAATTTAATGGAAAAGGAAAGAAAGCTCCAGATAATACGAATGGCTGAAAAAAGATTTGCAAGGCACGGCATAAATAAAACTACGCTCGATGAAATTGCTAGAGACTTGCGGATCGGAAAGGCAACTATCTATCATTATTTTAATTCTAAAGATGAATTGTTTTATGCTGCGCTCGCCTGGGAATGCCAGCAATTTTTGGAGGAGATAAAAAATATTTTTTCAAAAGAAGATACAAATGCCATTAATAAATTGACTGAATATTTTATGTTCAAAGTGACGCTGAATCAGAAGTATAATCTATTGTATGATGCGCTCCTGGTTATTTTAAAGGAAAATAATTTTGAAAACGAAGTTGAACAGATAAAAAATTTATTTATTGATGAAGAAGAAATTTTGAGCGCATTTATAAGAAAGAACTTTAGTGAGAAGAAAATTTTTCAGCATGCGTCATCTATTTCGCTCCTTATTTATCAAAGCTGGGGGCTAGTATTTACAGGGAAGATCAATCAAGTTCTTCAGCCCGTCAACGAGGGATCTATAAAAGAATCTTTATTATCAATTATTGAAAATCTTTAATTGAAATGGTGAGCATTACTGCTGACTTTTAGTAGTAATTTTTTCATCGTCATCGTCTTCATCATCAGAATAGTCATCTAAAATATATTTTTCATATTTATGTTTGATCATTTGTGCCTCAACAATGAAGAAGACATCTTCGGCAATGTTAGTAGCGTGATCGCCGAGTCTTTCGAGCTGACGTGAAATTACTATTAGAGCGACAGCCTGTTCAATATTTTTCGCGTCCTCTTTCATAATATTTATAAGGATTTGATGGTTCTCTACATTGTAGCTGTCAATGATTGGATCGGTCTGGATTACCTTCTGTGCAAGCTTGGCGTCATTTTGTATAAAAGAATCAATAGCATTGCGGATCATATCTTTTACAATCTTCGCCATCTCCAAATACTTTGTGCGGCTGATGAAGTCCGGTTTGGATTTTAGAATCAAAAAATTTTCCGCAATATTAACTGCTATATCTCCAATGCGCTCTAGGTTCGTGTTGATAGTTATTGCCGACATAATTAGTCTTAAGTCCATTGCTACAGGCTGATTAAGAGCGAAAATTTTTTGACAAATTTTTTCAATCTTAATATCGTACTTATCTACCTTCACGTCTCTGTCAATCACAAGTCTGGCAAGCTCCGCATCGTTATTGTCGACTGCTTTAATAGCAAACTCAACTTGCTCATCAACTAGGCTGCACATTTTAAGTATTTTTTTCTTTAGCTTATCGACCTGAATATCAAATTGACGTTCCATTTATTTCCTTGTTTGATTAACCAAATCTTCCGGAAATATAATCTTCAGTCTGTTTCTTAGAAGGGTTGGTAAAGATTTTTGTGGTTTTATCGAATTCAATTAACTCGCCAACATAAAAGAAAGCTGTTTGGTCGCTAACGCGGGCTGCCTGCTGCATATTGTGGGTAACAATTACAACTGTATAATTTTTTTTCAGTTCGAAAATTAATTCTTCAATTTTTGCTGTTGCAATCGGATCGAGCGCGCTAGCTGGCTCATCCATTAAAATTATTTCCGGTTCAATAGTCAATGCACGTGCAATGCAAAGCCTCTGCTGCTGTCCGCCGGACAAACTTAAAGCTGAGCTATTCAGCCTGTCTTTTACTTCATCCCACAGGGCGGCATACTTTAAAGTTTTTTCCACAACCTCATTCAATTTTTTTTTGTTTCTTAAACCGTTGATCTTTGGACCATAGACAAGATTATCATAAATGCTCTTCGGAAATAGATTAGCTTTTTGAAAAACCATTCCTATCTTTTTACGAAGACTAACAACATCAACGCTTGAATCATAAATATTCTGACCGTCAATTTTAACTTCGCCTCTAATTTTTACTCCTCGTATTAATTCATTCATCCGGTTTAACGTTCTTATGAAAGTGGATTTTCCGCAGCCGGAAGGCCCTATTAAAGCCGTAACTCTGTTTGTCTCCATTTCCAAAGAAATATTTTTGAGCGCCTGCTTGCCGCTGTAAAATAAATTTAGATTATTTACTTTGACTTTTATATCATTCATTTAAATCAAACTCACATTAGGTCAATATATTGCTTCACGAATCTTTGCACTAATATAATCCATTATCCAAACAACAAACGCAATCATTAAAATTATCAAACCGACTTCATGCCAGCGAGCAAGCCCTTGATATTGCATTAACATTGTTCCGATGCCGCCGCCGCCTACTAACCCGATGATCGTCGCCATTCTAACGTTTATGTCCCATCTATAAATTGTAAATGAGAGAAACGGCAATATTATCTGCGGTACAACTGCGTGCCACACAATTTGAATTTTATTTGCTCCAGTAGCTGATATTGCTTCAACCGGACCTTCTTCAATGCCTTCTATCGCCTCCGAATATAATTTTGCATTTGAAGCAATAGTATGGACGAGCAGCGCAATCATTCCTGCAAATGGTCCAATCCCAACCCAAACAGAAAAAATTATTGCCCAAATAAGAGGTTCTATCGAACGGATAAAATTTAAAATTATTCTAAGTACATAATAAATTGTAAAAGATATTTTATTATCTTTCATCAAATTTCTTGCAGTAAAAAAACTTAGAATTAAAGTCGGAGGAATTGAAATAAGAGTAGCAATTAATGCTATATAAATAGTTTCAATCATCGCAAAAAGAGCGTCATCAAATATTCCGAACTCTGGTCGGAACATTGCGCCGAAAAGCCTTTCAGCGCCCGCTAAACCCTCGCCACTAAAAATACTAACGATAGAAATTTTTGTAACTATCCATCCAGCAATAAAAGTAATATCGAAAAGGAACCACGCAAATATTTCTACTGTCCATTTAGTTGTCTTATTATCTTTTGCTATTCCAAAAAGTTTGCATGAAAGCGAAGTTCTTGAAAGAGCCCACGCCGTTCCAATAAAAATGCTAGCAACAAAAAGAATAAAAATTTGATTCCATGAAAAAGGAAGATCACGGATCTCAAGAATGTATTTTAAATATATCGCTCGCTGCACAACCACGATTGAATAAAATACAAAAAAGATGTCGAGCAGGACAGCCTTGACAAGGTTTAATTTATCGCTTTTCTTTTTTTTATCCGAGATTATTTTTTGAGGAAATAAATCGACTTCCGAATTATTAATCATCTTATTTCAACCTCTTCTGCTTCTTCTCCATAAATTGTTTTGAACCAGGCTTCATTTATGTCGGACGGCGCACCTTCATAAATAATCTCTCCGGCTTTAAGAGCAATAACTCTTGTTGCGTATCTTCTAACGAGGCTTAGAAAATGTAAGTTGCAAATTACCGTAGTTCCGAAATCTTTATTTATTCTTTCAAAGTACTGCATGATTGAATTTGACGTCGCCGGATCAAGCGAAGCAACCGGCTCATCAGCAAGCAGTAATTTAGGATTCTGCATCAAGCTTCTCGCAATTGCTACTCGCTGCTGCTGCCCTCCGCTAAGCGAATCAGATCTAACTTTTGCTTTGTCTCCAATACCAACAATATCGAGACAGTTATATGCTTCTTTATAAACTTCATCTGAATACTTTTCAATAATAGAATTAAAAGTTCCGAGAGAGCCCAGCTTTCCATTTATAACATTGGAAAGAACCGACCGCCTTTTTATCAAATTAAATTGCTGAAAGACCATTCCAATTTGAGATTTAATCTTTCTTAATTCTTCACCTTTAATGTGAGTAATATCTTTCCCGAGAAAACGAACTGTCCCTGATGTTGGTTCAATTAAACGGTTAATCGAGCGAAGTAAAGTTGATTTACCTGATCCGCTCAAACCGATGACAACAAGAAATTCTCCTTCTTTAACGCTGAAACTGACGCCTTTGAGAGCATGTGTTCCGTTATTATAAACTTTATGCAGATTCTGAATTTCTAAAATCATTACTTCACCAATTTTTCAAATGAAATATGCTGCTGCTCTAACAACTTCCGAATGCCGTCATAGTCGCTGTCTTTTGTGCGGACAAGACCGGTAATATCGTAGATATCAAACAAAGCCTGCTTCCCTTCTTTAGTTGCAGCAAAATCTAAAATAGCTTTTATTATTTTTTCTTTCATATCTTCGTTCATATTTTTTCTAAACACCCATGGATCGTTCGGAATGTCCTGAGTAAAACCTATGATCTTCACTTTTTTTACAACGTCCGGGAATTGCTTTAACACTCTGCCGCGGGCATCCATCACTTCTCCAGTGATAGAATCCGGCGGCGAGTAATAAGTTGCCCCAGCATCAACCTGACGCTGGTAAACCATGGTAACCACATTGTCGTGCCTCATTGCAAAAACAGTCTCGCTTGGATGAATGCCCTTGCTGTCTAACAAGGCTTTCGGAAGAAGATATCCTGATGTAGAAGAAGGATCGACGTAAGCCATCGACCTACCATTAATGTCAGCTATAGTATTAATTCCGGAATCATATCTTGTAATAATTTGACCTTTGTACGTTGTTTCATTCCCTTCGCGTACAACTCTTAATTTTGCCTGAGCGCCGTATTTTGCATTAGCCATTAAATATGAAAAAGTATTTATAGCTGCAATATCGCATTTATCTGTTCCAAAGGCTTCTACAACGGCGATGTAGCTTGCCGGTACCGCAGTAATAAAATACCAGCCGGTTTCATTATGCAAAAAATCGGTAAGTGACTTTGCATTAAACGAAATTCGATTAGCATCAACAGAAGGAGTAAAATAAATTTTTATCGGATTTAGTTTTGTTCCGAGAGCACCTTCGTTTAATTGCCTTACGGTAATTGCTAAGACAAAAACTATCAGCGGCAAAAGATAAAAAAGATATTTTAATATTTTCATAAAATTTTTCCGACAGCAAATATGCTAATTCAAGATAAGCGGCACAAATAAAAAACTTATTCTTATATTAAATTTTAGTTATTAATTTATTGAGAATTGACAATTAAAATCTTTCAGTCAAACAAGGATCGTGATTTTTCCGAATCAAATTTATTTTTATTAAAGCGCTTGTAAGCAAGCTCCGTAGCTTCTCTTCCGCGCGGCGTTCTTTGGATGAAGCCCTGCTGAATTAAAAACGGCTCATACACTTCTTCAATTGTACCCGGATCTTCATTGACGGCTACGGCAAGTGTTCCTAAGCCAACCGGACCGCCTTTATATTTTTCGATAATAGCAAGAATAATATCTTTGTCCATTTCATCGAGACCGTATTCATCAACTTCCAGGGCGGTTAAAGCTTTTTTTGAAATATCAATATCAATATTTTTTTTATCTTCAAAGTCAGCAAAGTCGCGGGTTCTTCTCAAAAGTCTGTTTGCAATTCTCGGAGTTCCGCGTGAACGCTTTGCAATCTCAAAAGAGGCATCTTCTTTTATTTTAAGATCAAGAATTTGTGCGGAGCGCAAAACAATTTTATTCAAGGTTTCAGCTTCGTAATAATCCAGGCGGAATTTAATTCCAAATCTATCACGTAATGGTGAGGTAAGCATCCCGGCTCTTGTTGTTGCGCCTACCAGTGTATACTTTGGAAGACTAATCTGTACCGATCTTGCATTTGGTCCGCTGTCGATCATTATATCAAGTTTATAATCTTCCATTGCAGAATAAAGATATTCTTCAACGACAGGACTAAGGCGGTGAATTTCATCTATAAATAGAATTGATTTTTCTTCGAGCGTTGTTAAAAGCCCCGCAAGATCGCCAGGCTTTTCCAAAACCGGTCCAGAAGTTATCTTCAATTTAACACCGAGTTCATGCGCGATAATATGGGCTAATGTCGTTTTTCCTAATCCCGGAGGACCTGTAAGAAGAACATGGTCCAGCGCTTCGCCTCTTTTACATGCGGCTGAAATAAACACGTTAAGATTATCAGTAATTTTATTTTGACCGACAAAATCAGATAACCGCAACGGGCGCAGAGACTGCTCAAATTGTTTCTCTTCTTCGCTTGCTGCGGGATTTGTAGATAATGATTTTCTCATATTATTTAAAAGAAAAATAATTTCGTTTTGTTATTAGTTTTAAGTTACTACTTCTTTGTTCCTAATTTTAAAATAATGGATGACAACCACCATCAAGGTCATTGTAATTATCATCAATATTGCCGTTCCAACTGTATTCCACACTCCAAGGCTTTTATCATAAAAAGTATCCAAACCTGGGTTCCATGCGCTGCCAAACAAAATTACTAAGTGTACAATATAAATTAGCAAAGTATTTCTTCCAATTAAAATAAATATTCGAGGGATAGTATCAATTTTAATTGTAATAAACGAAAGCACGGAATTTAAAATAAGAACTATGCCCATTCTGTAAAAAATTAAATTTGGACTTGTGGTCCAAAGACTACTTTTGTGATAAGTAAAGACTTCAATTTCATTTCCTAACAGCGCTATTAAAATAAACAGCAGTCCAAAGCCGAGCAATTTTATGCTCAGCTTAGGAGTTTTAAAAACCATTGGATGCTTGGCAAGATAAGTACCAAGCACGCCGCCTGCAACTACATAACCTGCCCACGGAAACAACGGGAAATTCGATCCTGTGCCGGTGTAAAAATATCCGGCTATTGGAGCAGGAAATATTTTTAGCCAATCAATTTTGCTGAAGGGAGGATAAAGTCCAAAGAAAATTAAACTAACAATTGCAAAAACCAAATAATCATTTATTTTAAATTTTTCTATTATATACGCGCATAAAATCAAAAACAAGATACCAAATCCTATGAGATGAAGAACATCAACAGCAAAGAAAATTTGCCATTGCTCTTTTGTAACATTTGAGAAATAAACAAGAGTTGGCGTTGGATAACGCAGCATATATCCGAGGAATAATAATAACAAAAATCTTTTCAAGCCTTTTTTTACTCTCGGATTTGTATCAAACGGTTCTCCCACAAGTTTAAATAAATACATAAAGACAGTGCCTGAGGTAAACATAAAGATTGGAGCTGTCATGCCGCGCATAAAAAGCCAAAACGCAAAGACAGGTGAATTAATATCCCTGTAATTATTAGCAAGCAGTGCGTCAACTGTATGCCCCTGAACCATTTGTAAAACAGCGAAGGCTCTCATTAGATCTATAAAAATAATTCTGTTTTTCTTGGGGCTTTGAGTCATTTATTTCAATTATAAATTTTTCAGTTGGTAAAAATATAAAATATGAACCTATAATTAAACAATATGAAAGCTCATACGGTTTAATCATTAATTCATAATTAAAAAGATATGATTAACCTATAAATGAAATTTTGAAATAATTTTGCTTTTCAAAAAGCAAAATTAGCAATTAGAGAAAAACTAAAAGTAAGTCATTCTGGTATATATTCTAAACTGAATTCTTCTTGTCTATCCGCCGGTAGCAAACCCTGGATAAAGGGTCATTCCGCCGTCGATAAAAATACTGGTACCTGTAATATAATCTGCATGATCCGAGGCTAACCACACGGCTGCTCTTCCTATATCATCCACTTCTCCAATTCTTCCGTAAGGAATTAATTCCATAAGTTTATTGTATGCTTCCGGCGTGTCCCAGGCCTGTTTATTTATCGGAGTTCGAATAGCGCCGGGGCAAATACTGTTAACGCGTATTCTATATGGTGCAACTTCCTGCGCTATGCTTTTCATGAGCATCATTATTCCGCCTTTTGACGAAGCATAATTTACATGTCCCGCCCAGGGAATAACTTCGTGTACAGAACTGATGTGAATTATTTTTCCCGCAGCACAGGAAACCTCTTTTTTTACTCCGCGTCTTTTGAATTCTTTTATCGCTTCACGTGCACATAAAAACTGTCCTGTCAAGTTTACTCCGATTACTTTATCCCATTTATCAATTGACATCATGTCGAATTGAGAATCTTGCTGCAAGCCCGCGTTGTTAATCAGAATATCTATTGTTCCAAAATGCTTAAACATCTCTTCAAACATTGACCCAACTTCATCTTCTTTACTTACGTCAGCTTTAACTGCAATTGCTTTTGCTCCCGTCATTTTTATTTTTTCAACAACTGCCTCGGCTTGATCAGGATTAGTCACATAATTTACTACGATATCAGCACCGGCTTTGCCAAGCTCAAGCGCAATACCTTCGCCTATTCCTGAATTAGCGCCAGTTACCAAAGCTTTTTGTCCTGCTAATATTTTAATAGGTTCAGTTTCAGGCATAACTACTTCAGGCAAATTGTTATTTTTCGTTTCCATTTTTTCTCCAAATATTTTTTTATATAAATTCAATCTCTCGGCTGCAGTAATTTAGCTATTAAGCCAGTCCAACCGGTTTGATGAGAAGCTCCCAATCCTTTCCCGGAATCGCCATTGAAATATTCATGGAATAAAATATAATCCTTAAAATTCGGATCGTTTTGCATTTTTTGATTCTCTCCAAATACCGGTCTAATTCCATTATCATTTCTTGTAAATATTTTTATCAACCGGTCCGTGAGTTCGGATGCTATCTCTTTTAGTGTATAAAATTTCCCGGAACGAGTAGGATATTCGACTTTAAAATCATCTCCGTAGTAATGATGAAATCTCTGAAGAGATTCTATGATTAAAAAATTTACCGGGAACCAAATTGGTCCGCGCCAGTTTGAGTTTCCGCCGAACAATCCGGTCTGAGATTCTGCCGGTTCGTAATTAACGGAAA
Organism: Bacteroidota bacterium; assembly: GCA_021824565.1. Classification (GTDB taxonomy): domain Bacteria; phylum Bacteroidota; class Ignavibacteria; order Ignavibacteriales; family Ignavibacteriaceae; genus FEN-1297. Next base: position 14,059 of record JAKAKL010000127.1, on the reverse strand, counting down.
ACGTATTTCCGTCAATAGAAAAATTATATGGATTCATTTCGTGAAATTTTGATAATGCCCTTATACCGTAATCAGAAAGAAATTCAGTTTCATCGAGCATTCGTTTTAAAATACATTTTAACCTGTGTCCGCGAAGCAAAGAAAATAGCCGGGTCTCTTTCATTCCTTTGTCTCTCCATCTGGAAACTAAGTTTGCCAGGTCCGGTCTATAATTCAAAAACCAATCGAGACGTTCTGAAAATTTAGGACACGTCTCCATTATTTCCGGCTCAAGCACTTCAACTGCAAACAGAGGAATTAAACCAACCATCGATCTTGCCTTTAGACGCATATAATCGCCATCCGGCATATGAAGTACGTCATAAAAAAATTCATCTTCATTATCCCAGAGATCAATTCCCTCTCCTGCTATATCCGTCATGGCTCCGGCAATGTAAAGGAAATGTTCCAAAAACTTTGTAGCCACATCTTGATACACATGATTGTACTTCGAAAGTTCAAGTGAAATTCTTAATAGGTTGAGCGAGTACATTGCCATCCAGCTTGTAGCGTCCGCTTCTTCTAGATGTCCGCCGCCAGGCAGCTTCGCGCTTCTGTCAAACACTCCGATGTTATCAAGCCCCAAGAATCCTCCTTGAAAAATATTTCTATTGTCTTCATCTTTTTTATTTACCCACCATGTAAAATTAAGAAGCAGCTTGTGAAAAATTGATTCAAGAAAAACAATATCACCGGTTCCATTATTTTTTTTCTTATCAATTTTATAAACACGCCAGGCAGCCCAGGCATGTACTGGAGGATTAACGTCTGAAAAATTCCATTCATATGCCGGTAATTGACCGTTAGGATGCATGTACCATTCCTTAGTCAAAAGTCTAAGCTGATGTTTTGCAAATTCAGGATCAATCAATGAAAAGGCAATGCAATGAAAAGCCAAGTCCCATGACGCATACCACGGATATTCCCACTTATCCGGCATTGAAACAATGTCAGCATTATTTAAATGAGCCCAATCATAGTTCCTCCCATTTAATCTTTCATCTGGAGGCGCAGGCTGTGCGGGATCACCCCTAAGCCAATGACGAACGTCGTAGTAATAAAATTGTTTGCACCAAAGCATCCCGGCTAACGCTTGACGCTGAATATTTTTCTCATCTTCATTTTTTAATCTGGACTGCAGTTCTTTATAAAACTCATCCGCTTCGGAAATCTTTGTACTAACGATAAGATCAAAATTGTCAAAAATATTTTTATTAAAAGTTTTCTTTGGGTCTGCAGTCAATCTCAGTCTTATAGTTTTCGATTCATTAGAACTGAATTGCAATTCATAATTAATACCGGCTTTAGTTCCCGAGTCATGATTGATAAATTTATTATTTCCTGAAACTATGTAATCATTAATACCGTCTTTAAAAAAACTTTTTATATCAACATTATATAATTTTTTTAAGTTGGTTTCGTTTTCACAAAATATTGTTTCCGCATTCCCTTCAATGTAAAGTTTATAATTTCCAAAATGATTATGATTTAGCTGAATTAAATTATTCCCTGCTGATGTTATTATAGGTTTATAATTATCGTAGCCCCATGACCATGTATTTCTAAACCAGATTTGGGGAATTAAATTAAGGGCTGCTGATTTATTTGCACGGTTGATAACTGTAATTTTAATAAAAATATTTTCAGTATCTTCTTTTGCGTACTCAACAAAAACGTCAAAGTATTCATCATCATTAAAAATGCCGGAGTCGATCAATTCAAACTCCGGATCAAATTTACTTCTCTTTGAGCTCTCTTGTACCAACAGGCTGTAAGGAAATTCATTTTGAGGATACTTGTAGAGCATTTTCATATATGAATGAGTCGGAACGTTATCTAAGTAGTAAAAATATTCTTTAACATCTTCTCCATGATTGCCCTGTTGACCGGTTAATCCGAAGTATCTTTCTTTTAAGATTGGATCTTTCGTATTCCAGAAAGACATGGCAAAACAAATTATTTGTTTATTATCGCTAATGCCGGCGATACCTTCCTCGCCCCAGCGGTATGCTTTGCTGCGAGCTGCATCGTGAGAAATATAATTCCATGCATCGCCGTTTGAAGAGTAGTCTTCTCTTACGGTTCCCCATTGCCTGTCACTTAAATACGGTCCCCATTTTAGCCAATTTGAATTTCCATTTTTGATCTCATTAAGCCTCGCGCCTTCGGCTGTCATTAACACTCCAAATAATTTTTGTAAATATGTTAAATTAAAAAAGCAAGTCGTGTAAGCTGTATTACACTATTGACTATAAAGGATATGCCGTGAGTACTTTATCTTGAATTTTATTTTCTTGATAAAGAAATAAACTTTGCAGACAAAAATATTTTTCCGTAATAGGTGGTACTGGCTGAGATAATCCTAATAAAATAAACGCCGGAGGCAAGCTGATTTAAATTTAGATCAACGGAATTTTTTCTAGAAGCAAATACTCCGCCGATTGAAAATATTTTTTTGCCGAACTGATTATAAACATCTACTAAAGTTGATACGTTTTTTTTTACCGAATAATTTACCGTCATAATACTATCAAACGGATTAAAATAATTTTGAAAGTATCTTATGTTAAATGGATTTCCCCGCTCAAAAGATAAGTAATATGGAGTTGCAACACTGACAACATTGCTCATCGCGCTTTCATTCCAGTTCCTATCAAGTGCAGTTACAGCATAATAATATTGTGCTGCAGAAAAATTGTCCAGAATTATTTTATTGTCGCCAACGACATCTACCAAATTTTTTGCGTCAAGTTCTTTCGCAGAAATTGGGTAGTGTTTGCATTCATATACAGCGTACCGATAATATTTTTCTCCATCCTTTTTTTTGGGAGACTTCCAGTTCAGTTCAACATAGCCCTTATCATTTGAGACAAGATATGTAAGACTCGTGGGCGGATTGGGCTGAATCATATTTTTCCATGACATCACGGGTATTAGCGCAGGATATCGATATAAGCCGCTGTGAAGGCTGTCAAGAATTCCATCTGGATTATCTAAAATACCGTCTCGAGCTCTGAAAAAAATACTTCCTTGAACTTTTTCGTTTTTCCTATCGGCTCTTATTTGATTAAGAATTTCATCGGCACCAAAATTATTAATCTTATACGCGGCTTGTCCGGAATATAAATCTCTTCCATCTGTATTTGACGCCCACCAATTTAATAATTTACCGTAATCCTGTTTCCCTCCAAACGACCAGTATAATTGTGGAGCGACGTAGTCAATAATCTTATGGCTTAACCAGTATAATGCATCGGCATAAAGTTGATTGTATGAAGATAACCCTGTTACGCCTTCAGGCTCACCACTTTTCCATATTCCAAAAGGACTGACGCCAAACTTCAAAAATGGTTTAACAGCGCTTATGCTGTCATGCAGCATTTCTATAAACTGGTTAATATTATTTCTTCTCCAATCATCTTTTTGCGTTTTGGAAAATCCGTTTGGATATTTTCTAAAAGCGCCATTGTCATTTATTCTGTACCTTCCGTTAGGATAAGGATAGAAATAATCATCGAGATGAACTCCGTCAATATCGTAGCGCCTCACTACATCCATAATAACCGATACTACATATTTTCTTACCTGCGGCAAGCCCGGGTTCAGCAGCTTTATATTTCCGTATGTTATTATCCAATCAGGATGTGTCTTAGTAATATGATTAAATGCTTCATGGTAAGATTTACTTAAATTATTAACCGCACGGAACGGATTAAACCATGCATGAAGTTCCATTCCGTTTTTATGTGCTTCTTCAATAGCGGTTTCTAACGGATCGAAAAAAGGATGCGGTGCTTCTCCCTGAACTCCAGTTAGCCAGTAAGACCATGGTTCAATTTTCGATTTATACATTGCATCGCACTCAGATCTTACCTGGAAAAATATTGCATTGAATCCCATCAGCTTCAAACTGTCTATCATCGATTTAAGTTCTGCTTGCTGTTCACCGGAAGAAATCCTATTTGATGAAGGCCAATCTAAATCTGCGATAGTAGCAATCCATACTCCGCGCATTTCTCTTTTGGGAGCCGAAGATTGACTTTTTGCCGCACTCGAAATTACTAACAAAACAAATATTAAAATTTTTATTTTATAAAGAATGACAGAACCTTTCCCTTTTATTTACTATAACTGTGGTATGTGTTTCTATAATTTCCGTAATTATTCAAATAAATAATCTCCCGTCTTGCATAATCGTTTGGGAATCAACAATAACTGTCGGTCTTTTTACAACACCGTCTAGGTGAAGCGGAACATCGACATTTCCTCCCATCGATAAATTATTTCCCAATGCAATGTGAATGGTTCCAAGTACTTTCTCATCTTCTAAAAGTATTCCGCTTAACTTTGCTTTATCGTTTGTCCCTATTCCAAACTCTGCAATATTGCGGGATTTCCTTCCAACCTTATTTAATAATTTATTTAACTTCGCGGCTAAACTTCCTCCCGAAATTTTAACAGCGTATCCTTTCTTAACTATAATTTTTAGATCAGCATTTTTTATAAGTCCGAATCCTCCCATCGAACCGTCGACAATTAAAACGCCGTTTGTAGTACCTTCAATTGGAGCTAAAAATGTCTCGCCGGTAGGAAGATTTCCGCTATCGCTTTTCTGATGAAATAAACCTTTGCTTGCAATTGCATTTCTACCTTTAATGCTGAATGATAAATCAGTACCGGCGGGCGAAACGATCCTAACAAAACTCCCTTTATCTAAAATCTTTTTAAGCTTAATTGATAAAGAAGAAATTTTCTTGTAGTCTGCGCTCATCCCTCTGATCATTACTGATTCTGTTATGCCGGGAAATGTAGCCACACGAACACCTATTGCAGAAGCATCTCGCCTGGCTTTTGTATGCGTTAAAGATTTTAAAGTAGGACACAATACGATATCAAAATCCTGCATCAATTTTGCTACTTCTTTGGGTGGTTCTTCACCGCTTACATTTAGCGGCTTCATCTCAACGTATAAAGTATTATGTCCTAGCTTCAAGGCATTCTTGTATAGCGAATATCCGATATTTTTTGTCACAGAGTCTGCAACGACCAAGATTTTTTCATTTCTTTTAGCTCCCATACAATCTCGTATTGCAATCCGAGAGGCTTTATCTAATTTCGTTAAACTCATAAGCAGAAAAAATTTTATTAAAGAGGAAATCCGATATTTAATTGAACGACCGCGTTAAATCCTCCGCCGCTGATAAAATTATTCATTACCGAATGTGAATTTTCGCTTGATGTCAACTCCGTACCATCGGCGGCTTTCATTTTATTAATTGTTAAGACCGTGTAACCTGCAACTCCTTCAAGGCTAATATACTGTTCCACTAATGCTAAAATAAATCCAGTTCCCACAGTATAGCCGAATGTTGGGTTTTCGCTGTCGAATTTTTTTATAACTGTACTTGGTCCGGGAGCATTTCTAGTATCGGTGAAAGTAGCCGTGTTATAAAGTAAAGCGGCATCAATCACTTTCCAGCTTAATCCTTTCGTAATAGTAGTTCCGAGGTCAATCCCAAGTCCCCAGTTAGTTAACTCAAGTTCATAAATCTCACTTGTTGTTCCGTCAAAGGAGTTAATAGAAGATTTATTTTCTTCAGAAAGTTTCTGATAAAATCCTTTTGTAGTAAGTATGAAGCCTTTGAAATTAGCCCTAAAAAAATTTATTCCAAATCTGTAGCCCTGTGCTTTACCGAATTTAGCCATCGGAGAATTAAGTGAGTCAGTACGAATCGAATTAAATGATTGTATGTAGTCGTTAAGTCCGTTCGGATTATACTGCTGATAACTATATCCGCCGTATCCGCCGACAAATCCGAGACAGCCAAAACCGAATGATTGTGCGTTTATAATCGCTGGAGTAAGGACAAGATAAATAATTACGGCAAATTTTTTTGATGACATAAATCCTCTATGCAATCATAAGCAACTTAATAATATTATCCTAAAAAAGGAACTGATTAGAAAGTAACAAAATATTTTATATTGAAAAGCCATCCGGATTTTTTGGATGGCTTTCCAGAAAATCTATTTCTAAATAATTAACTTAGAGTTTCTTCTTTGCTCATAGCATTTTTAAATAGTATGAATGCCAGCAAAGCAAATAATATTAATGCGGTTAAGTCTCCCCAGCCGCCGAATGCGTCAGCGATCGATGAAGCAGTACTGCCGCCTACAAATAATCCTAATATGGATTTATGAAGTTGATCAATAAATGAAATTGGGTTGCCGGCTGAATCTTTTCCAACCGTCCATCCAACTAAAACGGCAATCAAGATACCGGTGATTGCTCCGCCTGCTATTAAACCTGAACTGAATAAAGCGCCTGGACCAATATCTGATTCTGCTTCTTTCGATTTTTTCTTTTTATCAACAAACCATTTTACTAATCCGCCGATAAAAATTGGAGTCGTTGATGAAAGAGGCAGGTACGCGCCGACAGCAAAGGCTAATGATGATACTCCGCTCAATTCCATAACTAACGATATTCCCATTCCAATTATTACAAGCGCCCAGGGCAAATTTTGGCTTAATAATCCTTTGATTACTGTAGCCATTAAAGTTGCTTGCGGTGCAGGCAATGGTTCAGGATGAGCAGGTGTAATTGGTCCGATGCCAACTGTTCTTTCTAGCAGAAGCAAAGTAAATCCAATTGCAACTACCGAAGCCAGTACGCCGATAATTAATCCAATCTGCTGTTTTATCGGAGTAGCGCCAACTATGTAGCCGGTTTTTAAATCCTGTGAAGTTGCACCGGCATTTGCAGCAGCGATACAGACTATTGAGCCGACGACTAAAGCTAAAGGCTCATAATAATCACCGGTCCAGCCTATGCCGACAAATATTAATGATGTCGCCATCAATGTTGCAATGGTCATTCCGGAAATTGGATTAGACGACGATCCGATAATACCCACTATTCGTGATGAAACCGTTACGAAGAAAAATCCAAATACTACTACCATCACCGATGATAATAAGTTTGTTGGTATTGTAGGTATCAATGCCATAAAAAGAATTAGCACCAAGCTTCCTCCTAACACAAAAACCAACGGCATGTCTTTGGCTGTTCTCTCTTTTCTCTCTGTTCCGTTTGAGTTGTTAGCTCTGCTTTCTTTTAAGTCCTTAAATGAATCTCTAAAAGCGCTGACAATAGTCGGCAAAGTTTTTATTAGTGTAACAACACCGCCGAATGTAACTGCACCGGCGCCGATGTATCTAATATAATTGCTCCAAATATCGCTCGCAGACATTTGGGAAATTAAAACTTTTCCCGGAGGAAATATTGTCGGCAGGCTGTTTCCTAAAAGAGTAATCAAAGGAATTAAAACTATCCAGGAAAGCACTCCGCCTGCAACCATAATACCGGCGATCTTTGGACCAATGATATATCCAACTCCTAACAATTCTGGTGTAATCTCGCCATTGATAGTGCCGTTCGGCAAAGCAGAATTTTTTCCAAAAACATAAGCTGGTACATCTTTCCACAGTCCAAAAATTGACATGAATAATTTGTAAAGAAAAGCGATGCCCAAACCATAATAAACTTTCTTCGCAAGATTCCCGCCTTTTTCACCGGCAACTAAAACGTCTGCACAAGCCGTTCCTTCGGGATATGGAAGTACACCGTGTTCCTTTACAATTAAAGATCGCCTTAAAGGAATCATAAATAAAATTCCAAGTATTCCGCCGGCTAATGCGAGTACGAATATCTGGAAATACTGAAAATAGTTTCTTCCGCCAGGTAAAAATAAAAGCGCCGGCAAAGTAAAAACAACTCCGGCAGCTATTGATTCACCGGCAGAGCCGATTGTTTGTACTATATTATTTTCTAAGATCGATGAGTTGCCGATCTTTTTAAAAATTGAAATAGCTAAAACAGCAATTGGAATTGATGCGCTTACTGTTAATCCGACTTTTAGTCCGAGATATACGGAAGCGGCGCCAAATATTACTCCGAATACAGCACCAAGAAGAATTGCTTTAAGTGTGAATTCAGGTAAGATTTGACTTGACGGGATGTATGGTTTAAATCCCGTAGTAGTAGGTTTTTGTTCTGCCATATATTACAGCTCCTTATCAAAATTTGGAGAAAAATGATGGTGAATATTTGAATAATTGCCTACAAAAGCAAACACTTTTTTCTATATTTTTTTTTCTTATACCCTTATAGTTTCGTATTAACTTTAGAACTTCAACTTCCTCATTCCTATATGGCAGATAGCAAAATCATATTTTACCGGATCTTCCCGATCAAACTTTTTTAAATTAAATGTTATTTCTTCCGCCATCTTCCAGCTTACGTTTTCCAGAGTTGTTAGCTTGAGTGATTTACATATTCTTGCAACGTGAGTGTCAACAGGAATTATTAATTTTTCTTTTGAAATTTTATCTCCCCAAATTCCAAAATCTAAATCGTCTTTTCTTACCATCCATCTTAAAAAAAGATTCATCCTTTTGCACGCACTGCCGTGTTCGGGCAGCGGGAACATAAATTTTATCCCATGAGTTATTTTTTTTCTTCTTGAATTATTCTTAGCAGTTTGAAGCAGCTCATTTGAAAACCCATTCAATACATTTTTTATATGCGGCTCATTTCTGTTATAGAACTTTAGGAAAAGATTTTTTATGGAACCATACTGCATATATATTTCGTTCATCAAACGGAAGAGCACTGTTATATCTTCAGCGGTATAAAACCTGTGTTTTATATTTCCTAAATGATTTTCTTTTTCCCGCCAATTAAAATTTATTATAAAATCATAAGGATGATTTTCTGTTAATGATAAAACTTTGTTAAGAGTATTAACAATCTGCTTAACATTTCCATACGCAAAAATAGAAGCGAGAAATCCTACAGCTTCAATATCTTTTTCGTCATCATATAAGTGTAAAAACTGCAGTGGATCAGGAGAAAGCTGAGATTTGCCAAAAGCCTTGTAGTGATAATCTAATTTCTGTTTCAGCGTCATCATTTAATTCGGTAATCCCAAAAGCATGCTCTTAACAGTTAAACATAAACTAATTTATTTGGTCAGCATCATCATTTCTCGAATTGCTTCCTTCAAGCCAACAAACAATGCCCTTGAAATTACAGCATGACCAATGCTTACTTCATCTATGCCGCTAACCTCGCGAAAGATTTTCATATTGTTGTAATCAAGCCCGTGTCCTGCATTCACGCCAAGCCCGAGTTTTTTTGCCTGCTTTACCGCCAGTCTAATTTTTTCTAGCTCATCAAATTGCTCTTCTTCAGAAATCGCATTTGCAAAAATCCCCGTATGAATTTCTATAAAATCAGAATCGATTTCGGCAGCGGCATCTATCTGATCTGTGGATGGTTCAATAAAGAGCGATACTTCAACCTCCGCTTTGTGCAAATCTTTTATAGCATCTTTAAGTCTTGATATGTTATCGATTACGTTTATACCGCCTTCGGTAGTTAACTCTTGCCGGCGTTCAGGCACAATGGTAGATAATTCAGGTCCAACATCGCATGCGATTTTTATTATTTCATCCGTTGCCGCCATTTCCAGATCAAGCTTAGTTGTAATTAATTCTCTAAGCAGCCTTACATCCCGTTCATTTATGTGGCGTCTGTCCTCTCTAAGATGAACAACTATACCGTCAACTCCCGCCTGTTCCGCTATTAATGCTGCTGTTACAGGGTCCGGCTGATTTTCCCCTCTCGCATTTCTCAACGTCGCTATATGATCTACATTCAATGAAAATCTCATTCGTACCTCGATAGTTTTTAATTTTTATTTTTCGTTTTTATTGAATTGAAAAGAATATACGTTCAAAATTAAATATTTTTTACAAAGATAAAAATATCACCGCGTATCAATAAATTGCCGCGGCGCTTAACTAAAACAAAATAATTTATTTTGGCTGCAATTACTTTTTTGAATTATATTTGAACTAAAATAAATTGTTATTTTGACATGAAAAAATATTTTATTGTACTTTTAATTTTTGTTCTTGCTTCAATCTCTCCAGCGCAAACCAATTCGAAAATTGTAAAGTTTGTTGTAACCGCCAGGGGACTGTCAAAAGAAGCGAAGGTTTATATTACAGGTAATAATCCCCGGCTCGGCAACTGGAATCCCGGCTCAATTCAATTAAAAAAATTAAATGATTCTACATGGTCAAAGGAAATAAGATTCAACGATGATGAATCTATCGAATACAAATTTACACTCGGCTCTTGGCAAAATGAAGCACTCGATTCTAACGGAAATCTTCCGCCGAACTTACAACTAATAGTCAGCAAGGATACAACTATAAAGCTTAAAATAAATAGCTGGAAAAAAGGAAACATTGATGTCGGTTTTAAAGGACAAATCACCGGCACAGTAAAATATTTTAGAAATATGAAAGGCAATGGAATTAAGCCGCGTGATATAATAGTTTGGCTTCCTCCTTCTTACAAAACAGATCAAGCTAAAAGATACCCTGTGCTTTATATGCATGACGGACAAAATCTTTTTGATCCCAATACAGCCTCCTTCGGCGTTGACTGGCAGCTTGATGAGTCAGCGGACAGTCTCATCAAATCAAATTCTATTAAAGAAATTATTATCGTAGGAATTTATAATACGCCTGATCGAATGACGGAATATCTCGACACTCCTCTTGGTCACGCTTATATGAATTTCATTGTTACAAAACTTAAACCGTTTATCGATAAAAATTTTAGAACTCTTCCGGATAGAGATAATACTGCTACCGGCGGCTCTTCTGCTGGAGGACTTATTTCGTTTATGCTGCTCTGGGATTATCCGGATGTTTTTTCGCAAGCAGCCTGCCTGTCTCCGGCTTTTCATATCGATAGGATTAATTTCGTAAAAAATGTTTTGAATTACTCCGGCAAGAAAAAACAAATTCGATGTTACATTGATAACGGCACAAAAGGTATTGATTCTTTACTTCTACCGGGAACAAAAGAAATGATTTCCGCCCTTGAAAATAAAGGCTATAAATTAGGAAAGGATATCGAGTTCTATTTTGCGAAAGGCGCTACGCATAATGAAGCCGCCTGGTCAAAAAGAAATTGGAGATATCTTGAATTCATGTTTGGTAAATAATAATCTTTTTCTTTTATATTTAGACATGTATTAAATTTTTCAATACCTGTCTAGCCTGAATTTCTCGCCGAGATAAAGTTTTCTTACTTCCGCATCGTCCGCAAGCTCTTCGGCTTTACCCTGCTTAAAAATTAGTCCGTTGATAAGAATATAACCATTGTCTACGATGCTTAAAGTTTCATGCACATTATGATCGGTTATAAGAACGCCGATACCGCGGTTTTTTAAATTCGCAACTATGTTCATAATATCTTCAACTGCAATAGGATCAACACCAGCAAAAGGTTCATCAAGCAAAATAAAGCTCGGATCGGTTGCAAGCGCTCGTGCTATTTCCGTTCTCCTTCTCTCTCCTCCGCTTAGCTGGAATCCCATGCTTTTTCTGATATGAGTTATGCTTAAGTCTTCCAAAAGCTTTTCACATTTTTCTTTTTTTTCTTTAGGACTGATCTGAATCATTTCAAGTATTGCCGTTAGATTATCTTCAACTGAAAGTCTCCTAAATATTGAAGCCTCCTGCGGCAAATATCCTATCCCCATTCTTGCACGCTTATACATTGGTACTTTTGTAATTTCAGTTTCATCTAAAAATACTTTTCCCCCGTCTGGTTTTATCATGCCTACTATCATATAGAAAGTCGTAGTTTTACCCGCGCCGTTTGGACCAAGCAGCCCAACTATTTCGCCTTTGGATACTTCAATTGAAGCGCCGTTCACCACCGTTCGCTTCTTATAAATTTTTATTAAACTTTCACTTCTTAATTTCTGCGCCATAAATTTTTTTAGATTCTAATCTTGTTTTTTTATTCTCGAGCTTGCATCCTGATCCGCGTTTACAGCAATGCTTTCCAGCAGTTCCTTTTTATCCGGTTTGTTTTTATATAAAACAAATCCCGGAAGCGTAAAAGCTAATTCATTTCCTTGCACTTTGACCTCAGGATAATATTCACTCGTTGGAGTTCCGTATAATTTTACCTGATCAACTTTCTTGTCTTTAAAAAATATTTTCGCTGTCTGTGAAGAAGACTTCACCAGGCCATTTGGAGAATTATCATCATAAAGATAATAAATGCTGTAAACTTTACCATAGACTTCGGTCTCTTCAATTCCATCGTCGCCAAAATGAATTATGAATTTATCTCCTGATATCTGGCTGTACCTTGATGGATATTTTTCATCGTTAGATACGATAAAAGCGTCTTTATCAACGTCCATTAGATTAATTTTATTTTCATGCAGGAATATAGTCACCGAATCGCCGGTCAATTGAGAGTTTTCATACCATATTATTGGCTGCGCCGAATTCTGCTTTATCTTTTCAGTAATTATCTTTCCTTCATTTCTAAAATATTTTGAGAAGTCATTTCTCGATGCGAAGCTTCCCCTTACTATTTTAACGGAATCTTCCGCTTTAAAAATATTTATAGTATCGCGGTAAGCTTCCATTTTCATACACTTAATTATTAGAGTATCTAGTTTGATAACTTTCGACGTATCAACATTTCCTGAGGCTAAAGTATCAATTTTATTTTCATAAGAAGTATCGACCTGGACTAGGATCGGATTCTTGTCAATCAAAGTATAAAACGTGTTCGGATAATCTTCAAGATGATCGCCGAATATTTTGGTGTTATTTGTTGTGTTGGTAATTCTCACATCATTAAACGCGTAGCTTATTTTTGATTCTCTAAAATGAATCAGGCTGTCCGCTTTAATTATATTTTGAGATTCAACGATCTTCACGCTTCCGGAAGCAATCGCTTTGCCTTCATTTTTGAAATAGATGAGCCTGCTGGATGTAAGTACAGACGATGTATCGATCAGAGTAACGCGGCTTTTAAAGACTGCTTTATCAAGATCAAAAAAGTAATCGCCTGAGTCGGCAGTTAGAATTACTTTTTTATCCGTAAGCTTTACTCCTGAATTTGACTCCGCTTTTCTTTCATCACCATAATAAAACCCGTGATCGGTAGTGATCGTAAGAGTATCCTGCCTAACCACAACATGACCGATAAGTTCTGCGTTATTTTCGATGACGTAGCGTACTGCCTTATCGCAGGTTATTATAACGTTCCCCTGTGTTATTGTAACCGGTCCGTATACTGTGTCAATCGATTCACCGTTGATCGTATGATGAACCTGTTTCCCTCCGGTGACTGTTATAGTTTCCTGCTGCTGCGAAATAGCAGTCCCGGTTATAATAAATAATAATAAAAATATTTTCAGAAGATTGGCTTTCATCAAAATTATTTCTTGCCTGCTGTTTTAGAAATTTGTTTATCTCCTTTTTTAACGGTATCAACTCTCGTTTCGTATGTAATATTATATATCGTGTAATTTCTTAAACTCTGATCGGATTCAAAACCGTATCCTTGAATTTTTTCTTTTGGCGATACTATTGTTACAAATTTATCCGACTGTATTTTCTGCTGGTTGTTATTCCACATTAATTCCTGTGTATGCAGAATGATGCCGCTGTCGTTTACTGCAACTACGCTGTCAATTGCATAGAGGTTATTTGTGTTGTTATCCACTTTACCTTGTAATGCGGTTAATGTGGTTGTTTTTATTCCGGCATTATTATAAAAATCGACTTGAATAGAACTGTCAAGAAGCGTTTCGTTCGGCTGATCGAACATTCTTAAATGACCGGCAATTAATACTGCTTTTGTTCTGCCTGAATCACTGAACGCCACAGTATCTTTCCAGCTCTCCTGAAGCGGCAGTTTTGATACCTGAAGCGAAGCGTCAACAGAGGGCTTTATCTTTTGATCGCCGCAGCCTGCAACTATAAAAATCATTATTAGAAAAAATATTATTTTCATCTCTGGCGGAGACCGAGGTTTATCAAATCATGTAAATGAACTATTCCCTTCGGCTTATTCTCATCATCGATGATCACTAATGAAGTAATCTTAAGATTACTTCATTAG
>JAKAKL010000084.1 GCA_021824565.1 Bacteroidota bacterium | reverse complement strand
CGTTAAAAGTTTATGACGAGCTTGGCAGAGAGGTAACCACGCTAGTAAATGAGAATAAAGAGGCAGGAAATTACAGCGTTCAATTCGACAGCCAACAGACAACCACCGACCGCCAACTTGCGAGCGGAATATATTATTACAGAATAGCCGCCGGTGATTTTAGTGAAGTAAAGAAGCTGATGCTCTTGAAATAAGTGTAACCTTCGAGGTCGCTAAAGAGAACTTACTAATAAATTTGAACGGTAGTTTTATTTTTGTGACCCCGAAGGTTACAAAGCATCTGTGATTCGCGTCAGTTGTCATTTAAAATGATAATTACTTAAGACATACATCATGCTAAAAGATAAAAAAGCGTAGTAAATTTTTTCAGGGGATAAAATCAGACTATATAATTAAAAATATCCATCGAGAGAAGAAATGAAAAGAAATTTTACTGAAAGTTTAGACAGCAGGCTGTTAAAATATTCACTTGCCGCTGGGGTTGTTTTAACAGGCGTTGGAAGCGCTAATGCGACTGTAGTTTCCAACAATACAAGTGGAACTTTAAGTTCAAACGGTGCTACGTTTAATGTTCAATTTAATGGTCATACAAAATTTATAATCAAAATGGGAACACTTGGGTATGGTTCCGGCTCTTTAATTCCTCAATCGGCAAGTGCGAAATTTATAAATGTTAATAGTCGAACTTATGTAAAAGCACTTGGCACCAATAGTACTATTAACAGCGGGAGATCTTTTGTTTATAACAAAAATCCAGGAAATTTTTTTGGATCGGCTCCAACGAGTTTTCAAGGAAAAGGTGACAAATATATTGGTGTAAGGTTCAAAGATTCTTCGATAAAACTCTCCGGTTTAGTTTATGGTTACATTAAAGTAAATGTTGCATCAGGCGGCACCTCGATAAAAATTTATGGAGACGCTTATGAAAATTCATCGAATTCTATAAGAACCAACACCAGCTTGCCTGTCGAACTAACAACTTTTAAAGCAAACAATCTTGGAGATAAAGTAGAATTACAATGGCATACCGCGACGGAAGTAAATAATTATGGATTTGATATAGAAAGAAGTCAGAAGACAGAAGTCAGTAGTCAGAATCCTCAATGGTTGAAGATTGGCTTTGTGAAAGGTAATGGCAACAGCAACTCACCGAAGAACTATTCATTCATTGATGATAATCCTCCAAGCGGAAACTTTGAATATAGACTGAAGCAGATAGACAATGACGGAAGCTTTAGATATTCCAATATTGTAGAGGCTTCATTTATGAAGCCAAATAAATTTGAATTATTCCAGAATTATCCCAATCCATTTAATCCGACAACGACAATACAGTACGCAATACCGAAGTCAGAGCATGTAACAATAAAGGTATATGATGAACTTGGAAAAGAAGTATCATCGTTAGTAAATGAGAATAAAGAAGCGGGACAGTATAGAGTGAATTTTAACGGTTCAAATCTTGCGAGCGGAATATATTATTACAGAATAGCCGCCGGTGATTTTAGTGAAGTAAAAAAACTCATGCTGCTGAAATGAGGGTAACCTTCGAGGTCACTAAAGAGAACTTACAAATAAATTTAACCGGTACTTTTATTTTTGTGACCTCGAAGTTTATACGTATATAACTAACAGATGTTACGCAACAATGATATTGGGTTTATAGAAATGTTTATACAAATTTTGAATAAGGTAATAAGGTTAATTTCTCCTGACTTTAATATGTTACTAAGGTTTGGCATTTTATAAGGTTTTAATTTGAAAATGAAACTTATTTTTTATTACAACCTTAGTAACACTTATGCACCTAAAAGCCAAACCTTATTACATTATCAAATGTAATTACGCCTAAGATCCCTTTGCGTTACTTCAGCAACTAATTAAATTTAATTATCTATATGGAATCAAAAAAAAACGAAGATAGAATATTGGAAGAGCAAAATTATTCCTCATTCGATGAATTATATTCATCAATAACAAAAGAAGGCTCACTTGGCTTGCTTGCATTGGGTGCGCGTGGACTTCTGCTCTGGCGAAAGAAACGCGCTGAGATCGAAGCTTCTGAAGAAAAGGAACCGATGAATGAACAACAATAGAAAATCAAGGAAAATATTATTTGTAGGCTGGGACGCAGCGGACTGGAAAGTAATTAACCCGTTAATGGATCAAGGAATGATGCCTGCTCTTGAGAGCTTAGTTAATAACGGTATCATGGGAAATATTGCTACATTAGATCCGCCGCTCTCTCCAATGTTATGGACTTCTATTTCTACCGGCAAGCACGCAGATCAGCACGGAATTCTTGGCTTCACTGAGCCGGCACCGGAAGGCAAAGGTGTTAGACCGTCTATGATTACCTCTCGAAAAGTAAAAGCTATATGGAATATTCTAACTCAATGCGGGTTCAAAACAAATGTTGTAGGCTGGTGGCCAAGCCATCCTGCCGAACCAATTAACGGCATCAGTATTTCAAACTTCTACCAAAAAGCAACTAATGAATACGGCAAAGAATGGCACATGGCTCCTGGTACTGTGCATCCCAAAGGTTACGAAAATATTTTTAAGGAATTAAGAGTTCATCCAGGTGAATTAACGGAAGCTCATTTTTTACCTTTTATTCCTAATGCTGCAAAAATAGACCAGGAAAAAGATAAGAGATTAGGATCAATGGCAAAGATCATTGCCGAATGCTCTTCTATACATGCTGCCGGCACATGGATACTTGAAAATACCAAATATGACTTTACCGGAATATATTATGATGCAATCGACCATTTCAGTCATGCGTTTATGAATTTTAATCCTCCGCGTCTTCCTTATATTCCTGAAGAAATGTATGAGATGTACAAAGGAGTAGTTCAGGGCGGATATATTTATCACGATATGATGCTTTCAAGACTGCTTGAATTAGTTGATGAA
>JAKAKL010000016.1 GCA_021824565.1 Bacteroidota bacterium | reverse complement strand
GGTATATTCCGGCCAAACAGATGTAGAAGTAGTAGAGGGGACGACAACGTCAGTAAATTTAACATTGGTGCCGACAGGAAATGGAACAGGTAACATATATATTTATGTAACATGGGGAACAACGGGTCAAATTACATTTACTGATTATGGTAACAACCCTATTTTCTCTATATATGACGCTCCTGGCTTTCCGTTAAGTGTTTCTCAAGAAAAAATTTTTTATGATAATGGTTTATATAAAATGTATTATATACATGAATATTCTAACGGTAAAGGAGGAAACATTTGGTATGCAGAGTCTCCTGATGGAATTAATTGGACAAATAAATCAACAGGACCAGTACTTGATTCAGATACTGCAGGTTCATGGGACGATTACGGAATTGCGCCCGGAGCTATTTTAAAAGACGGGAATATATATAAATTGTATTATAATAGTTATCAACACACAATTATGCATCATAATGTGGGTATAGCCTTTTCAACAGATGGTATTACCTGGACGAGAAATCCTGTCCCTATTTTCAGCGGAGATAGTCTATCAAATTTTTATACGTTCGCATCATCTGTTTTAAAGGTTAACGGTACATATTATATGTATTATTGGACAAGCCCTCTTTCAAACTTTAATGCCTCAGTTATTAATGTAGCAACATCAAGCGATGGGATAAACTGGACAAAATATTCGGGTAACCCAATTTTATCACCATCTTATTCTTGGGAAGGAATAGGTTTAGGATATCCATCTGTTATATTTGATAATGGGAAATTTATAATGGTATATGTAAACCGTGAAAGCGATTGGAAAGGCACTCAAGATAGTTACGGTTTAGCTTATTCAAGCGACGGGCTTCATTGGACAAAGAAATATCAAATCCCTGTTTTTACAAATATGCAAACTTCTGCTAAATGGTCACAAATTGCCTACCCATGTTTAGTAAAAACAAGCAATGGATACAGGCTATATTATACTAGTGTCCCTGAAAATAATGCGATGAGTATTTCTTTTGCGAGAAGTTATAATATTCAATAAAAATATCTTTATGCTAGGCGAAGTATAATTTCTTACTTCGCCTTTTTTGCTATATAATAAATTTTACCTTAATGCCGAAAGCAAAATCTTTGAAACTGTAAAAGCAATATTTTTTCTGTCAAAAGATTTTATCTGTTCAATATTTCTTTTAAACTTATCTGCATTTCTGAAAAAAATTTCCCCATCATCTGAATAATTGAAAAGCATGCCGGCATTGCATGCTTCGAGGATTTTTCCCACTTCTTCATTATCATTGCCGAAGGCTATAATAGGCTTTCCAATCCTTAAATATTCAAATAATTTGCCGGGGACATGGCGTGGTTCAGTTGCGCAGACAAGCAAATAAGATGCTTTGCTTAATTCTCCAATCATTTTTTTATAAGGCAGAAATCCTGCAAATTCAGTTCTTCCGTTTAAACCATTTTGTTCGATTGCCTGTTTTATGCCTTCGCCTACTGTCCCGATGAATTTGATTTTGATATTACGTCCGCAGTCAATTTCTTCTTTTACTTTTTTCCAGAATGCTGCCGGGTTCTGATAATCAAAAATATTTCCTGCATGAATAATTATTTCTTCTTTTGAATCAACATGAATTACTTTTTCAAAATCTTCTTCGTTGTAGCCCCAATAACAAACCTCACTTTTATTTTTTAAAAATGCATATTTCTTTTTATAATCTTCCTGCATTGTTCTAGTGACAAAAATTGAAACTTTGGAATTTAGTAAAACATTCTTCTCGAAGTAATTGTCTACTAACAAAGTAAGTTTGCTTCGCTTAAAGTTCTTATAATACACTATATCAACCCAAGGATCAATAAAAACTGGGACATGAGGGATCTTGAATTTTTTACTCAGACTCATACCAATTAAATGCACAGTATGCGGCGGTCCGATTGAAATTATTGCGTCAATTCTTTCTTCTTGTAATATCCGATTTCCTTTTTGAGCTGCGGGAAAATACCAGCCCACGCGCGCATCCGGAATAAATAAGTTCATTCTAACCCATATAGAAATTTTATGTGTTAGACTTTTATTTAAAGTAGAAATAGTTTCCGAAGCAACAAGTTGTTCGTCCTTTTTCTTCCCCGTAAATTTTTTATATAAGTTAAAAGGCTCAAAAGCTTTTGCTTTATATACTTTTAAATTTCCATCTATTTCTGTTAGCAAACTTTCGTCTTTTGCAGAAAATGTATCTTCATCAACAGTTAATACTACAGGCTGCCAGCCAAACTGGGGCAAGTGTTTAATTATTTTTAGAGGCCAATGCAGAGAAGCCTTGCCGGAAGGCGGCCAGAAGTAAGTTATAAACAAAACTTTATTCATCTTAAACAAATGTATTAATTGTTGCATAGCGAATTTAGTTATAAAAATTGTAAATTAAGTCTTGCCTCAGGTAAAATGTAAAAAAAATTTTTTCAACCATGGACTTGTAGTTAAAAAAAGTAATTCAAAATGAAAACTCCGTTAGATATATTTGCTGTAGTGATATTTATTTGTTTTAAAAATAATGGAATAACGTGGAATTAAATTTGAAAAATTTGCAAAAGTTTATAGTTGTCGGTGATAGAGTTTTAGTTAGACCCGAAGAAGATTCTGGCAAAACCGTGAGCGGTTTATTTTTACCGCCTGGAGTTTCTGAAAAAGAAAAAATTCAGAGCGGTTATATAATCAAAGCTGGTCCAGGCTATCCTATGGCTTCTCCCATAGACGAAGAACCCTGGAAAGAATCAAAAGAAGCCGTTAAATATGTTCCTCTCCAGGCTAAAGAAGGCGACCTCGCTATTTTCCTTCGCAAAGAAGCTTATGAAATAGAATTTGATAAAGAAAAATTCTTAATTGTACCGCAGTCGGCAATCCTTTTATTAATCCGCGATGATGTCTTCAATCTGTGACCTTCTTTAAAAATGTCTATGATGCTTCGCATGATCTTTAATTTAAGCTTGATCTTGTTTTGAACTAATTTATTGCACGAAATCAGCCAAGCAATTTTAACCGCTTTTTCTTATTTTCGTAATAATAAAAGAATTATACTACTACTATTTCTTAAAGGAATTTTATTATGACTGCCAACATTGATATGATTAAAAAAGTTTATTCAGAATATCTGAATAAATTAAATGACATCAGGAAAATAGCTAACCGCCCTTTAACTTATGCCGAAAAAGTTTTGTACTCACATCTTTGGGATAAAGCCAGGCAAGCTTATACCGGGGGAAAAGATTATGCTGAATTAGCTCCGGACCGAGTTGCAATGCAGGATGCAACAGCTCAGATGGCTCTGCTTCAATTTATGTCTGCAGGAAGAAAAACTACCGCGGTGCCGTCAACGGTTCATTGCGATCACTTGATTCAAGCTCAAATAGGTGCACACGATGATCTTGCGCGTGCAAACTCTGAAAACAAAGAAGTCTATGATTTTCTCGAAAGCATATCAAAAAAATATGGAATTGGTTTTTGGAAACCAGGAGCAGGAATTATTCATCAGGTTGTCCTCGAGAATTATGCTTTCCCCGGCGGAATGATGATCGGAACAGATTCACATACGCCTAATGCCGGCGGGCTTGGAATGATTGCTATTGGCGTCGGCGGTGCGGATGCTGTAGATGTTATGGCTGGTATGCCCTGGGAATTAAAGTGGCCTAAAGTTATCGGGGTTAAACTTACTGGGAAATTAAATGGCTGGACTTCTGCAAAGGATGTAATTCTAAAACTCGCAGGAATCCTTACAGTCAAAGGCGGAACTGGAGCTATTGTAGAATATTTTGGTGAAGGTGCTTCAACAATTTCATGCACGGGTAAAGGCACAATCTGCAACATGGGTGCCGAAATTGGCGCGACAACTTCAGTCTTTCCGTTTGATGAAAAAATGGCAGCTTATCTTAGAATTACAAACCGTGCTGATGTTGCGGCGCTTGCCGAAAGTCTAGCAAATGAATTATCAGCCGACAAAGAAGTCTTTGCGAATCCAGGAAAATATTTTTCACAGGTAATTGAAATTAATTTGAGCGAGCTTGAACCCCATTTGAACGGACCTTTTACACCGGATAAAGCATGGCCAATTTCCAAATTAAAAGAAGCAGTCAAAGAAAATGATTATCCGGATAATTTAAAAGTTGCGTTAATAGGAAGCTGTACCAATTCAAGTTATGAAGATATTGACCGCTCTGCAAGCATAGCGAGACAAGCATTGAAAAAAGGATTAAAAGCAAAGTCCGGATTTACAATCACACCCGGCTCCGAGCAAGTCCGCGCTACAATTGAAAGAGACGGACAGCTTGAAACTTTAAAGGAATTCGGCGGAGTTATTCTTGCAAATGCTTGCGGTCCGTGTATCGGTATGTGGAAGCGCGTTGATATTAAAACCGGCGAAAGAAATACAATCGTTACTTCGTTCAATAGAAATTTTGCGAAGAGAAATGACGGCAATCCTGAAACGCTGGCATTCGTTGCAAGCCCGGAAATAACTACTGCGCTTGCAATTGCAGGAAAGTTATCATTCAATCCAATTACCGATGAATTGGTAAATGATAAAGGAGAAAAAGTTAAACTCGATCCTCCGAGCGGCGAAGAACTTCCTGCTAAGGGATTTATAAAAGGAGAAGATGGTTTCATTGCTCCCGCGGCAGATGGTTCAATCGTTGAAGTCAAAGTCCGCCCCGACAGCGACAGGCTTCAGCTCTTAAAGCCCTTTAGCCAATGGGATGGAAAAGATTATTCCGATCTTCCTGTTCTTCTGAAAGCAAAAGGCAAGTGTACAACGGATCATATTTCTATGGCTGGACCATGGCTAAAGTACCGCGGTCATCTCGATAATATTTCCAACAACATGTTTATCGGTGCAATAAACGCATTCAGCGGCGAAGCTGGGAAAGTAAAAAATATTTTTACCGGGGAAGTCAAATCTATTCCTGAAGTTGCGCGCGAATATAAAGCTAAAGGAATCGGCTGGGTTGTTGTTGGAGACGAAAATTACGGCGAAGGCTCAAGCCGCGAACATGCCGCTATGGAGCCGCGCTTTCTCGGCGGCAAAGCAATTATCGTGAAAAGCTTCGCGAGAATTCACGAAACAAATTTAAAGAAGCAAGGCATGCTTCCTCTTACTTTTGCCAATCCTTCCGATTACGACAAAATAAGAGAAGATGATAAAGTAAACATTACAGGTCTGAATTCTTTCGCTCCGGAAAAACAATTTACTCTTTTAGTAAAACACTCAGACGGCTCGGAAGATAAAATTTTATTGAACCACACGTTTAACGAGGCTCAGATTAAATGGTTCAAAGCAGGCAGCGCATTAAATCTTATTGCGCAATCGAATAAATAATAATTTGCTTGTTTATAGCGGTAATAGCTTCATTGTTATTACCGCTTTTTTTATTTCTATTCGACTCCCTAAAATTATTTTATCAAATGCTAATTTCCATTTTTTTAATTGCTTTTTGGCAAATAATTTATTTTACTCTAAATAAAGATTTTTCTTGACTTAAAATCCGCAAATCCTTAACGTTATTCCGTAATTAAATATTTTTCCATATAATTAAACGGAGTTGAATATGGGAACCAAAAAAGCTTTTAATTATTCTGCCTTTGATACTCTCACTGCTTGTGATACTTTAGTTAAGCAATGCATCATTGACAAAGACGAAATTATAAAAAATAGACCCGGATGGGCTGATCCATTCTTCCCGGATTTGCTTATAAACATCGAAGGCGCATACAGCAAGCACCTGCACATTGATAATGCAAAGGAACTAAAGGAGTCAACAAAAGTGCTGAAAGCTATTATAGCGCCAGCCAGAGATGACCTTTCCGAATTCAATGTTCAGCTTAAGAATGATTTTAAAAAGAATAAGACTAGATTATACGAAATTAAATCTACACTCGGCTTTAATACTTATTATGCAAAAGCCTCTGCCGGAGTTCAGTTTGCAATTCTTAACCTGCTTTATAAATTCAAAAACAATATGACCGATCAGCTTGCCGCAGAAATTAATGATAAAGGAATGAACCCAGTTCTAATTCCAAACATAAAAGGGTACGCCGATACTCTTAAAGCTGCAAACGTAACCCAGGAGTCTGCTAAGAAAAATAGACCTAAGATTTCCGAAGCGTCTATTATTGCGCTTAATGAAATTTATAACACAGTAATCAGCATTTGTGAGATTGTCTATAACTTATTTAAAAAAGATCCTGTAAAACAGGCTATGTATTCTTTTACTAAAACTGTTGAGGCGCTCGGTAATTCTAACAATGGCGGTGCTCAAGATACAAATCCTACTCCGCCGCCTGCTAAATAACGACCGTTTAGAATGTACAATAATTATGAAGGGTGTCTATGTACAATCATAAATATATTTACGTTGTTTTGTTCTTTGTATTAATTCCTTTTTTCAATCCGCTGCTTGCACAGGATTCTCTAGCCGCAGGTAAGATGGTAAAAATTCATCTTAAAAGCGGCGATATGGTCGAAGGTAAAATTATTGAGACAAAACCGAATTCATTAAGGCTTCAACAGAGTGATGGAAAAATAATTAATATACCTTATTCTTTTATTTATTTACCTGATACTACACAACAAAAAATTCATCTCGCCGTAATCGATACAACTATTGATCTAATGCTGAAAGACGGCAAATCAATTAGAGGAAAAATTACATCTGTGAATGATTCCACTGTTACTATCAAAACTTCCGATGATATTATTATGTTTGTCCCGGTCTCGAAGATTTTAAAAGCTGAAACGATAAACGAGCAGTTGTCCGAAGGCGGTTATTATAGGAAAGACCCTAATCAATCACATTTATTCTTCGCTCCTACTGCACAGCCTGTTGAAGCGGGAAAAATATATTTCTCAGATTATATGGTTTTTTTTCCAACGCTGTCCGGCGGCATTGCTAATATTTTTTCTATAGGAGGCGGAATAAGCCTGCTTCCTTTTACCAGAGAACAGCTTTTTTACTTAGGGCTTAAAGCTACTATTCTCAATTATAGTTTTGATGGAAATAATTTGAGTCTTGCTGCCGGGGCAATGACTGCTAATCTTACAAGCACATCCGGTGAAGCACAGTCGATTTTTTACGGCGTATCTACTTTCAGACGGAATAACTATGCATTTACGCTGGGACTAATTGAGAGTGCATCAAATAACAGCAGCGATAATTCCGGCTTACTGCTCCTCGGCGGTGAGCTAAGAATATCGAACAGTGTTAAGCTTATGTCTGAAGATTATGTCTATCTTGGTAATGGTTCTGCACTTTATTCATTCGGGCTCCGGTTTTTCGGAGAAAATATAGCAGGCGATTTCGGATTGTTTACCACAGTCGACCAATTAAGAAGCGATACGTTCCCCTTCATACCATGGCTCGCTTTTACGTACAACTTTTGAGAAATAAATCTTGAGGCGTCACATCGTGACGTCTCAACAATTTGGAAAATACAATAAAAATAAATCTGAGAGGAAGCACTGTCTAATCTCATATTTGCAGAAAACCCATTAAAACCTAAATTAAGCCCGTCCGCAATAATAAAAAGCTCGTTAGCATGATAAATGAGGTTCGTCCGTAGTTTATAAAACTGCAGCGGCATCACAAACAAAACCCACCGCAATTATCAAAAGTCCGGCAGTTATTGATTTGAACCCGTCCGCGGATAATAAAAGTGCGGCAGTATCGCAAAAAGATCTTACCGCAGCATTAAAAAGCCCGTCCGTATTTAATTTTAACCTGCCCGTTTCCGATCATAGTGCGTAGAGATCAAAGAATAGTTCAATTGTAACACGAATAAATCATACAGATCACGATTCACACCCATCCGCAAATCCAATAATCATAAACTTGAGCTTAAACTTACACTTTCCCTCCCGCGTGTCTTGATTTTCTTTTCATCTAAAGATAAGTTTGAGAAATGATTTTCTTAAACCCCGCAGTATTATTTGGTCTTTTAGCCGCCTCGATTCCGGTGTTGATTCATCTTTTGAATTTAAAAAAGCTGAAGCGGATCGAGTTCAGCACACTTGCTTTTCTTAAAGAGCTTCAGAAAAACAAAATTAGAAAAATAAAACTGAAGCAGTGGCTTCTTCTTGCTCTTAGAGTGTTGATCATTCTTTTTCTAGTTACCGCTTTTGCACGACCGACTTTAAAAGGCGTCGCTATCGGCGGCACTACTTCAGCGGCGAAAACTACCGCCGTCTTCATTCTTGATAATACTCCAAGCATGTCTGTTGTTGACAGCAAAGGCTCGTATCTGAACCAGGCAAAATCCGTTGTCAAAGAAATTTTAACGCAGCTTCAAGTTGGAGATGATGCGGCGCTGATTTTAGTCGGAAGCAAAAACAGCAGCGTTAAGACGACGAGTAATCTTATCTACTTTCAAAAGCAGATCGATGCGGTAAAAATATCCGATGAAAGCGGAATGCTGAATAATGCAATCGTGGAAGCTGCCAAAATATTATCGACCTCTAATAATTTTAATAAAGAAATTTATCTGCTTACTGATTTTCAGCAGGGCAGGCTCGCGGATCAAAACGCTTACTCCGACCTCGGACATATTTTAAATAACAAGGTTAGAATTTACAGCTTTAATTTTTCCGGTAAGAAAGTATTGAACGCCGGAATCGACGACATTAAGCTTAATACACAAATTTTTGAAAAAGACAAGCCGCTTGATTTTAATGTTACTGTTACAAATTATTCCGACCAAACTATGAACAATCTTGTTGTTTCGCTTTTCATAGAAGGTGATAGAAGCGCACAGCAAAGCGTTACTCTTAATGCGGGCGAATCAAAAGTTTTAACACTCCAGGCTCCGGTAAAACAAACTGGATACATTGACGGCTATGCCGAAATTGAAGATGACGATATTCTTCAAGATAACAGGAGATACATTAATTTTTATATTCCTAAGGAAATACCAGTCTTGATTCTCAGCAACGCTCCGGAAGATTCACGCTTCGTGGATTTAGCTTTGGCTGCCGCTGGAAAAGGGCAAACTTTGCAGGTTAACGAAAAGAATATCGCGCAATTGAATATGATGAATCTTTCCGGTTACGATGTTGTCGTGCTCGTCGGTCCGGAAAATATTTCTAACTTTGACAGATTGAATTCATATTTAAATACCGGAGGAAGCTTATTCATAATGCCCGGCTCAAACACAACGCTGCAAAACATGCAGGCAATTACAAAAGCTTTTGGTATTCCTTCGCCGACTGCCGCTGTTGGAAAAGCCGGAACAATTTCCAATCCGTTTACATTTGATAAAGAGGATTTCAATCATCCTATTTTCAAAGATATTTTTAGTTCAAA
Source organism: Bacteroidota bacterium (assembly GCA_021824565.1). GTDB lineage: Bacteria > Bacteroidota > Ignavibacteria > Ignavibacteriales > Ignavibacteriaceae > FEN-1297. The sequence continues at coordinate 5,857 of JAKAKL010000016.1, read as the reverse complement.
GGACAAGAAGAGCATAGAATCGCCGCAAATATATTATCACTTCAAAATTTCTACCGAAGGAAAAGGCGAAAACATTATTTCTTTAATTGACGGCTCATCATTCTTGAGCGAATATAAAATTAACAAAGGGAAAATATTTTTGTTGAATACGGCGCCGGTTTTAAGCTGGAGCAATTTCCCTTTGAAAAATTTATTTGCGCCGTTAATCGATAAATCGATTTTATATTTATCATCAAATGATAATTCTGATGAACACGTCTTAGCTGGAAATCAAGTTGAAATAAATCTTCAAAATAATTCCTCGCCGCAGGTAAAAATTCAAGAACCAGGAAATAACGAAGATTATATTGATCTAAGCAAAGAGACAAATAAAAATTTTATTACATTCAGCAAAACAAATTCTGCCGGCAATTATAAAGTTTACGGCGGAACAAATCTTATCGACGAATTTTCAGTTAATGTTGATCCCGCTGAATCTATTGTTAAATATTACAGCGGCAGTGAGTTCGAAGATTATCTTAAAAAGATTAATTTCAAAGGCAGGTACTTTAATATTAATAAAAACGAAGACCCGGCAAAAATAATTATGCAGGCACGGTTCGGCTCGGAGCTATGGAAGTACTTTCTTTTAGTCGCATTAATTTTAGCTTTGATTGAAATGACAGTAGCAAGGAATGCAAAGAAAGAAATGATAGGTGAGTAAAACTTATTAAAGTTGTCATTCCAACGAAAGAGGAAATGACGCAGAAGTGATTATTGAAAAAAATAAAGATGATAGACATACCTGTAAAAATAAATGAGCGCGCAATACTCGTTGCAGTCGATACCAAAGACCATAACAGAGCCGTCGTTGAAGAGCATCTTTCCGAACTTGAAGAATTAGCATTAACCGCTGGCGCCGATACAATTATAAAAATTATTCAAGACCGTTATTCATTCGACCCGGCATTTTATATCGGTAAAGGAAAAGCAGAGGAGCTCGCTTCATTAACTGAAATGAACGACATCAACTTAATAATATTTGATGATGACCTTTCTCCGGTGCAGGTAAGAAATCTTGAAAAACTTATTGATAGAAAAATTGTTGACCGCAGCGGATTGATACTTGATATTTTTGCGTCGCGGGCAAAAACTAAAGAAGCGAAAACACAGGTAGAATTAGCGCAGCTTCAGTATATGCTGCCGAGATTGACACGGGCATGGACTCACTTATCCAAGCAATACGGCGGCATCGGAACTAAAGGTCCCGGTGAAACACAGATTGAAACAGACAGAAGAATGATCAGAACGAGAATCAGCCTTCTTAAGGAAAAATTAAATAAGATTGAAGCGCAAAGAAATACTCAAAGCCAGGGCAGGAAAGACTTTGTGAAAATTTCTTTAGTCGGCTATACCAACGCAGGCAAATCGACTTTGTTTAATCTTCTTACCAGATCAAGTGTTTTTGCCGAAGATAAACTTTTTGCAACACTCGATTCAACCACAAGAATTTTTGATTTGAATAAAGACAGCAAAGTTTTAATCAGCGATACAGTAGGCTTTATTAGAAAGCTGCCCCCGCATCTTGTAGCGTCATTTAAGAGCACGCTGAACGAGGTTAGAGAAGCAGATTTGATACTGCATGTTATTGATTTGTCCCATCTGTATTATGAAGATCATATAAGCGTGGTTGATCAAACGTTGAAAGAACTCGGCTGTGAGAATAAAGATCAGATAAAAGTTTTTAATAAGCTTGACTCGGTTGACGATAAAAACAGAATCCAGTTCGTGAGAAATAACTATAAGAATGGAATTATAATTTCGGCTGTGCGCGGCATAAATATTTCCGGTCTAAAAGACAAAATAACCGGGCTTATTGAAAAATCTTTTATTGAAGAAAAAGTAAAGCTGAAATTAAATGAATCTAAGAAAGCCGCATCTATTCATTCACTTGCGCATGTGCTTTCGGAAAAGTACGATGAGAATTTTATTCATATTATTTACCGGGCTAACCGGGAGAATTCATCAAAAATAAAAAAGATTATTTATGAAGAATAAAAAACTTTTAATTGACGGCGGCTCGCTGACTCTCGATAAAATAGAATATTTTATTAATGAAAGTCCCGAAGTTGAAATATCGAAGGGTTCTATTCCGCTTATCAACCGCTCGCGGGCGCTTGTAGAAAAGTGGGTGAACAGCGAAGAATCAATTTATGGAGTTACAACCGGCTTCGGCGAATTTTCTAATGTCAGGATTTCCAAAGAGAATATTAAAAAGCTGCAGGAAAATTTAATTCTTAGCCACGCTGTCGGATGCGGGGAAAACCTTCCGCCAGCAATGGTAAAAATTATGATGCTTCTGAGATTGAACGCTTTAGTGAAAGGATATTCCGGCGTTAGGCTTTCGACACTTGAACTGCTTTTAAAAATGATGAACAATAATATTATTCCCGTTGTTCCATCTCAAGGATCGGTTGGATCAAGCGGAGATCTTGTTCAGCTTTCGCATCTCGTACTTGCGATGATCGGCAAGGGAAGAGCGCAGCTTATTAAAAATATTACCGGCGAAGGCGAAGTGAATAATAAAATCTATTCTTCATTAAGTATATTAAAGAAATTTAAACTCAAGCCGGTAGTACTTGAAGCCAAAGAAGGTCTTGCGTTAATTAATGGAACGCAGATGATGACTTCTTTTGCTTCTTTTATTTCGGCGAGAGCAAAAAAATTAATTAAACTTGCAGATATTTCCGCGGCGATGTCTCACGAAGCATTAAGAGCGACTGATAAAGCTTTTGACGAGAAGATACATCTGCTGCGTCCGTTCCCCGGTCAGATTACTACGGCGAAAAATATTTTAGCTTTGATTAAGAACAGCGAGATTAGAAAATCTCATTTGAAGAATCATGAAAAAGTACAGGACGCTTATTCGATCCGATGCGTCCCGCAGATACACGGCGCATCGAGAGACGCGATTGATTATGTTTGTTCGCGTGTCGAGATCGAAATAAATTCTGTGAACGATAATCCAATTATATTCCCGGAAACGGAAGAGCATATTGAAGGAGGAAACTTCCACGGACAGTCTATGGCGCTTGCAATGGACTTTATGGGAATTGCTTTGTCGGAACTTGCAAACGTTTCGGAAAGAAGAATTGAGAGAATGGTGAACGGCGCATTGAGCGGGCTGCCGAGATTTCTCGCTACCAACGGCGGACTTAATTCCGGCTTGATGATTGCCCAGTATACTGCGGCAAGTCTTGTATCGGAAAATAAAGTTCTTGCGCACCCGGCGAGCGTTGATTCAATTCCGACATCCGCAAACCAGGAAGACCACAATTCAATGGGATCAATAGCGGCGCAGAAATGTTTTAGAATTATGCACAACCTTGAGAATGTTCTTGCAATAGAATTATTAACTGCTGCGCAGGCGCTTGAATTTCTTAAGCCGCTAAAGCCTGGAATAGGAACGTCAGTTGTTTATAACGAAATTAGAAAAGCAGTGAAGCCGATGAATAACGACCGTCTGCTCCACGATGACGTAAAGAAGGTTGCCGAATTAATTAAAAAAGATATAATATTAAATACGCTTGAGAATACGCTGCAAATAAGTTAATCTCAGCATAAGAACATTGATATAATTTATTGTTTTAGTTAATTTCCTATCGAAGAAAAAATTATAATAAAGTAAGGTTTAAAAATGAGAATTATACCTGTACATGTAGAAAACGGAGTTTTAAAGGTTCCTCTTGATTTGAAAATTCCGCCGGAGACTCAGCTTTCAATTCTATTAATAAACAAAGAAGATAATGACATTTCTTTTCTAGAAGGAAATAAAAGTTTTTCTTTTTTAGATGAAGAGCCCGATCTATACAGCGATGCTGATATTCTTCCAGGCAAGATAAATAAAAGCTTTTCAGAATAATTCATGTTTGAGCAGGGTGAAATTGTTATAGCTAAGTTTCCTTTCACATCTTTACAAAGCTCTAAAAGAAGACCATGTTTAATTCTATCGCAGGGAGATTCGCCCGGGGATTATATAGTTGCCTTCATAACGTCAGTAAAATTGCCGGCTCATTTCAAATATTATATAAATTTATCACCGCTCGAAAAGAACTTTTTGCAAACCGGTCTTAAAATCGAATCATTTATCCGGGTTGATAAAATAGCTACGCTTCACAGCAGTCTTATAAGCGGAGCAATCGGAAAAATATCCGCACAGGTTAAAGAAGAAGTATTCAAAAAAATAAAAATATTGTTTGGAATATAATAAATGGAAATAATTTTTTTACTGATAGGAATAATTATTGGCGCGGTAGCAGCCTGGCTTGCATTAAAATCTAAAATCGAAAGCGCTAAGGGAATTTCGCCTGAAGAAATTAACGGACTGAATAATCAAATAAATAGTTTAAACGTTGAAAAGACTAAGGCAGAGGAACGAAATAAAGTGTTTGAAGAAAATGTAAGGCAAATTTCTTCCGAATTAAATTCCGAAAGAGCTAAGGTGCTGCAAATTTCTGCCGAAAATTCCTCGCTTAAATCCGATTATAATAATCTCCAAAATAAATTAAGCGAGCAGAAAAGCGAAATAGAAAATCTGCAGGAAAGATTTGTGAAAGAGTTTGAAAATCTCGCAAACAAAATCCTGGATGAAAAAAGTACAAAGTTCACTTCGCAGAATAAGGAGAACATTGAGCAGCTCCTTAATCCGCTTAATGAAAAGATAAAAGATTTTACAAAAAAGGTGGAGGACATTCATCTTAAGGATTCTAATGAAAGGGCGGGGCTTAGAGAGCAGATCAAAGGTCTTCACGATCTTAATCAGCAGATGGCGAAGGAAGCAGTCAATCTTACGAACGCTTTGAAGGGTCAGTCTAAAACCCAAGGCAATTGGGGTGAATTTATTTTAGAAAGCATTCTTGAAAAATCCGGTTTGGTTAAAGGGAGAGAATACTTTGTGCAGGAAAGCATGACCGCCGAAAGCGGAAAAAGATTTCAGCCGGACGTGCTTGTAAAGCTGCCTGAAGATAAAACCATCGTGATAGATTCTAAAGTTACGCTGACTGCTTACGAAAAATATTCCTCCGCTGAAAATGATGAAGAGAAAACCGCCGCACTGCGCGAGCATATTCTTTCAATCAGAAATCATATCAAAGGATTGAGCGGAAAGAATTATCAAAATCTTTATGCGATTAAGAGTCTTGATTTTGTTTTGATGTTCATGCCGATAGAGCCTGCGTTCAGTCTTGCGGTTCAGTATGACGCGGCAATATTTAATGACGCATTTGAAAAGAATATTGTCATCGTAAGTCCGTCAACGTTGCTTGCAACGCTTCGGACAATCGCAAGCATCTGGCGGCAGGAAAATCAAAATAAGAATGCTCTTGAGATTGCGCGGCACAGCGGGGCAATGTACGATAAATTCGTTGGCTTCGTTGAAGACTTAATAAGTGTCGGTAAAAAAATTGACGATGCAAAGGACAGTTACACCGATGCGATGAAAAAGCTTCACGAGGGAAGAGGCAATCTTGTAAACGGCGCGGAAAAAATTAAAGCGCTCGGCGCAAAAGCTTCTAAGTCGCTCCCGCAGTCATTGATCGATAGAGCGGACAACGGCGACGACAGACTGCTGGAGTAAAATTCAACACGTAAAGGTATTAAGAAGTAATTTAAATGAATTATTAAGAAACTTTACAGCGCTATGAACTTTCTTTACAGCAATGTAAAGTTTCTTTTTACCATTCTAATGTTTTTCTACAAAGCCGTTAAGTTTCTTATTAGCTGGAAAAACTTTCTTTACGGCACAATAAAGTTTCTTCACATGACTAAAAAGTTTCTTTATAGTATTGTGAAGATTCTGCATAGTGCTAGAAAGTTTGTT
>JAKAKL010000118.1 GCA_021824565.1 Bacteroidota bacterium | reverse complement strand
CCCTGACGAAGTAGTTGCTGTAGGCGCGGCGATTCAAGGCGGCGTTTTAACCGGCGATGTTAAAGATGTTCTGTTGCTTGATGTTACTCCGTTATCGCTTGGGATTGAAACACTCGGCGGCGTTATGACAAAACTGATTGACGCTAATACAACAATTCCTACGAAGAAGAGCGAAGTATTCTCGACTGCATCTGATAGTCAGCCTTCCGTTGAGATTCATGTTCTTCAAGGTGAAAGACCAATGGCTGTTGATAACAGATCGCTCGGAAGATTCCATCTTGACGGCATTCCGCCTGCACCGAGAGGCATTCCGCAGATCGAAGTTACTTTCGATATTGACGCTAACGGTATTCTCCACGTTGCCGCTAAAGACAAAGCTACCGGCAAAGAGCAAAGCATAAGAATAACTTCTTCAAGCGGATTGTCGCAGGAAGAAGTAGAGAAGATGAAGAACAGCGCTAAGGAACATGCTGCCGAAGATAAAATGAAAAAAGAAGGCATCGATGTTAAAAATCAGGCTGACAGCTTGGTCTTTCAAACTAAAAAACAAATTGAGGAAATGAAAGATAAAATGTCTGCCGATTCCAAAGGAAAGCTTGAAGCTGAGATAAAAAAAGTTGAGGACGCAATCGCTTCCAACAACACCGATCAGATTAAAGCTGCAACGGAATCATTGAATAAAGTATGGAGCCAGATCGCTTCCGAGCTTTATTCACAGCCCGGAGCGCAGCAGCCCGGTCCCGATCCTTCACAGCAGACTGGCGGCGCATCTCAAGGCGAACAAAAAGCAGATGACAAAGAAGTACAGGATGCTTCTTATGAAGTCGTCGACGACGAAACTAAAAAGAAAAAGAATTAATAATATTTAGTTTGACTTCTTTATAGGATCAAAATAATAAATGCCGGGTTAGCCCGGCATTTTTTATTAGTATTTTATTTTTTTCTTAACTGTTTTACAGCTATAACTTAATTTGCTTGTGTAATTATTAACGGGAACATGATAAGCAGGATTCTTAAATATCTCTTAAGTAAGCAGATTTTCATACGTGCTCGCCTACTCTAATGACGTTCTTATTTTTAAACATGATAGTTCCGGGCTTAATTATTAAATACCGGAACCAAAACATTGAATTAATTATTTGTTTGCGGCTGTCCTATGCTGCATTTAACTAAATTTGAAAGGAACTAAGGTAAAATTATGTAGCACCGGTTAGCTTTTTACGCGTACTTGGCTAATGCAAAATAAGACCAGGCTATTTATGAAATGGACCTGAGGCTTTTAATCTTAGACCAGGCGCTTTTTGTCCCGGACCGGGCACTTTTATTACCAGACCTGGCTGCTTTTGTTCTGGACCTGGCATTTTTTGAATTAGACCAGGCAACTTTTAAAATGGACTTGGCATTTTTATAATTAGACCAGGCAATTTTTAACCCGGACTTGACACTTTTAAAATTAGAACAGGCAATTTATAATATAGACCTGGCATTTTATAAAGTAAACTAAGACAAAATTGAAAAAGTTTGTGTCAAAATGAGGTCAAGTTCATACATTCTCTAAAAATTATTTTCACATTATCCTCTTATTGACCTTTAGCATTCTCTCTTACGAAGGAGCCGGCTTTCATGAAGCTATTCCGTAATCATCTAATTTGCAGAAGCCTGCAGGCTGTGAAGATATTCCGCATAAATAGCGGCGCAAATATTTTTTACCTTGGCGTCGCCCTCTGTATTAGCAAGCCTTTGAATTTCAGTGTAAGCGCCAGTCTCGTCCATATTGTATAACGCAAGCGCCGCATAGACTCTTATCCATCTGTCTTTCGTGTTGTCCTTAAGTATTTTTATAAGCGCGCTTGAAGCTTCATGGACTCTATAATATCCCGCAAAATAAATTGAGCTTTTACTCAGCCCGGCATTATTAGAATTTATTCCGCTTATTAAATTTCCAACCGCGATTGAATGATATTTTGAATCGGAATAATTAACTCCATTTTGTGCTGATGATTCCGAAGACATCAGGATCATCGAAATTGCCGCAGCGGCTAACGTGGTTATTAATCTGTGTTTCATTGCTAACTCCTTTGATAATTTTTTTAGTTCTCAAAAAGTTAGACTTCGCTTTTCCGGTGTTGATTACAATAAAGTTAGGAGCGGCGGATAAATCACTTGGATGGAAAAAATCTTTTATAATTAATCAACTCAAGTTATGCAATTTATTATTTCACTCATTCAGAGTTATATTATAAATGTAATGACTTATATGGCGGGACTTAGTCACGCCCTAAAATATATGACGCTTTCGGCGTCATTTAGATAAAGTCCGTGTAAGGGAGAAATATTTCAGCAGAGGGTGACACCCTCAGGTAAGAATAAAAGACAAGACATAACCCTGAAAGGGTGGAATAAAAATTTTTGCGTAACTTCATTAATTAAGATTTATCGTAACCATTATTTCTTACGCTTGCTTGTAAAGAAATGTCCTTTGCCGACGAATATTCTCTGCCAGAAATTTTCTTTCTTCCCGTCAAAATAAGAATCACGGTTTTGCGATGAGTTAATTATAATACTGGAAGTATCGCCGTATGCAAAAACATTTATCAATCCTAAAGCGTTGGACTGAATTGACAAAGTGTATTTTGCCTTTTGCAATTGCTGCTGCGAAGGGTTATCTATGTAAAAATATTGTGAAATATTCGATATTGATCTAAGGTAGTTTACCGCAGCGGAGGAGTCGGTCTGCTTGCCGTTAATCAGCCATGAATTATTCTTCCTAATTAGCTGAAAAGAACTATCCGCCGGATAAGTGAAAGTTAATTTATACCAATTATTATAATCGTCATTTATTACGGTGTTGTCTCTGAAATAATCCGCATCATGATTAAAAGTCATGTCGAGAAATCCGTTTGTTAAATAAACATTTTTGTCGTCGTTAACACGAATATAAGTTGACATGCTTTGCGGCTGCCGGTATGCAAACTTTCCGATTGTTAAGTCCAAAACATCGTCGCTTCCTTCAAACACTTTAACTCTTGTCCCGGCAGTATCAACTTGAAAATCCTTCCACTTGCTGGCACTTTCCGCCGCGACGCTTACGGGCTTTATCGACAGGATTTGCGATAACAACTGCTGAACTTTTGAAAGCGGCACTTTAGCTGTGTTGTTATCATTTGGAAGCTGCACTTTCCATTCATTGCCGTCTTTAAATATTCTAACTTCGCGGTGGTTCAGAGATTTGGGATAAAGATTAATCGCAGTAACCTTCGAAGTATCTAAAGAAATTATGCTTGACGGGAACGATCTTTCGCCCTGCAGCGAATCCTTAATCAAAAAAGCCGCAACTATAATTAATAAAGCCGCGAAAGTAATTATTAAAGATTTAGTTGAAAACTTATTGAACATATCTTTCATTCATCCATTTGTTGCGAAGAGATTGTCTATGTTTATATCTGAATAATCCGTATCCTAATATCAGAAGTAACGGGAGAAGGAAATTTAAATATTTCAAAAGCGTCTTGGTGCTGTCTTTTAAATTCGGGTTGATAGGTCTCGATGTAATGCCTTTAGTCCGCAGTTCGATCAAGCCGGTATCATCTGAAAGCCAGTCTACGGCATTCGCCATAAGGTTTACGTTGTCCTTGCTTAGCCGCTGGGCGCTTTGTCCTTCGCCGTTCACTGCAAAATCGCCGCTGCCGAAAACTACCAACTTTGAAAAAGTATTGTTTACGAATTTGCCTTCTGCGGCAACTGCAACGGGTATTGAAGAAATAGGGAAGTCGTCTTTGTTCCATTCTTTGGAGACATTAAAATAAACGGGCGGAGTTTGAACTCCGGCTTTTTCAGAAGTAGTCGCTAAAGTAGTGTAATGGACAGCGCTGTCCTGCGAATTAAATTTAACAGGACTGACGAAAGGCATCATAACGGAAGTTATACCTTTTGTTATCGGGTGATCGGCAAAGTTGGAAATGATGGGAAGGTATGGAAATTTAACCGGCGTATTCATAATAAAGATGCCTTGCTGCTGGCGAACCATTACGCTGCCGCAATTTGCATCTACAACAAAACTGTTTTGAACGTCAATTCCTTTTGTTTTAAGCCAGCCGCTTAAGCCTGTATATAAGGACTCTCCCATCGCGTTGGATAGGTTGCCCTTAACGCGGTTCAATGCAATTAAAAGCCTTCCGCCTCTTGCAAGAAAATCATCAAGCTGCTTAAGAAGAGTTGGAGCAATTGTGTCTGCCGGCGCGACTATTATAATTGTCTTATAATTATTTGGGATCTCAGTGCTGTCGGTAAGCGTAAGTGTGTTTATCTCATATAAAATAGAAAGTTGTTCGTCTAACTGCGGCATGCTCGAAAGAGGCGGTTCGCCGTCTCCCTGAAGGAAAGCAATTTTAGTCTTATTCTTTAAAGTCAATTTTTTTATTGTTGATGAGAGCGCATATTCCATAGCAGAGCCGGGCTGAATAAAAGGAATTTTTTCTGTCCTGCTGCCGTATTGTAAAACAGCGCCGAGATATGCGCGCTGCTGTTTCATCTGATCGCGGTCTCTCACATTAATAACAAGCGGCTGAATACCGGCTTCCTGCGCCTTCATTTCCGACTCTTGATCCTTGTTTGGATTAATAAACTGGTAAACAACTTTGCCGTCTGATGCGTTTGCGTATTCAATCAGAAGATCGAGGAAATCTTTTCTAACCTGTTCAATATCCGGCGGCAGGTTTTCTGAGAAATAAGCTGTAACGGTTACAGGAGCGTCAAGCTTGTTGAGAATATTCTTTGTCGCTTTGCTTAAAGTATATTGATGTCCTTGTGTAAAATCAAGCCTCACGAAAAAGCGTTCGGCAATAATATTTATTAATAAAAGAATTCCGAAAATCAGAATTATAGATGTAATGATTTTTTTCTTTGTAAGCATATTTCAATCTGCGATATTTCTTTTTGCTAATGCTGTTTCCGCTAATAGTAATCCGAACAACGAAATGCTGAGGAAATAAATAATGTCTTTTGAATCGACTACGCCCCGCGAAATGGAATCAAAGTGCGACTGCAGGCTGAGATAGTCGAACAACTCTCCGATGAATCCCGTCGAGCTTGAAGAAAGCACGCTGAAGATAATGAGAAAAAATAACCCGATGAACAGCGAGAGCAGGAAAGCAACAATCTGGTTGCTTGTAATGCTTGATGCAAACAAGCCGATGCTGATATACGTCGAGCTCATTAATAGAAGTCCGAGATAGCCGCACCACACTGCGCCGTGATCAACCGGTCCTATCGACCAGACAGTAAAGTAATAGGGAAGAGTTAAGGCTAAAGCAATACCAATCAGCATTAAGCAAGCTAAAAATTTTCCTAATAAAACCTGCCAATCGGTTACGGATTTTGTTAATAGCAATTCAATGGTGCCGGTTTTATTTTCTTCAGCAAGCATTCTCATAGTAAGCGCCGGAGTGAAAAAGAAAAGAGTCCAGTATGCAACGGCAAAGAAAGGCTGGAGCGAAGCCTGCCCGATATAAAAAATATCCGAGCCGAAGAGCCATGTAAAAAATCCGCTTATTCCCAAAAAAGCAATTAATAAAATGTAAGCGGTTAAAGAATCGAAAAAAGTTTTTAACTCGCGGGCGGCAATAATCCAAATTTTATTCATATTTAATCTGTTGTTAATTCTCTAAAAATGTCTTCAAGCTTAGTTTCGATTGGCGTCATTTCCGTAAGTACCCACTGTTTATCGACGCAAAGATGAAAAATATTTTTTCTGGAAGACAGTCCGGCTTTGCTTTGTATTATCAAAGCGCCGCTGTCATCTCTCAGCGGGTCTACCATATTTACAGATTCCAAATTTTGTAAAGAGGAAATGATTTCGTTTCTGTCCGCAGCATCTGAAATGCTGATCCTTAAAATTTCGTTGTTGTGAGATTGTCTGCGCAACGTCTCCGGCGTACCATCTGCAACTATTTTGCCTTTGTTGATGATAAGTATCCTATCGCAAGTGGCTTCAACTTCCGGGAGAATATGTGTGCTTAGAATAACGGTTTTTTCTTTACCAATTCGTTTAATGAGTTTTCTAATTTCGATTATCTGGTTCGGGTCAAGACCGGTTGTCGGCTCATCAAGGATTAATATTTCCGGGTTGTGTATCATCGCCTGCGCAAGCCCGACACGCTGCCTGTAGCCTTTGGAAAGCTCGCCGATCTTTTTATGCTTCTCTTCATCAAGACCGCAGATGAAAACCATCTCCGCAATTTTATCCTGTATTTTATTTTTATCTATTCCTTGAAGAGCCGCTGTAAAAGCCAGGTATTCAAGTACGGGCATATCAAAATAAAGCGGATTATTCTCAGGAAGATAGCCGATCTTTTTCTTAACATTTTCTTTTTCAGTATGAATGGAAAGCCCATTAATATTTACGTCGCCGCTTGTTGGGGACATAAAACAAGTGATAATTTTCATTGTTGTTGTTTTGCCCGCTCCATTTGGACCGAGGAAACCAAGAATTTCTCCCGTGTTAACCTGGAATGAAATATTATCCACTGCTTTTTGTCTGCCGTAATTTTTTGAAAGCTCTTCTACAACAATGCTCATAGCGGAAAACCTTAAAAGATAATTCTAAAAATGCTTCGAATAAGAATTTTTTTAGACGGCAGCTTTATCTAAAAGTTCCGCCGGTGTATTTTATATCAAAAAAGATTAGAAGTATTTATGATTTGTTAATTATAGACAGGACGTTAGTTCTTTTTCTGTTATCTGATAATGGCTTGCATTCCACTTAACATTAAAATTCTTATCAAGCCAGATTACCTGCGGCGATTGATGGGTGATCTTTAAATCCTTTGCAATTATCTGACTGACTGATCTTTCGGAAATTACATTTACTTTTAGGCAGTCCAGCTCTACTCCGGCTGGCAGAGTCTTTATCCATTTGTCAAAATCATCTTCGACATTGGCGCTGATTGAACAGTAGGGGCTGTATTTGAAAATGATCAATTCACTTTCTCCCCGAATTCCGGTTTTTATATTCTCCCATTCATCAACTGATTTTATATCTTTAACGTTAATCATGTAAAAAATAATATTGATAAGAGATGACATCTTTTTAGAAAGATGTCATCCCTTAGTGAAAGTTATTTTACAGAGTCCTTACTTGTATGATTAGCATTTTCCATCTGCTGAATTTGCTGAATTTCAGCTCTTATTCCACCGGCGTTCGGGAAATAAATTTCAAGCTTCTCAAGAATGTTGATAGCTTTGTTGTATTCCTTTAAGTTGATATAAGTTCTTTCAAGAATACTATAAGCATTGTAAGGCGATTGAAGATCGTTTGCCGATACGTCAAGATGTTTCAAAGCTTCTTTCTCAACGTCGGCAGCAACGCTTTTATATTTATCAATTGCTCCGGCGGCATAATAAAGATTTCCAATATCATACAAGAAACGGTAATCAATATCTACAACTGATCGCGGCATGAACTGCTCCATCTTATCTAACGTCTTCACGCACATTGCGTCGTTCTTTTCAACGTTCAGATAATAATATGCGAGGCGGATATAAACGTTCCTATAGTTCTGAATTAATCTGGTTTCAGTTTGATCAAAGAAAACGTTTTTGTCATTTAATCCTCTATATTTAAAACCATTATAATAGGTTTTTGAAAAAGAAGGATTTACATCAAACAAATCTTTCATCGTTATATCGGCATTAACATCATTTGCACCAGTCATTCTTTCGGGCACAAGCTGTGAAGCCAATCCCTGCATCTGAAGATAATTGTCCATTCCGATAAAGCAGTCCTGCGAGCATGTGGAAGCAAAATATATTGGACGTTCCCATGTATTATTTTCAACAATATCGCGTACAACAATATCTTGTATCCTTATAGCTTTAACGTCTCCAAACTGAAGAGTATTGTTCATCATAAAAGAAACTTTGCCGTTGTTAATAACTGAAGTGTCGGTAACGTTGAATTCTTTTATCGCTTCTTTAGAAACAGGTATTGAAACCAACTGCGGTTCCCACTGAACAGGCTGAAGATTTTTTATATCCTGATCTGTCAAACTGAATTTTACTTTTTCTGCGCCGTACGGCGATTGATTTTTTAATTGCTCAACATACCAATCGGTGTTTGCAAGGCTTAAGCAGACTACTCGAATATCTCTACGCACGCCTTCGACATCTTGAAGATACCAGAGAGGAAATGTATCGTTATCTCCATTGGTAAATAAGATAGCATTTGGTTTACAGCTTTGCAGAAGGTTGTAAGAGAAATCCCACGGCAGCCAGTTATGCGAGCGGTCGTGGCTGAAATAATTTGTGCGAAGCATGTTTCCGGGAATAAGCAGCAAAGCAGCGCCCAGGCATGCAAACACAGCATTCCTCGCCGCTGACGGGTTTTTAATTTTTTCAATTATCAATCCTGCAATTTCTCTTACGCCAATTGCAATCCATGCAGCGAAGACAAAAAAAGCACCGGGATAAAAATAGAACCTGTCGCGCGGCTGCGGCTCCTGCTGGTTCTGGTAAAAGGCAATTAGATAACCCATAAATATAAATAAAATCAGCCAGGCGGAAGCCATCTTCCAATCTTTTTTGAAATGGAAATATAACCCGATCAATCCCATTAAAAACGGGATGCCATATAACTGTCCCCAATTTACACCTGCGTCTTGATCAGTCGATACTTTGCCAGCAAAGTTCCAGAGCAGATATCTGTTGAACATGTGGTTAATTTGGTAGCGCCACAGAAAATCAAGATCGCTTGAATAATTTGTATAAATTCCTTGCTGGTTAGGTTCTTGTGAAAACCTTCTGTCAAAAACCGGGAAGTCGCCATACTGCTCGCGGTCAAGGTAATACATTAATTTTTTGAAGTTATCCGGTGAGTTTTCGTTCATCGGAGTATGTTCCGTTGATCTTATTATGATCATCGCATAAGTTGTAAATCCAAGTAATGTAAACAGCAAACTCATTGAAGCAATATGCAGAATTTGTTTGTTCTTTTTTACCGACCAGAATGTTAGATAAATTAAAACAGCTAAAATAATAACGAATATTAAAAGGTTTGTTCCCACATCGGGTCCGCCAAGCGCCAGGAGCAAAGCTGGAACTCCTTTGACAATTCCGGGATAAGCAATTCCTAAGATAATTCCGCCGATCATTATCGGTACATAAAAAGAATTTCTATTAAATATTTTCTTCCATAAAGCGCTCATGTATATCGCGGAAACACCGATCATAATCCATTTAAACTTGGAGTCGAATGCATGGAATTCATCTGCGGACGGCGGAGTTGTACCGGTTTGTCCTGCCCACAATGCTATTGCGAGCACTAACAATATTCCAACGTGAATTAAAAATATGTAAGCTGATTTTTTATACATTTCGTCATCGGTAACATATTTTCTCATTACCACAACGCTGATAAAAGTTAATATTGCAAGAACGCTCATCAAATGCACGGCAGTGGAAAGACCAATTAGGTACGCCATTAATATTATGTACTTTTCATTTGTCTTAACTTCGGCTCTTTCATACCAATCCATCATAAGCCAGATAATAAGGGAGAAGAGAAGCGTGCTTACCGCAAAATAATTTGATTCAACTGCATTAAACCAGAAAGTATCGCAGAACGCAAAAGCAAGCGCGCCGATTGCGGCTGATATATAAGTTATCAACGCATCCGGAATATCTTTATAATTTTTTCCGCGGTAGCCTTCAATTATTTTTACTGCTGAGAGAAAAAGTAAAAGTACTGAAAAGGCTCCTGCTAAAACTGAAACCGTGTTTATTCTAAAACCAATGTTATGTGCAAAAGGAAGCATCGAAAAAAAACGCCCTATAATTAACCATAAAGGACCTCCCGGCGGATGCGGAACTTGCAACGAGTATGATGCCGCTGAAATTTCTCCGGGATCCCAAAAGGAAACCGAAGGCTGAACCGTCATAAACAATACTATTGCAGATATAAAAAAGACAATTGTCGCAATTGATCTGTAAACGGATTTTATGCTCATAAATTTTACCTAATTAAGAAATAATTTATTAAAGACGGGACTAACTTATCTAATTTACTTGAATTATTCACTACTCAGCTCCTTTTTTTAGAAAAAAATTTTACTCTAAATTTAATTCGTAAACCCTCATTTAGACGCCACATATTAAAAAATGTTTTAATTAAAACTATAAAGTTCTTTCTTCTCTTATTTATATTTTACTTTGAAAGTATTGAGATTATTTATTTATCTTTGTGCCGTCAATTTTTTAACACGAAATTATTTGAAAGGTATTGGTTTGAAGACGCTCTTAGGATTTATTTTATCTGTTCTTTTTGTTTCATCGTTCACACTTGCGCAGGATTCAACAGCGGTAAAAGATACGATGACCACCGCTTCAGGACTTAAATATATTATTTTAACAAAAGGGAACGGAGAGAAAGCTCAAGCCGGTAAAGAAGTAGAAGTTAATTATACCGGTTATTTAACAGACGGTAATATTTTTGATTCGTCAATAAAAAGAGGTGTGCCGTTTGATTTTACTTTAGGCGAGGGAAAAGTTATTAGAGGATGGGATGAAGGCGTGGCTTTAATGCAGGTTGGTGATAAGTTCAGACTTATTATCCCGCCCGATCTTGGATACGGCGAGCGCGGCGCAGGCAATGTTATTCCGCCGAATGCGACTCTCATTTTTGACGTTGAACTTTTAAAAGTATCGACTCCGAAGCCGTCGATTGCGGATACAATTCTTGCGACAATCTTTGATAAAGGTATTGACTCTGCAATAAATCAATATCATTATTTATATCAGAATAAAAAAGATGATTTTAATTTTAACGAAGGTGAGCTGAACAATCTCGGTCTAAGAATGCTTTCGGCTAAGATGATAAAACAGGCGATAGAAATATTTAAAATGAATGCGAGCACTTACTCAAATTCTTCTAATGCTTATAACAGTCTGGCTGAATCATATTTCTTAAACGGCGATAAGCAATTAGCTCTTCAGAATTTTGAGATGGCTTATAAGCTGAATCCGCAGAACTCTTACGCTGGCTTAATGATTCAGAAATTAAAAGAAACAAAATAATTATTTGCTTCGCAGTTAACTGAAATTTTATTCCTGACGTAATTAAGCAGAAGAAAAATTTCAGTTAGCTGCGAAGCTCCTTCAACAAGAATTCTCCCGTCAAACTTTTTTTATTTTTAGCAATTTGTTCTGGTGTACCTTCGGCAATTATTTTGCCGCCGTCTTCACCTCCGCCAGGACCTAAATCTATTATCCAGTCCGCAGTTTTAATTACATCAAGATTATGCTCAACTACCACGACAGTGTTCCCTTTGTCCACTAGCTTGTTCAAAACATTTAACAAAATATTTACGTCTTCAAAGTGAAGCCCGGTAGTCGGTTCATCTAAAATGTAAAGAGTTTTTCCGGTGCTTACTTTGCTTAGTTCAGTTGCAAGCTTAACTCGCTGCGCTTCACCGCCGGATAATGTTGTAGCTTGCTGACCTAATTTTATATAACCAAGCCCAACGTCGTTTATTGCTTTTACTTTCCTTTTTATCGTGGGCAAATCTTCGAAAAATTCTAAAGCTTCGCTAACCCGCATTTCGAGCACATCGGCAATAGATTTAGTCTTGTACAAAACTTCAAGAGTTTCCCGGTTGTATCTTCTGCCGCGGCATGATTCGCATTCAACGTAAACGTCGGGAAGGAAATTCATTTCGATTTTTTTTAGTCCGTCGCCGCCGCATTCTTCGCATCTTCCGCCTTCAACGTTGAAGCTGAATCTGCCGGTGCTGTAGCCGCGCATTTTCGACTCGGGAAGCTGTGAAAATAAATCTCTTATAAATGTAAACAAACCGGTGTACGTTGCCGGGTTTGAACGAGGCGTTCTGCCGATCGGCGACTGATCTATTTCAATAATCTTATCTATATTTTCTAAGCCGGTTATTGAGTCGTAAGAAAGCGGAACCATTTTGGAATTATAAATTTTGTTCATTAAAATCTTAACGAGCGTTTCATTGACTAATGACGATTTGCCGGAACCGCTTACACCGGTAATTAAAGTTAATGTGCCGAGAGGAATTTTGAGATTAATATTTTTTAAATTGTTTCCCGAAGCGCCTTTTAGTTCGATGGCATTTCCGTTTCCTTTCCTTCTCTCCGAAGGAATTTTAATTTCCTTTTTGTTTGTAAGATACGAAAGCGTTAAAGAATTAATCCCATTCTGTGAATCAACAAGCGATTTTGTATTTCCGGCAAGGCAAACTTCGCCACCGTGCTCTCCTGCTCCCGGACCAAGATCAATCATGTAATCTGAGCTTTCGATTGTCTCTCTATCATGCTCAACAACAATTACAGTATTTCCGATGTCGCGCAAATTCTTAAGTGAGTTTATAAGTTTTATATTGTCGCTTTGGTGAAGTCCGATGCTTGGCTCGTCAAGCACATACAAAACGCCGGCAAGCTGGGAACCAATTTGAGTTGCAAGTCTTATTCGCTGGGATTCTCCGCCGGATAAAGTTCGTGCTGACCTATTTAAAGTTAAGTAATCAAGTCCAACGTTCAGCAGGAAGTGAAGCCGTTCTGTAATTTCTTTTAAAATCGGTCTAGCAACAATTGATTCGCGTCCGTTAATTTTTAGATTGTTGAAAAATTCCTCCGTCTTTTTTATTGAAAGAGAGGTTACTTCGCTGATATTCATCCCCTGGAATTTAACGGACAAAGATTCTTTTTTTAATCTGCCTCCTCCGCAAGTCTGACAAGGTACAGTGTTCATATACGATTCAACCCATTCGCGGATATTATTTGAAGTTGTGGTTGAATAATAATTTTTCAGATAATTTATTAAGCCGGAGAATCGGTGAAAATAAGTTACGGGTTTACTGTTGCCGTAAGAATATGAGAAAGAAATTTTCTCAGTGCTTCCGTACAACAAAATATTTTTCTGTTCTTCATTAAGGTCTTTTAATTTTGTGTCGAATGTGAAGCCAAATTTCTCTGCTACAACTTCAAGCTGGTTGAAGAACCATATTTGGCGCGGCTTACCAAGCGCAGAGAGACCTTCTTCATTAATAGTTTTATCCCAGTCCGGGATAATTAAGTTTATATCCAATTCTTTTTTTTCGCCAAGCCCTTCGCAATCAGGGCAAGAGCCGTAAGGAGAATTAAACGAAAAAGAATTTGGCGCAAGCTCGCGAATACTTATGCCGCAGTCGAGACAAGCCAGATGCCTGCTGTAAACATGGTCGCCGGAAGAGTCGTTGATTATCACCATGCCGTTGCCATAATTAAGACCAACTTCAATTGATTCGGTCAGACGCAGCCTGGAATTTTCATTTACAGTCAGCTTGTCAATTAGAATTTCTATGTTATGAATCTTATACCGATCAACGTGGAAGCCTTTCGATATTTCGAACACTTCACCGTCAACTCTCACTCGTAGAAATCCATCGGATAAAAAATCTTCGAAGAGTTCGCGGTAGTGTCCTTTTCTTCCGCGAATTACGGGAGCGAGTATCGAAATTTTCTTTCCTTTAAGAGAAGTTAAAATTGAGTCTATTATTTGTGATGAAGATTGTTTTGTTACTGGCTTACCGCAATTATAACAGTATGGAGTTCCAAGCCTTGCATAAAGCAGTCTTAAATAATCGTAAATTTCTGTAACAGTGCCTACGGTGGACCTTGGATTTCCGGAAGTGGATTTTTGCTCGATTGAAATTGCCGGGCTTAATCCTTCGATCAAATCAACTTCAGGTTTTTCAAGCATATCGAGAAATTGTCTTGCATAAGCCGACAGCGATTCGATATACCTGCGCTGTCCTTCAGCATAAATTGTATCGAATGCAAGAGACGATTTACCAGAGCCTGACAGCCCGGTAATTACCGTAAAAGAATCCCGCGGAATTTCAATGTCGATATTCTTTAGGTTATGCTCTCTGGCGCCTTTTATTATTATTGTTTCTTTTTCCAATTCGCTTTAAAATTAAAAATTTAAATTGTTATTTTACTGATACAATGTTTGAAAATCAATTTAAATACAACTGCATCTGTCAATCATTCGTGTCAACATGAACGAGATCACTAAAATAAAAACAATTTCATCAGAATCAGAAATAATATATAAAGAGAAAAGTTCTGTTTTCCGTGGTTTTGCAATTCCAGTAGGTTCTATCGAAGAAGCAAACGAACATCTTGCAAAGCTAAAGAAAAAATATTTTGACGCAACCCATCATTGTTATGCCGTAAGATTGTCGGATCAAAAATTCAAATATAGTGATGATGGCGAGCCTGCGGGATCTGCCGGGATTAGAATTCTAAACGCAATAACGCATTTTGAATTACACAATATTTTAATAGTAGTGGTTAGATATTTTGGCGGCACTAAACTTGGCGTTGGTCCTTTAGGTAAAGCTTATTATTATACGGCGCAGAAGGCTGTTGAAGCCGCACGAATTGTAGTTAAAAAGCCTTACAAAAAAATTTCTTTCTCAACCACTTACCAGATGGCAAGTCAAGTTCACAAAATATTGGCTTCGTATAATGTAAAAGTTGACAAAACTGTTTTTGATAGTGAAGTAAAATTTAATTTCTACTGCGAAACGTTTTTTGTAGCAGGGTTGCTTTCGGAAATTAGTGAGCGATTAAAAGGAGAGAGTTTGCTTGACGTTGCAGACGAAGACTACTTACTATAAAAAAATCATCTTGATTTAATTCCAAACTTTGACGAAATTTGAGTCGGTGAATTTTCTTAAATGGAAGGAACATGAAAAATAACTCCGCAACCACCGCGAACAAATTAGCAGACTTAACTTTCAGCCTGCTTGGAAGCTGTCAGGAAAAAGAATATAGATTAGCTGGAAATTACGATCTTACTCAGGGGGAATTCAGATGTTTAAGGCTTTTCGGCACAAATGAAAGATTGAATAACAAATTTTTAGCCGAAAAGATGAGCTTAAGCCCAAGCCGTCTTACAAGAATAATCGACGGGCTTGTTGAAAAAAATTATGTTATTCGCGATATAGATGTAAGCGATAGAAGGAACATGAAATTGTTTCTCTCTCCCAAAGGCGAAGAGCTCGTTAGCAAATTAAATAAATCTTACGTTGACGTACATAAAGAAATCCTGGCTCATATTGATGAATCTCAGCACGATACTTTGATTAGCGCAATGACGAGCATGCTTAGCGCGCTTAATCAGTGGATTCTGAATAAATGATCAGCTTCTTTTTTGATCATTGAGAAATAATTTTACATATTCGAGATCGGAAAGCAGCTCAGTCAAATTTATAAAACCTTCTTGATTCAACAGGAAGAAATTTTCTTCAAGATATATTTTAAAAGAATCGTCAGCATTTTGAGTTATTTCTTTTATCTGCTTTACTGCTAATTCCATATTGTCTGAAAAATCTTTTCTTATTTTCTCTATATTCGTTATCTCGGCATCACCTGAATGGTTTTTAACTATGCGCAGCAAGCCTTGCACGTATTTTGCCGTAAAAGCTAATTCCTCAAATATATTTTCTTGGTGAGTTTGAACCGCACTTTCATAAATACGCAGAACTTCAATTTTACGTTTTAGTTTTTTCTTAGAAAATATTTCTATATCGTTTATAAAATCTTCCGGAGTATCGGATTTCATTTTCATAACAAATTTTTAAAGTTTAATACCTAAGCCGATGCCATCTCCAACCGGCAGGATAGTAGTTTTCAAATTTTTTTGAGAGATAAAAATTTTATTAAACTCACGAATTATCTTTGTAGAGAGGCGGTATTCAGAAGGAACTTTTGAGGATGCCGTGTAACCTTTCCAGAGCAAGTTGTCGACAAAAATAATTCCGTCTTTTTTTAAGAGAATCATGCTGTAATCAAAAAGACGTTTATAGTCCGATTTGTCTGCATCAAGAAAAATGAAGTCATATTTCTTGTCAAGCTTCGGCATAATGTCAAAAGCATTTCCTTCAAACAAAATAATTTTATTTTGAAGACTGGCTTTAGCAATATTTTCTTTAGCCGCTCTAATGTTGTCTTCACTTTTTTCTATTGTGTGAACAATTCCTTTTTTACCAAGGCATCTTGCAATTCTAATTGATGAATAAGCGATAGCTGTTCCAAGCTCAAGAACACGTTTGGGCTGCATAAGAGTAATTAGTATCTCTAAAAACTTTGCTGAATCTTTAGATAATATTGGTACATTATTTTTCGCGGCAAATTCTTCTAACTCAACAATAATCTCGTCGGGTTCTGCTTGCATGCTCTTTAAATATTCTAATTGCGAAGGATATAAAATTTTATTCATCTAAATACCATAAAATTATTTTAGTAAAACAAACTTACTGTTGTAATTTTTTGAGCCAAGAAATAAAATATCAAAATAAACTCCGCTTGCAGCCATCTTTCCATCAGACAACCTGCCATCCCATAAAATTGTATTTAAGCCTAATTGTGCTTGTCCATCAAACAAAGTCTTAACAATCTGACCGACACTATTTATTATAATCAGCTTTGCATGCTGAATTGCGCCTGATTTAAACGGGATTTTAATAAAATGAGATTGTGAGCCGTAAGGAGTAAAAGGATTTGGGTAACAATTGCCGAGTACGTTTTGGAACACCGGAACTGAAGTGTCGCCAATTAAATTAAGCATATTGTTTCCCGAATAGAATTCAAAATAGCCTGAAGCGGGTTCGTTGAAAATATTTCCAAGAGTATCCTTGTATGAATAATAAAACTCAACTAGCTCGCCAATTGGGATTTGCGGAAGTTTATAAGAATATTTTAAAATGCCATCATAGCTTAAAATTATATTGCTGAAGCTCGACGAATTTACAGAATAATGGAGCGCTGCCGTCTGAGATTCAATCCCGTTGTTGGGGAAAAATATTTTTGTTAGAGTATATTGATTATTTGTAGAATCATAATAAAGGTTAGGATAAGCAACTGCTTTTTCAGCAGACACCAGACCGTAACCAATATTATTATCAGGAGCAGAATTATTGCCAGCAGTTACTCTAAGAATATCTCTTACCTGAGCATTGGTCAGTTCGGGGTAAGCCGAAAGAAGCAAAGCAGCCACACCTGCGGCGATAGGCGTTGCAAAAGAGGTTCCGCTTCCAATTCCATAAGCACTAAATCCGTTGGCGACTGACGCTCCATAGTTATTTGAACCCATGGCAACAATGTCCGGTTTAATTCTTCCGTCGTACGTCGGTCCACGTGAGCTAAATGGTGCTAATGTATTTGTCGAGTCAACAGCGCCGATAGTTAAAATATGAATTCCGTCTCCAGGAGTTTCAATATAATGCCATGAATTTTCTCCGTCATTACCGGCTGCCGAAACTGTAACAACACCTCTTTGATAAGCAAGTTCTACCGCTTTCGCACAGATTGTAGTTTTACCATCCATATCTTGATAAGTATAGGAATAAGTTGTGTCATCAAAAATACTGTAGCCGAGAGAACTTGTGGTAATATCGACTCCAAGCCCTTCCATCCATTCAAGAGCAGCTGCGTAATTATCTTCTTCAATGTGGCTTTCGCTGCGGTCGTCTTCGGTTTTTGCAAGAATAAATTTTGCATCATGAGCAACGCCGATAATCTCACCGGGTTTATAACCTCCGATTAAAGAAAAGACATAAGTTCCATGATTGCCTGAAGATTGAATATCGCCAGGCTGCGGCGAGGTAGAGGAATCATGAAAAACAAAATTGTACTCGGCGATTACATCTTGATTGACAAGAGATTCATGCTGCCTCCATTTAAACCCATCGTCAAGAATACCTATTGTTATGCCTTTGCCGGTAATTCCCTTTGCTTGTACTTCAGGTATATCGCATAAATTCATTTCTGTATATGATGGTCCGTATAATGTATCTGTGGAGATATTTTCAGTCTTTGCTGGAGTAATTTTTTCCAAAGATGTTGATCTAGAAAAACTTAAAGTCTTAACCGGATCAACTTTCTCTACAAACGGCAGAGAGGTAACTTCCTTTAATTGAGAATCTGATAGATATGCGGAAACAGCGTTAAACCAATTTAGTTTGTTCTCTATTGTTATTCCAAGTTTTTCAACAGCATTTATATAGTCCGGCTTAACAGGAATATCTGCGTACATAATAATATTATTTCCCATTACCTTTTCCCGGCGCCGTATGCATTTTGCCGACAATGTTTGCAACGCCTGCTGATAAGCTATGCTTTTTTTATTAAGTGTTTTACTCATCGGGACTGCTTTATCTTTGAAATAAATTAAATATTTATTTTGTGCAACTAAAAAAGCAGGAACGAGAAGTAAGTAAAAGAAAATAATTTTTTTCATTGTCATTTATTTTCGGTTGTGAAATATTTTTTAGCGATCATCTAAAATATAAGTGTTAAGTCTAAAAGCAAAAATCACATAAAAAGGAACCGCTATCTAATAAAGGAAAAGATTCTCTTAAATCTAATTGAATTAAAATCGTCCAAGAAACTTTTGGAAGAATTTAATTGACGCTGTGACCAGTATATCATAACAGCTTTGCCAATAATCGAGTTATCAGGAACGAAGCCCCAGTAGCGGCTATCCATGCTGTCTTCACGATTGTCGCCTAATACAAAATAATAATTCTTTTTAACAGTGTAGCTTCTTACCGGCGCTCCATCAATTGTTACTACTGTCCCTTCGGTACTAACTGCACGTCTCTTTAGTTCTCGATCAATTAGTGTCTCCCACTCTTTAATATTCTCGGGAGAAATTTTAATTGTCATGCCCTTCCGCGGTACTATTAAAGGTCCGTAATTATCGCCATTCCAATTTTCTCCTGGCGGGAAAATTCTATCATCAGGCATAACAAAAGTTTCAATCGATTTTCCGGTTAAAGCTTTATAAGGTGAAGGAAAAATTTTATGGTTTATAAAAACGATTCCTTTTTTTATTTCAACTGTATCTCCGGGAAGACCAATAATCCTTTTAATAAAATTTTCATCTTGAGCAGGTGTAATTTCGTTTTGATAACCGGGGAAATGAAAAACGATTACGTCATTTCTTTTAGGCTGGCAAATAGGGAAGAAAGTTACGCTTGGAATAGGAATATTGGTGAAAGGGATATTTGACGGACTGGCAAATCTATATGCAACCTTATTGACAATAATAAAATCTCCGACAAGCAAAGTATTTTCCATTGAGGCTGAAGGAATTTGGTTTGCTTCAATAAAAAATGATTTTATAATTACTGCCAGCAGAAAGGCAATCAAAAAAATTTTGAGCAGTCGTTTAATTTCAAACGTTGTTTCTTTTGGAGATTCTTTTGCTAAATCTGAAGCAGCATAATCTTTATAATCAAGCGAAGGCAAAAATCCTCCATCTTCATTCATCAATTTGAAGGACTGCAAGGAAGGCTTCCTGCGGTATCTCTACGTTGCCGACTTGTTTCATCCTCTTTTTACCTTCCTTTTGTTTTTCAAGAAGTTTTCTCTTTCTTGTTATATCGCCGCCATAACATTTTGCAAGCACATTCTTTCTTAGAGCTTTTACTACAGATTTTGAAATTACCTTGGTGCCTATCGCAGCTTGAATGTCTATTTCAAACATTTGTCTTGGTATAAGATCTTTTAATTTCGTGCAGACTTTTCTTCCCCAGTCATACGATTTGCT
Source organism: Bacteroidota bacterium (assembly GCA_021824565.1). Taxonomy (GTDB): domain Bacteria; phylum Bacteroidota; class Ignavibacteria; order Ignavibacteriales; family Ignavibacteriaceae; genus FEN-1297. Next base: position 44,524 of record JAKAKL010000118.1, on the reverse strand, counting down.
TTTATGAACAATCATTGAAAGTGCATCCACCGGTTCGCTGTTAAGCAAGATGTCGAGCTTGACTAATTCCGATTCGCGGTAATCAATGTATTCATAATCGAATGAAGCATAGCCGCGCGTCGTTGATTTTAATTTATCATAGAAATCAAAAATTATTTCTGAAAGAGGAAACTCGTATTGAATATCAGCTCGAGTCGGATCAATATAAGTTGTATTTCTATAAGTACCTCTTTTATCGGTCGCGAGCTTCATAATATTTCCGACGTATTCGCTCGGGCAAACTATTTGAGCTTTGATATAAGGCTCTTCTATTTTTTCAATTTCGCCTACGGGAGGCATCATCGCAGGATTATCTACAATAATTTTTTCATTATTTTTTTTATAAACATAATATTCAACGTTTGGAAGCGTTGTAATAATTGATTGGTTGTATTCACGCAGTAATCTTTCCTGAACGATCTCCATGTGAAGAAGACCGAGGAAACCGCATCTAAACCCGAAGCCGAGCGCAGCAGAAGTTTCGGGCTGGTATATTAAAGCAGAATCATTTAAACGAAACTTTTCGAGCGCATCGCGGAGATCTTCAAACTCATCTGCATCAGTCGGATAAAGCCCGCTGTAAACCATCGGTTTAACTTCTTTGTATCCGGGTAGAGGAGTTTTAGAGCCTTGTTTAGCATGTGTTACAGTATCGCCAACCTTAATATCATGGACATCCTTTATACCCGAAATTAAATAGCCTACATTACCGGCGGAAAGTTCATCGGCTTTTATTTTTCTTAAGCCTAAAATTCCGATTTCTTCTGCTTCAATTTCTTTATCAACCGCAAAATATTTTATTTTGTCATTTGTTTTTAAGGTACCGTTGAAAATTCTTATATATGCAATTGCACCGCGGTAGCTGTCAAAAATAGAATCGAAGATTAAAGCCTGCAGTGGAGCATCCTGATTGCCCTTGGGAGCAGGTATTTTTTTTACTACAGCTTCTAAAATTTCATCAATGCCAATTTTTGACTTAGCGCTTGCAAGAATTATTTCGTCGGAATTACACCCGATCAGGTCGATGATTTGTCCTTTTACTTTTTCAACCTCGGCGCTCGGGAGATCAATTTTATTAATCACAGGAAGAATTTCCAGTCCGGCTTCAATTGCAAGATAAAGATTGCTGATAGTTTGTGCCTCGACGCCTTGCGCTGCATCGACAACTAAAACAGCGCCTTCACAAGCGGCAAGCGAACGGGAAACTTCATAGGTGAAATCAACATGTCCCGGAGTATCAATCAAATTCAGGATATATTCTATGCCGTCAGAGGCTATATATTTCATTTGGATCGCATGCGATTTTATTGTAATCCCGCGTTCCCGTTCAAGTTCCAAATCGTCGAGCACTTGAGCCTTTGCTTCGCGCTCAGTGACAGTATGAGTATTTTCAAGCAGGCAATCGGCGATAGTTGATTTGCCATGATCTATATGCGCAATTATGCAGAAGTTCCGGATGTTATTCATAAGTTTTTTAATTTGAGTGTCAAATATAATTATGAAGATATAATATTGAAAGGCAGCAAAAAGATGAGGCTGATATTAATCAAAAAAAATATAAGTATTTATGAATTTATTATTTCAATTATCTTGTTAAATTATCTTCCATCATTAAATAAATTCGCCGGTGTAAAAGAATATACAGAAGTAGAGATATAATTTTATTTTTGGAACAAAAAATATGAGAGTGCGTCTAAAAACATGAAAATCAAAAGAAAGAAACACGAAGTGCAATATCCACAAATATTGAATCTTGACGATGATTTTTCTCTGATAAAAAGATTTATCGAAGGAGATGAATCAACTTTCAATGTACTTATGCTTAGGCATAAGGAAAAGGTAAGAAACATAATTTATCTTACCTTAAATAATCATGAATTGGTAGACGACATTGCGCAGGAAGTTTTTATTACTGTCTATAAAAATTTAGGGAGATTTAGATTTGAATCCCAATTTACAACATGGCTTTATAGAATTACAATTAATAAATGCAAAGATCATCTGCGCAAGATTAGGATAAGGAGCATTTTTACTGCCATATCTGATTCAGATAATGAACCCGGCTATACTACTTCACCGGAAGATAAGGATACGGCAGAGATTGTAAGAGCGGGAATTTCAAAATTGCCGGAGAAACTTAGAGTACCTTTATTGTTAAAAGATATTGAAGGATTAAGTTACCAGGAAATTGCCGAAGCCGTTCAATGTGAGATTGGAACTGTTAAGTCGAGAATTTTTAGAGCAAGAGAAAGTTTGAGGAATATTTTGAAGCCCTATGAAAGGGAGTTATTGTAATGAAAAATATTTATAAAAAATATGAGTTGTTATCAGCGTATGTTGATAACGAACTTTCCGATGCCGAGATTAAAAAGTTGGAAGACGAATTAAAATTTTCCAAGGACCTGCAAAATAAGTTAGATGAGCTGAAGAAAGTAAAGCAGCTTACTGCATCATCGGTAAAATCAATTAATGAAAATCCGTATTTTGATACGCGCGTTTCTGCCACATTAAAAAACGGCACTACATGGATTTTCCGGTTAAGGAATTTTTATCCGGTTGTCGGAATAATAGCATTGAGCATTATGCTGATGGTCGTTTTAAAATATAATCCAGGTTTTATTAACAACATAGTAGAAAAACAAAAATCGAACATTTCCGATTTTTATAAGCAGAATTTAAAACCGCTTTTATACGCTGCTGATCTGACTAACGAAGATATTTTCAATTTTGCTTTTTATCATCAACTGCCGCTGGATAATTCTAAGCATCAGTATCTATATCTCGGTTCAGGACCAAACGGCAATAAATATTTCGAGATTAAGAATTCAAATCAGAGCATTGCAGGAAACAATCTTGAAAAATTTATTAAAGGTTTAAATTTAAATACGGCTCAAAGGCGCCAGGTGGATTCTATTTTGTCGAGCTATGCTGATAATCTCCAGTCTCAAGTTTTGGTAAATGAAAAGAATACAGTTGCCATAAATCCGAATATCTGGAATTTTAATAAAGCACTTGTCGCCGATTTAATTTCGTTTGCGGCCAGAGCAAATAAACAGAAAATGCGAAACGTGCTTCCTGCCGGCTTTGAAAATTATTTTAACAGCTCTTCTATTGCGCGGTTTGTTAATGAAGTTAATTCTACAAACAATAACAAATATATTTTCATTACGCCGGATACAATTTTCTCGGATTCGTTTTATTTTGATAAAAGCAAATTTAACGAGCAGATGAAAAAATTGAACGAAGAAATGAGTAAGATGAATAAAGAAAATGGTAATTTTGTTTTCAACTTCCATCTCGATTCCAATCTCGTGAGGTTGAATAATCTTCCTTCAATGAATGACTTTAAAATTTTCTTTGACAGCAATTCTTGCCAAATCCATTTGCCGCAAATAATTGTGCCGCATATTCCGGTGAAAGATTTTGACAGTATAGCGGCAAACCTCGGCAGGGCTGGAGACATGTTCAATAAAATGTTTTCTTTTGATTTCCCGGACATCAACAAAAGTAAAAATTTCAACTATAAATATTTTTATTCTGACTCAGCCAAAGGATTAAAATTTAATTTCAGAGCATTCAGATTTGATACTACATTCAACTTCAATAACAAGAAACTTAATCGTTTGTACGGGAAGAATTTTAGGAAGTTTAAATTCTCTAACCCGGATTCGATAGCGGAATTCTATAAACAGTTTTTCAGCGATTCTACTGCATTTAATCAGAAAGAACTTGAAAAAGAATTACAGCAAGTGCAAAAGCAAATGGAGCTTTTCCAGAAACAAATGGAACAATGGCAAAAACAAATGCCAAAGAATAAAAAGGATACTACAGCTAAACAGATTGAAATTTAGTTATACTTGCCGGCTGCTGAAAAGTCAACGGCAGCCGGTATTTTGACAAAATCTATAAAAAAACACTGCTATCATATTTTTCTTCCGCTCATACAACACTCCTTTACAAAAATCAATTTTTAGCGTAATTTAATTTTAGAATGATGCGCATTTTATTATTTACGCACAATTGAGTTAAAAAATTAAAATAATATTCAATTTCGCTAAAGAAAATTTATGAACTTTGAATTATCAAGGCTGAAGATCAATGCTAAATTCCAATTTTTCATTGGAGCGGCGATAATTTTATTTTTCTTTAAGTTTTTTATTCCATCATCCGAAAATACAGTTTCATTAATTATAAACGAATTGCTTGTAGGAATTACGATTGCCTCGTTTATATTTTTCTTGATGGAGTGGATACACATAAAAAAAGTTAATCCGCTTTCCCTTGTAATGAACATTGGAATTTTAACCGCGTTAATTTTTTTCTTCATAATTTTTTCCAACCCGCTGCTCGGCGAATTATCGAGTAGAACTCAATCTGCACCGTTAAGATTTGATCTAATATACAGCCTTGTTTCATTTATATACTCAACAATCATACTCGGTTCAGTGTCGTATATATTTTTAGCATTTAGGGAATTGTATTTTTTAAAGCAAAAAAGGAATGTAAGTACATACTTCAACACAATGGTTGTATTCATCATTTTATCATCTTATTCAACGCTGCTCCAGCAGAATCCTGACTTGCTTTACATAAAAGATACTTTTTTTATAATCACGATACTGCTTGTAATTTTAAATTCGATTAAAATTTCATGGATTGCTTTCATAATAAAAAAAGAAAAAAAGATACTTCTGTTCCTTTCGATTATCATAGCAGTTTTATTTGTTTTGAACCTTGCCGGTAACTCCGACAGCAGCACTAATTACCAAATCTTAACCAAATTTTCCCCTGCGTTTTTGCAGTTTTTAAAAATTAATATGATCTATGGTGCTATCTATTTTAGCATATTATTTTTTACAACTCTATTTCATATACCAACAGCAGAGGCATTTGATAGGAAAGCTCAAGAAGTATCTTCATTGCAATATTTCAGCAAACTGATTACAGAAGTTTTTGACTTTGACGATCTTGTCGATACAATTGCAGAAATTGCATCCAAGGTAAGCAGCGCGGATGCCTCGTGGATTGCATGGAAAGATAATGACGTTTTAAAATCTATCGGCAATAAAAGTATTGGATTTCTTGATGCGGATTTGCTTACTACTTATGCTAAGGACACGAAGAAGAATATTGAAGTAAGCGGAACCGAATTCCTTGCGCTTGAAAAATTTCAAAAGAAATTACAGTTAAGCGAGCCTTTTTATTTTATATCATTTTCTCCTCTGAAAATGCATAATGAAGCAAAAGGATTCCTTTTTACAGCGAGAAAAAATAATTTCGCTTTTGATGACGAAGATAAAAATGCGCTTGATACCTTCTCAGATTATGCTTCAGTGGCAATAGAAAACTCTCATCTGTTTGAAGAATCAATTGTCAAAGAAAGACTTGAGAAAGAACTCGATCTTGCGCGCGAAGTTCAAAGAAAAATTTTACCCGCCAAAAATCCCGACTATAAAGATTTGAATATTTCTTCTGTTTTCATTCCGGCATTTGAAGTTGGCGGCGACTATTATGACTTTTTTGAAATAGATTCAGATAACTTTGGATTTGTAATTGCTGATGTTTCGGGCAAAGGAATTTCAGCAGCATTCATTATGGCTGAAGTAAAAGGAATTTTTGAGTCTCTGTCTAAAACAATTCGAAGTCCGAAAGAAATCTTGGTAAAGGCGAATGAAATACTTCAAAGAACTTTAGACAGAAAAAGCTTTGTAAGCGCTGCGTACGGACTGATTGATCTTAAAAATGAAACATTAAAAATATCCCGCGCAGGTCATTGTCCCGTATTGCTGATTAGAAATAATATAGCTGAAAATATGAAACCCTCCGGCATTGGGCTTGGGCTTAATTTTACGGAGCATTTCGCAAATACTTTGGAAGAATTAAAAATAGATTTGGAAGAGAATGATACCATAGTCCTTTATACCGATGGCATAACAGAAGCTAAAAATAAAAATCTGGAAGACTTCGGAAGCGGTCTTTTTGAAAAAATACTTTTGGAAAATTGCGACAGAAATGCGGACGAGATATCCAACAAAGTTATTCATGAAGTAACACTTTTTTCGCAAAATAATCCCCAGCACGATGATATAACTTTAGTTATACTTAAGTGGAAACAAATATTAAAAAACGATGGAGAAAAAGAATGGCAGAATTCAGTACTTCAACTAAAGACGTAGGTGAAGTCAGCGTTATTTATTTGCAGGGCTATCTTGACGCTCATACAGCCCCTGCACTTGAGAATACTTTTTCAAATTTAGTTGAAAAAGGTAAGTATCAAACGGTTGTAAACTTTAAAGAGCTTGCGTACATAAGCAGCGCCGGATTAGGCGTGTTTATGGCGTTCATTGAAAAGATGCGCGAGAACAACGGCGATATTAAATTGTCCAGCATGAATGATAAAGTATTTAACATCTTCGACTTGCTTGGATTCCCGCTGCTATATGAAATTTATAAAACAGAAGATGAAGCAATTAACAAATATATCGAGTCAAAGAACCTTGAAAAGTAAGAAGTCCAAAATAGAAGAAAAAGAATTAGTCGTTAAAAGCCGAACTGAAAATCTTTCGGACATCAGGGAATTCGTTTCACAAGGCGCCTTGTTAATAGGGCTTCCGGCGAAGGTTATAGATAATATTATCCTTGCCGTTGATGAAGCATGCACTAATATTATTAAGCATGCTTACAAATATTTTCCCGAAGGCGAGATTATTATAAGGCTAAAATTTTCTTCCGAAAAATTTACTGTGATTATTATTGATCATGGCGTGCCATTTAAGCCGGAAACAATTCCTGATCCGGATTTGCAGCGTTACTACCGGCAGCATCGTGTCGGTGGCTTGGGGATGTTTTTGATGAAATCTTTAATGGACGAGGTAAAATATGTTTCTGTCCCCGGCAAGTATAACCAGGTTTTACTTTCAAAAAAATTATCAGCTACCCACTAAATGAGCGACTTGGATAATATAAAAGCTAAAAGGAACTTAACTGCACTTGTTGAATTTAGCAGAATAATTAATTCAAGCCTCGATCTGGAATTTATTCTGAATAATGTTCTCCTTACTTGTATGGGTAAATTTTTTGTAACGAAAGGCTTAATCGCATTAAAGATAAACGGAATTATCATTCCGAAATCTTCTAAAGGTTTTACAAACGATATTATCAATAATTTCCCTCAGATTGAAAGCAGCGAGAAACTCTTTGAAGATAATTCTTTCAAAAATTTTTTAGCATCGAATAATATCGCTGTTGTAGATAAAATCAGCTCGCCGCAGGAATGTTTGGGTATTGTTTGTCTCGGAGAAAAATTAAATAAAACTTCTTTTACTGAGGATGATACTGAATTCCTGCGGACGATACTAAATATTTCTGCCTCTGCAATACAAAACTCGATAATGCTTGATGAACTTAAACGTGTTAACCGCGCCCTCGATAGAAGAGTTCATAGATTGAATTCACTGTTTGAACTTAGCAAAGAGTTTGGAATGTTCTCAGAGTCAGCTAAAGTAGCGAGGCTTTTAGTTTATTCGGTAATTGGACAGTTCCTCGTTTCCAAGTTTGCGGTAATACTTTTTAATGGTGAGCATCCAAATATTCTTGAATCAAAATTTGACGTGTCTGAGCTTAAGAATTTGATTGGGAAATATAATTTTAATGAGATTGAAAATTCTGTCCCTAAGAATGAAGTTGAAGAAAAATTTCCATTGCTGCAAAAGCTGGGTGTTGAACTTATAGTCCCGATGCAGATGCAAAGTGAAACTAAAGGGTTAATCCTGCTTGGTAAGCGAGTTAATAATCATAATTATACTGAAACTGATATAGAATTTATTTATTCTGTCGGATGTCTTGCCATTATTTCTTTGGAAAACCAGAGGTTGTTTAAAGAAGCGCTCGATAAGCAAAAACTTGAGGAAGAATTAGAGATAGCACGCGGCATTCAAAAAAATTTATTACCGCGCGAAATTCCTAAATATTCTAATTATGAAATAGCAGCTTTAAATATTTCGTCTCAGCATGTTGGCGGAGATTATTATGATATTATTTCTTTGGATGAAAAAAATTTTTGTATTGCCATCGGCGACGTCTCCGGCAAAGGAGTTCCTGCAGCGCTGCTCATGGCGAACATACAGGCGTTCTTAAGGATCATCTGCAAGCATGGTATGGACCTTTCCGAAGCAACCGGAATTATTAATGATCTGATTACTTCAAATACTTCCGACGGGAAATTCATTACGTTCTTCTGGGGAATGCTTAATGATGAAAGTCCGACACTTCAGTACGTAAACGCCGGACATAATCCGCCTTTGCTTATTAGAAATAAAAAAATTCAAAAGCTGGAATTAGGTGGAATAATCTTGGGAGTAATGAAAACATTTATGCCTTATGTTACCGAAACAATTGGTCTAGAAAAAGATGATATTATAATTTTATTTACCGATGGAGTTACAGAAGCTAAAAATATTAATGACGAAGAATTTTCGGACGAAAGGCTGGAAAGACTTAGCGTTAAATATTCGAAACTGTCCGCCGAAGAAATTTTAAGCAATATTAAAAATGAGGTGCAAAGTTTTACAAAAGGCGCTTTGCAGTCTGATGATATTACAATGCTTATTATTAAAGTTCTCTAACCTTTTTGTTCTTCAGAAAAATTCATTACTTTGTGTAACAAAAAATCTAGTATAGGTTCTTAGTTTAGAAAATTTTATATAAAAACAAATGTTGAAGATTAAAGAGTTTTATCTGAAGAATAAGAAGCTATTAATAATAGCTTTGTCCGCAGCGCTGATTTTGACAGCGGTTGTAGAACTGTATTTTTCACTTGCCGTAAACGTTAAATCGAACGACGAATGCCTCTGGATTCAGAATGTAGCAGGGAAGAATAAAACTGCGATCATTTTCCAAAATGTTAAAATTAATGGCGTAACCTGGAATGCTGGAATCCGTGACGGTGACGAACTGCTTGAAATAAACAACAAATCTTTTTCAAATCCTACCGAAGCTCAATTAATCCTGGACAAAGTTAATGCCGGTGAATATGCCGAATATACAGTTGAAAAAGCCGGTAAGATTTTTCATACGAGAGTATACATTAAAAAATTAATCCTGATCGGTAACGTTGCAAATATACTCTTCGCTCTGGTGCAGATACTAATCGGATTTATTGTGCTAATGTCTAAACCGGACGGCAGGGTTCAGCAGTTATTCTATGGAATTGGTGTTGCTGTTGTTATGGGATCAGCTGGCATATTCATTCCCGAATCTACTACGCCAGCAATTGTTCTTCAGAATCCGATTCCATACACTTTAGCAATTTCACTTACAATTTTGGGAGGCTGTGTTACTCCGTTTCTATTCCTTTCATTTTTCTGGACCTTTCCGCAGCCGTTCAAATTAATTGAAAGAAAATGGGTAAGATGGACTTTGTTTATTACGCCAATAATTTGTTCATTAATATTTATTGGCGGGATTATTTCAATGACAAAAAACGGCAAGTTTGACGGAATTAACGCTGTCGCAAATGTTTGGGGTAATATTACAATCGTTCTTGAACTTGCCGCACTAATTTCTCTTTTTATAAATTACAGAAGATTAAAAACCAAAGAAGAGAAGAAACGAGTCTTCGTAATATTATTTGCTTTTACGATTGCCATTGCCGCGGTTGTTTACACCGCCCGAATTGCACCGATAATATCGGATACAGTTTTTAATTCACCTCAATTTTATACTCCTATAATATTAATTATTCTTGTTCCTATTGCATTTGCGTATTCGATATTTAAATACCAGCTAATGGATGTAAGTGTTGTAGTGAAAAATACCGTTATGTACGGCACTGCTACAGTTGGCTTGGCAGCAATATATTTCTTGGTTATTTACGTATTGGGGCAAAGCATTAGCGAAGCGATTGGTACACAATTTCAAACAGCTATTGCCGGAAGTATTTTTATTGTTTTTGCAATACTTTTCCAGTCTACAAAAGATAAATTCCAGGACTTCCTAACAGCACGGTTTTATCCTGAACAATTTGCTTCACAAAAAGTTTTAATAAGATTCAGCAACGACGTATCAACTGTTGTCGGACTTGAGAATATACTGGATTCTATGAAGGAAACTTTTGTCCAGGCATTAAAGATAAATAATTTTGGCATCCTTATTAAAGAAAGCAAAGTTGACAAGTATACCCTCGTTAAAAGCGTAGGTCTTAAGAACAATGGAATGTCCCTTAACAGTAAGTTTGTTGATGATTTTATTTTAACTAAATCAATGATCTCAAAACAGCCTGTAATTGACAGAGAAGAATTTACGAAAGCGCTGAAAGACGAAGACGAAGCTTTAGTTAATGAAAATATTTATACAATTATTCCGATGATTATAAAATCCAAAATTGTCGGTTTATTATTATTCGGTTTAAAACATTCCGGGTCGCAATTCGCCGGTAAAGATTTGGAACTATTGTTTGCCGCTGCTAATCAAGCTGCTATTTCTATAGAGAACGCACGCCTCTACCAGTCTGAAGCTGAAAAGCTTAGAATGGAAAGAGATCTTGATCTTGCGAGGAAAATTCAGCAGGGCTTGCTGCCCAAATGTATTCCCGCTATAAATGGTCTTGACATCTGCGGGGAAATGATTCCGGCGCTTCAAGTCGGCGGAGACTATTTTGATTTACTCCCTGTTTCCGATTCAAAATTATTTGTCGTCGTCGGCGACGTTTCCGGCAAAGGTCTTGCCGCCTCTTTGTACATGGCTAAACTGCAAACTATGGTGCAGCTTTCCTGCAGCGCAAATCGATCTCCAAAAGATATTTTAATAGAATTGAATCAGCATTTTTATAAAAGCATTGAACGAAATTCTTTTGTGACGATGACTCTTGCGCTATTTGACTCGGAAAATAAAACATTAAGATTTTGCCGTGCGGGTCATATGCCGCTATTAGTCGCTTCAAACGGATACGTAAATTCTTATCGAACTCAAGGTATTGGCGTCGGTTTAGAAAAAGGTGATGTTTTTGAAAATACTTTAATTGAAGAAGTAGTTCAGTTACAGTCAGGACAAATTTTCGCATTCTTCTCTGACGGTATTACCGAAGCCATGAATGAATCTTCCGATCTTTTCGGCGAAGATAAACTTTCCGAACTTCTAAAAAATAAATCTGCTTTCTATTCTAACAAAGTAATGGAATTAATCTGGGATGAACTGAAAAAGTTTAGAGGAAACGCTGAACAGAACGACGATATGACAATGGTTCTGGTTAGGGTCTCTTAAATTCAAACCTTTTAAAAATAAAAAAGCCCAATGATCGGGCGACCATCGGGACTTAGCTCTTTTTTCTCAAAAGGCAGGGGAGAACCTTTTGAAAGAGCCGATGTAAATTTATAAAAGCATTTTCTAGAAGTCAAGAATTATTTTTTAAATAATTTTTTCTGTGACAAAAATAACAAGAATATTTTTTTAAAATAAAAAAGCCGGCATAAGAATCACGCCGGCTAAAAAAACTATAGAGACTTTAAACTAAAAAGTAACTTTCTTCTGGAATCGATTTGCATATTCAAGCACTAGCGCGCTTGCAATGAAAATTGAAGAATAAGTTCCGGTAATCGTTCCGAAGAAGAGTGTAAATGAAAACGCTCTTAGAACTTCACCGCCAAATATCAACAGAACAAATACAGCTAATAATACAGTTCCGGCGGTTAGAATCGTTCGGCTCATTGTCCTGTTAACGCTCTGATTGATAAGTTCTTCAAGAGGCATCGTCTTGTGTATCTTTAAATTCTCTCGGACTCTATCAAAAACAATAACCGTATCATTTACAGAATATCCAATAAGTGTTAGGAACGCAGCGACAACTGTCAAATCAATTTCTAAATTTAATCCCGGAATCACTCCGTAAAGAGCAGCGTATAATCCAATTGTTATAAGTACGTCATGGAACAAAGCAACGACTGCGCCAACAGCAAAAATAAACTTGAACCGGAACGCAAGATAAATTAAAATTCCAATCAACGATAATACTATTGCAATTACTGCATTGGTTTTTAATTCATTTCCTACTTTCGGTCCAACATGATCTTCTTTTATTATCTGGAAATGATTATCAGGCATCCTTAATCTTAAATTATCTTTAATCCAATCTGCTATGCCAACTCGAACAACCATCTGCGTATTTGTAGGCTCTTCAGAAACTTTGCCTGCCTGGTAGCCTGCATTTAAGAGCTGCGTAATAATGCTATTTGTCGTGTCAGGGTTTGCAAAAGCATAAGTAATAGAACCTGCTGTTGTATCTATTTTTGTTTTGGGAATGCCGGGATAAATTTTATCAATGGCGCTGTCAATTTGAGTAACAACTTTTGGGAATATAGACGGAGGAATGTTTTGAGACTCGGTTCTTACAAGCACGCCGGTTTCGCCGCCGAATGTTTTTAATTCGACAAAGCCTAAGCCAATGTTATCAACGTACTGCCTAACAGTGCTGACATTAACTGCCTTATCAAATTGTAAAACAATTTCAGTTCCTCCCTTAAAATCGATACCGAAGTGTAATCCTCTTACAAAAACATTTATCCAGCCGATTAAGAACAATGAAAGAGAAATAGTGTAAAATAATTTTCTTTTACCAAGCCAGTCAATATGAATATGTTCAAAAATTCGCATTTATAAATTCGCTCCTTAAACCGTTTAAATTATCCGATGGTTAGTTTAATACCTTTTGCTACCATGTAATCAAAAACAACTCTTGCAATAACAAGAGCACTAAATAAGCTTGCTCCCAAACCAATCATTAAAGTTAAAGCAAAGCCTTGGACAGGACCAGTTCCAAACTGGTAGAGTATAACACCTGTAATAAAAGTAGTTATATTTGAATCGATGATTGCAGAATAAGCTTTAGAAAATCCGCTGTCTACAGATGCTTTAAGCGTTTTGCCTGTTTCCATTTCTTCTCTTATACGTTCATAAATCAGAACGTTCGCATCCACCGCCATACCAATCGTTAAGATGATACCTGCTATACCGGGTAAAGTAAGTGTTGCGTTAAAGCCTGCTAAGAACCCAAGTATAAAAAGAATTGTAAATATCAAAGAAGCTGCAGCTATAGTGCCGGCTCGTTGATAATACATAATCATAAAAAAGCTTACCACCAAAAATCCAATTAGTGTAGAATTAAAACCGCTGTTGATCGAATCTTGTCCGAGCGAAGGTCCCACTGTTCTTTCCTCTATAATATCTACCGGAGCCGGTAGTGCGCCGGCTTTCAGTACGATTGCCAAAAGCTGTGCTTCCTGCAAATCGCCGCTTCCTGAAATTTGTGAACGTCCTCCTGTAATTTTGTTTTGCACAACCGGAGCCGAATAAACAACACCATCAAGAATAATGGCAATTCTTTTACCAACATTTGCACCTGTAATACGCGCCCAATCAGCAGAACCGTCGGAATTCATTTCCATGTTCACAATCGGCGCAGAAGTTTCAGGACTTATTGTTGCGACAGCATTGGTAATAACTCCTCCGGTTAACAAAGGATTTTTATCTACGCAATACAGCATATAGATGTCCTGTCCGTTTTGATTCCCGATAGGTTTTGCAGAAAATACGAACTGAATATTGTCCGGTATTACGCTTTGAACATCAGGCCTATTAAGCATCATTTGAAGCTTATCTCTTTCGTCTGCTCTAACGTATGCGTCTGCAGTTTTTCCTTTTGGATCGAGCATTGCAATTGTAAAGAACGGATGTTTCGCCGCGAATTCTTCCGCCGACATTTGCTTTGTCGAAGTATCGCTGGAAGCAACTTTGTTCTGCTTCGTTTCTTTTTTGGCAACTTTAGAATTAGGAGAATTATTTGTATCGGCTTTTGCGGTATCCGCTGCGTAAGTTCCTGCCAATACATCGTCAATCTTTTTCATAACAGAGATCGTAAATTCCGGATCTTTTACAAGCTTAAACTCGAGTAACGCTGTTCCTTGTAAAAGCTGCTTTGCTTCTTCTTCTCTTGCAACGCCGGGAAGCTCGACAATAATTCGCCTGCTGCCCTGTCTTTGGATTGTCGGCTCGGAAACGCCGTATTGATCAACTCTGTTCCGTATAATTTCCATTGCTCGCGTAACTGCATCATCAGCATCTTTCTGCAGATCGCTGACTATTTCTTTATCGTCCTGCCTTATATTTCCGAAATATCTGCTTAACCTTATCCCGCGCGCAGCAAAATTCTTAGCTACAATACTTACTACAGATTCATCGGAAAGAGTCGCTTCTTTTTCGGATTGAGCCATCACTCTTTTGAATACGTCATCCGGACTCTTTGCTAATTTTTCAAGCAGCTTGCCTGTGTTTACCTCAAGCACAACACGCATACCGCCTTGCAGATCAAGACCGAGCTTTATGCTTTTTAATTTCATCTTTGTGATTGAAGGATCGGCGTTTTTTATACTGTCTTCGACTGCTTTCAGTTTGCTGTCTAACGTACTTGCCGATATTTTTGGGTCCTGCGCTTTAATCTCATTCTCTTTTTCTGCGACTATTTTGTTAATCATCTTTTGATTTTGATAATCAACATACGTCGGGTACAATAGGTAGATGCTTAAAACAACTGCCATGAGAATTAGGATCAACTTAAATCTGTATTCTTTCATGTTTTAATATTGCTTCTAAAAAATGAATCATTAAAAATTAATTGAAGGTCAAAATTACTTGTTGGTGCTTAGAAAGTCAATAAATTTTGAAGTAATAATCATATGTCATCTCCTGATCTTCGCGTTTACCTTCTTCCTATACTCAAACATGATCTTCTTAAACTTGAACTTGATCTTAAACTTCATTCCATATTAGTTCAATTTTATTATCATGATTAGTATTAGTTTGAACATTTTATGAAATTTTTCAAAAAATCAAAAAAAGAAATTTATATCCTAAATGAATTTGAATTAATTAATAGTATAAAAAAAATTTTTGGGAAGATTATTGACTTTCTCTAAAATATTCTCAAATTTTAGATCATGTTACTCGCGACATTTTCCGGGGCAGGTGAGTCAACTCTAACATATAATAAATATAGAGCTAATTTAATTAAGCAAAGAAGTTTGTTTAAATTTTTATTTTAAAATAAATAATTTCAAAGATGCTTTGGTCATTATTTATTGCTTTAAATGTATTTATAAGAATTCAACTTTATATTTCCTTTCTCTTATCAAAAGAAGGCGATAAGGAGGATGAGTTTCAAATTATACATAAAATAATTTTTATACCTATTACTTAAAATATAATTTCAAACAACGGGTTTTTATCAATTAGAATAAAGAAAGCTTAAGAGAAAAGCATATTTCCATGCATCAAAATGAAAATTTTATGCTTGAGAAATGATTTGCATGAATTAAAATGAAAAATCTAAGCATGAAAAAAATTTTTGCATGTATAAAAACGAAATTTCAGAGCTGGGAAAATGATTTCAACGAAGGAAAACGAAATTCCAAGGCTGAAAAAATGATTTCAACGAATGAAAATGAAATTCCAAGGCTGGAAAAATGATTTCTATGCATAGAAATGAAATTTCAGAAGAGAAAAACCCGTTTCAATGCATGAAAATGAAAATTTAAGGCTGGAAAAATGATTTTTATTCGTGTAAAAATATTTTTCACTCATGGAAAAGGAAATTTTATTCGTGAAAAAGAAGTTTTCCTTCGTGCAGATGTCAAATTTTGATTAAAAACAAAGAATAAAAGGAATTGTACCTTAATTAACATATTTCATAACTATAAAAGGAGTCTAAAATGGCTAAAATAAAATCTGATTTAAAAGGAAACCCTGTTCCTGAAGTAATTCAAACGACGAGAAACAGGCATAAAGCGCTAATAGATGAGGGAGTGAAAGTTGTTGTTGATAATACCAAGGTAACAAGCTATGACGGCGCAATAACAACGCTTGAAGTGAAGGAGGGAGCAGTAAGCATATTGAAAGATAAGTTGAAAAATGCTATTGCGGAAAGAGATGACGCGCGTGAGAATCTCGAGAAAATAGATTTATCTATTGTTAACGAGATTAACGGCAAAACTGATGACGTAAATATTCTATTAACAACAGGCTTTCCGTTAGCTGCCGAACGTGGAAGCGCAGAACCAATTGAGCAGGTTACAAATATTTCTGCGGCAATTGGAGATGAAGCCGGTGAGATCGACATAAACTTTGACAGGGTAGTTTCGGCTTCGGGTTATGAGTTCCAGATTTCAGCAGACAGCCCGGAGAATTGGGTAAATGCCGGCGCTTCGGGTAAAACTTCGAGATTTACTTTTAAGGGATTAACTTCAGGCAGGAAATACTGGATAAGATGCCGCGCTTTAAAAGGTGAAGAGAAGGGCACATGGAGTAACCCGGTTTCTGCAACGGCTCCCCATTAGTTGTTTGTAGTTTGTTGCGCGTGGTTAGTTGTTTGTTGTGTGTGGTTTGTTGTTTGTTGCGGCGGAGATGCGTTTTCTTCGCTGCATATAACGAGCGCAGTAATCGGCGGCGCTGGTTGGTATAAATAATAACGCCGCAATTTATTGAAGCGATATACTGATCTGAGCAAAAATGAATAATCGTTTCAAAGATATAGGTTCGATCTTTCTTTTTACTTGGAAATTAGTTTCAGAAAACATATTTTTGAGACAATTTTTAATTAATAAAATACAGGCGCGTTCGTCTAGTGGCTTAGGACGCTGCCCTCTCAAGGCAGAGACCACGGGTTCGAATCCCGTACGCGCTACTGACTCAAATTGCAAAATTCAAATCTCAAATCCCAGGCTAAGCTTAGTAGAACGATAAATTCAGTGATGAAAAAAAATAGGATTTAACATTTATTTTTAATTTAATCACTGAAGTTGTGTAAAAAAGTTTTTTGTGAATAACTCGCCTTTCAGGGCGGGGAAAGTGAGTCCTTAATGAATGCGGGGCTTTAGCCGATTAATACTTGTTAGATGGGCTAAAGCCTTTAGCCTTTGGGAGAATAATTAATCCCCGCAATAAAGAGGCTGTGTTAAAACAGTAAAGTTTCTAAAGGAACTCACTCTAAATCCCTCTCTTAAAAAGAGAGGGACTTTAAGAACAAATTTAAATCTCTCCCCTTCTCTTTTTAAGAGAAGGGGCCGGGGGTTGAGTTCTATGCAATTAAAATAATTTTCACACAGCCTCTAAATGGCGGGGCTATTTAGTATTGAGTCTGTGTAAGATAACTAAAAATCATCTTCCCAAATTATAATGAAGCGTTTTAACAAACATATTTTTGTATGCGAGAATAAAAGACCGGAAACCGATCCGCGCGGCTGCTGCCTGGATAAAGGAAGCGCGGAAGTTAGAGAGAAATTTAAAAAAAGATTAAAGGAATTGGGTTTGAATTCTGAGGTGCGGGCAAATGTAGCCGGTTGTCTTGATGCTTGCGAATATGGAATTACTGTTGTCGTTTACCCGGAACAAATTTGGTACGGCGGTGTAACAGTAAACGATGTGGAAGAAATTATTCAAAGCCATATTATTAATAATAAGCCGGTAGAGCGGTTGTTTATTAAAGATAAAAGATTTCATAAAGATGAAATTAAAAGCTGAATCAGCGAAAGCAAGGAAAATATTTTCTATTTTGAAAAAAGAATATCCGGCAGTTAAGCCGGCACTTGAGTATTCCAACGCATTTGAGCTTTTAATCTCAACTATATTATCCGCTCAGTGCACCGACGAAAGAGTTAACCAGGTAGGCAAACATCTTTTTAAAAAGTACCGTTCGCCAAAAGATTTTTTAAAAGTAAAACAGGAAGAATTAGAGAAGGATATTTATTCGACAGGCTTTTACAGGCAAAAAGCAAAAAGCATTATCGGCTGCTGTAAAACATTAGTTGAAAAATACAAAGGCGAAGTTCCTGCGGATTTTGAAGCGCTGACAAAATTAAACGGAGTAGGCAGGAAGACGGCTTCGGTGGTTGCGGGAAATGCATTCGGAATACCGGCAATTGCGGTTGACACTCATGTGAAAAGGCTATCAAACTTATTGGGCTTTATAAAGTCGGATAATCCTGAAAAGATAGAGGCAAGATTAAAAGAATTATTACCTGAAGAAGATTGGATAAATTCGTCTCATTATCTTGCTTCGCACGGAAGGAAAGTTTGTGCAGCGCGCAAGCCGCATTGTCTTAAATGCGTGCTGGCGGACGAATGTCCGAGCTTTAATCCTGAATTCAATTAGATATTTGGAGAATATAAAAATGGAAGATCATTCAAGAGACAGAGAATTTTGTTTAGCCTTGTTAAAAGAGTACACAAAATCTGATGCTTTGCTGAAACATGCTTATGCAGTTGAGTCTTGTGTAAGGGAATATGCAAAAAAATATAATGAGGACGTTCCTTACTGGAGCAACGTTGCATTGCTTCACGATTTTGATTACGAGATGTTTCCAACTGCAGAGGAGCATCCATTTAAAGGCTCGGAGATATTAAAGGAAAAAGGCTTTGATGAAAATTTTAGGAATGCCATTCTATCGCACGCAGGTTACAGCGGAGTTCCGAGAGATACTCTGCTTGCAAAAACTTTGTTCGCCTGCGATGAGCTTGCCGGCTTTATCACTGCTGTTACTTATGTTCGACCGAATAAATCCATCGATGAGGTGGAAGTAAAATCCGTTAGAAAAAAAATGAAAGACAAAGCTTTTGCGCGCAGTGTAAGCAGGGAAGATATAATAAACGGTGCAGAAAACTTAGGTATAGCTCTGGATGAACATATTGATTTTTGTATTAACGCGATGAAGCTTAATAAAGTTGAACTCGGATTATAATTTTCTGAAAGTATGTAAGGATTCTACTTTTTTACCCGGGTGAAGCAAATAACCTCATGTAATATTTTATAAAATAATTTATTTTGATGACTTGACATTGTAGTAACAGAGTAGCTAAATTGAGGCAAAAATTTAGGAGTTTTTTTAATAGAGTATTTTGCTACCGGTCAAAATTTAAATAAGATAATTGGGCTTAAGTTTTTTTAATTGAATTATTAAATTATTAATGAATAGCAAAATCTCTATTTTATTTCTATTAATTCTTGCGGTACCGATTTATCCGCAAAGCGACTTCAAGGTCTTAACCTCTGATTTTCATTCTATTACAATCGAGTACACACCAAGTTATTCCGATACATCTTTCGTAACAGTTAATAATCAAAAATTCTTTAAGGTAAGAGTAGCTGGAGGTTTTACATCGGCTCCGGAAAAGTGGGGAATACCCGAAGTTCCTACTGTAAATCTAAATGTCGGCGTACCGTCGGAATATGGAAACACCGTACAAGTAATAAGCTCTTCATATAATACAATTGATGGAATGCTTCTTCCGAAACCGAAATATAATAAAAGCGGCAAGATGAACGACTTCCAATATCAGATGGGAAACAATTATATGAATTACAAACCCGGAAGCGAGATTGTTTCTTTTGGAGATTACGGAATAATGCGCGGGATTCCTGTTCAGAGGTTTAATGTTCTTCCGATATATTTTGATCCGTCCAAAAATGTAATTAGACTTTATACGAAAGTTGTTTTCAGAATTAATTACTCAAACTCGCAAACAATAGCTCAACAGCCGGCAGGTAACTTCTTAAATGATGTTTTAATAAATTTTAATGTCGCTAAATTTTGGATACAAACAAAAACCAACAAGCAGCTTACCAAAGGAACTTTCAATAGCGTGCTTGCAACCGGTACCTGGTTTAGATTTGAAGCTCCGACCGAAGGAATATATAAGATTACAAAATCAATGCTGCCTTCGCTCGGCATCGATCCTAACAAAGTCGATCCAAGAACAATTAAGATATACAACAACGGCGGAAAGGCATTGCCGGAAAGTATTCTGTCTCCCCGTCCATCGGATTTAGTTGAGAACGCTATCTACTTTAGCGGCGGGAATGACAGCGTATTTAACGACGGCGACTATATTTTATTTTACGGAAGAGGAACTGATTTTTGGGATTACGATTCGTCTTCCAAAACGATAAAAAGATTCCATGATCCTTATTCTGATCATAATTATTATTGGATTACTTCCGGCGGCAGTAACGGCAAAAGAATGCAGCCTCAGGCAAGTTTAAGTTCCTCTAATTATTATACGCAAACTTCTACAAAAGCTTTTGCAGATTGGGAAAAAGATAAAATAAATATTAATAACAGCGGCAGAGAATATATGGGCGATAGTTTTTCGCCAACTAATACTTCTATGACATACATAAACAAGCTGGACGGAAGATTAAATAATTATCCGATAAATTATTCGATAAGATTTATTGATGGTTCATCGGAGTCTGTTGGGCTTGAAGTAGATGAAAATTCAACTCCGATTATTAATCAATATATCAGCGGCTGGGGCGATTATGAATATTCAGTTGGAGTTCCATCTTTGCTATCAGCGACTTATAATAATCCGCTGCCGGATAATCAAAGCGTCTTGAAAATTACTTTTACTCCGACAACTTTAAATTCTCTCGGCTATCTTGATTACTTTGAGATTTATTATCAAAAACAACTTCAAGCCGCAAACGACAATTTATTATTCTTCTCTAAAGATACTACCGCTGTAATTTATTATGATCTGACTGGCTTTTCTTCAACCGAAATACTGGTGTTTAATGTTTCAGATTACGCAAATGTCAGTTCAGTTTCTCCCGCCGTCAGAAGCGGCGGTGAATTTAAATTCCAAGCACAGGAGCGTGCCGGTCATGTTTCCAAATATATTGCTGTCGGCAGCGGCAATTATTTGACGCCTTCTAACATAACGCAAATGTCGAATTCTAATATACATTCAATTCAACCGGGCGCTAAATTTATTATTATAACAGATGAAAAATTTTCTGATGCTGCTCAAAGATTAAAAAGTTACCGCGAAAGCCAGGCGCCGGTTAAAATATCGACTGATATAGTTTATGTCGATCAAATCTTTAATGAATTTTCATGCGGTATGGAGGACCCAACTGCTGTCAGGGATTTCATAAAATATGCATACGATAACTGGCAGATAAAACCGGAGTATGTTTTATTTTTCGGAAAAGGAACTTTCGATTATAAAGATGTCGAAGGCTACCACGACAACTACGTCCCGACTTACGAAAGTGAAGAATCATTTAATACAATTTATTCCTATAACACAGATGATTATTTCGTTTGCGTGGATGGAAATGATTTTATTACTGACTTAGCTTACGGCAGAATTACTGTTTCAAACGATAATGATGCGAATAATATAGTAAGTAAAATTATACAGTATGAAAACAGCAGCGATAAAGGACCCTGGAGAAATTTAATCACGTTAGTTTCAGACGACGGCTGGGCGGATGCAGTTTACGAAGGAGCAGAGCATACTCAACCGAATGAAGATCTCGCTAATACTATTATTCCAAAGTCTTTTGATTTGCAAAAGCTTTATATGGCTGCATATCCTGTTGTGCTCGTGAGTGATGGAAAGAGAATTCCGCAGGGAGCGCAGGCAATTATCGACGCGATAAACAATGGGACTTTGATACTTAATTATATTGGTCACGGCAGTCCTGAACTTTGGGCGCACGAACATGTATTTGAAAAAAGCATAACAATACCTCAGCTTCATAATAATAAATATTTTTTTCTAACGGCGGCTACCTGCGATTTCGGATATTATGATATCCCTAACTATCAAAGCGGTGCTGAAGCTCTAGTCTTACTACCAAGTGCTGGCGCGATTGGCGCTTTTTCTTCATCGAGAGCCGTGTATTCGTTCGACAATCATGAACTAATGTACCAACTTTTTACTGATCTTCTCCTGACGCCGCGCGATTCTAATGATCTCCCGATTACAGTTGGCAAAGCGGTCTTTCTTGCCAAACAAAATTTTTCAGATACTAATTCCCAAAAGTATGAGATTTTAGGCGATCCTACGCTTAGATTATTAATCCCCGAATATAATGCTACCATTGATTCGATAGACGGACAAAATCTTTCAGCAAATGTTCAGATAAAAGCGCTGAGCCATGTACAAATAAACGGCGAAGTTAGAAAACCGGATAATTCTCCATGGGCAAATTTTAATGGGGAAGGAATTTTAACGATGTTTGATTCACAGCGTCAGGTTTTACTGCCGGCAATTGGCAATTTCCCTATGCTTGTTCAAGGCGGTATAATTTTCCGCGGTGCAGTTTCGATATCAAATGGAAAGTTCTCTGCTAATTTTGTAGTTCCGAAAGATATTTCATATGAAAATCAAAATGGTAAAGTTTTAATTTATTTCTATAATAATTCTGTCGACGGCTTAGGATACACTGATAATATCATTGTAGGCGGAACAGATACTACAGCGGTTAATAACAGAATAGGTCCGAGCATACAAATATTTTTTGATGATACTACATATCAGAGCGCGCAGCTTGTAAACCCAAATTCTACTTTGTTGGTTAAGCTATACGATGGCAACGGATTAAATACCACTGGAACCGGCGTAGGGCATAAGCTTGAAGGTGTACTAAACAATCAGATCAATAACCCGATAGATTTTACAAACTTTTTTACGGGCGACCTAAATGGAAATGGAAAGTCAGGACTAATCAGCTACAAGTTTGATAATATTCAACCCGGCGATTACACGCTTAAAGTTTCAGCCTGGGATGTATTTAATAATTATTCTTCTAAAACGACAAACTTTACAGTTGTTAACGGGCAAGGCTTACAGATCCAAGATGTATATAATTATCCCGATCCTTTTGGTTCAAGCACTACTTTTACTTTCCAGCAGAACTTAAGCCAGCCTCTTTCTGTAAAAATAAAAATCTACACTGTTGCAGGAAGGTTAATCCGTCAAATATCTCAAAGCTATGTAAATGATAAATTCGTAAAAATATTCTGGGACGGAAGAGACGAGAACGGCGATCTGCTTGCGAATGGAACGTATTTCTACAAAATAATTGTAAGTACTGTTGACGGAGCTTATTCTAAAAGCGTGCTGGGAAAAATGGCGGTGATACGATAAAAAATGAGTACCATAATTTTTATTTTTCAAAATATTTAGAAAAGATTTAATTTAACACAATGAAAATATATTTAGGAGGACAATTTATATGAAAATGATTCTCAAGCTTTTGATGTTCAGCATGGTGATGATGGTGATTCAAAAGACGATGTATGCGCAAGAGACGACTGCTGTGCCATTCCTGCTGATAGCCCCGGATTCAAGAGCTGGTTCGATGGGAGAATCAGGCGCGGGCTTAGCTGATAATTCTGCCGCGATTTTTTGGAATCCAGCAGGCATTGCATTTACTAAAAGCAATGAAGTCAGCATAACCCACAGCAAATGGCTGCCTCAATTTAATCTTGATATTTTTTATGACTATCTAACGTACATGCAGTATATGCCTGATATAAATGGAAGTATAACTGCAAGCATTACTTTTATGAATTATGGACAGTTTGCTTATACTACTGACAGCCCTACTCCGCTGTCTACCTTTAATGCTTTTGATGGTGCCGCTACAGTTGGTTACGCGACACGCCTTTCAGATGATTGGGGACTTGGTGTAAACTTTAGAATTATATATAGTCACCTTGCCAGCCAGGGAGCGGGTATTGAACAAGGTAAAGGTATATCCACTTCTGTAAGCTTTGACGTTGGCGGAATGTGGAGACCTGCAAAATTAATTCTTCCTGTAATTAATACAGATATTGGTGGAAACTTAAGCATTGGTCTTGATCTTAGCAATCTTGGTCCAAAAATGTATTATATTGACCGTGCGCAGGCGGATCCAATTCCAACTAACTTTAGGTTAGGCTTTGCTTATCAAGTATTTCACGATGATTATAATTCTTTAGTTTATACAATTGATTTTAATAAACTCTTAGTTGCTGAGAAAATGAATCCTGTAGACAGTTCTACTACGTCAGATGAATTTTATAAAGCAATTTTTACATCGTGGACTAACCAATCTTTGAGTAAAGAATTCACAACCATTCAGACTTCTATGGGTGTTGAATACTGGTACGGCACTCCAGGTGATTTCCTATTTGCAATCCGTGCAGGATTCTTTTACGAAGATCCAAATCAAGGTAACAGAAAGTTTATCACATTTGGAGCCGGAATACGATATGATATTTACGGATTTGACTTCAGTTATATTTCAACCTCGGTTTTCCCTGGCGGCGATACTTCTCCTTTGGCTAACACTTTAAGATTTACACTTTCGGTTGGCTGGGGAAATTCAGCAACCACATACAGAGGGATTCCAAGAGGCGTTTAACATTCTATGCTGAAAAAAATATTTCTCCTTTTTGTTGTAACATTTAGTTTGGGCAGCTTAACTGCCCAAACTTTTATTCACAAGCTTAATCCTTTCCCTGGAAAAATTAGAAAACAAATTTCATCTGCGGCAGATACTTTGAATATTCTTGCAGTTATGGTTGAGTTTCAGACTGATAAAGATGCTGCCACTGTCGGCAACGGAAAATTCGGTTCGATATATTCTCAAAATTACGGCAACACAATATTAGATCCTCTTCCACACGACATAAATTATTTTGATGCTCACTTAGAATTTGTAAAAAACTATTTTGAAAAAGTTTCTAATGGAAGACTATTTATTAAGTATACAATACTTCCTAATGTTGTTACGGTTTCGCAAACAATGAGAAATTATTCTCCCGATCCGGGCTCGACAGATTTTTCAACTCTTGCAAATTTTTCTAAAGAGGTTTGGTCGTTGGCTGATTCTATGAATCCGGGTTTTGATTTCGGCAATTACCAGTTATTTACAATTTTTCATGCGGGCGTTGGAAGAGATATTTCATTGCCCGGCAGTTTGGGAACTGAAAGAGATTTGCCTTCAATCTACTTAAGCTTGAATGCTTTGCAAAATTTTTTCGGGAGTACCTTTAACGGATTTCCTGTAGATGGAGGAAGTTTTAAAATTAAAAATAGTTTAATTATTCCTGAAACCGAGAGCAGGGAAGAATCAACATTTGATGGAACTATTTTATTTCAAGAAACAATTAACGGACTGCTTGCCGCAAGCGTTGGAAGTTACCTTGGTCTGCCGGATTTATTTGACACTAAAACCGGATTAAGCGGTATCGGAAGATTTGGTCTGATGGATGGACAATCCATATTTGCATACAGCGGCGCTTTTCCGCCGGAGCCATCAGCCTGGGAAAAAATATTTTTAGGATGGGCTGAACCAGTAACAGTTCCGCCAGGCAACTATAATATTAATTTAACCACACAATTGACGGCTGCGATTTCTGATACTGTAATTTTGAAAGTGCCGATAAGCTCAACAGAATATTTCTTAATTGAAAATCGACAGCGGGATGCCAACCATGACGGCGCAAAAGTAACTTACGAACTGGGAGGCAAGACTTACACAAGAACATTTTATCATGATACAACTACTTTCATGAATGCCGAAACTGATTCTCTTTACGGTGTTGTTACCAACGTAGATGAATTTGATTGGGCGCTTCCCGGTCAAATTGACTCGGCTTCAAATTATAACGGCGGAATTTTAATTTGGCATATTGACGATAATATTATTAGTGCCAACATCGCTTCTAATACAATCAATGCTGATCCAAACAACCGCGGTATAAATTTAATGGAAGCAAGCGGCATTCCTCAGATCGGACAAAAATTTACTGATGTCCTTGGTAATACAATTATCGGAGAAGGTGATTATAGTGATTTCTGGTATGCAAATAATCCGGCGAGATTATATAAAAATATTTTTTCAAATGACACGCGACCAAATAGTAAAGCTAATTCCGGCGCAAACAGTTTAATTGCGATCTCAAATTTTTCTGCTTCTTCAGACAAAATGAATTTCCAGATTACCTACGGCGATTCATTAATTAAACCGATCTTTTCTAAACAGCTCAGTTCGTCTCCAGAAAAAATAAATATTATTAATAAAAATAACGGAATTGAATTCGGCGTTATATCTTCAAACAATCTAAATATAATTGATAGTTCAGGCAATATTGTAAAAACTATTTCTCATTTTTCTTCTTATAAAACTGCTTCGATAAATATTAACGGTGTTGAATATATTGTTGGTGCAATTGATTCGACGCTGAATGTTTATATGGATGACGGAATAAATAATTTCGTCGGCACTGCAAATATTCATGGATTTATATCGGCGACGCCGGTAATATATAATGCAAGTTCCAATACAAATGAAATTCTAGTTGGGACAACAAATGGATATTTGAAAATATTTTCACTCGGTTCATTGCCTGGTAATGATCCGGCTTTAGTTTCCATTGATAGTTCTTCACACGGCAGTATTATATTATCACAAGTAATTGCTGCGAATAATTTTTATGTTTATGCAGGCAATACAAATAATGTGCTTAATTCATCCGCTAAATTTATTTTATACGATAGCGAAGGTAACAGTTATGAAAGCAACGACGGATATTTGATGCAGTTGGCATTAACCCAAGATGCGAACGGAAATAATATTGAAATTGCTCTGCTAACCGGAAATAATATAGATATCGTCAGTAAAGGGAAACTGGTTCGTGAATTAAAATTATTATCCTATAGCCCAATAACTAAATTTGCTCTTGCTGATTTGAAGCTTGACGGAGGTAATTATATTCTCTTTACTGACAGCAGCGGAATTAATGCAGTTAACTTGCAAGGAGCAAGCGCCGAAAATTTTCCTTTTAATGATCCAAACGGAAAGTCTTTTATAGGAACGCCGGTTGCTGCTGATTTCTTTGGAAGCGGATGCTCTGAAGTAATTGCGGCAACAATTGACGGAAGAATCTTTGCGATTGATGGCAGCACAGGAAAAGCAGTTCCCGGATTTCCGATTACCGTTGGTTCGATGTTAAAAACAACGCCTGCACTTTTCGATGAGAATGGAAAATTATCTTTAGCCGTGCTTAATCAGCAGGGCAATTTTTCTGCATGGAATATTGGAGCGAATGACGGAAAATTATTTTGGGCTGAGGAAAACGGGAACAGTCTCAATTCATCTTTTATCGGAGCTGCAGAGAGCCAGAATTTTGTAAACCAATTTTTCCCAGCGAACAAAGCTTACAACTATCCTAATCCGGTTTACGGTTCTGAAACAAGGATTAGATATTATGTTTCCGAAGATTCACAAATAGATATTAAAATTTTTGATTTAGCAGGCGACTATGTGGCTCATTTGACAGATTTTGCTCGCGGCGGACTTGATAATGAAACAGTTTGGAATGTTAGTAAAATTCAAAGCGGTGTTTATCTTGCAAGAATTCAGGCTACCGGTTCCGATGGAAAAACAGAAAGCAATATAATCAAGATAGCCGTCGTGAAATAATAATGAAGCGTTCCTTTTTTCAATTCATCCACAAACTTTAATCATATTAATTAATGCAAAAAATTATAGCGGCAGTTTTTTTGGCGACAATGTTCAGTGTAAACAGCTTTGCGCAGTTTACAGATTTTCACCCGGAACTTAAATGGTATACCATAAAAGGAAAATATTGTGAAGTGCATTTCCACGAAGGCGCGGAGCGAACTGCACGTGTTGTTGCGAAAATTGCGGATGAGGTTATTCCTGTTCTCGAATCTTTGTACGATTACAACCCGGGTACAATTCATTATGTCATAAAAGATATTGACGATTACTCTAATGGCGCAACTTATTTTTTCGATAATAAAATTGAAATATGGACGAGCGCATTGGACTTCGATTTGCGCGGTGCGCATAACTGGCTTCGCAATGTTATCTCGCACGAAACTACACACATGGTGCAAATACAGTCTGCGCTGAAAATGCCGAGAACAGTGCCTGCATTTTTTCTCCAGCTCTTAAATTATGAAGATGAACGCAGACCTGATATTCTGTACGGCTATCCAAATGTTATAGTTTCATATCCAATTGCAGGAGTAAATGTTCCGTCGTGGTTCGCTGAAGGAACTGCTCAGTATATGCGTAAGGAATTTAATTACGATAACTGGGACACTCACCGCGATATGGTATTACGATGTTATGCTCTCGACGGCGATATGCTGACGTGGAATCAGATGGGAGAATTTGATAAAACAAGTTTAGGCAATGAGTCAGTCTATAATTCTGGTTTTGCTTTGACAAGATATATTTCGCAAAAATACGGCGAAGTCAAACTGGAAGAAATAAGTCATGACCTTGGAAAGTTCGGAGTATTTACAATTGACGCGGCTTTCAAAGATGCGCTTGGTAAAGATGGAAACCAAATTTATGATGAATGGCGCGACTTTATAACAACAAGTTACCGTGAAAGAATGAAGAAAGTTCTTTCAGATTCCGTCCAGGGGGAAATTATTTCAGGAGTTGGATTTGGGAATTTCTATCCGACATTTTCTCCTGACGGCAGCAAGTTTGTTTATATCTCAAATAAGAATAATGATTATTTCAGTATTGCAGGAATTTATCTTTATGATCTAAAGACGAATAAAGAAAAAGAAATTGTCCCGGGCGTAACTTCTACGATAAGCTGGGTTCCGGGCAAGGATGAAATAATTTATTCTAAACTTTCAGATGATAATCCTAACTGGTATAACGTTCATGATCTTTACACTTATGAAATTAGTAAAGACAAAGAAACTAGATTGACACACGACTTGAGAGCCAACCAGCCTTCTATTTCCAACGACGGTAAAAAGATTGTTTTCATCTTTGAAAAAGACGGAACTACAAATCTTGGGACCGTAGATATTGAAGGAAAAAATTTCGAACAGATTACAAAGTTCAATAACGGCGAACAGGTATATGATCCTAAATTTTCTCCCGACGATAAAGAAATTATTTTTGATTATTCATACGCAGATAATAGAAGCATAGCAACGATAGATACAGGCGGGTCTAATTTTAATTTTCTTATTAAGAACAATCATGATAATAGAAATGCTGCCTATGATAAGAAAGGGAATGTAATTTTTTGTTCCGATTCCACAGGCATCTTTAATTTGTATTCTTATAATATCAAGAGCGGCGAGAAAAAAGAATTGACAAACGTTGTCGGCGGTGCTTTTATGCCTACTGTGGATTCTGCAGGAAATATTCTTTATGCAGGTTACACTTCAAAAGGATTTAAAATTTTTGAAATTACTCCGGCAGATGAAAGGAAAGTGAAACCCGGTTATGATTATGTTTGGATAAAAGATCCTCCGCTTG
Organism: Bacteroidota bacterium; assembly: GCA_021824565.1. Taxonomy (GTDB): domain Bacteria; phylum Bacteroidota; class Ignavibacteria; order Ignavibacteriales; family Ignavibacteriaceae; genus FEN-1297. The sequence goes on along the minus strand of JAKAKL010000118.1, from coordinate 15,339 downwards.
ATAAAGATAAGCCCAAAGGAGACCTTGCAAAATTCGATATGACAAGACTTCTTCATTATAACGATTACAATATTCCAAACTATAAAAAAGAAGATTATACCGGGACTTTTACAAAGCTTTCTTTCTATCCTTTTATCCGTTACGATAATTATAACACAACAAATAATTTTTTTGAAAAGATAAAGCCAGGCGTTTACGTCTCGTCAACCGATATGCTGAACCGTTATTCTCTCTTTGCCGGCGCCGACATCAATTCACGATTGGAGCGCGATTTATTTTTTATATTTAATTACAGAAATAAAATCCCGCTGCTTTATGATATTGGCGTTAAGCCGGAGCTTTCGCTTGAAGTTTATAACATCAGCAGGCTCGCTAACTCAACGGTTTCATTCAATCCGGATACAATCGGAAATGTAGTCCACTACGATTATACAATCCCGGTTGATGTCTCTTATAATTTATTTGAATTTGATTTTGCGGCGTCGCAAAGAATTTTTTCGCGGGAGCAGAATCTTGAACTTCGTTTTATCTTCAGTACGTACAACGCAAACCTTGGAAGTTTCTTCTTACCTGATAATTCGCTTTATCCGGCTACTACCGATAATTATTTAATCGGCAGGAATGTACAGCTAAAATATACTTACGATGCAATTAAGCCTGCAGTTGACGATGAGATAAATCCAATAGGTATGAATCTCGACCTAACGTATAATTACGAGTTTGACAAATTTAATCCGGATGGCAATTATACTGTAAGCAATGGATTTCTTGAACCTGTTTTTAATAACTATGATTTCAACCGGCTTGAGCTTAATTCTAAAATCCATTTCCTGCTTTGGGATGATAATACCTTAACTACTAAATTTAGGTTCGGCGCCATTATGGGGAAAACCGTACCGGATTTCTTTGACTATTATCTCGGCGGACTTGTTGGAATGAAAGCCTATCCGTTCTATGCTATCAGCGGAAATAAAGTAGGCTGGTTTAATTTAACGTATAGATTTCCTTTGTTGAAAAATATTGATGACAGGATCGGTCATATATATATTGATAAAATCTTTATGGCTTTTTATGGAGATATCGGCAACGCCTGGGATGCTAACGCAACAACAATAAAAGATTTTAAAAAAGGAGCGGGCGCCGAAATAAGAATTCACATGAACTCGTATTATGAGTTTCCTACAGATGTTTTCTTTGACGCCTCCTACGGCTTTGATAAATTCTCCCGCAATGTAAACGGCGATATTGTTTCTTATGGAAAAGAGTGGAGATTTTACGGCGGTATAATGTTTGGATTTGATATTTAATTAATAAAAATATTATTTAAAAAAATGCTGGGAACCATGAAATATCAAAAGGTAAAAATTTTTTTAGTAATTTTATTCTCGATACTTCTATTAAAGACTAATTTTGCGCAGGAAGCCGAGCAGCCGAAATTATCCGGCACTCTTTATCTTGACGCGAATAATTTGTCTTATAATCCTTCGCAGACGAAAATTACTGAGCTGAATTTAGATGCATCTCAAAAAAAGTCTCCGCTTCTTGCAGGAATTTTATCAGGTATATTGCCTGGAGCCGGAGAATTTTATGCTGAGAGATATTTAAAAGCGGGAATAATATTTGTCGTAGAAGCCGCAGCAATTACTACTGCTATTATTTATAATAACAAAGGCGATTCGCAAACGCAGTCATTTCAGAATTATGCTAACCAGAACTGGAATGTTGCAAAATATGCCGCTTGGACAATACAGCATATTTCCAATGTTGTTAATGCAAATTCTGATCCTACTCTGAGTTCAAATCCAGATCAAAATGTTAAAAACTATAATATATTTCCGGGCGGCAATCCTCCAGCCAATACAACTGATTGGAGCCAATATCGCGTAGATTGGAATGAGCTGAATAAATTGGAAAGCGCTATCAGCGGCGGTTACTCTCATATGCTCCCGCATTTTGGAGAACAGCAGTATTATGAATTAATAGGAAAATATCCGCAGTACAGTCACGGCTGGAACACCGCAGTGATGAGCGATAATGACTTTCATACTCTTACTCCTCAAATGGTAGGTTACGCACATCAGCGCGCGGTTGCAAACGATTATTATGCTGACAGCAAAACGGCAATTATTATAATATATATAAATCATTTTATGAGTATCTTCGATGCGGTCTGGAGTGTCGATAATTATAATAAATCTTTAGCTGTGAATTTTAGAATGCAAAACGGCAATATAAATTATTCGGATAGGCTTGAGCTGGTGCCGACGATAAATATTTCGTATAATTTTTAAGATAGGGTTAGAAAAAAAATATGAAAAAACCGCTGGTAGTAATAGTAGGACGACCAAATGTGGGCAAGTCTACTTTGTTTAATCGTCTTGTCGGAAAGAGAGAAGCGATCGTCGATGACCGCAGCGGTGTTACACGAGATAGAAATTACGGCGATGCAGATTGGGCTGGAAAAGAATTTCAAGTAATTGATACTGGCGGTTATGTGCCTGATTCCAAAGACCTTTTTGAGACCGCAATTCGCGAACAAGTTGAAATAGCTATCACTGAAGCCGATGCTATTTTATTTGTTGTTGATGTTCGTACCGGCATTAACCCGGTCGATATTCAAATTGCGGAGATGCTGAGAAGTTCTAATAAAAATTTTATATTGCTTGTTAATAAAGTAGACTCAGAAAATTATGAAGCGTCTGCGGCGGAATTCTATAAGCTCGGAATTAAAAAGATTTATTCAATCTCTGCGCTTGCCGGTAGAAGAGTTGGCGATATGCTTGATGAGCTAACGGCAGATTTCGCTAGTACTGATAATGACGGATCGAATGATGCAAGATTAAAAATAGCAATAGTCGGCAGACCGAATGTTGGGAAATCCTCTTTAACAAATTCTCTGCTTGGATATGATCGAAGCATTGTTACGGATGTTCCCGGTACAACGCGTGACAGCCTTGATTCTATTTTAAAATATTATGGAAATGAAATAGTATTAATTGATACCGCAGGACTTCGAAAGAAAAAAAGAATTGATGAAAGCATAGAATTTTTTTCAATGATAAGGACATTAAAAACCATAGGCGAATGCGATGTAGCTGTTGTAATGATTGACGCACAAACTGGGATAGAAAAGCAGGACCAAAAAATTATTGACGAGGCTGTTAGGTGGAGAAAAGGCTTGGTAATAGCTGCTAATAAGTGGGACCTGGTTTCAAAAGACGACAACACTGCCATTCAATATGAAAAAGAAATTAAGCTGAAGATCGGTAATATTGATTATGCTCCCGTAATATTTATTTCAGCCTTGACCAAGCAGAGAATTTATAAGCTTATCGATTTATGTCAGCGAATAAATGAAGAACGCAAAAAGAAAATTCCTACAAGCGACTTAAATGATGTGCTGCTTTCGGAAATTGAGCGTGTTCCTCCGCCTTCAACCGGAACTGGCAAAGAAGTTAAGATAAAATATATCACCCAGGTCGGCGATCATTATCCCATTTTTCTTTTCTTTGCAAATTATCCTAAAGAAATACCGGAGCATTATAGAAGGTTTTTAGAAAAGCTGATAAGGAAGAACTTTGGCTTTGAAGGTGTGCCAATTACTTTGAGCTTTAAGAATAAATAGAAGATTAAATCTAATTTTGGGTAAACGCCATTTTAATTTCGAATAATGAAGATTTGATTTAGTTAAAATCTTTTTTATCGACATAATTTTTTTGTGTGAACAGATTTAAATCTTAAAAATTTTTGAGGAATTATTATGACAACTAAGTTTCCAAATTTTTACTTGATTGATCATCCTCTGATTAAAAGAGATGTTACTGTTTTACGACAGGCAGAAACATCTCCGGAAATTTTTAGGGAAGCAGTAAAAAGAATTTCTCACATAATAGCAATGGAAATTTCCAAAGACTTGCGCACTGCTGAATTTGAAATCGAAACCCCGCTTGAAAAAACTACAGGTTATAAAATTATTGATGATGTAGTGCTTGTCCCCGTGCTTCGTGCGGGATTGGGAATGGTAAATGGCTTTCTTGAAATCATTACTGATGCAAAGGTAGGTCACATCGGTCTTCAACGAGACGAAACGACGCTGAAGCCAGTGGAATATTATTATAAGACTCCAAAGAATATCGATTCGGCAAAAGTCATCCTTGTCGATCCAATGTTAGCAACTGGAGGCAGCGCAAATGAGGCGTTGAACTATTTAAAAAAGCGCGGCGCGAAAAATTTAATATTTGCTTGCCTGGTTGCGGCTCCCGAAGGAATTAAAAAGCTTGAAGCAAATCATCCTGAAGTAAATATATTTGGAGCGGCGCTGGATAGAGAATTAAATAGCAAAGGCTATATTTTACCTGGATTGGGCGACGCTGGAGATAGAACTTTTGGGACATTATAAAAATATCATTTTATTGTTTCTTATTTTATTCCCTGCCGGAATAATTTTCGCGCAGTCTTACCCGGACACAACCGTAGATAGATTGCTGCGTTCGGGGATAAAAGAAATTGCAAATCAAAATTATTCCGAAGCTTCTAATGTTTTTACAAAATTAGATAAAAGATTCCCGGACATCCCTTTAGGAAAAATTTATTTAGCGGCAACGCAAATTGCCAAAGCTTATGATCTGGGCGAAGAGATGAATTCCGATTTCATAAATGATTATTTAAAGAAAGCTGGGGACCAATCAAAAAAACTACTTGACTCTAATGCGAAAAATATCTGGTACAATTATTTTGTAGCACTTTGCAATGGATATAAAGCTTATGCTGATGCAATTAATAAAAACTGGCTCGCCGCCTTTACTACCGGTCTCACTGCAAAATCCGACTTTGAAAATTGTTTGAAGATCGATTCAAATTTCTACGATGCATATATTGCCATCGGCGCTTACGATTACTGGAAAAGCCGGAAGACTGAATTCCTAAAATGGCTTCCTTTTGTTGGTAATGACGAGCAGGAAGGAATTAATTTGCTGAACGCAGCTATCAAACATTCATCTTATAATAATTATGCAGCTATAAGTTCACTTGTCTGGATATATATAGATCAACATGAGTACAATAAAGCTGTAAAAATTGCGGAGGATGGTTTAAAAGATTTTCCCGATAACCGGGCTTTTAAATGGGGACTTGCAAGAGCTTATGAAGATATAGATAAGAAGACCGCAATCAAATACTATGAGGAAGTGCTGCAATCGTACTTAAGCGTTCCCGATCAAAATCATTACAATGAAATAATTTTAAAGCATATCATTGCTCAGATTTATGAAAGAATGGGAGACAAAAATGAAGCTCTTCTGCTGTGCAACGACATTTTGGCTATAAAAAATCTTTCCGAACGAGTTAAAGAAAATTTATCCAGCCGGTTAAGCCGCATCGAAGCAATGAAAGAAAACCTTTCAAGATAAAGCACACACACTTTTTTAGGGTGACTTTAACAATTCAATAAATTCTACTAAATTTAGTTTAAAATTAAATTTATTATTTAGTGATAAACATGGCTCTTGAAAATCCAAGATATAAAAAAATGCTCGATGACCTTCTGGATGCATGCAAACATCATTTACCGAGCGTTAGTGATGTTATGATAACAAAGGCATTTGAGTTTGCGTTAGAAGCGCATAAGAATGATTTGCGTGCTTCAGGCGAGCCATATTTTACGCATCCTTTTGAAGTTGCAATGATAGTGTCTCAAGAAATTCCTCTCGATGATGTAACTGTTGTCTGCGCTCTACTGCATGATGTTGTTGAAGATACGGACTTCAACCTTGATTTTATGGTTAAAGAATTTGGAAAGGAAGTAACTGAAATTGTTGACGGCGTGACAAAGATTGGAGGAATATTTAAAGGACAGGAAATAACCCAAGCAGAGAATTATAGAAAACTTCTTCTATCAATGGTGAAAGATGTTCGGGTCATTCTCGTTAAATTTGCTGATCGTCTTCACAACATGCGTACGCTTGAATTTGTAAACCAGGATAAGCAGCGAAGGATTGCGCAAGAAACGCTTGAAATATATGCTCCTTTCGCTAACCGTTTTGGTCTTGGTCAGGTGAAGTGGGAACTTGAAGATCTTTCATTTAAATATCTCAACAGGGAAGCTTACGAAGAAATCGCAAGAAAAATTAAGAGCAAAAGGAAAGAAAGAGAATCATACATAAATAAATTCAGCGAACCGATAATTCAAAAGCTTAATGACTATAATTTAAAATATGAAATGAACGGTCGTCCCAAACATCTCTACAGCATTTATAGAAAGATGGTAAAAAGGAACAAGCCATTTGAAGAAATTTATGATTTGTTTGCCATAAGAATAATTATTGACACAGAGAATACAAATGATTGTTACACAACTCTCGGAATAGTTAATCAAATGTATTTGCCCGTTCCGGATAGATTTAAAGATTATGTCTCAATACCGAAGACAAATAATTATCAGTCTATTCATACTACCGTTGTCGGACCTGAGGGCAGGTTAGTTGAAGTTCAAATTAGAACAAAGAAAATGCACGAAGTTGCCGAAAAAGGAGTTGCTGCACATTGGCGCTATAAAGAAAATAAAGCCGCATCGGATAAAGAACTTGAAAGCTGGGTAAACTGGATAAGAGATATTTTTGAAAGTGCGTCAAAGGATGATGCTCGTAAAGAATTATTGGAGAGCTTTAAACTTAATCTTTATCAAGATGAAATTTATGTCTTTACTCCAAAAGGTGACTTGAGAAGGCTGCCGGTTGGTTCTACACCCGTAGATTTTGCATTTGAGATTCACAGTAAAGTTGGATTCCATTGCATCGGAGCAAAGGTCAACGGGAAAATAGTTCCTCTGGACACGGTTCTGCACAGCGGCGATCAGGTTGAAATAATTACTTCAAAGAATCAGCATCCTAATAAAAACTGGATGAAATTTGTAGTGACGCATAAATCAAAAACTGCGATTAGGAAATGGATTAACAAAGAAGAAGAAGACATTATTGATGCCGGAAAAGAAATATGGGAGAAAAAAATTAAAAGACTAAAATTGTCTTTCACTCCTTCCGATCTCGCTAAGCTGACGTTGAGCCTGAAATTTGAAAGCCCAAAATTATTTTATAAAGCAATTGGTCAAGGTAAAATAAATTTAGATGAAGTGTTAACAGCTACAAGGGAAAAGGAAGAAAAAAAAGAAAAAATTCCCTCGCTGGAGTTTGATAATTTTGCAAGCATAGCAAGGACGGATATAGGCGGCGTTTTGGTAGATGGAAAAAATGCCGGGATAATGTATTCGTATGCAAAATGCTGCAACCCGATTCCAGGTGATCCTGTAATTGGATACATAACTGTCGGTGAAGGAATTAAAATTCATAGGAAAACATGCATCAATCTTATAAGAATTTCTGAAAAGGACAGCAGCAAACTGGTTCCGGTTCAATGGCCTGAAGCCGAAGGGTCGCTTTTTGTTGCAGGCTTAAGCATACTCGGTGAAGATTCAGCGGGGATATTAAATGAAATTTCACATACAATAGTTTCGTATCAGAACACGAATATAAAATCAATAAACATTAATACAACGGATTCCATGTTTGAAGGCAGCGTAACTTTATATGTTCACAACATCGAGCACCTGGCAAGGATAATCGAGCGTTTGAAAAAGCTTAAAGGGGTATATACCGTTGAAAGATTTGAAAGTTCTTAATCAATGGTGAAAGAAAATTCTTATCAAAGAATTATGGCGATTGATTACGGCGAAAAAAGAATAGGGATCGCACTAACTGATCCGCTGCTTATTTTCGCTTATCCATATAAGACATTTTTAAACGATGAAAAGTTTTTCGATAATATTGCCGGGGTAATTGAAGATAAAAACGTAACGAAAATTATCCTTGGATTGCCTTTAAAAGAGAATGGGGAAGAGTATGCTTTAACAAAATCTGTGTTGGCATTTAAGTTAAATCTTGAGTCAAAGCTAAGTGTAGAAGTTTTGCTTCGCGATGAAAGGTATACATCGTCAATTGCACAAAATGTTATCATTCAGTCTGTAAATAAAAAATCAAAAAGAAAAGATAAGTCTCTAATTGACCGCGGTGCGGCTGCTATCATACTGGAGGATTATTTAAACGAGTTGAAAAAGAAGCAGTAAATTTTTTTGTGATTAACGTTTTAGTAATCACCCTAGAAAGTATTTGTTTTCTTTTTATATTTATATTTGAGCAATGAAAAAGAATTTTTACGCAATAATAATTTCATTTATTTTTTCAATCATCTTGTGGATTTCCATTTCGCTTTCAAATGATTATTACGCAACATTTGAAGTACCTGTAAGACTGGTGGACTTTCCAGCCGGATATTCAACCGGTTCGCCGCTGCCTGAAGCAGTTGCAATCAAATTGAAAGGCAAAGGGTGGAAATTAGTTTCGCTGGAGCTAAGCACAGCAACAGATTTTGTTATTCCGGTTGGCTACGAATACGGTAAGAGATATGCTAACTTATATAATTTTATTCCGGATAATCCCTGGCTTAATTCGGATGTTGAAGTAACAAGCATAACGCCTGATACTCTTTCTTTTTTTATTGAAAAATCTTTTGCGAAAAAAGTAAAAATATATCCTGCTGTCGATTTGGGATTTAAACAAGGGTATGGGTTAGCCTCGCAAGTTACCGTTGCTCCCGATTCAGTTATAGTCTATGGAGCGTACAGTTATTTGAAAAACTTGGATAGTATTGAAACAGACATTTTGAAACTTTCTGATCTTGAGTCCAAATCTGTTGAGCAGGTATCACTTGAAAAAATTGAGGGGATGAGATACAAGTTTAGTGACGTGAAAATTTATCTTGATGTACAAAAAATTGTTGATAGAAATGTCGATAATGTTTATGTTAATGTAACAGATGCTCCAGCCGATAGAGAAGTTATTTTAATACCAAATAAGATTGTAGTTGGATTGCGCGGCGGAGTAGATATATTGGGTAAAGTAGATACCAGCCAAATAAAGGCATTTGTAAGATACAGCGATATTGCGATGGATACGCTTGGTGTTGTGTCACCTCAGATAGTTTGTCCGGATAATATTACTTTCATTTATTCCAAGCCGGAAAGACTTAGATACATTCTTAAAAAATTTAATTAGACAATATTTTATAATCTAAATTCGGACAATAATGTTTATTTCATTCGAAGGAATAGATTTCAGCGGTAAATCGACTCAGATTAATTTGCTGAAAAAATATCTTGGGAAAAAAAATAGAAAAGTTAAAATAATACGTGAACCAGGCGGGACAAAAATTTCAGAGCTTGTAAGAAAAATTCTACTTGATAAAACTCATAATAAAATGCAGATTGAGACCGAGATATTTCTTTTTTCCGCGGCGCGTGCGCAGCTTGTCAGAGAAAAAATTCGTCCTTATCTCGATGATGGAATTTATGTAATTTCCGACCGGTTCCACGATTCGACAACTGCGTATCAAGGATTTGGCAGAGGCATCCCGCTTGAATCTGTGGAACACATAAATCAGATTGCGGTAGGCAGAACTATTCCAGACTTAACTTTTTTTATTGATATACCTGTTGAAGAGGCAGAAAAAAGAAAATTAAAAAAAGGTAAATCAAAATTAGATCGTATAGAAATATCAGCTAATAATTTTTTTCAGAAAGTACGTGCCGGTTATTTTTATTTGGCAGAGAAAGAGCAAAGATTTAAAATTATTAACGGGACTTTATCTAAAGAAGAGATACATCAACAAATTATTGGAGAAATAGAATTATATGAGAAGAGGCGTGTGACGATATGAAATTTTCTAGTTATAAAAAATTAATTTTTGCCGCAGTTATTATTTTAATTTTCTCCGGCTTCTTTACCGGCAAAGACGATGTGTATTTTGAGATAGCTAAAAACATCGATCTTTTCGGAAGAATTTATAAAGAGGTTACTTTTAATTACGTTGATAAAATTGATCCTGAAGAATTTATGCGCGCCGGAATCAAAGGGATGCTTGGTGCTTTAGATCCGTATACAATTTTTATTGATGAAAATAAAAAAGAAGACTTTGATTTAATAACCAACGGTAAATACGGCGGCGTTGGAATTTCAATCGGGGTAAGAGGAGATAAGGTAACTGTAGTCGAAGTGTTCGACGGCTATTCCGCTCAAAAGCAGGGAGTTAGGGTCGGTGATAATTTAATTGAAGTAGCCGGTAAAAAAATTACTCCGGAAAATGTAAATGAAATTTCATCGTTAGTTAAAGGACAGCCGGGTACTATTATTAACATAAAAGTTTTAAGAGACAACCAAAAAGATACTTTGTCTTTTAACCTTGTAAGGCAAGAAGTGCTTGTAAAAAGCGTTGCATACGCGGGCTTTTATCCAAAGAATAGCAACAACGTTTATTTAAGGCTGACAAATTTCAGCCGATCTGCAAGCGATGAAGTATTACAAGCTCTGAAGAAATTAAAATCAGAAAAAGAAATTAAGTCCGTTGTCCTTGATTTAAGAGGAAACCCGGGCGGATTGCTTGATGTTGCAGTTGATGTGTGTGAAAACTTTTTGCAGAAAAACCAATTAGTTGTATCAACCAAAGGCAGAGATGAAGCAAGCAAGAAAAGTTATTATTCAACGCAGGAACCTTTGCTTGGCAATGCAAAACTTGTTGTGCTAATTGATGACGGCTCGGCATCGGCATCTGAAATTGTTGCAGGTGCTATTCAAGACCATGATAGAGGAGTTATTCTCGGTACAAAATCTTTTGGTAAAGGATTGGTGCAGACTATCACCCCGCTCGATTATAAGACTTCTTTAAAAATCACCACAGCCAAATATTATACTCCAAGCGGGCGATGTATTCAGAAAATCGATTATGCAAACCATAACAAGGCAGTTATTGAAGTTGATACTGTTGTAAAGAACACTTTCTATACGGATCATAAACGAGTTGTTTATTCAGCAGGCGGAATTACGCCCGATACAACCGTTCCTTACAGTATTGAAGGTGATATTACAAAAGACATTCTTGCCAAAGGATTATTTTTCCAGTTCGCCGACCATTATTATTACGCTCATTCAAAGGATGATTTTTATTCTTTGAATGATGAGAAACTATTAGATGATTTTGAAAAATATTTGAATGAACAAAATTATAAATTCAAGTCTCCTGAGGAATCCGATGTAGATCGGCTTTTAGCTGACGTAAAAACTAAAAGGATGAACAACAGTATTTATGAAAACCTTGAGAAGATAAAGGACCAGTTTGAAAATATTGGCGATAAAGAACTGAAGAAATTTAAAAAGGAAATAATTGAAGAAATCAAAATTGAATTGGCTTCGAGATATATAGGCAACGACGGTGAAATTGAGCAGATTCTTTCGGATGATGTCCAGTTCAAAACAGCGTTTAATATTTTAAACGATAAAGAAGTTTATAACAAACTTCTAAACATTAATAACTAATTGGCTGTCGGTTATGACCGGTTCGGCAAAAGAAAAAATTAAAAGCATCGTAGGAATAAGAAATTATCTTGATTCTGAAGAAGATAAGATTTGCTATTCTTACGATGCGACTGCAATTTTTAATTTCAAACCTGAAGCAATAGTCTTTCCTGAAAGCGAAGAACAAATCTCACAAATTCTAAAGTTAGCAAACGAAGAAAAATTCAATATCATTCCGAGAGGCTCCGGCACGGGCTTAAGCGGCGGTTCTATTCCTGTAGAAAATTCTTTAGTTGTCGTTATGACTCGCTGGAATAATATAATTGAAATTGACGATAAGAATTTAACAGCCACTGTTCAGCCTGGAGTTATCACTGGAAACTTGCAAAGAGAAACTGCAAAGATGGGGTTGCTGTATCCTCCTGATCCTGGAAGCGCGAATGTTTGTACAATCGGCGGAAACGTAGCCAATAATGCAGGCGGACTGCGCGGACTGAAATATGGCGTAACAAAAAATTACGTCTTAGGCGCAGAAATGATCTTGCCAAATGGCGAGCCAATGCGAAGCGGTGGAAAAAATTATAAGGATGTCGCCGGATATAATCTCAGGGATTTTATTGTCGGGAGCGAAGGTACTCTCGGCATAATAACGAAAATTATTTTAAAACTTATACCTTTGCCGCAAAAGACAAAAACTATGCTGGCATATTTTAATAAGCTTTCAGACAGCGCTAAGTCTGTTGCCGAAATTATTTCCGCACATATTACGCCGAGCATGCTTGAGTTTTTAGATCGCACTACAATTAATTGTATTGAAGATTTTACAAACGCTGGGATGCCGAGAAATTGTGAAGCCATATTGTTAATCGAAGTTGACGGAAGAAACAGTATCGTCGAAGAAGATTCAGAATTAATAAAAAATATATTGAAAAGGAACGGGGCATTTTTTATTAGAATTGCTGAAAATGAAAAAGAAGCAGAGATGCTGAAATTTGCCCGGCGCAGCGCCTTCAGTGCGCTCGCACGTAAGCGCCCTACTACAATTCTTGAAGATGCAACAGTGCCGCGAAGTGAACTGCCTGCAATGATTGAAAAAATTACGGAGGCAGCAAGAAAGTTTGATGTTACTTTTGGAAATTTTGGACATGCTGGAGACGGCAATCTTCACCCGACTTGTCTTACGGATGAGAGAGACAATAATGAAATTAATTTAGCACACAAAGCCTTTGACTTTATTTTTAATGAAGCAATAAAATTAGGCGGCACAATAACCGGTGAACATGGCACCGGACTTGCTAAAAAACAGTTCCTTGAACAAGCGGTTGGAACTCCCGCAGTCGATATGATGAAGAATATAAAATTATCAATTGATACAAATAATATTTTAAATCCTGGTAAGATTTTTTCAACTACCCCGCGATGTGAAGGTACACTTCCTAAAAGCAGGGAACAAATAAGACCTTAGCTATATGTCGAAAGATTCCGGGAAAAGAACATTGTTTGAAGCACTGCCTGGAGATGATATTTTATCTCAGTGTATTCACTGCGGGATGTGTCTTGCAACTTGCCCTACTTATGAAATTACAAAACTTGAACGCTCTTCACCACGTGGAAGAATTCGTCTTTCAAAAAAAATAGCGGACGGGGAAATTAGTATTTCGAAAACATTCGCTGACGAAATGAATTTTTGTTTAGACTGCCAGGCATGTGAAACCGCCTGCCCTGCCGGTGTAAAATATGGTTTGATAGTTGAATCGGCGAGGGCGTTAATTGAAAATTATAATTATGAAAAAGTGTGGAAACGCATTTTTAAAAAAATTGTTCTCAAATTTGTTGTCGCTCATAGGATAAACATAAAAATTGCGGCTAGGCTTTTGCGGGTCTACCAGAAATCTAGATTGAGGAAACGCTTACATTCCTCTGGCTTATTTAAAAAAAACTTTCCAAAGCTTTCCGAAATGGATTTGCTGTCGCCTGATGTTTCGCCAATTTTCTCCGACGAATATCTTAATGAAAAAATCCAGCCAAAGTCAGAAGTAAAATATAAAGTAGCTTTACTCACGGGATGCTTGATGAGCATCATGTTTGATGAAATAAATAGAGATACGGTTGACGTTTTGTCCGCTGTGGGTTGCGAGGTAATAATTCCGAAAGGTCAAGTTTGCTGCGGATCTCTAAACGGGCATAATGGCGATATAGAAACAGCGAAAGAATTAGCTAGAAAAAATATTGATGAGTTCTCAAAATTTGATTATGAATTTTTAATTATAAATTCTTCTGGCTGCGGGGCTTTCATGAAAGAGTATGGGCGTATTCTGGAAGATGACAACGATTATTGTGAAAAAGCTAAAACCTTCTCTTTGAAAGTTAGAGATGTTATGGAATTCTTAGCGGAAATTAATCTGAAAGACAAGTTTAAAATTATAGATGAAAAGATAACTTATCATGACGCTTGCCATTTGGTGCATTCGCAAAAAATTTTCAGTGAACCAAGAAAAATTTTGAAATCTCTTCCAGGAGTCGAGTTGAAAGAACTAGATGAATCCTCCTGGTGCTGCGGCAGCGCGGGAATTTATAACTTAACTCATTATGATGACTCAATGTTTCTTCTTCAGAGGAAGATGATGAAAATAAAAGAAACTAATGCTAATGCTGTATTGGCAGGCAATCACGGCTGTATTGCGCAATTAAAATACGGAACAAAAAAATTTAACGTTGATGTTGAAGTAATTCATCCTATTAGTTTATTAAAAAGATGTTTGAATGACCAATAACATTTTTTAAAAAAATCGCCCGTCTCACCATTTAACATTTCAACGGTCTATTTCTTGCTCACTGAATGCATTTTAAATGATATACATCACCAAAGCAAACTTATTATTTAAATAAATTTTCACTTGAAATTTATAGATGTATGGGAACTATTCTTAAATAAAAAATAAACTCGGTTCATTCTCTTTTTTTTATAAGTTTAATTTTTTAAGTTTGCCACACATTTTTAGAATCGTTACAAAAAAATAATACTCTTTGCGGGTAATTCATCTCGCATGTATACTTAATTATAATAAAGCAAATAAACGAGGTAGTCAAACTGATTGCTATCTGTCTGTTTTATACTTTTAAAATTATCATCTTTCATTCTTAGGAAAATAGTGTAGGTTAAGATGAAAAAATCTTTGTTAGATTATATCCTCCGGGTCCGACTGCCGATAACAATATTTGTTATACTCGCGTCGTTTACTGTTACATATTTTGCTTCGCGCGCCGAAAGAGATAATGTAGGTTATAGTCCTGTCCAGCCAATTAATTTTTCTCACAAGCTTCATGCAGGAGAAATGAAAATTGACTGCGAGTATTGTCATACTGGAGTGGAACTTTCCCGCCACGCTATGGTACCTCCGCCTCAAACATGCATGAACTGCCATAGTATCGCAAGAAAAGATAAACCAGAAATTATAAAACTGACCACCTATTATAAAGAAGATAAACCTATACCGTGGGTAAGAGTTCATAGAGTTCCCGACTTTGTCTATTTTAATCATAGTGTGCATGTGAATATGGGAATTAAATGTGAAAGCTGCCACGGCAACGTTGCGCAAATGGATAGAATTGTCCAGGTGCATTCCTTCACAATGTCTGCATGCCTAAGTTGTCACCGTAACGCGCAGAAGAATTTACCATATCTTAAAAACATTAAGAACGGTCCGGAAAATTGCTACGCATGTCACCGTTAATTGACAAAGGAATTTAGAATGAATATTCAAAATTTATTAGATAAAAAATTAGGAAGAAAAAAATTCTTTGTTTCTGCCGGAGCTGCATTCGGCGGATTATTATTATTGAAAAATTTTCCTTTCAATTTATTTGTTAAGAATAAATTGAAATTCAAAGACAGTTCACAAAAAATAAAAGTAAGAATCAATCCTCTTGCGGTTAGTAGAAA
>JAKAKL010000094.1 GCA_021824565.1 Bacteroidota bacterium | reverse complement strand
AGCAATAAAAGTTTCTTAGTTTCATGATACTTCCCAGCTTGTATAGAATAGAAGTAAACTCCGCTTGATAACCTGCTCGCATCAAATTTAACTTTGAATGTTCCTGCATTCTTTACTTCATTCACCAGAGTTGCCACTTCTCTGCCAAGCACATCATAGACGTTCAGCTTTACATGGCTTATTGCAGGAAGTTCATAGCCTATTGCTGTTACTGGATTAAATGGGTTCGGATAATTTTGCAATAGTTTGTAACAAGTGGGAGTTTCCAATTTCATTTCTATTTCTTTGCTGTATGTAAAAATGCCGTCGGAATTAATTTGTTTTAGCCTATACTTTAACTGAGTAAGTTCAGGAAGAGCTATGTCATCTGTGAATGAATATTTTTGAATAGAACTTGAATTTACTTTACCCGGAATAAAGCCGATCTCTTTCCAGCCGGAATCGGAAGGCTTGCTACTTCGAATAGTCCGCTCTATTGCAAAGCCATAATTATTTATTTCCGAGACAGTTTCCCACTCTAAAAGTATTTTGTTATCATTTTCGGAACATACAAATGAAGATAATTCTATAGGCAGTGCTGCATCACTCGATATCCAAATTTGACTTGCTGTGCCATACAAAGTTGCGGTTTGTCCATTACCCGTAGCATCAGCCGTAGTAGAGCCGCTCCCCTCATCGCATTTCCAGTATCCTTGTAAGTTTGTATAATTTGGGTGAGAACTCGTAACATATTTATTCATCCAGGATTGGATTGTCGATTGATCTAAAGCAGAATTCCAAATCCGGATTTCGTCAACAGCTATGTCGCCGTTATACCACGTATTAGTTGTTGAAAAATATCCAAATCTTAAATTTAGATTTGAATAACCCAGACTAAAATTTAAAGTCCCGCCGCCATCAATCTGAGATTGAGAAGATATAAGTGATCCGTTAACATAAAATTTAAGCGGAGGGCTTTGGGTTTTATCATAAGTAAATGCTAAATGGTACCAAGTTCCTGCACTTAGTTTTGTGCTGAGACCGGTATTGGGTGTTCCAGCACTTTTACCTCCGCTGCCGTTAGATACCTTTGCCCAGGGTTCTCCATCGCTTTCTATATAAATCGCATAAGAGTCATACGGTTCGCTACCTTCAGCGTATCTTTTAACTACCGGATTATTATAATTTCGGAATGTAATTACCTTTGTCCAAACTTCAACCGTTAAAGCATCAGTCGGTTCTATGTGAGAAGTGCGAGCAGCCTCTACATATCTTTGCGGGCTATCGTGTACATCTAATGATAAAGCATAGCCGCCGGCTCCTTGAGAATACAAGGGAAAATAAATACAGAGAAGAAATAAAGCGCAGTTTAATAATTGTTTCATTATCAACTCCTTTTAATTGTAAATATGTTTTATTGTATACAATTTGTTTTGTGATGAATCAATTTAATTATTTCTATCTAACCATAATTAGCATCAAGCTTCGGGAAAATAATTTTAGAGGAGGTTTAATATTGTACTAAATTATAACTAAACTTATCGAAAGCGAAACTTGATGCATGGTCGCATCTAAGAAATACTTCCCCGCTGTAAAAGACTTCCCTGATTCATTTCTAATAACCTGATTTATACTGTATATTTTTAAAGTTTGTCCCGGCTCTACCGGCTGCAACATTACTACCCAATTGTAGCCGCCTCTTGTCATAATAGTTTGACCATTGTTGCTTTGCAAAGACCATGTAAATAAACTGCTGCCTACAACAATGGTATCTGTTTCAGTGCCTGTGTTATGAACAGTTACTGCTGCTTTCAGCGTATCATTAAGGCTGTAAGATGATTTTGATGTGGTTAATGTATATTGCAATGAACCGGATTGTTGCGTGCCGGTATTGAAGGATATAGGATTGCTTTTAGAACTGCATCCGTTTATTAAAAAAAGAATGAGGATAATGAAGAATAAATATTTAAAATTTTTCTCCATATAATCTTTCGTTTCTGCTGATTAATAATATGAAATTAATCTGCCTAAATCAAATAATACCTGCTCCACCTTTCTAACTCGGCCGTCAATTAATTATTACTTAACGTAACCTTAATCATTTATTAACAGGCGGACTGTAATTTTCTCAAAAACCTTGGAGAAAATTGCGAAGAACTATTTCAGCATTGCTGTGTGCCCTCTTATTATGCGCCTCTTCCTCTTTGTCAGCTAAGGATGGCGCTGCCGATAAGAGCAAAAAGGAAGTTAATTTCTATTGCTCGTTTAATGAGAATCTTATCCTAACTTACAAATCGGTTTTTGGCGAAACGAAATCATGGATATCAAATAACAATGGCTCAATGATATTTCATAATGAATCTAAAGACTTCAAGTACGTCCAGAAACTGCGCGTCGACAGCACCGGTATTTTTGTTAAAGAACTTACCAAAAGATTAAAGTCCTTTTATTCATCAATAAAGAAAACACATACACATACGATAGACCTTTATTAAGGATTCCTTTCCCACTGGTAAACGGCGAGCAATGGCATTGGAATGGAAAAGAATTTTGTAATGGGGACACAGCTGCCGTATCTCTATCTGGTAAAGTCATTGGCTTCGATACGGTTTTAACTCAGGCGGGAAAGTTTAACGCAGTCAAAATAGTATCAGTAATTGAATCGTCGGATAATACTAAAAATATATTAACAGAGTGGTTCGCGGAAGGCGTGGGAATAGTGAAAATGCACGTATCTATTGAAGGCGGCGGGTTTATGTCTTTTCTAAAAAATATACTTGGATTTGGAAACATAGACTTTGAACTAACAAAGATTTCCGAAAAATGAACTGCCGCCTTTAAGCTTCAAGGATATTTTTGCTGCTGCAGAGACTGCATAGCAATATTCGGTTTCCTTTTCTGTTACGCTTGTATTAGAGAGTTGAAGAAGTATAACACGGGAAAAACGATTACATTTATTTGTTCCCTCGCCCAGTACCTTACTGAACTGTTGTAACCTTAGTAACAAAAAATAAAACTCATTGCCCAACCTTATGACCTTAAAAATGTATTAACCATCCTCTCGGGATTTTTTAAAACTGTTTATGCATTAATAATGTAATAAGGTTTTTCCCGTAAGCTTCTTTCTTGTTACTAAGGTTTTGTCATTTTAATAAGGTTCGCATTTCCTTTGTTTCTACAGCCTGTCTCGATTTTATGGAGATCATTCCATAACAGAATTATTTATGCTTATGCTGGTGTTGAGCTCATCCTTTAATTTTATTTGTTGCTTTTCATTTTCTTTTATCCTAATATAAATCGTTGATAATTTAACTATTAGATAAAGGAGCATGATGGTTAAGTTTTATTACATAAGCGGGTTTTCTTCTTTACTCTCTCAGGCTAATTTAGATTTGCCTAAATTAACTGTAAGTAATCTTTATCCCTTCCTTAATTCTCATGTACAAATATGAAACCTAATACTCTCATCAATCTTTCACTAAAAAAATTCTTAAACTTGTTCTTGAACTTACTCTTAATCTTAAACTTCTTTTTCCTTTTCTCGTTTGAAAGCTGCAAGAAGAATCCCGTATCTCCGCCTATTAATAACGGAGCAGATACCACCAGCCACAACTATGCCTGGCAAACATTTATACTAGGAGACGGCAACTCAAGCATTCTGTATGATGCGGCGATAATAAATGATACTTTGATTTACGCAGTTGGCGAAATATATGTTAAAGACTCGACTGGACAAGATTATATAGATTTTAATGCAGCTGTTTGGAATGGACAAAAATGGAATCTACAGAAAATACCAACAGAAATGTATGGAGACTATATAGGTGTTTTCCCTATTACTACAATCTTAGCTTTGAATAGCGGCAGTATATATACTTTCTCAAACGCTGGCTCATATTCATACTGGGACGGAGTTAGCTGGATAACTCACTTTGTAAGTGAACGAAGCGGAGGAGGACAAAAACTTTGGGGATCAGATATGTCAAATATATTTCTTGTTGGCACGAATGGTTCGTTGAGCTATTACAATGGTACCTGGCAAAGAATCGACTTGGGAACTACAGCCAACATATTTGATGTGTGGGGAACTGTAGATAATAAAACCGGAGTATCAACAGTTTATGTTCCGGTCTCTGACCTCAATAATGATAATGGTATTAAAAAGATATTTAAGCTGAAAGGAACTCAGGTAGATTCATTGCAGTGGAACACTGGAAAGAATGTATTATCTATCTGGGGAACACCGGACGGAAAAACACTTTATGCAGCCGGTGACGGATTGTTTGTAAACAAAGGCAGCGGCTGGAGTGAAATACCTTTTGGAAAAGATAAACGCTTCATAGAAGTACGAGGAGATGCAAGCAACAACATATTTGCACGTGGAATTTATCTTGTGCCACCGTTAAATGAACTTGTTGTACATTATAATGGGTCAACCTGGTACGAGTACAAGGAATTAAGCAACTTTATAAATTTTGGCTTAGCAGTGCAAGGAAAAACAACCATAATTGTTGGCACAACCGGTAATCAGGCAGTAGCAGTAATAGGAAAAAGAATAGACTAATATTCGTTTAGTCTGAAAATAAATAAATCATAACAACTATCAAAAGGAGTAAGGCATGAAAAGAATAATGCTTTTATTGGTACTCATTTGT
This sequence comes from Bacteroidota bacterium, assembly GCA_021824565.1. GTDB lineage: Bacteria > Bacteroidota > Ignavibacteria > Ignavibacteriales > Ignavibacteriaceae > FEN-1297. Next base: position 10,674 of record JAKAKL010000094.1, on the reverse strand, counting down.
TCGCTTAATGTTTAAGTACAAAAAGTATTTCTTAAAAATTATTGCAATAGTTTAGCATATCTAAGCGAAGTGCCGCGCTGGATAAAGAAAATTCTCGTTTGCTCCGCCTGCCCAGCTTTTAGAGAGATCGGATTACAATTTAGCTACACAACTTGTTAATACAATAAAAAAAGCCCCCGGCGTTTTTACCGGAGGCTTCATCGGCATCGAAAGAAGACAGGGCAAGAAAATTCAATTCTTTTATTTTATCTTCTAAGCTTAAGTGTTCTGCTGAGCCGGAGGATGCATTGCTAACTTTCTAACATGAACCAATTCTATTTCTTCCACCGTGAAGGAAAAATCATCCGGGGCAGCAAGAAGAGGTCTGAATGTTCTTGTTGCCCTTTTATCCTTTTAATCGTGCTTACCTGGTTTGCTGTAGGGAGCGCGATATAAGAATGGATGAAATATATTTTAGAGCTCTGCATTTTCCTTCCCAATGCCGTATGCTTTTATTTACTGCGCCGGAGTCGTTGTTGGCGGAGGCGTACTTTTGTTCGAATTATGACTTCCGCCTAAATCCTTTATCACCCGTGCCGCTTTATATTTGTTGTACAAATCAATATGATCCTTACGCAGTATCTCAGCGTCGTGATCATATCTTTCGGTTAATAAATTATTCGTGTCGTCAAAATCCTTTGTCAGCGCCTTTCTAAGCGAGCTGCGGTCGTTAAAGCTTGAATCCTTTGCGCCCCCTTTTGCTACCGCATTATCAAGCGCCGCCTGAGCCGCCGCTATATTATCTGAGGTTATTTTATGGCTTATCAATATTGTCGCCGCATTTGCTCTTGCATTATCCAGTATCACGTTCATTATACTCTTGAAATCAATCTCGTTTAACCTGCCAAGTTCATATTCGGTTACACTTGATTCGGCAATTAGCTTTTCATTCCTCGGCTCTTTTGAGCCGGTTGAATATAGCGCGCACTTAATCGGCACACCAAATTTTATAGCAAGGTTTACTGAATTATGCTTGTCCTCCGTCATGCCTTTGCTTACTGTAATAAAATCCTTGTGATCTTTTTCGATCTTTGCTATGCCGGCTATTAATTCCGCCTGGTCTTCGGCAAGCGCCGGGAATTCTGATATTACATCGGGCTCAGACGCCATTGTGTCCTTTACACTGTTAAACATATTGGACACGTTCTTTTCGTGATTAGTCATAAATGACTCCTTCCTTTTTTATTTTTTCACTCGGAAGCCTGCCTACCCCGGCAGACTTATCATTCCAATTTTCTAGTTGACTTTTCTTTATATCATTCATAAAAACTGTAAAGACAATCATCTCGCCTTCAGCCAATATCGACTCAATCCATCCAATATTGCGCTTTTTGTAAGTTTTATAGCTTTTCCTGCAAGAAAAGTGTGATTTCTGACCATTTAATTCGCTTTGTGAATCATTCAGTTGCCTTTGTGAAGAATAAAATGTGCCTGCTAATACTTTAGATTGGCTTTGTGAAGCTTTCATTTCCCTTTGTGAAGGATGAAGAATGCTTTGTGAAGATTGCAGACGGCTTTGTGAGAAATAAAATGTGCTTGCTAATACTTTAAATGTGTTTTGTGAAGCGTTCAATTCTCTTTGTGAAGGATAAAGAAGGCTATGTGAAGCTTTCAGTTCGCTTTCTTTCACTTCAAGTTGACAATGTGAAAGACAAACTTTCTTACCTGCTGCTGCTAATCCCGGTTCTAATTCTCCCGGCTCATAATCATTCATTTTAAAATCCCTATTCAACAGTATTATTTTTTTTGTTGAATAATAATTTAACTGGAGACAAAAAATTATTGCCGCATTAATTGCGGCGGCATCTAATCTCTAATTATAAAAATTTTATTGATTGATTGATTATTAATTATAGAGGATAAAATCTTAATCTCAATTAAAGAGATTTGATTTATACAGGCGGACTCCCCGTCAAAGCGGAGGAAATAATTTTGATCACAAAGAGATCCCGAATTATGCAATAGACTCATCCTAAAAACTCTCCTAAATTTTTTTCTATGAACTATTAAAGCAGAAAGCGTATTACAATTTTTATTGCCTTCGGTTGCTAAATTAAAAAAAATAATTTAATAAACAAAGGACTTTATCAAACATGACATCTTTTCCTAAAGATGTCATGTTTCATGTTCTATATACCTATACCTTTACCTCTGCCTTTATCTTTACCTCTACCTTTACCTTTTCCTCTACCTTTATCTTTACCTCTACCTTTCCCTTTCCTTGTTCGGAATATTTTATTAACTGTCATTAAGCAAATCATATATTTAACTCTTTCAGAGTATCAATTAGCTTTTTATTCCAATGTGCCGGGACGTAGTCCCGCCCTCGAATATCAGACGCTTTCAGCGTCAATCTGTAGAAAATAGTCCATGAAAGGAAACAATATTTTATTCGAGGGCAATGCTCACGTCAATAGGAATAAAAGTTTTTATGAACCCTGAAAGAATTCAATAATGTTACATAACTTGATTTAGTAACTCACCATACGCACAATCCTTCAAGGTCACTGTTTTAGACCTTGAAGGATGCCTAACTCAAGTAACCTTGAAGCTTTTAAAAAGCAGCCTTCAAGATTTTGCGTAAGGTGAATTATTAATTATCTCAAAATTCATAGAACAAATTTAGCCGCCGCGTCAGCGCAGTTCTCGCCGTCGATTGCGGCGGATACGATTCCGCCGGCGTAGCCCGCGCCTTCAGCGCATGGGAACAATCCGTTGATCTGCGGGTGTATAAAAGTATTTTTATCTCTCGGTATCTTAACCGGCGAGCTTGTCCGGCTTTCTACCGCAAGCATCTGCGCTTCATCGGTATAATATCCTTTCATCTTCTTATCGATGATCTTTAACGCCTTCCGTAAATATAATGACATGAACTCCGGCAGCGCTTCATGCAGCGGCGTTGATATTGTTCCCGGTATGTAAGATGTTTCCGGCAAAGTTGAAGAGGATTTTTTATTCACAAAATCGGTCACTCTCTGCGCCGGTGCGCTTTGTGTGTTATTGCCGAGTCTGAACGCGAGCGCCTCCAGCTCTCTTTGGAGTGTCAAAGCGGCAAGCGCCCCATGGCTTTCATACTTTGCCCAATCCTTTGGTCCAATCGAAACAACAAAGCCGGAGTTTGCGAATGGTGAATCGCGCCTCGAAAGCGACATGCCGTTTAGTACAATTTCTCCAGGCGCAGTTGCCGCCGGAATTATTATTCCGCCGGGACACATGCAGAACGAATAAACTCCCTTCTCATCTACACTACATGAGACGTTGTAACTCGCCGGGGGAAGATTTTCATTTTTATTTTTTGAATGATATTGAATTTCATTTATCAGACTCTGCGGATGCTCTATCCTTACTCCCATCGCGAAAGGCTTCGCTTCAATTAATATTTTCTTTTTATCAAGCAGCTCAAATATATCTCTTGCGGAATGACCTGCCGCGAGAATAACCGCCTCTCCGGAAAAAATATATTCGTCATTTATTTTTACGGATTTAATTTTGTCGCTCTCAATAGTTATATCCGTTACTCTCGAATTGAAATGTACTTCGCCTCCGTTCTGAATTATTGTCTCTCTGATTTCTTTTACAACCTTAGGAAGATTATTGGAGCCGATATGCGGGTGAGCGTCAATTAAAATTTCTTCCGTTGCGCCGTGCTGGACTAAAATATTTAATATTTTTTTTACATCGCCTCTTTTAGTCGATCTTGTATAAAGCTTGCCGTCGCTGTACGTTCCCGCTCCGCCTTCGCCGAAGCAATAATTTGAATCGGGATTAACTTGATGATCTTGCTGGATAGCGCGTAAATCTTTTCTCCTCTCCTGGACATCCTTTCCGCGCTCAAAAATAATAGGTTTTATTCCAAGCTCAATTAATCGAAGCGCCGCAAACATACCCGCCGGACCGAAGCCGATAATAATTACCCGCTTGTCATCTTTTACGGGTTTGTAAATTATTCTGCTTTTTATTTCGGTTGGAAATTCGTCAACGTAAATATCGGCAAGCAGCGTGAAGACCGGGTTGTGTTTACGCGCGTCTATGGATTTCCGCCTGACAACGACGGCTTTGATTTCATCTTTCGCGATTGAAGTTTTTTCCGACGCGGCGCGATAAAGAAAATTCTTATCGTTTATAAATTCCGGCGGAATTAATAATTCTTTTTGTATGATCATAGCGTCCTCTATTTATGAGGAAATAAAAATTTTGATATGTTAAAAAATCTTTTACTTAAACTTAATCGTAAACTTGAACTTTGCTTTTCTAATATAAGCCTTTGATCAAGCCTCCGTCAACCTGGATAGTCGAGCCGGTAATATAACTTGCCTGTTTAGACGCGAGGAATGAAACTACCGAAGCTATCTCTTCGGGACTTGCAAGCCGGTTCATCGGAATTTCTTTTGCCATATCCGCAAGTACTTCTTCATGCGACTTGCCGGACTTCTTGCCGTTGTGAACCGCTAAATCATATATCCGGTTTGTAAGTGTATAACCCGGCGCTACGTTGTTAACTGTGATATTGTATTTTGCGACTTCGTTGCTTAATGATTTTGCGTATCCGCTAACGCCGCTCCTCATAGAATTTGAAAGCATTAAATTATCAGCCGGCTGTTTTACTGTAAGAGACGTAATATTCACAACCCTTCCCCATTCGCGAAGTATCATTTCCGGAACGATTAAGTTGCAAAATCTTACTGTGCTTAATAAAACCTGCTCGAAAGCCGCCTGCCAGTTTATATCGCTTAAGTCGCGGAAGTTCCCCGCTTCAGGTCCGCCGCAGTTATTTATAAGGATATCTATCCTGCCAAACTGGCGTACTACCGATTCAAATGTGTTCTCAATGTCTTTTTGTTTATTTAGATCGCACACAACCCAGAACGGCTCAATACCGAATTTCCTTTTTATATCCGCTGACGATGCTGTTAAGTCTTCTTTATTGCGCGAGCATATTGCGATCATGCATCCTTCGGCGGCTAATGATTCGGCAACCGCTTTGCCGATTCCTTTGCTTGCCGCTGTTACTAATGCGACTTTTTCTTTTATACCGAGATCCATCTTTGCCTCAATATTTTTTCCTGTTAAAGATAATTAACTGAACGCAAAAAATCTTGCCACAAGATTTTCTTTATTAATAGGTTTTTATTTGAAGGAAGAAATGATATGCTGTATGCCCACGCGTATCATCATCACTGCGATTGCCGCAAGAAATAATGATGAGATCTTTGCAAAAGCTTTTGAGCCGCCGCTTCCTATTATTTTCATTAGGAAGCGTGCATTGAAAAGAATAAATCCGACGATAACAAAATTCAGCGCCATAGATAAGAGCGTATAAACATAACCGTAATTATTAACGAGAATAATTATTGTCGTTAATGCGGCGGGACCCATTATCAGCGGCACTCCAAGCGGAACTATCCCGATGTCGGTGTTCGGGTTTCTTACATTCTGGGAAAAGCTCAGGATATCTGTTATTGCCAGTATAAGCAAAATTACTCCGCCTGCAATTCTAAAGTCGTCGATTGTTATGCCGAGAAATGTTAGAATTAAATTCCCGCTGATTAAAAATAAATTTGCCACTATGAACGCCGTCAGCAAGGCTTCAAGTATTAGCTTTCTTCTCTGGAATTCGGAAATGCCGTGAGTGAAACCGAGAAAGATAGGAACAGTTCCGATTATATCTATCGCTACAAAAAGCGGGATAAAAGAGAGAAAGAATATTTGAAGATTCATAATGCTGCTGATGAAATGCGAAGCGAAAATTTTTTGCCGTCAATATAAATACAAAATGTCAACGGGTCAATTGCCGACTTTTATTTCTTCAACAATTTTGCTTGTGTCCATCGCAATTACAAGCTCTTCGTTTGTTGGAATTCTAAGAATAGGGATTTTTGAATTACCCGTCGAGATCATTTCCGCTTTAGCCTGATTTTTTTCTTCATCTATTTGAAGCCCGAGGAATTCCATATCTCTGCAAACCTCTGATCTGACTTCGGCAGAATTTTCACCAATACCGCCGGTAAAGACAAAAGCATCAAGCCCTCCCATTGCCGCGGCATAAGAGCCTAAATATTTCTTTATGCGGTAACAGAAAATATCGAATGCGTATTGAGCGCGCTTATTTCCTTCTTTAACTGAAGCGATCAACTCGCGCATATCGCTGCTTACTCCGCTGATCCCGATTAATCCGCTGTGCTTATTCAATAATGTCCCGGCTTCATTTAACGACAAGCCTTCCTTACCCATAATATATAAAATTAAAGACGGGTCGAGATCGCCGCTTCTTGTTCCCATCAATAATCCTTCGAGCGGGGTAAATCCCATTGTTGTGTCTATCGAGATCCCATTTTTAATTGCCGCCATGCTGCATCCGTTGCCGAGATGCGCGGTTACGATTTTTAATTCGTTAATATTTTTCCCAAGCATTTCTGCCGCTTTATTCGCTACATAGGAATGCGAAGTTCCGTGAAAGCCGTATCTTCTTATTTTATGTTTTTTATAAAGTTCGAATGGTATTCCGTAAAGAAAAGACTTTGCCGGCATTTTAGTGTGAAACGCCGTATCAAATACTGCGCACTGCGGCACGTTTGGAAGTATTCTTTTTACTGCTTGAATACCTTTTATGTTCGGCGGATTATGGAGCGGGGCTAATTCTATATTTTCCTGAAGCACCTGCATAACTTCATCAGTAATCAATATTGAATCCGTAAAAGTTTCGCCGCCGTGTACTACTCTGTGCCCGACAGCTTCAATATCTTCCTTGCTGTCGATTACGCCGTGGTTTTTGCTTAGCATTACTCCAAGTACATACTCGATTGCAATAGCATGGTCTAAAATTTCTCCGACTATTTTTATTCCGTCGCCGTCATATCTGGAATGCGATAAAACAGCGCTGCTCATTCCGATCCGTTCAACAACTCCTTTTGCAAGAGCCGCCTTTTCATTGGTGTCGATAAATTGATATTTAATCGAAGAGCTTCCGCAGTTTAAAACAAGAACTTTCATAACTTTATAAATAAATTTAATACTCTAAATAATTTTTCCATTTTCATCGTATTTGTAAAAACCTTCGCCGGTCTTTTTGCCGAGCTTTCTTTCTCTAACTAATTTTCGTAGTATAGGGCAAGCTCTGTAACGCGGCTCGCCAAGGGTTTTCCATAATGTTTCCATCCATGCAAGGACTTCATCGAGCCCCATCATATCAGCCATCTCAAGCGGACCATACTGGAAGTTATAGCCAAGCCGCATTGCAGTATCAATATCATTTGCGGTGGCTACTCCTTCGAGTAAAATGTACATTGCTTCATTCAAAAGAGGGACGATAGCGCGCGTTGTTACAAACCCGGGATATTCATAAACTTCAACCGGAGTCTTTCCTATCCTTGCGGCAAATGATTTTACCATTTCTACAGTTTCGTTGGAAGTGTGCAGACATTTAATTAATTCCACCATAGGAATTTTAGGAACCGGATGAAGGAAATGCATTCCGATAATTTTTTCGGGACGGCTTGTCGTCTCGGCAAGTTTTGTTAAGCTTAATGTTGATGTATTTGAGACAAATATTGTTTCCTTATTTGCAATGGAATCCAGTTCCATAAAGATTAGCTGTTTCAGTTTAAAATCTTCATCAACTGCTTCGATGATCAAATCATAGCTGCTTACTTTGTTGAGAGAAAGTTCCCACCGGATCCTGCTTAGAATTGATTTTTTTTCAGATTTTGTAATAGCCCATCTTTTAATTTCGCGGTCAATAGATTCTGAAAGATCCAGCTTAGCTTTTTCGAGATGTTCCGAATCTTTTTCAATAACCAAAACGTCGAGACCGGCGGCAGCAATAGTGTGCGCTATTCCCTGCCCCATAATGCCCGCACCGATAATTGCAACATTATTTATGTTTCCGGTTTCCTCCTGGTTGGCTTTAGTTTTACTCAGTAAATCTTCTAACTTTATATTTTCATTCTGCATTTAACGTAACTCGCAATATCTCTTTTTAATATTAAATAATTCGATTCAACTCAAAAATCTTTTTTCCTAAATATGACAACCGCTATTCCCAATGTTAAAATTAAAAAGCCGAAAGAAGTTAGTATAGGCTGATAATTGGTTATACCGCTGCCGGTCGCAAGGTCATACGTAGTTTTGCCCATTAACTCTGAAGTTTTAGGAAATAAATAATATACAAAGTCGACTATTCCTTTAATAAGACTGCTCTGGATAAAAACTCCAAGCTTATATTTGGCAGAGTAAAGAACCGGGCTTACAATCAAAAAAATCAAGTATGCAATCATCATGCCAGGCGCCGATGACTTAGTCGCAATTCCTAACAGAACTATTATTGAATAAAGAATTGAAAACGTAAATGTTATTGTAAAGATTGTAAGCAGGAATCCGAAATTCCAAACAGAAAATTTAATCGAGAATGTAAGCCAAACGCCAATAATTAACAACGCGATGTTTATAAATACAACCAGCACTCCTCCTAAATATTTACCGACTAAAAGTTGTTCGCGTGATATTGGCTTTGACAAAAGTAAATCTATATTTCCTTTTTCAAGCATAATCGGAATAAAGCTTGCGCTGGAAAAGATCGACATTAAAATTCCGATCAGAGTTATTGGAGAAATGAACATCATTTCCATTGTCGTGAATGCTTCGGTAAAATTATTCTGTGTACCGGATGTAAAAACTTTCACAAAGCCTGCCATATTTAAAATTAAAGCGACTAAAATTATGGTGAGCAATGAAATAATAAAGAACGAAATAAAAACTTTTCTCGCCATCGCTTCCCGAAGCGAGTACCAGGTAATTGTTAACATATTTTTCATTTCATCGCTCCTTTTTCCGATTCATTAATCAACGATATAAAAATATCTTCGAGAGAATCTTTTTGTTGAACCATTTCTTTAATCATAATTCCTTTGCTTCGCAGCATGTCTAAAACTTTATTCAGTTCATTTGAATCCGAAACTTTTAAATTAAAATATCCGTCGCCGATATTCGTAAGATGAAGATCATTATCCGGGTTTTTGTTGATATCATCAACAGCAGCGCCTTCCAGGCTTAGCTTATACTCCTCACGCTTCTGGGTTAATTCTTTAACGGTTCCCTCGCGAATTAATTTACCTTTGTTCAAAATGCCGACGCGGTCGGTTATTTGTTCGACTTCAGACAGCAGATGGCTGTTAAGAAAAATTGTTTTACTGCGCGATTTTAGCTCTAATAAAATGTCCCGGATTTCTTTCCTGCCTATCGGATCAACACCATCAGTCGGCTCATCGAGGAAAATTAATTCCGGCTCATTCAATAACGCCTGTGCAAGCCCTAACCTCTGCATCATACCTTTAGAATATGCTTTTACTTTTGTCTTCTTCCACTGCGTAAGCTTTACAAGATCTAAAAGTTCATCTATTTTTTTTTGAAGGTTTATGCCTTCCATTCCTGACAGCTTTCCATAAAAATCTAAAACTTCACTGCCTTTTAAGTAAGCCGGATACTTATGATTTTCAGGAAGATAACCTATTTTTGATTTCATTTTATACTCTGAAATATCTTCTCCTAAAATTTTGGCGCCGCCAGATGTAGGAAAGGTTATTCCAAGAAGCAGTTTTACAAATGTCGTTTTGCCTGCTCCGTTTGGTCCGAGAAAACCAAAAATAGTCCCCGGTTTTACAATTAGATTCAGATTAGTAAGCGCCTCAATTTTTCTTCTGCCAAAAGCCGAAGAATAAACTTTGGAAAGGCTTGAAGTTTCTATCGCATTAAAATTCATAAGCAAGTTTTTCCTAAATGATGATATTTTGTTTTCTAAATATAGCAAAAAGCGGAACTGATTTGTATCTTTCCGAAGTTATTTATGCGTACAAATTAATTACTCGACAAAATGAATCCGCTTGAAGTCTTAAAAAAATATTTCGGATATAATTCATTCAGACAAAATCAGCTTGAGATAATCGAAGCAATAATGCAGGGTGAAAATATTCTGGCTGTACTTCCGACCGGAGCGGGAAAATCCTTGTGCTATCAGGTTCCCGCATTGGCAGCAAAAAATTTTTCTATCGTCATTTCGCCCTTAATAGCATTGATGAAAGATCAAGTGGATGCATTAAATAAAAATGAGGAAATTGCGGCTTTCATTAACAGCTCTCAATCATTTTCGGAATCCGAAGCAATACTCCAAAAACTTTTGTACGGAAGAATTAAGATTCTTTACGCTGCGCCTGAACGTTTATCTAATTTCGATTTTTCGGAACGGATAAAAAAACTTCAGCCTTCTTACCTGTTTGTCGATGAAGCGCATTGCATAAGCGAGTGGGGACATAATTTTAGACCCAGTTACAGGAAGATCAGTGAATTTGCCGAATATATTTCCGTAAAAAATATTTCTGCTTTCACTGCGACGGCTACACCTGAAGTAGTTCAGGATATCGTGTCGCAGCTTTCGTTGAAGAATCCGAAACTCTTTATCCGCGGATTTGAGCGAGAGAATCTTGAGCTGAACGTTATTATAACAAGAAGGAAAAAAGAAAAATGTCTTGAGCTTCTTTCACAATTTAAAACTCCGGCAATCATTTACACCTCATCGAGAAAAATGGCAGAAGAAGTTTCCGGGTTCTTAAATTTAAATAGAATCCCGTGCGCTTTTTATAGATC
>JAKAKL010000065.1 GCA_021824565.1 Bacteroidota bacterium | reverse complement strand
GAAGAAGTGAGGAAGTTGAAACAACAGCCGGGCAAAAATATTTCAATTGGCGGTATTTATCTTGCATCGACTCTTATGAATGCCAAGCTAATTGACGAATACTGGATTTTGGTTCATCCGGTGATTGTTGGAAAAGGAAGACGATTATTTGAAGAGATTAAAGAAAGGCAAAATCTAAAATTAGTTGAAACCAAAAAATTTAATTCCGGAGTTGTTGTGCTTCATTATTTGTCTGTTAAGAAATAATTTTTAAAGGAAATGATGTTATGTTAACAAGTAAAAAAGTGGATACAATATTACTGGGAAGTAATGGTGCACTTTTAAGTTTAAGTCTGTTGTTGCTTCGCTTGGCAATCGGAATAATTTTATTCGTAGTCGGCTCCGGTAAAGTGCTTGGGTGGTTCGGCGGCTACGGTCTCAATACCACAATACAATTTTATGTGAAGATGGGAATTGCTGTTCCTCTTGCGTACCTAAGCTGCTTTACTGAGTTCATTGGCGGCTTGCTGCTTGCTCTTGGCTTGTTTACACGACTAGCCGCGTTTGCGGTTGCAATCAACATGGTAGTTGCAACTATTACAATGCTACCTAACGGTTTCCTGGGACCTAACGGCGCGTCGTATCCATTCACTTTTTTTATTATTGCTATTGCCGTTCTGCTTGCAGGGCCACTGGATTACAGCGTTGACTCTGCGCTTTTTAAAAGAGACTGAATACTGTTATCATTTTAAAAATAAAAAAACTTTTAATACGTCTGCAGTGCGAGCAGTACTCAGCTGTTTTAGAATGAACAAAGTTCAAGCTTATTCTGAAATTTAAACCAATGATTAAAGCCGGTATGTTATTGGTCACCGCAAGTATATACCGATATAGCGTATTATTGGTTGCGGAAATAATAGTACATTCATAACCCAAATATTTTTTTTGAAAGGATAATTCTATGATCAATGAAACGCTGGGACAAATTTACGCGCAGGAATTAGAGTCGGAAGCCCGGGCATCCCGCAGATGCTTGGAGAGAATCCCGGAGAAATTATTCACTTGGAAGCCGCATGAAAAATCACTTACCATGATTTATACTGCTCTAATTGTTGCGGAGATTCCCAAATGGATAACGCACATAATTGAAATATCAGAAATAGATTTTGCGACAATTAAACACTTTCAACCCAAAACTACGGGCGAACTGGTCAATCATTTCGAAGAGAACCTGACAGTTGCATTAAGCTCCCTGCAAAAGGTTACAGACGAGGAGTTGTTGAATTTATTTTACCTTAAGAACAATGGCGTTACCTTAATGAGCTCTTCTAAGAAAGAAAATATCAGCTTGTCTATAAACCACCTTGTGCATCACCGGGGACAATTAACTGTGTACATGCGGCTAAACGATATTCCTGTTCCTTCAATATACGGCCCCTCGGCAGATGAGAAAATATTTTAAAATTTTTTTATTGTAAGAAATACTCATAATATTATTTGTTTAACTCCGGCTATTAGTATATAACACACCTTACGCCGTCTTTGGAGTAATGGAGTAATGGAATTAAATAATTTACTCCAATATTCCATCATTCCAGTACTCCAAAGAGTAAATTTTGCGTATGGTGAGTATATAAATTAAAATAAATTTTCCTCATATCCGGCTGAAGTAAAGGCGGCGGATTTTTATGCCGGCCGGTTTATTCCCGGCATAAACCATTTGGAAACTGATGATAAGCAAAGAACGGATTATGCAAATCAAAATAAAATCGATGCGAAGCGGATTGAATATTGAGCAAAGCAATTTGCATTTGCTGCAAAGAAAAATGAATCCGGTAAAAAGCTTTTAGTAAATGACGAGAAGCAAATAAACAATTACTTTAAGTCAATTTAATTTGATGCAAGGCAAATTGTATTTGATGCGAAGCAATTTGCAAATACGCAAAAAGAAATGAAAATGATGCAAAGCATACTGAAAATGAAACGGCGCACAATTAAAACTGCGTAAAGCGAAATGAAAATTATGCGAAGTCAAAATTAAATTGTGTGAAATCACATTTTTCTAAATTAACGTAATAGGAAGTTAAAAAACAAGCCCCAAATGCACTATTAAGATAACTATTAGTGGATGAAACATATTGTTATTTTGTTTATGGCATATAAGAATGCGATAACTAAACAACAGAGATACAATCTTAAGAATTATTAATTGAATATTGATATTTAATTATTGAAAAAAAGAAAATAGTTATTATTTTTTAATAATTATATATTGATATTCGATAAATTTTTTATTAGATTAGAGCCGTAATTATTTAGGAGACTTAAAATGAAGTTCTTTAATAATCCGGCAAAAAATCTATATGGAGTTCTTTCGGTAATTCTTGGAATAACACTAGCATTGTTTACAGTTCAGGTAGTATTATTTATTACGTCAATAATCAAAGGCGACCCGCTGCCTTCGTCTTATGCCTTCCCTGTAAATATTTTTATGACCAACAATCATTACCTTTCTAATGGGGCTAAGGATATTTATGTGGGGAATATTTCCGGACAGATACTTTTCTTTAACCCCTCGATACTTCTTCAACTGTATTCCGGGTTTTATGCAATTATTATATGGGCGGCTGTAAGCTACATAATTTTTCTCATCAGAAAAATAATCCGGAGTATAATAGAGGGGAATCCTTTTATCAAAGAAAACGGCATGCGCCTTAGAAGAACAGGAATAGTATTAATATTGGTAAATATAGTTTTATGGATATCCAGACTGCTGGTAGCTAACCCGGCTGTTACCGGAATAAAAATAGATAATGTAAAATTATCCGCAACGGGATTTTCGGAAACTTTTTATATCTCATTAGGTGCGGGAATGTTTTTAATTGTTTTATCGGAAGTCTTTAGAATAGGGACTTCTTTAAAAGAAGAAAACGAATTAACGGTTTAGGTGCTGCGATGGCGATAAGAATTAATTTAGACGTAATGATGGCAAAGAGGAAAATTTCATTAAACGAGCTGGCGGGAAAGGTAGGTATAACACAGGCGAACTTATCCATATTAAAGAACGAAAGAGCCAAGGCAATCAGGCTTTCTACACTCAATAAGCTTTGCGAGGTCCTTCAGTGCCAGCCCGGCGAACTGATTGAGTATGTGAACGGAAAAGGGGATTAATAAGAAGCCTTTGAACTGCCGTAGCAGATGAACGGAGATTAGAATGTATGCGGAGGAAGGTCTTAATTACAAAATCACACCGGGCAGTAAGCCGGCGGATTTTTCTTGACTATTTAATTTTTTTTCGCGATTATAACAGCGGATGCGGATTCTATTTTCACTTCTTATCTTAAAGAGTTAAGACTCTTGCGAGTAACTTATATTTTTTCGAATTTAAAACCGGCAGCCGTCATTTCCTTAATACTTATTCTTCACTACAGCATGCTGGTATTAATTTCAAACGTTGACTTTAAAGAATACACGGCACGTGGAATTTCATTCGGCCACGATATAGGGCATATAGGTCTTTCCTCAATTACCAGCATTATAAGAACAAAAGGAAAATTTTTAAAATGAAGTAATGAATAAATGATTTACAGGAAAGTAAAAAACTAAATTTATTAAATAAAAAGGAGCGACAAATGATAGGAGTAAGATACCGTATTTATTTATCATCATTTTTGTTTCTACTTATTTTTTCTTCGGCACAAATGTTTTCCCAGGTGCCGTTACAAATATACGGTGATAATGTCATCAGGACTTCAAATATAGGCTTAACAGGAAGAATAACGGTGACACCAACACATGTTTACATTTCATCATACAATATACTAGGCAGAAAATGGCTTCCGAGGGAAGAATTAAATTTCCACTTAAATGCGGGAGAAGAAATAGTAGATGCAGGTGCTAAGAAAAACGATCCCGAGTTCTATCTTATATTACTAAACAACGGAACAGTTATAGTTTATGATATTTATTATGATGAAGTAGCAGATGAATTTAAGTCCGGCAATACTGATGACTTTTATAAATATATCAACGGCGACGCATTGTATGTATTAACCTCCAAGAGCGTCCTCGTTCAAAGAGATACAGCAAACAAGTTATTTGCTGCAGACACTACCGGGTTGAACGGCAGTACTCCGAACAGCATTGCATTGGATACGCTGCTGAATACTTACCTGGCAACTTCCGGCGGATTGTATTCTCAATCTGCCAGTTCTTATGTATGGAGCTTGATAAATTCTTTTCCCTCTAATAATGCTAACTTAGTGTTCGTCGATAAAGGAAACAGGATATTCGCCTCAACGAACTACGATGTATACTACAGTACCGACGGAGGGAAGACATGGACAACAAACGACCAGGGACTTTTAAACAACGTAGTTTCCAAATTCGGGCAGGATGCATTTAACAACATCTACGCTATTGCCGGAGGAATGGTTTTCAGGTCCGACAAGGGGACAGGCCCTTGGTTTAGGATTGATGTGCCGTTAACCGGTTTAATACAGGATGCAGTAAATCAATATAACTCTCCTTATAACGATGTAGGCGGCGACTCGGTGCTTTACCTGGCGACAAAATATGGATTATTTAAAAGTACCGATAAGGGCAACACATGGTCTGCAGATAACCAGGGAATTACAGCAAATACGCTTTACGGATTTGCCAAATCATCCGGACGTAATTTTATAACTACTAACCTCGGTCTGTTCTATCAAAATTCAAGTGATACCGTGTGGACAAAAAGCTTTCCGGTAAACGGATATAAAACCGGGAGCGCAATCTTTACCGATAACAACGGCAACCTGTTTACGCTTGGCGCGCAAACAGACAACACGAACTATGCAAGCCTGCAGACAAACTGGAAGAGCGCCGATAACGGTACAACGTGGATCCCGGATACAATGGGATTAGGTGCTATCGGGCAGGGACAGATTTCAAATTATTTTGTAGATGAAAACGGAATACAGCACTATGCACTTTCAAACATACAAAGCGGTGTTTATGTTAAAGCTCCAAATAGTCCCTGGACTGCAGATACGGCAGGGTTAGGGAATTATCTAAGCAGCATGTATCCGAACGTGATAGCGAGTGATTACCACGGCCATCTTTATGCCGCTTTTACAAACACGTCTACATATGCAGGGCTTCTTTTTAAACGGCCGATAAACGGAGGAACTTGGTTACCGGACAATAACGGCTTAAACGGTGCAATAATATACAGCATGAGTTCCGGCCTTAACGGTAACTTATATGCAGGCACATGGGGAGGCGGCTTGTACAAAAACAGCGGCGGCGCATGGTCGACTGTCAATATGCCCAACGGCATGCCGACAAACAGCTCTGTCTTTGTAACCGCCGCATCAAAAAGCGGCGCACTTTATGCTGGGTTCAGCACGCAGGACACAAATTACAATTATCTCTGGCACGGAGTGTATTATACTACGGACGGCGGAAACAGTTGGACTTATGCCGGACTCGACAGCATATCTGTAAGGCAGCTGATCGCATATGGCGATTCGATCTATGCAGTAACCTATAATAACGGTTTATATATATTCCCGCCAAATAATGCTACCAAAGTTAACTATGAAAATACGGCGACAATTTATTCTTACAAGCTGGAACAGAATTATCCTAATCCTTTCAATCCGACTACCGCAATCAGCTATCAGCTGTCAGCTGTCAGCAACGTAACTTTGAAAGTTTATGACATTCTTGGCAGAGAAGTGGCGACACTTGTGGATGGAAGAGAGAATGCTGGAAAATATTCGGTCACCTTTGATGGCAGCAGGTTTGCCAGCGGAGTATATTTTTACAGGCTTGACGCAAACGGAAATGTGTTTACGAAAAAGCTTATACTAATAAAGTAGATCTGCGGTTTATTCAATAACCTCACCCCCCGCCCCTTCTCCTTAAAGGCAATGTAATTAAGTTAAGGAACTTTACCCTTACCCTGCACTCTCCCGAAGGGAGAGGGTTTTTACTCCTCTCTCCCTTTGGGAGAGGAATGTCATTAAGTTAAGACCACTAACAAACACGATGGCGATTACCCCCTCCCAAGAGGGGATTTTAGCTATTTTAATTTTTTTGCTTATCGAATCATTTCTAAGTATATGCCTATGTTTAATTGACAAGAGTTATTGTCCCTTAACTTAATGACATTGCAAGGCAAGAAAAGGAGGAATGGGGGTTGAGTTTTTATAATAAAGCTGATGCTGCGTAGAGTGAGTGCAAAGAATCCCTCTGTCGACTCCGTCGACATCTCCCTTTACTAAAGGGAGAAAAATAGGAATACCAAAGTCCTCCTTTAGTAAAGGAGGTGGCATTCGCCAAGGGCGAATGACGGAGGATTTGTTCAGTCGAATCTCCATTGGGAAATCATAGCGCGGCAAGCTTGCCTATCCGGGAGTGTTGCAGAACTACTTCAAGTAGATTAATTATGCAACCTTCAACGTCCAAGGCAGCGACGTTGAAGCTCGCCTGCGGCAGGCACATAGGCGTCAACTTAAGGAATATGAAAATTAAATTAATTTTTGATTATGATGCTGTAATTCTAATAAAATAAAACAATATGGCACTCCTATCGTAGGGGTTCTATAAATGAATTGACATGTATTATGAAGCATGTATTTTATTGTATATTAAATCATTACAATTATTAAAGATAAAATTAAGTTGACGCCTACGTGCTGCAGGCAGGGTTTAATGCGTAACTTTGGTAATTAAATATTCTTATTGACATAAGGAATGATTATTTATAAATTACAACCATTGAAAGGGACAATGTGGGGCTCTGACCGGAAAATTCCCTTATTTTGTTTTGAGCGCGTTAAATAAATAAGTTTTAGGGTTGAGGCTTATATATGTACGAAGGTTCGGTTCAGAGAAAAGCAGTTACACTTCAAATCTTTCTAATAAGAAATAATATAATTCATACATTTATTCCATGCATTATATTCCGATATTTCAAACAACCAAACTTTTACATTATACATCAAGACTTTGTTAAAGTGCTGCCCAAGTTTTTGGTAAGCGGCAAAGAAATTTTCCCCGATTATACTCTTTGCTTTAGAATAGCAGAGCTAATTTTAGCATGTACAGAGTAAATTTAAGAGCGGACAGCGAAAATTTACACCCTGACAGCTTAATTTTAGACACGGGAAGCCGGAATTTTACTAGCGTCGGCCTTATTTTGATACATGGCAGCCCAATTTTACCTATTGACAGCGCTTTTTTTAGCAGCATACGGCAAGATTTTACGCTATGACGGCGCAATTTTTAGAATGGCGTGCGCTTTTTTACTCCAAGACATTACAAATTTGAATAAAAACGCAACATGACAAAAAGGAGATCATTTAATCACAATTTAATTCAAATAACATTTAACAAACTAAGGAGTTAAAAATGAATACGGCAGTAAACTATAATATCCAGGACGCGAATGCGCTGGATGAAACCATCGGCAGAAATGAGGCTGCGCTTACGGAGAAGGGGTTCCCTGCAGAAAACCGTACGGAACTGAAGGACAGAATAATAATCCTTACGGAAAAGGAAAATACTTTAAACGGTAAGGGGAAAAAGCTTGAAGACTTAACCGCAGGACAAAATGTAATTATAACCGAATCGCAAGGTTTAGTTACCAAGGTACGTAATGCAGCGAGCGGTGCGTATGTAGGCAATGCCCGCGTGTTAAAACAATTTAATGTTGGAATAAACAAACGTATCCCAAGAGCTATCGGCTCACTTCGTTCAGAGTGCGAATATTTAATACCTTTGGTTACAGAGAAGAAAGCTGACTTATTAAAAGGCGGCTTGCAGGAAGCGGATATTACAGCACTTGACGAGGCGCCAGCAAAGTTAATAGCAGCAGATAAGCAGCAGGAAGACGCAAAGAAGGAGAGGAACCAGGCAACTGTTGAAAGAGACGAAGCGGATAAGGAACTAAAAAAGATAAAAACAAAAATCCGGAAGTTTGTAGATACCGCTTTCGCAAAGAACAAATCTATTCTTATACAATTCGAGCCGATACCTAAAGGCAGAGGCGGAGGTAAAGAAGATGAAGGCGGAACTACACCGCCGCCTGCACCGCCGGTACAATAGATTATAGGGGTTGGATGCTGCCGGTGGGTGGTTTGTTGTAGTGCCGAAGGGATGGCATATAGAGATGTGCCGTCCCTTAGAATAATTTTTGTGGATTTAGTATAAAAATTATTTAAGTTGTAAGCAGATATAATTACGATTTTATATTTACAGCGGGAATTTTGTGAAAAGGGCAGGCTTGCATGAATAGAACTTACATAGGTTAAATATTTAAATTAAATTAACTCAAGTTGACCGCTTAAATAATTAATAACTGAAGTTACGCAAGATAGTAGAATAGGAGTGTCATACCCGCGAAAGCGGGTATCCACAATGCGAAAATAGGCAAAAATGGATTCCCACTTTCGTGGGAATGACAATGCATGACTTCGCAATTCATTTCTGCGTAACTTCAGTTAATAATTAAAAAACCGTTGAAACGGTTATAAAAATTGTTTTATTAACCCACGGATTAATCCGTGGGTTAATAAGAAAAAAGTAAAGGTTACAAACCGTTTTAACGGTTTATAAATGCAAGCGGTCAACTTAAGTAAATTAAAAAGAGAGTGTTTTAAAACAGCAATCCCGATTTTCATCGGGAGTGCTGTAAATGTTTTCAGGATGGAATAAAATAAAAATGCCCCGTTAAGTACGAGGCAAACTTGTTGAAGGTAAATCTTCACTACGGAATAAAATCCTTATTGTGATTTACTTCAGATTGTTGATACTAAAATAGAAAATTATTTTTTAAAGTCAAAGGAGCAAGCTTTATGAAAAAAATTCTTGGACTTGATCTTGGTACAAATTCAATTGGCGGAAGTTTTATTAGCATTCCCAACTCGATTGATGATTTTGGTAAAGAAGGGAAAATTGAATGGCTAGGTAGTAGAATAATACCCGTTGAAGGAGATTATTTACAGAAATTTGAAAGCGGCGCACAGGCAGAAACCAAAGCAGCGTCAAGAAGAATGAAAAGAGGCTCAAGAAGATTAAAACACAGATACAAATTAAGAAGAAGCAGGCTAATAGCAGTATTTAAAATGCTCGGATGGGTAGATGAAAGTTTTCCAGATGATTTTAAGAAGAAAATGGCTAACGATGAAAATTATAAATTTCACATTGGAGATTATTTGTCTTTTGGTGAAGATACAATTGAAGAAGCAACTGAATTATTAGGAGTAAAAGGGAAAAGAAATAAATTCGGAAATATTGTTATACCTGAAGACTGGATTATTTATTATCTGAGAAAGAAAGCGCTTACAGAAAAAATCACTGTACAAGAACTTGCACGCATAATATATATGATGAATCAGCGAAGGGGATTTAAGAGCAGTAGAAAAGATTTAAAAGATGATAGTGTCGTTGAAGTTAAAAAAGCATACGAACTTGTAATAAGGTCTGTTGAATTAAAAAGCGATGAGAAAAATAAAAAAGGTCAATATACTTTTGTTATTACCCCGACAATTTCTGAAGTTGAGCCGTGGGATGAGAATATGTACAAAAAGCCAGAATGGGAGGGAAAGAAAAATAAGTATGTAGTAACTTGGAGAAATGGTAAACAACTTAAACCACAAAAAGCTACTAATGACGATTGGGAAGCGGTAGTTGTTGCGTTAGATAATGAAATGGAACAAAGACAACAACATCCTGGAGAATTTTTCTTCGATGAATTAATAAAAGATAAAAATTATAAAATAAGACAATTCCCAATACTAAGGAAAAGATATAAAGCAGAATTAGATGCAATTTGGGAAAAGCAGTTAGAAGAAAGAATTAAAGACAATACTGAACAAGAATTATTAAACGAGAATAAAATCGAACTCATCGCCAAAACACTTTATAAACACAACACTGCAAAACAAAAAGAGTTAATCGAGAATGGCTTGCTGCACATTTTTTCTAACGATATTATTTATTATCAACGGGAATTAAAATCTCAAAAACATTCCATTGGTGAATGCCAGTATGAAAAACACACTGGTATTGATGGTGAAATTTATGGTGTAAAAAGCGCACCTAAGTCTTGTCCTGAATTTCAAGAGTATCGGATTTGGCAGGATATACATAACATCAGAATATTTGAGAAGGAACAAAACATAAATAGTTTTGCAAAAATTGATGTTGACGTAACCAACGATTTAATAACAGAAGAAGTGAAAGAAAAACTTTTTGAATTATTTGATACATCTAAGGAAGTTTCTGAAAAAGATATTTTTGATGTAATAAATTCATTTTATAACAATAAAAAACTAAGCAAGGAATTGTATAAAATAAATCTTTATGCTAACCGCGAAAAGTTATTGGGAAATGAAACTAAAGAACTGTTTAGAAAACTCTTCGGAAAATTTGATTTCCAAAGTGAAGGTGAAAAATATTTAGCCGATAAAACATCATTAAGAATGCTATGGCACATTATTTATTCAATCAGCTCATCAGATTCAGACAAATCCTCTAAGGGAATTAAAACTGCTTTACAAAAATTTAACTTTCCACCCGAAATTGTTGAAGCTTCTATAAAACTACCGGAATTGAAAAAACAATACGCTGCTTATTCTACCAAAGCATTAAATAAGCTTCTGCCTTTAATGCGCTGTGGAAAATACTGGGAATGGGAAAATATTTCTGAAGAGACAAAAAAGAGGATTAAATCAATTATAAAAGATGGCTGGGATTTTGCTTATGATAAAAGAACCGGTGAGTTGATTAAAGAAAGAGGGTTCCTAAGCATAGAACAATTTTCGAATTTGCCCGCCTGGATGGCTTGCTATGTTGTTTATGGCAGACACAGCGAAAAAGAAAATACTAAAGCTTATAATGAAGACGATATAAAAACTCTTGATGTAATGCGGTTAATTCCAAATAATAGCTTGAGGAATCCTCTTGTTGAACAAGTAATTCGAGAAACATTGTTTTTAGTAAAAGATGTTTGCAAAAAATTTGGTCAACCTGACGAAATACATATAGAGTTGGGGAGAGAATTGAAGAAAAATAGCGAGGAAAAATTTAAGATTTCAGAGAGACAAAATATAAACACAAAGGAAAACGAGAGAATAAAGAAATTGCTATATGAATTGATGAATGGATTTGATGAGTATGATAATGAAGGAAATGTTTATCATACAAGTTTTAGAGTTAAACCAAATCCAGAAAGTCCGCGAGACATTGAAAAATTCAGAATATGGAAAGATAATGCCGACGTTAATAAAAGCGTAAGAGTTTCCAAAAAAATTGGGGATAAGTCAGTCAATTTTATTGTTAATAAAGATGTTGAATTCGATAATCTTTATAGTGATGGCAAAAAAGAAAGAATACCTACTAAAACAGAAATAAAAAAATACGCTTTATGGCTCAGTCAGAACTGCACATCGCCTTATACAGGAAATATTATACCCCTAAGTAAACTTTTCGATAAGACACTTTATGAGGTCGAACATATTATTCCTCAATCGAAATTAAAATATGATTCTATTGATAATCTTGTAATTTCAGAAGCTGCAATCAATCCATCACCTTACAAAGGTAATATGCTTGCCAGAAACTTTATAAAACATTTTAGCGGTCAAGTATTCAAAATAAATAATATACAATACAAAATTCTTACAAATGAAGAATACGAAAACCATTGTAAGGATACCTTTAAGGGGAAAAAGCTTAAGAATCTTTTAGCTACTGAGGTGCCGGAAGATTTTGTTGAAAGACAAATAAATGATACGAGATATATTACCAGAAAAGTAAGTGAATTGCTATACCCATTTGTAAAAACAAAAGAAAATGAGAAAAATGATTCGGGTTTAGTTTTCACTATAGGCAGTATAACAAGTGACCTAAAACGGGAGTGGGGGTTAAATACTGTTTGGAAAGATATTATAAAACCGCGTTTCAAACGGCTTGAAGAAATTACGGGACACCAAATTATTTTTTCAGATGAGGAAGATAATAATAAATTTCATTTCAATGTACCGGAACAACCAGAGATTAATGAGAAACGAATCGATCATCGCCATCATGCCTTGGATGCTTTAATTATTGCAGCAACAACAAGGGAACATATCCGATACTTAAACTCTTTGAATGCAGTTGACAGTAATGAAGAACTATTAAAAGTAAAACGAGCATTGGTAAAAGGTAAGATAAGAGAATTCAAATTACCTTGGATTAATTTTACAAAAGAAGCCAAAGAAAAATTGGAAGGAACAATAGTAACATTCAAATCGAAAAAATCCCCTATCGATCAAATAATTAGCAAGCCCACAAATAAATATGTTAAGTGGTTTCAAAAGTCAGACGGCAGTTGGGAAAAAAGAGAAGTGTACCAAAAACCTAATAAAAGATGGATGGCAGTACGAAAGTCAATGTTTAAAGAACCTCAAGGAATAATATGGCTAAAAGAGAAGAAAGAAGTATCAGTAAGAGAGGCATTCAAAATTCATATTGAAAGAATGAAAGTTGAACAAGATTCAGATTTGAGAAAAACAACCAGTTATGTTTACGATCAGGCAGCAAGAAAATATATTAATGATATTATCAATAAAATTGGAATTGATCTTGAAAATACTGAACACATTTTAGCAGAAGTAGATAAATATTTAAAGAAAAATTGTAAAAAGGTCGAAACGGGCAAAATTAAAAAGAAAGGTAATGTTGAATATAAAACTATATACCAGTTGGGAGATTTTGAATATGAAAAAATTTGGATAGCTGAGTTTGTCGAATATGCGGCTAAAAGAGTTAAATTAGATAATTCATTTACCCATGATAAGATAGATAAAATTCCCTATTCGTATGCCGAAGAAGGTAAAATAAATATTGCCAAACTACTTCATCAACATTTAGAAGAATACGAGAAAGACGAAAACAAAAAAGCTTCTGAGGCTTTTGTTGGCGAAGGGATTGAGACACTAGCAAAAAAGGCGGGCAAAAGAATTGACAAAGTTACAATATATGAAAAGAAATCTTCCGATGACAAGTTTGGTAATAAATTTGTTGAAGTTGACAAAGGAGCTGTTGCTTATTTTATAATTTATGAAAATTTAGGAACCAAAGAAAGAACTGAAATGTTTTCTCTTGCTACTCATAAGGCCATCGAAAAATTAGTACAAGGGAAACCGCTTGCAGAGAGGAAAGAAGGATTTAAGACAATTATTCTTTCTCCAAATGATTTGGTTTATGTACCTACAGAAGATGAAATGAAAAGAATCAAGAACAATGATTTAACTCCAATTGATTGGAATAATAAAAAGAATATAAACGCAAGAACATATAAAATGGTTAAGTCTACCGGAAGACAATGCTTTTTCATACCTGCTTATATATCAAAACTAATAATTCAATATGATGCATCTGTTAAATGTGGCGAGATAGAAAGTCAAAATTGTTCTGAAAATACTTTTGAAGATGAGGTGCAAATAAAGAAACGCTGTATAAAACTTGAGGTCGATCGGCTTGGCAACATAAAACCGGCGGTATGAACTCATCCCCTGCCCCTTCCCTTAGGAAGGGAAGGGGTTTTAAAAGTCCCTCTCTTTTTAAGAGATGGATTTAGTTTACCTGCCGCAGGCAGGGGTGAGTTCAAAAGGAAATAATTATGATTAAACGAACATTATATTTCGGTAATCCTGCCTATCTGAGTAAAAAGGATGATCAACTAGTTATGAAGCTAATTGATAATGGAAACGGGAAAGAAAATACAAATGAAGATTGCGGCAATGCCGAAGGATCAGATAAAAATGACAAATACAGAAACAGAACAAACCATAACGTTGTTCCGATAGAAGATGTTGGAATAATTATTTTGGACAGCCAGCAGATAACAATTACGCAAGGCTTGCTCTCTTCCCTTCTTGAAAATAACACGGCAGTTGTTTCGTGCGATAATTCTCATCTGCCCGTTGGTTTGTTCTTGCCACTGTCTGTTAATCAAATTCAAAGCGAAAGATTCCAGGCTCAAATAGAAAGCTCTGTACCATTAAGAAAGCAGTTATGGCAGCAGACAATTGCCGCAAAGATAAAGAACCAGGCGTGGCTGCTTAATCAAAAAAAAGTAAATGTAATTAATATGTTAAAATGGGCTAAGGATGTACGCTCCGGCGACCCGGATAATTACGAAGGAAGAGCAGCGGCATACTACTGGGGAAATCTTTTTCCAAAAGAATTGGAGTTTACGAGAGACCGTTACGGTGTTCCGCCGAACAATCTTTTGAATTACGGTTATGCAGTGTTAAGGGCAATAGTAACGCGCTCGCTTGTTGCTTCGGGCTTGCTGCCCACGCTCGGCATTCATCATCATAATAAATACAATGCATACTGCCTTGCGGACGATATAATGGAACCGTTCCGTCCTTATGTAGATAAAATTGTCTGTGAGATAGTTGATAACGGCGAGGACTTTGAAGAACTAAGCACGTCAATTAAAAAACAGCTTCTTGAGATTCCGGTGGTGGAAATAATAATCGATGGAGAAAGGAGTCCTTTGATGGTAGGCGTGCAAAGAACTACGGCGTCGCTTGCAAAATGCTTTGCGGGTGAATCCAGAAAAATTTTATACCCGGAGATGTATTGTATTTCCCGGTGACTTCGATACATCCCGATTTTCATCGGGATTACTCAGTCACCTGGCTTGAATTAAAATATTACGGATGGTTTCTGTATTCAATGATAGACTATGAATCTTTTACATAGTTTGAAATGAAAGGTGGTCGAGTAATCCCGATGAAAATCGGGATGTATCGAGACAACCGGAAGTTACTTTTAATCAGCAGCTTCCGCATTAAAGTGGGTTTGCTGATTGATCTATCGATGTGAAAATTTTTTTATAGCACGGTTCCCAACACCTATGAGATTTAACGAATATAGAATTATGTGGATATTAGTATTTTTCGATCTTCCGACCGAAACGGCGAAGGAGAAGAAAGCCTATACCCATTTTAGAAAAGAGCTGATGAGGGACGGGTTTTCTATGTTCCAGTTTTCAATTTATGTACGGCACTGCTCAAGCAGGGAAAATAAAAACGTACACGTAAAAAGAATAAAAAGCATTCTGCCGGAAAAGGGGCATGTGGGAATTTTAAGCGTGACCGATAAGCAGTTCGGCATGATGGAAATATTTTACGGCAAGAAGAAGGAGGAGAGCGGCTTTGTAGAGCCGCATCAGCTTGAATTGTTTTAGCCTCCCCACTCCTTCCTCCCCTTCGGGGAGGTTAGGAGGGGCTTTCGATAATATTTTTTTAATCCTAATTATGAACCTAAGTCCTTAGTTTTCAATGACATATTTATGGGTATGTTGTTTTAAATATTGTCAAAGAAAAATCTGAAAGCAAATCACAACAAAAAAGGAACTGCAG
>JAKAKL010000047.1 GCA_021824565.1 Bacteroidota bacterium | reverse complement strand
GGAGTTTCTTCGGAGATATTATTGATTGAGGTTCCTATGAATTTTTAACCGGTGAAATGACAATATTCGGGAACCCTCCACCTTATTTTATTGTTAGACATTCAAGCTTTCGGCTATTCTAAATAATGAGTAAAAAACTAAAAATATTTTATTTTCTTAACCTGCTGTTTGCCTGGGCGTTATTAACTGGAACAATAGCAGATTCATTAAATCTCGGCGATCTGTTAATTTCGGATTCGCAAAATTTAAAATACTCCGATACTGACTTAAATTCCGGTGGTAAATCTTCTAACCGCAAACCGGAAATACTTAAATATTCTTATCATTCCATTCATGCATCAATCCCCTATTTCGACGAAGACAGTCCTTCCGAAGAACCGGAAATTCAAAGATCATCAATCTCGAGTTCGTTGGCTGCAGAGGAAATCTTTTTTTCTCATTCAAGGGAAGAGATCTCCGAAGAATTATTCATCATAAACCGGTCGATTCTTATTTAAACTATTCATTTCAGTCCAATTTAGTTACCTTAAAATATTTTATTAATTAAAGATCTATTACTATGAAAAAGAGAAATATCTTTTTTGTGGTTCTTTTCTTTGCCACGGCAGTTTATAAAGCACAGCCAAAGCCGGATTCGCTTAATATTACTCTTCCGCAGGCAGAAAAAATATTTTCGGAGAAGAACCTTCAATTAATTGCGGCGAAATATAATATAAGCGCATCCAAGGCCGCCGAAATACAAAGCGGATTGTGGAGCAATCCGACTTTTTCCATCGAGCAGAATATCTACAACAAAGAAACGCGAAAATATTTCGACTTCACACAGAACGGGAATACTGATTTCGCAATCGACCAGTTGATTGTTTTGGGCGGCAAAAGAAGCAAACAGGTCTCTCTGGCACAATTAAATTCAAAAATGGTAGAGAATAATTATTATGATCTGCTTCGCAATTTAGAGTTTCAGTTAAGAACAGATTTTTACAAACTGTTTTTTTACAGACAGTCATTAATATTTTACAATGAAACAATCCCTGTACTGAAAAGCACAATCAATATTTCGGAAAGCGGTTACGAAAAGAAACTGATCCTTCTTTCAGAACTTATAAGACTGAAATCCCTTCTGCTTTCACTTGAAAACGAAAAGCTTGATTTGATTACAAAAATTGAGGATACAGAAAATGAATTATGCCTTTTTTTTCAGGTAAATCCAGAGACAAAGCCGGTGATATTGCCTGTTCTTAATTCAAATTTCATTTCCGATTCAGAATTTAGGAATTTGCCGCTGGATACCGCGATTCAGACAGCAAAAGAGAACAGGCCAGACCTCCAGAATTCAAAGCTAAGCGTTGAATATGAAAAAATGAATCTCTCTTTGCAAAAAGCAATGGCGGTTCCGGATATTACCATCGGCGGAAGATATTCAAGAAACGGCAATTACATCCCGGATTACACAGCGCTTGCAATTCAAATAGACCTTCCATTCTTCAACCGCAATCAGGGAAACATTGAAGTATCGGAAATGAATCTCGAATCAAAAAAACAAAATGAATTGAATAGTGAAATAGGCGCTGTTTCCGATGTTGTTTCGGCATACAACAAAGCTCTTCAGACAGACCGGCTCTTTAATAATTACGATAAAAATTTCAGCGGACAGTATAAAAGTCTGCTTGAAGGGATTACTTTGAATTATCAAAGAAGAAATATAACCACCATTGAGTTTACGGACTTTTTGGAATCCTACAGGAATACTATGGTTCAAATAAATCAGCTTTATCTCGACCGTTTAAGTTCTTTTGAAGAATTGAACTTGGCGGTAGGCAAAATAATTTTAAACACTTCATTAAGATAACGAGAAGACCGTATGAAACGAATAATACATTTAATGGCTGCGTCATTGCTTTCTCTTTTTTTTATCTCCGGATGCGGAGGCGGCGAAGATGGAAAGAATCCGCAGGCATATTTAAAGCCTTTTGTTTCTGATGAAGGCCGGAATATTAGCTTTGATAACTCTTCCCCTTCAGTAAGCAGAATAAAATCGATAGAGATTAAGAAGGGATCCGCGAAAATTTCTGCTAAAGTCCCCGCACGCGTCGTAGCCACAATTTCAAAGTCTATCTCCAACAGCGAAAAAATAATCCTGTTTGATTCGCAGGATGTTACTTCACTCTTTACATCTTTTAAGCAGAGCCGTGCGAATCTAGAGAAATCGGAGAATAATTTATCCCGCATTAAAGAGATGTATGAAAACAAAATGGCCACTCAAAAAGATTTGAACGAAGCCGAGAACGATTTAAGAATAAATCAGTCATCACTTTTGGAGATGGAGGCCCGTTTAAGGCTTCTTGGTTATAATCCTATCGACCTTGAAAAAGCCGCCCCTAATTCCGCATGGCTTATTGCAGACGTGCCGGAATCTCAGGTAAATGAAGTGCAAAAAGGAGAATCGGTTGATCTAGTTTTTACTTCTTTCAGCGATAAAATCTTTTTAGGCAGAGCTGAATCGATTGGTGAAACCATAGATCCTGTTACAAGATCGTTAAAAGTTAGAATAACGGTCAGTAATTCTATGAAGCTCTTGCCGGGCATGTATGCAACAGCTGACTTTGGTGATGAAGTAAATTCGGTTGTTACACTCCCCGCTTCCGCTGTCTTTACGGTAGAAGGAAAAGATTATGTTTTTGTTGAAAATGCCCCGGGAAAATATGAACGGAGAGAAGTTGTTCTCAGCAATATCGGAGAATCCAATGTGATTGTTTTAAAAGGAATCGAAAGCGGAGAGAAAGTGGTTGTTGAAGGAGTAATGCTTTTGAAGGGACTTAGTTTCGGCTATTAAAAAATTTAAAGGTTTAATATGATAAGAAAGTTATTAAGCTTCGCCATGAATCAGAGACTCGTAACTCTTATCCTGATATTGCTGTCGGTTGCTATAGGAGTATGGAGTTGGAGTGAATTGAAAAAAGAGGCTTATCCTGATGTTGGAGATACGCAGGTCACAGTTATAACGCAATATCCAGGACGGGCTGCCGAGGA
>JAKAKL010000111.1 GCA_021824565.1 Bacteroidota bacterium | reverse complement strand
ATTTATCGTTGAAAAAGCGTCGGCTTCCTGAAACATTAAATACATAATTTCCCCAATAATCATTTAGGTGATTATACCCTGTCTGAGCTATAGCATTAATATGACTTCCCTCCGGTGCTGGTGCTAGTGTCAAATTTACAGTTCCAGCAACGGCATCGCCGTCCATATCAGGTGTAACTGATTTATATACCTCAACTGTTTCTAATAAATATTGAGACAAACCGGATATATTGGTTGTACGGTCTGTCAAATTTGTCGAAGGCAATTGAATACCATCCAATGTTATTGTACTGTATTGAGGAGCTAATCCGCGGATAATAATACCGGTTCCTTCTCCGCCGCTTCTTGTTAAAGATATACCCGGCAAACGACCTATTGCTTCAGCTGCATTTGCATCTGGATTTTCTTTTATACGGTCAGGCGATACAACATTAACAATAGTATTAGAAGTTATCTGTTTGTTTATAGCTTCTATTTGTCCTTGTCTTTGAGCGGTAGCCACAACTTCATTGCCTTTTATTGCAGATATTTCAAGCGAAACATTTAGTTCGGTTGTTTCTTCGGACTTAATAACTACATTAATATTTTTGGTTTCATAACCGACGTACGAAATTGTAATGATTCTTTTACCGGCGTTAATATTTCTGATAATGTAATTACCATTAACGTCAGCAGCCGCACCATTACTTGTTCCTTTTACCATAACAATTGCATAAGGAAGAGGTTCCTTGTTATCAGAACCAAATATCCGTCCTCTAAGTGTCCCTTTTGTTGCAGTTTGGGAGTAAAGATTTGTATTTCCCAAAAAGCAAAAAAGAAAAAACATGAAATAACCGAATAGTATTTTAGTTTTCATTCTTGACTCATTTTTATTTTAATGTTAAAAATTTATATCTATTATTTTTTGTAAAATTGTGTAGAGGTTTACAAATAAATCTAATTTCTTTTTTATAAAGACAACTAAGGCATAAACAGAAATTGCAACTCAGATTTGTGTCTTGACGGCATTAACACTTGTTCCATAAAATGATTTAATTCTTAAGTGCTGCTTAATCCACTTAAAGAATAATTCTATTTTCCAAAGGTCTTCGTATAAACTAGCAATTGTATCGGGAGGCAGAGAGAAATTGTTTGTTAAGAAAATAAGTACAGTGTCATTTTCTTTATAAATGAATTTAATTTCCCGAATATGTTCGGGATATAAGATACTTTTATCTTTTGTCTCCCAGCATTTATATTTTTTAAAATGAAATTTCCATCAACGTCCGTGGGAACACCTTAATTTGTTCCTATAATTATAATATTTGCAAATGGAAGCGGTTGTTTTGAGTCGGAAGCAATAACACTTCCTTCCAACGAACCCTTTTGACTACTTTGTGATAATACAGTTCCCACACCAGCAAAATAAAAAAATAGAAATACTAAAAGTCCAAAGTGTATTCTAGTTTTCATATTTACTCTCTTTCTATTATTAAATTATTGTAATTAATTAAACCTGTATATTCTTTCAAAATTTTGAGAATTAAATTAGGAATATTTTATCTTTTAATAATTTCAGAATCAATAATTATATCATTAAAATTATCGTGAGTTACTTGTTGTTCGATTATCCTAATCAGCAAGTCAACCGAAGACTTACCCATTACATAGGGGTTTTGATTAACAGTAAAGAATGGAACTCCTAAACGGGAGACTATATCGTTATCTCCAAATTCTCCAAGCATTATGTCCTTAGGTACTGTATGATTACTCTCTAATATAGCTTTCCCTGCTCCATAGGTAATTACTCCCCCAATGCTTATTACACCATCTATTTTCATCTTACTCTTCATTATAGAAAACATTTTCCTATAACTATCTGCAAAATTTCTAAAAGAATGAACTACTAAATCCGGGTTAAATGCTATACCATTTGTTTTAAGGGCTAATCTATATCCCTCAAATCGATCTTTTGCCACAGGTATTCCTGTATTGGGACCTAGGAAAAGTATATGTCTTCTCCCCTGGCTTATCATACTAGAGGTCAGCTCAAAGGCTGCTTTCTTATCATCAATCGTTACCGATTTATATTCCAATCCTTCAAGCTTTCTATCCCAGCATACAACCTTAATGCCTTCTTCACCCAATTTTTTATATATATCATAATTGCTTTTATGACCTGTTGCATTTAACAATATCCCGTCTGCATGAACGTCCGATAAAAACTCTAACTTTTTCCTCTCTATTGCCTTGTTCTCATCATGAATCAACAAAATAGTTTCATACCCCTTTCTATTTGCCTCTTCATACATCCCCCTTACTACTTCCGAGAAAAAGGAAATACGTAAATCAGGAATCAATATCCCTAATATTTTACTCCGATTATTGATCAATGACCTTGCTAATAAATTTGGACGGTAGCCCAGTTCCTTTGCTTTGGCTTTTACTTTCTCTCGCATATTTAGGGAGATATCACTACTATCTCTTAAGGCTTTAGAAACTGTAGCGGGTGTAACAGAAAGAATATGTGCTAAATCTTTTAAGGTTAATTTCTTCCCGGTCTTTATAATCATAGAATTATTTGTCTACCTAATTAAAAAGTTCAGTACTATAATTGTATCTATAAATTAGTTTGATTCTACCATTTCATTAGACAGGCTATTAACAGATACCCTTTTACTCAGAACTTCAACTTCGTACTTCTGAATTTCTTTTATATAATCTTCACCAACCGGTACATTGTTTATCATACAATAATAATCGTATACTGCACCAAAAGGTTTTGTCTTCAACAGCTCAAGAAATGCAAGACGTTCAAAGTTCTTACCTGTTTCTTCAAATTCCCTTAACATTTTTGTTGGTTCAAGCAGAGCATACAGAAAAGCTAGTTGAGCTGCACGCGCACCAATAACAAATGCGCCTATGCGGTTTATGCTGCCGTCAAAATAATCAAGGCCTACATTTACCCTCTCAAGTATATTAGCTCGGACAATCTCCTGCGCAATTAGCTGTATCTCATCATTGAATATTACAACATGATCACTATCCCAGC
>JAKAKL010000030.1 GCA_021824565.1 Bacteroidota bacterium | reverse complement strand
TAGATGTTTCTTATCTAGAGTTTATAAAATTATTGAGAGCGGCTAATAATTATATTTTCAAGGAATTAACACCGGAAATAGCCGGATTATCTGTAGACTTGCCGGAAGAAATAAACCAGGATCCGGCAGATAGAATAATTTGTGCTACTGCAATTTTAAACAACGCACAGCTTATAACTGCCGATAAAAATTTAAGAAATGCAAAGAGCGTGAAGACTATTTGGTAGTTATGTTTTAAACGGCGATGGAGTTCGCCTAAAGAATCCCGGATTAACCGGGGTTGATGACTCCTACCATCTTGTTCCAATTATGACGGGACGAGGTGATAGGAGTTTTTTTTATTTGTACTTATGAATAACAATTATAAAAATATAATTCTGGAAAATATAAATCCTGCGACCGGTTTGCTTAACAGCAAAGCAGGCTGCCCGGTTTGCAATGCGATTATAGATTATGAATTTGATTTGTTGTCCAAGTTACAATATGAAATTCACAATAATGAAAGTGTTAGGAAAGAAGTTGCTGAAGAAGGCGGCTTCTGCGATTTCCATTTTAGGCAGTTTAAGAAGGTTGCCGGGGGGTTTACAAATATTGCGTTGCTGAAATCGCTAATAGAAAGCAACAGTTATGCTGATAATAATTTCAGAATTAATTGCAGGCTGTGTAAACAAGTCGACAGTTTTGAGAATTCATTAATAACTGTCCAATATGAATTATTGAAAGACGAATCTTTCAAGAAAAAGTTTTGTGATACGATAGGATTATGCTTTGAGCATTTCAACCAAGTAATTTTAATATGCGATAATGAAGATATAAAAAACTGGCTGAAGGAAATTCATGTTGAACAAATTAAAAGAATGAGAGAAGATTTTGATTTTATGCTGACATTCAAATCATTCTATGAAATTGACCGGGAAAAAAGAGCACTTATAAATACTATGATTGAAAAATTTGCCGGTAGGAAAACACATGCTTTGTAGTTGGTGGTAGGTGGTTGTTTGTAGTTTGTTGGTTAGCCGCGGTGAAATGAAACGAAGCCGTGTGATTGGATGGTCATTAGTCAATCGTTATTAGTAATTGGGATGCTATTGGAATTTAAAATTTGATTTTTTGTGCTTGTTTTATGATAGATTATTCAAAAAAAAACAGAGAAAAACTTAACGCAGTAATTAATCTTGTTACAGAAGTTGCTGATAAAAGAAAAGATTCAGAGGCGCTTACAGAACTGAGCCTGCTTAATTTTGAAATTGGCTTTTGGAGTGAAGAAAGCTTATTGAAACATTTACCGGAGATAAAAGAAAGACTGCATAATTTGATTGACGAAATTAAATACACAATAAATGCTGAAGAGAGATTTGTGATGTTCCCTTTACCGGATATAAAAAAAGAAACTTACGAGATGGGTAAAAATTATATGAGAAATTTTTTCGAATGGCTTAAACCGGAAGATAATTTGACACCGGAACAGCTTATGAAAATTTTTGAAGACGAGCTTTACCGGCTTGATGAAGCAAAAGAATTATTAGAGAAATTCGAATCGACACAACAATGAAAAGGAGAAACTTTTTGACAAATACGAGAAAGCTTTTAAATGTAAAATTAGACCTTGTAAAATTAAAGAATGATTTTTTTTCATTAATCGTTTCCCCTTTTAATTGGGATATTAACCAGATAAATTATTTCCTAAGTCTCTTAGCCTTACTTACTGTATGCTTTTTTGTTGACGAATTTGTAAGAGATTATTTTAAAACCATTCATAATAATTTTTTAGACCAGGTATTTTCCTATGCTCATTGGTACGGAAAGCCTGCTTTAACAATTTATACTTTCTTCCTATTTTATTTTGGCGGACTTTTCAAAGCGAAGGATAACCTTAGAACCATAGGTGTAAAAATACTTGAATCTTTTATTTTCTCCGGAATAATAGTTACAATAATTAAATTAATTTTAGGTAGATGGCGCCCTTACACCGAACATGGAAGCTGGTCATTTGTATCCTTTACACTTGGACCAAACGAACATCTTTCTTTCCCTTCCGGAGATATTGCAATAGCATTTGCTTTCTCGGTTATCATCGCAGGAATTTTCAAGAATAAATTATGGAAAATATTTTGGTATCTAATAGCCTTTATTACCTCGTTCGGCAGAATTTATCATGACCAGCATTGGTTAAGCGATGTTGTAGCGGCAGCAATAATTTCAATTTGGGTGGGGAATTATATAAACAATATTTATAAATCAAAAATAGAAGAAGCATGAACGAGGAAAGTAAGGCAACCAATGAAATAATTATAACAAGTCAAACCAAAACTAAACGAACGGCATTAAGGTTTGTACTTTTAATCGGAGCGGTCAGTCTTTTTGCAGACGCAACTTATGAAGGTGCAAGAAGTATTGCCGGACCTTATCTTGCAATACTTGGTACAAGCGCAACTCTTGTCGGTTTTATCGGTGGATTTGGTGAACTGCTTGGTTATGGATTGAGATTAGTTTCGGGCAGATTAAGCGAGCGAACGGGAAAATTTTGGTTTATTACTCTTTTCGGATACGTAATACAGATGAGTGCTGTGCCGTTGATGGCGCTTGCACCTAACTGGCAGGTCTTTGGACTTCTAATTATTTTAGAACGAATCGGAAAAGCAACACGGAATCCGCCTCGTGATGTTATGCTGTCTCACGCAGCAAAACAGATCGGTGGATTTGGCTGGGCTTTCGGAACGCATGAAGCATTAGACCAATTAGGTGCACTTTTAGGACCGCTTGTTGTGGCTGCGGTGCTGGCAAGTCAAGGCAGTTATAAGATTGCGTTTGCGACCTTGCTTGTACCGGCGGTAATTTGTTTAAGCTTAATTTTTACGGCAAGATTTTTATATCCTAAGCCTGAGGAAATGGAAGTGAGCGTTCCAAATGTTGAATCTAAAGGACTACCGAAGGTATTCTGGATTTATCTTGCTGGAGCGGTTTTAGTTGCAGCAGGTTTTGCTGACTTCTCTTTAATTGCATTTCACTTTCAAAAGACGGACCACATTCC
>JAKAKL010000148.1 GCA_021824565.1 Bacteroidota bacterium | reverse complement strand
AACCTTCCGGCTACAGACGGGAACAACTATTCGTTGGAAAATTTCGCATCGAAGAAAGCGCTCGTTGTGATTTTCAGCTGTAATCATTGCCCCTACGTTCAGGCGTACGAAGACAGAATAATTGAAATCCAAAAAAATTATGCGAAGGATATTCAAGTTGTTGCGATTAATTCAAATGAAGTTGAAAATTATCCCGACGATTCATTTGAGAACATGAAAGAGCGCGCGCAAACGAAGAGATTTAATTTCCCTTATCTGAGAGATGATTCTCAGGCAGTTGCCAAAGCTTATGGCGCTACACATACGCCGGAGATTTTTCTTTTTGATCATGATAGGAAAATGGCGTTTCATGGAAA
The DNA here is from genome assembly GCA_021824565.1 of Bacteroidota bacterium. Taxonomy (GTDB): domain Bacteria; phylum Bacteroidota; class Ignavibacteria; order Ignavibacteriales; family Ignavibacteriaceae; genus FEN-1297. The sequence goes on along the minus strand of JAKAKL010000148.1, from coordinate 2,745 downwards.
GATAGACGACAACTGGCAGGATCCGAAATCGGTCAAATCGAAATATTTAAGAAATGCAATCGATGAATTGTTGGCCGGCAAAAAGATTTCCGTGCCGGAGACATTTACAATCGGTTGTACTATTAAATGGAAGAGATAACGAAGAAAGACTTTTAATATTAAAAGTGTGGTTATCAAAAAGGACTATATTCAATTCAAAAGTGTAAAATATTTTCCTTTTTTTTTTCAGAGAAAGATGTCTATATTGAATTAGAAAAATTAATTGACCAAGTGGGGAATATTTGGGGATTAAAAACATAACTTCATACTTCAGCCCTTTCAGAAAGTTATTCGAACATCTTTTCTTAATGACGTATCAACTTTGGGGAGAAATCTGCTTTCAAAATCATTGTGTTTGTTTTCCCAAAATAAAATTTGTAACCCGTCCGCCACTAATTGTAAAGTTGTTTAAATCATTGTGTGTAAAAAAAATATTCCAGGTGAAAAATTAATGAAAAAGCAAAATTTAGTATTTGTCATGATAGTTACTGTTGTAACAGTTTTAGATCTTAGCTGCAAAGACACCGGCACAAATCCGAACCAAACTATCAAGACACCGCGAGAAATGACGTGGACAGCAGATACATTGCCTGTACCAGAAGGTGCAATACAAGTTTTGCCTGAAGATTTACTAGTATTATCTCCAACAGATATTTACCTTGCAATTTGGGTAGGACACGGACAAATAATGCACTATGACGGAAAATCGTGGAAAATGGTTAAAGAAATAGGCGGAGGAATAGATTGTTTAATTCAAGGCAACTCAAATGATATTTGGGCAGGGGGATATATCGGCCACCAGAATGGTAGTCAATTTATGCGGAGCATATATCTAGGAAATTACAACGGTATTAGTTGGTATGATAATGAACTGAGTATGCAAAGCGAAATACTTGACTTAACAAAGGACCCTGATGGAAACATCTGGGCGTGTGGAAGAAACGGAGTCGTGTTGAAATACACACAGGGTAGATGGATATCTGATATTATCAAAATAAGTTTTGCTTATCCGGCTGAATATTTCCTTAAAAGTATAGAATCCTACAATAATAAAATTTATATCCTTGCTTCATCCATGAACACAAATACGCTTGTCGAAAAATACTTTTACATAACTGGAGATATGAAGAATTGGACTATAGCAGATTCAATGACATTAGATTCGCCTTCAAGCATAATAAAGTGGGGATATAGAGGTATATATTCATATAATTTTAATAAACTATACTCATACGGACTTGGAGGAATATGGCAATATAATGATGGTCTATGGAATAAATTATTGGAAACTGATGGAGCAATAAATGGAATTACTTATACCGACGAAAATTATTTGCTTGCCGTCGGGGATTTTCAAAAGATATTATTTTATAACGGCAGTACGTGGACAAATGTAAATGATTTGTTTCATGTAAAAGATCCATATTTTGTTTTTAAAAATGTCTGGACCAATGGCTATGAATCGTTCATGGTTGGTTATACGTTCCAAGGTAATCCACAAAAAACAATAATTTTTCACGGTAAATAAAATCAGGAGTTAATGAGCCAAAATTAAAAAGTGAAAGTAAAAAGAGAGACGGTGAGGCAACACCGTCTCCAAGTTGCAAATAAAACTAATCCCACTTTAAGGAATAATTTAGGCTTGCTCACCTAAACCAATGCTTGGCATCGGTATTTTTTATTTTTCTCGGCTGTCATGGTCCAAGCCGTGATTGGAGAAAACCTTTCAATTAAACAACTTCACCAAAATTATCTTCGAACCGTCGCAGTTCTTTTAATGGTTGTGGAGAAATAGCGAAGCAGTAGAGCGGATAAAGCTGCGAAATCATTTTTATCATTTCAATTACAATCCCATCGGAATAGAGAATTTTTTCAGACGGGTTCTTTATCTTTTCCAGAAGCAGAAGATCATGCTTTGCAAGGAGGTCAAAATGTTTTTCCGCGTTGAACTTCGAAATAACTTCTTCGTTCTCTTCCCATAGATAACTTAGAGAATAATTATTGCTGATCTTATATTTCTTGCAGACTTCGATAATTTCTTTCTTGAACTTAACCTGGTTCTGTCTGAAATAAAGTTTCTCTTCTTCGGAACGGTTAATAAAAATTCCCATAGAAAAATTTTTCGGTTCAAAGTAAATGTAGAATTCGCTATCGAGTTTGATTCTTCCGAAATGAATCAACAGAAACGCGCGGTAAGGATCGCCTTTGGCGAAACGCATATCTTTGTTGAGCCGCATGATTGTTTGGTTAAATTTCGGTTCTGTTCTGATAGCGGGATTCAATCGGTTCAAGAAAGGCGCAATCTCGGTAATAAAACTTTTTGCCGGTTGAACCAAATAATTTTGATAACGGTCGTAGTTTTTGTGGAACCACGCAACAGAATTGTTTTTGTCGAGGTCTTTCAGAAATCTGAACAACTCTTTATTAAATCCGCCGAAGGAGTCTGCCATGTCAGTACATTATTCCGAGGTTAAGTGTAATGTATAACTGACCGATGTCGTTTCTAAATTGGTTCGTTAAGTTTTCAATTCCTTCACCGAACACGTGAGCGTACAAGTACCTAACATTTATGCCGATAAGATTTGTCTTGCTGATTCCGAAGTTTGCGCCCAGACCGACATAGCCCGCGGCGGCGTAATGAGCTCTTGCGTGCTTGAAAGATGAAAAGAATTCCTGATCATACGGTGTCGTTAAGATTAATGTTGG
>JAKAKL010000092.1 GCA_021824565.1 Bacteroidota bacterium | reverse complement strand
TTAGTCGGAGTTTTTATGATGAAGCCCGTTCTGAAAATTAATTGGTCAAAATTTGATGATGCAATTCCGGCTTTTATTGCGCTGATTGTTATTCCTTTTAGTTATTCGATCACTCAAGGAATTATCTGGGGCTTTTTAACATGGACTTCTATCAAACTGCTTTTAGGGAAAAAAGATGAAGTCTCAATTATGCTTATCGTGATAGATATTTTTGCCATTCTAGCATTAATTTAAAATTTGTTCTCGAAAAATTTATAACTTTTATCGAGAACAAATTTTATTGCAAATTTTCTCTCGGGTTTTCCTTACGCCACTTTTTGATGTACTCGGCAATCGCAGTGGTTGGAGCTCCTGGCGTAAATAATTCACCTACTCCCAGTTTCTTCAAAGCATCAATGTCCTCATCGGGGATAATTCCTCCGCCGGTTAGTAGAACATCGTTCAATTCTTTTTCTTTCATCAGAGTTAATATCTTCGGGAATATGGTCATGTGGGCGCCTGATAAAATGCTTATGCCTATTACATCAACATCTTCCTGCAATGCAGCTTCCACGATCATTTCGGGCGTTTGCCGCAATCCTGTATAAATGACTTCCATCCCGGCATCACGAAGGGCGGCTGCAATTACCTTTGCTCCTCTATCATGCCCGTCAAGTCCTGCTTTGGCAACTAATACTCTTATTTTGTTTTCCATAGTTCCCTCTATAGTTTTATTTCTGATTTTATTTTTTCCGCATACTCTTTCATCGTTCCGTTTTCATAATTTTTCAACTGTGGTCTGAACGAAAAACTATCGTTAGTGAACCTTGGTATAATATGAAAATGGAAATGGAAGACTGACTGACCAGCTGCCGTTCCGTTATTTGTAATAACATTGAAGCCGTCGGGTTTTAGGCTGTTATAGACTGCCGATGAAATTTTCTGTGTAATTTTTATTACTTCGTCGAGTTCTGATTTTGGCATCGATAAAAAATCCTTGTAATGATTTTTCGGGATGACAAGCGCGTGCCCGTAATTCACGGGGCGAATGTCAAGAAAAGAAATTACTAAATCATTCTCATAAAGAATTTCCGCCTTGGCTCTCTTCTCAACAATATCGCAAAAGATACAATTCATGCATTAAAAATAATTATTTAAAATCTTTCCGGCAATCTAAAACTGCTTAACATATGCTCAAATATTTCTCCAGCTTTCCAAATACTCCGAATATTCCTCCGGTGTGGACAAATATATTTTTCCCGCTTTTGCCTTTAGTAATAAAATTTTCATAGTAAGCGGTGAAAGCTTTTCCGGAATATGCCGGATCGAGAATAATACCGGTCTGTCTTGCAAATCTTTTTATCAGTTCAAGCTTTTCTTTGGTAATATTTTTATATCCTTCCTCGGAATAGCCGTCCATGATTTCAAGATTATCTCTTTTTAATTTGCACGGAAGCTGATAATCAAGTACGCATCCTTCCGCGAGATCCAAAATTTTCTTTTTGATTGTTTCTTTAGGATAAAGCACATTAACGGCAAAAATTTTTATATCGATGTTCAGCAGCGACGCTCCTGCAAGCATTCCCGCGGCAGTACCTCCGGAACCGCAAGCGGCGACTATTCCCTCAATGTTTTTCAAATCAATCTGATTTTTTATTTCTTCCATAAAAGAAATATAACCCCAAATTCCTAATGTAGTCGAGCCGCCTTCGGGTATAACAAAAACTTTTTTGCCTTTTTCCAATAGTTCAGCTCTTTCCTCAAACATAATTTGATTTACATTTTCAAAATTGTTTTTATCGAGAAAAGAAATTTCGGCTCCGAGGAATTTGTCGATAAATAAATTACCATTTGCCTTAGCAGAATCATTTCCCCAAAGAAATAATTTTGACTTTATACCGGCTTTTGCTGCGGCAGTAGCGGTCGCTCTTGCATGGTTTGACTGGTCTCCGCCGGTAGTGAATACAATTTCAGCCTTTTCTTTTTTCGCCTGCGCGATCAAGTACTCAAGCTTTCTAACTTTGTTGCCCGAAAGTTCTACACCGGTAAGATCATCGCGCTTCACCAAAAAAGATTTACCTTCAAATTGAATTTCTGTAATCGGAGTTGGAATGTTAGCGAGAGATATTTTTTGCGGCGTAATCATTTTTATTCTTCCGCTGACTTTTTTACATAACGATTATAATAAAGCCTGGCGCGTTCAAGATCGTCCGGAGTATCGACCGCGAGATTATCGAACTCAGTTACAACTACTTTTATCTTCATCCCGTTTTCCAGCATGCGAAGCTGCTCAAGCTTTTCTATTTTTTCGAGATCGGTCGGTTCCAACGAAGTAAATTTCAGCAAAGCTTCTTTGCGGTATACATAAAGTCCGATGTGCTTATAAATCTCGGTACTATTAATTCTTTCAAAGTTTGTCTTCGCGTCTCTTACAAATGGAATCGGCGAACGCGAGAAATAAAGAGCATTATTTTGATAATCAAAAACCACTTTCGGAATCGAAGGAGATTTTAAATCCTGCACGCTGTCGATCCTCTTAGCAAGCGTAGACACGCTTACGGATTTATCAAACAGCAATGGTTCAATCGCCTGATCGATCATCGTCCCTTGAATGAATGGCTCATCGCCTTGAATATTAACAATTATTTTTGCCGCCGGTAATTTTTTCGCAACATAAGCAATCCTATCCGAACCGGTTGCTATATCTTTGGGAGTAATTACAACTTTTGCTCCGAACCCTTCCGCCACTTTCGCTACTTTTTCGTCATCAACAGCAAGAATCACTTCATTAACTAATTTCGCTTTTAATGCGCTTTCATAAGTGTGCTGTATCATTGGCTTGCCTCCGATATTTGCAAGCGGCTTTCCAAGCAATCTTGTTGAGGCAAATCTGGCAGGAATTATTCCGACAATCATAGTTTTAATTCAAATTAAAAATCTAAATCCAACGGCTCATTTATTCGCCGCCGATAACTTTGGGAACTTTGAAGAAAGATTCGTCCTTTGCCGGCGCATTCTTTAACGCTTCTTCAGTTGAAACGGACGGCTTCACCGCGTCTTCCCTAAATGCATTATAACCTTCCACCGGATGAGAAAGCGGCTCTACATTTTCCGTGTCAAGCTCATTCAGCTTTTCCATATAAGTTAAAATCTCGTTCAGATCTTTTGTGAAGCTCTCGATCTCCTCTTCGTTAAATTTTAAACGCGCAAGCTCGGCAATGTATTTTACATCTTTTTTAGTAACAGCCATCGGCTAATCTTCTTTCTTAATGTTTTCAATTACTATGTTTCTAACTTTTTCCATTAGATCAAGCTCATCTTTTCTTGAAGTCATATCCTTCGTTTCAATTGGCTTATCAAAATGGACGTGGATAGTTCCCTTTTGAATTTTAAATTTCCCTTTAGGAAGAATTTTATTCGTTCCGCTTAAGCTTACCGGGATTATCGGGAAACCTACATGCGAGGCAAGATAAAAAGCTCCGCGCTTAAATGGCTGAACTTCGCCGGTTTTGCTTCTCGTTCCCTCTGCAAATAATAATACTGAAAACCTTTTCTCCGACATCATTTTCTTTGCTTTTTCTATGCTGCCGAGTGCGCTTTCCGTATTTTGCCGATCTATCATTATGTAAGGACCTAATCTCATCTGCCATCCTAACAAGGGAATATTTCCCAGTTCTTTTTTGTATACAATGCTTGCCGAAACCGGGATAGTATGCTGCAGAGCGGGAATGTCAAACTGGCTGCTGTGGTTCGAAACAAAAACATAAACCGAGTTCATATCAATATTTTCTAAGCCGCTTGTTTCAACTTTAATCCCGCTTATTAATAAAATTCCCTTTGAGAAATACCTGGACACTACAAAATATAGTTTAAAGCTTCTGTCAACAATTGCAGAGGTCAATGCAAAGACTGAACTAATAATCGTATGAATTATTATAACAAATAATTTCAGGTATGAGATCACTCAACTCCCTTGATAATTTAGATTGTTCTCCTGCGGGTCCTCGTCATCAATGCTTGCAGCAAATTTTTTTATCGCTTCAATCCTTTTGTTGATCGACGGATGGCTGTAAAAGAACCATTCGACAAAAGGATGCGGATTCTTATCGCCTAAGTTTTGCTCCGTTAATTTTTCGAGAGTTGATATAAACGCTCCGGTTTTTCTGGTTGATGAGATCGCGTATTCGTCTGCTTCATATTCAAACTTGCGGGAGATAATATTTGTTATAGGCGCCTGGAACAATCCTAAAATTATCATCCATAAAACAAGGAGCGGCAACGCAGCTATTTCTGAGATTGAATTAAAGTTGAACCACGCAATCGAATGCGAATAAAGGAAAGCTACAAGAAAAAGCGTAAGAAAGCTTGAAACAGTTCCGATAAAAATATTTTTTATAATATGCTTTCGTTTATAATGCCCTAACTCGTGCGCAATAACAGTTTCAATTTCATCTTCGGTATATTGATCGAGCAAAGTATCGCCTAAAAGAATCCTCTTGGATTTTCCAAGCCCTGTAAAAGCGGCGTTTGCCTTCTTCGTATTCTTGCTCATGTTGAATTTAAAAACATTATCCACGTTTATCCCGGCGTCTCTTGCAAGAATTTTTATTCTTGATATCAGCTCTTCATTTTCAATCGGAGTGATTTTATAAAATAGCGGCAGCACTATTACCGGCAGAACCCGCGCAAGGATAACCGAAATTATAAACAGCGCGAAAGCAAAAGGAAGCCACCAGTTGTTCCCGAACTTATTTATGGAATAGAAGAACAAAAGTAAAATTGGAATTCCAATGGCTGAAGAAACCAGCAGCGCTTTAAAGCCTTCCCACATCCATTTCAGGAACGTCTGGTTTGAAAGATTGTATTTATGCTCTAAGTAATAATCGGTATAAAAGTTTACGGGAGCGAATATCACCGCTCCTGCAAATCCTGTAGCGAATACAAACACTATCAGTTCTAAATATTTATTGCCGACATAAAGCGAGATATATTCTTCAGTGCGCAGACTAAGCCCGCTGTAAACAAATATAAAGATCAGCAGAAAAGATGTTATTCCCTTGCTGATACTGAAAAATAGTTTTGTATTATTATATTTTTTTGAATCCATGCCGTTAAAATAACTACTGCGGCGCAGCGAAGCAATTACTTAACAGTGCCTAAACCTTACAGCCGCCGGTAACAAAGGTCAACTTAATACTTCCTCTCTGAAGCCTCGCTGTACTTTTCTCGCTTACTAATATTCACATTGCTGATCAGCCCTTGTATTCGTCATGACGGCGCAGCCAGGCTCCGGTTTCATTACGACCTTTCGGCGCGCGGTCAAGCCACTGATACATTCCCCAAAGTACATCCAGTCCGCGTGAGTATGCGGAATAAGTATGATACACAATCCCGTCTTCAAGTGCGAACGCGCTCATGCCGGGTCTCTCACGCATGTAAGTATCCTGATCTGTTCCAGTTCCGGCAGCATTTGATGTGGACACATCTTTCATATTCGTCTTGATTCCTTGCCGTGCCGGTTCGCGCTGATAGTTGTATTCTATCTCTCCTTCACGCTGCTGCTGCTCTGTGAATGACGCGCTGAAATCCGGATTAAAATCTGTTTCGGATGAAGATGCCCACGGAAACGTCCATCCCATTCGCTGCTTATACTCATTCAGCTTACTAAGAGGCGCCCGCGAGACTGCCCACAGCATTACATCGTGGTTAGCAAGATGAACGTAGAAGCCGTTAAAATGATCGGCAAGCGAAGAGCATGAAGGACAGCCCGCCTTGTAATCCGGTCCAAACATGAAATGATAAACGATAAGCTGCGAGCGTCCTCTAAACAGATCGGCTAAAGATGCTTTGCCAGCTTCAGTGTCGAATTGATACTTCTTATCGATGCGGACCCACGGCAGCCGCAGCCGCTGCTGCGCCACTTCATCGCTCCGGTGTGTAAGTTCTTTTTCAGCTTTAAGCAGCTTCAATCGCTCTTTAAGCCATTCTTCACGCGTTCCTATAGTATGAGCAGTTTTCATATTGACTCCTTATATAATGATTGAGAGATGTTCCGCAACGATAATAAAAGTTATTACGGAATAAATTTAAGATCAATACAATATGAGTAGCAAGATACGGAAATCACGCGGGCTTTAACTTTCTTTGTAGGCAAGACCTGTTTATTATCAGCCCATAAATTTATTTATGGGCTTTCATTTTAATCTTGTCATGCTAATCGCCTTGTCCCGTAGTGGCATAATATTTATAGAAAAAACGATTCCAGAAATAAATTATGACCCGTTTGGGAGAGGATAAAAATATTTTCCTTTGTTTCCGCAGCTCGTCCCAATTTTATCGGAGACCATTCCGTGACAGAAATGTCTAAGTGCGAAAAGTATTTCTTAAAAATTATTGCCATAGTTTAGCATATCTAATGGATAAAGCAAATTCTCGGTTGTCCCTGCCTGCCTGCTTTTAGACGGAAAGGCTTTCAATCTAGTGAACACAACTATAGTTAACACTAATAAAAAAAGCCCCCGGCGTTTTTACCTGAGGCTTTTCAATATAATATGGTTATTTAGTCGCCCTGGTTCGTTTTTTCTCCAAATTTCACTTTTCTTATTTAAAATACCGCTTTTCCCATTTACAATAGCACTATTTTAAATTACAAGAGTGCTTTTATTAATAACAATTGGGCTTTCATTAATAACAACTCTAGACTTGTTAATAACAGTTGGGCTTTCATTAATAACAACTCTAGACTTGTTAATAACGGTTGGGCTTTCATTAATAACAACTCCGGACTTGTTAATAACAGTTGGGCTTTCATTAATAACAACTCTAGACTTGTTAATAACAGTTGGGCTTTCATTAATAACAACTCCAGACCTATTAATAACAGAAGCGCTTTCATTAATAACGAAAGCGCTTTTGTTATTTAAAATAGTACTTTTGATATTTGAAATACCGCTATTTTCAATAGTTATTTCGGTGTCAAAATTTGGAGTTGTATTAAAATAATAGACCAAAGTCTGTTCTATATTCCATTCCCTTCCCGGCACTTCCGCTTTGCTTATCAAAAATTCTCACTTAATACACATGCATTTTCCCTTTTGACCTTTTTCCCTATTCACCCATTCCCTACCTCTTCCTTTACCTCTGCCTCTGCCTTTTCCTCTACCTTCCCTTCCTCTTTCTCAAATTACTCCTATCTCACTTTCCGGAAGCCAGCCAACCTTGCCGTCGTGAAGTTGTATCTTGTACCAGTTGTCGACTTTATCTTCAACTTTAACTTTCAAGCCTTCATGAATGATGAAAGCATCGTTAGCGTTCGGGTCGGGCGAAAGCTTTACGGAAACTACCGGCTCAACAATGATTCCGCTCTTTGTAGAATATTCTTTATTATACTTTATCGACAATAGAACTATTGAGGCAATTAAAACTAAAAGCGTAACAGCAGCCGAGTAAAAAATATATTTCTGAAACTTTGCTCTCTTTATGAAAAAGAAAACTCCAACCGCCGCGAGGAACAAAATATAAAATATATACGCGAAGTTCTTCCAGCCGGAGATAGTATAAGCCGCAAGCAGTTCGTCCCACCACTGCACTAAAAAGAATTGCGGCACCGAATCAATTTTATCTACCGTCTTTGAATTAGCGATAGCGAGGTTATGGATAACGTCGTCGTCGCCGGGAGAAAGTCTTAACGCTTTTTCATAATAAAAGATCGCGTAGCCGATCTTGCCTTCCCGGTAAAATGAATTCCCGAGATTATAATAGACCGACGTACCTTCGTAGCCTTGACTGATAATATTCTGATACGCGGAAATAGCTTTGTCATACTGCTTCTGCTGATAATAATTATTTCCCGCGTTCATCATGCTTTCAATCGAAGAAGGCTTCGCAAAAGAAAGCGCTGCCGCAAAAGGCACTATCAATACTGCCAATAATATTTTTTTAATATGATCTTTCATCTCATCAAACTCTTACGAATATTTTTTAGGGGAAAGAGATTTTTCAAGCTCTATAATTACGTTCGTCATATCGTTATACATTTCATTCATTTCAGTCGAGCCGTTGCCGCTCGGGGCGAAGCGTGCGAACTCGCATTTCTCTGTGCAGTTCTTTAAATTATCCAAAAGAACACCGTCGATATTTTTCTTATGAAGCTCTTCGGTCGCTTTTTCCAAAGTAAAGTCCGCTTTTGAAATATGCAGCTTATCCTCAAGATAGCCGAAGAGCGCCATAGAAATTTCCGAATAAAACCCGGTCTGGTTGTTCTCTTCCATCAAGCTCTTCGCAGTTTTAAATCTTGCGCGAGCGATCTTCTCAGCGCGCTGATAACGCAGCAGTTGAATGTTGCCCGCAAGCTTATCATTCTTTCTCTTCCACGTAACCAATCCGACGAGCGCCGCGAACGGTAGAACAACAGTCGACCAGAACCCGAATCCGAATAATTCAGTATCGCCTATCCTCGCAATATCATTGGAAGTGGTCTTTATATATCTGATGTCCTGATCCAGAACTTTAATATCCTGCTTTGATAATCCGGCGTAGCTTTGACCGTTATTTGGTCCTTGCGCTACATTAATTTCATAAGGCTGCGTGGAGAGTGTAACGTACTGATGCTTGCCCGGGCTGTAATAAGAAAATTTGATCGGCGGAATTTCTTTCTTGCCTGCTACTCTCGGAACTATTAAGTAGTCAATTGTTTTTGTGCCGTTGATCGTGCCGGTTCTATTTATCTGGTCCGAAGTCTTTGGATCGTATTGATCAAATCCCGGCGGCAGATTTAGCTGTGGCGTAGTGATCAACGAGATATTTCCTGTGCCGGTTATGTTTAATTTAAGGTCCATCGACTGATCAGTTTTTACGCTTGTCTGATCGAGCTGCGAACTCATCGTATACTCGCCAACAACACCGTTGAAAGTTTTTGGCACGTCTTTATTCGGCAGCGGCAAAACTCTTACCTTCAGCGTGTTTGACTTCGCGTCGTAGTTAACTGTCTGCACGTTATTAAAGAACGGATCATTGAAAAAATCATCGAAGATATTTCCGCCCTGTCTTCTGTGTTGTAACTGCACAGGCACGTTTAGCTCAAACGGAGTAACGGACAGCTCTCCCAATTGCGAAGGAAACAACGCAACTTTTTTCAAAATACCTACGCGGTACTGCTTTCCGTTATACATCTCAGTTGTAAATGAAATTGTATTCGGGACATTAATTTCTTCAGACCAGAATCCTTCATAGTTTGGCAGCTTTGATACGGACATCTGCGCGGCTATTCCCAACCTCGTATATAATTTATATGTAACCGTCACCTGTTCTCCCATGTAAACTTTATCTCTGTCAGCAATCGCGCGGATAAATAAATTCTCTCCGATCTCTTTGTTTGAAACGGTTGTGCTCGCCTGTTGCTGCTGTTGAGTCTGCTGCTTCGGCGCGCCTTTAACGACTGTTATCGAAAGCGGATTCGATTTGAATTCCTTGCCGTTATAATTGATCGAAGCGCTTCCAATCGTGAACTTGCCCATATTCTTCGGCTGCATGTAATAGCTGTAAGTCATCGACGCTGAAACGGAGCTATTTATTATCTGCATGCTTGTCGATTGGTTCGGTCCGGAAAGGATCATGAAATTATTAAATGCCGGCGGATTAAAATTTTTAATCCCGTTTAAACTGGTACCGGAAAAAGTAAATGAGACCTGGAATTGATCGTTCTGCCCGACTGTAGTGTTGTTTACGGAAGCCGTAAAAGATTGACTAAATACGGAAACATTAAGTAACGCGGCAATAAAAATAATTTTCAATTTATTATTTAACATTTCTCTCTTCATTCTTTTATGAACCTCATCTAAATTTTTTATAAAGAATAAGGTTTACCAGTCCTTGTCTGTTTTTACCGGGGTTCCTTTAATTTTTCTTACCTGCTTTTGAAGGTCTTTCTCATCGTTCTTAATCGCATTCAGAATAGCTTCAGCCTGCTGCTTTGAAATTTTATCCTGCTGCTGCCCGCTGCTTCCCTGGTTCTGCTGATTCTTATCCTGGTTCTGGTTTTGATTATTGTTCTGCTGATTCTGATTCTGCTTGTTTTGATTATTCTTATTGTTCTGATCGTTGTTTTGATTCTGTTTGTTCTGGTTGTTCTTATTGTCTTTATTATTCTTATCGTTTTTATTCTGCTGCTTATTTTGCTTGTTCGGGTTCTTCATCATGTCAAGCGCATACGATAAATTATATTTAGTATCCTGGTCGTTAGGATTAAGCTTCAGAGAGTTCGCGTAAGCCTCGACGCTCTCTTTGTATTTCTTCGACTTTAGCAGCGTGTTTCCGATGTTATGATAAACCCTTGCCTTAAGAATATCATTCTTCGTCTTAGCCAATGCGGAAGCGTAAGCTTTCAATGCGTCGTTGTAATTCTGCTGCTTATAATATGAATCGCCGAGATTGAAGTTAGCCTGGAAGTTATTCGGAGATTTTTCCAATCCTTTTTTGAACTCGACTTCGGAATCGGTAACCTTGCCTTCCTTATACAGATCGACCCCTTTGTTCACGTACGACCTGGTGCTTTGCGCAAAGAGCACGGAACATCCTGTGCAAATAAAAAAAGAAATCAATATAAACGTAATAGTTCTCATTTTATTTTTCGTATTATTCAATTCCAAATCGTTGATTCATTTTGCTCATCCAGGGCGATTTATTTTCGCTTATAAAAAACTCAAGCAATAAAAGAATTATTGCCGGTGCCAAAAAATAATAAAACCTGTCTTCGTAATCAGTAACTCTTTTTTCCCCGAACTGCGTTTTTCTAAGCTTGGATAAATCCTTGTATATTAGATCAAGTTCATCCTGACCGTTTGCGGCGCGGAAATATTTTCCGTTAGTATCCGAAGCAATCATTTTTAGAATTGTCTCGTCCAGCTTGGTAATAACTGTGTTGCCGTTTTCGTCGGTCTTAAATCCAACTTGCTGCCCTTGCTGATTGAACATTGGGATCGGCACTCCTTCAGGCGAACCGAGACCGATGGTATAGATCATTATACCTTTGTCGGAAGCTTTCTTTGTTGCCGCCGAAATATCTCCCTGATGATCTTCGCCGTCGGTAATTAGTATTTCAACTTTTTCGGTTTTAGACGAGTAGTCAAAAGATTTTGTTGCAAGATTTATTGCAGAGGCAATCGCCGTGCCGGGCTGCGGCACAGAGTTAACGTCAACAGCATCCAAAAATAATTTTGCCGCTGAATAATCCGAAGTAAGCGGAAATTGCACGTAAGCTTCGCCTGCAAAAATTATTAAACCAATCCTGTCGCCGTGCAGTTTCTGCATCAGGTTCGCGATTTCCATTTTCGCTTTTTCCAGCCTGCTCGGCTTAATATCCTGCGCCTGCATGCTAAGAGAAACGTCGAGCATAATGTAAACGTCGATGCCGCTCTCTTTTACATTTTCTATTCTCGTTCCCACCTGCGGATCGGCGGCAGCTATAATTAGAAATCCTATCGCAAGAAATATCAACGCGAACTTTATTAGGTTTTTCATTTTGCTGTATGCCGGAAGCAGCACGGAATGAAGCTTTTCGTCCGCGAACTTTGAAAGGGATATTTTTCTCTTCCTTAAAGTATACCAGTACAGCAAAGCGAGTACCGGCAGAACGTACAATACATATAAATATTCCGGGTGCGCAAATCTTATCATAGTTTTATCGAAACTCTTCTTGCTTTTAACTTTTTACTTTGCACTTTTTCCTTTGAACTTGCTTATGGTAATTTTCTCAGTACTGTTTTGGATAAGCTTACTTCGACTAACAGCAGGAACAATCCGGCGCCGAGCCAACCGTAAAATAATTCTTCTGCATGGCGGTAAGATGTAACTTCTATCTTGCTTTTTTCAAGCTTATCGATCTTATTATAAATTTCTTTCAGCGTCCTGTTGTCGGTAGCTCTAAAATATTGACCGCCGGTGATGCTGGCAATTTGTCTTAGAAGACCTTCATCAATTTCCACGGGCATCATTTGATATCTTATGCCGAAAGGCGTTTGAACCGGATACGGCGCTTCGCCTTCTGTACCAACGCCGATCGTATAAACTCTAATGCCGTATGTCTTAGCGATTTCAGCAGCGGTCAGCGGATCGATCTCGCCGGAATTGTTGACACCGTCTGTTAAGAGAATAATTACTTTGCTTTTCGCTTTACTGTCTTTAAGCCTGTTCACTGCGTCGGCAATACCGTTCCCGATTGCTGTTCCGTCCGGTATCATTCCGGGTTCAACCTGGTCGAGAAGATTAATCAAAACGTTATAATCAATTGTCATCGGGCATTGAGTAAAAGCGTCTCTGGAAAAAACTACAAGCCCAATTCTGTCCGAAGTTCTGCCTCTGATAAAATTTCTTATCACTTGCTTTGCGGCTTCAACACGGTTTGGTTTAAAATCTTCGGAGATCATGCTGCCGGAAATATCAAGCGCCATAACAATGTCGATCCCCTGCGTAGATATATTTTCGCCGGAGGAATAATTTTGCGGTCTTGCAAGCGCGATAATCAGCAATGCGACTGCGATAGTCCTTAGAATAAACGGCAGATGTCTGAATTTTTCTTTAAAGCTTACCGGTAGGTTTTCAAAAACTTTTATTGACGAAAAATTTATCGAAGGCTGACTTTTTCTTCCCTTAAACCAATACCAGGCAATCATTATCGGAACAAGCGTCAGGAAAAATAATACCCACGGATATGCAAATGTTACATCACTGAACATTGCTTACCTCTTGTTTTTCTTCTGCTGTTTCCGACGGGATTGTCTTCTTAACAATTTCAAAAGCCTGTTTCATCATTTCTTCATTAACCGAGCTAAGCGGAACGAACTTTGCAAACTTTACCATGTCGGCATTATTTAAGAAGTCTCTTGTTAACGGAAGAATAATTTCTGCTCCGTCTTTCTTCGCCAGTCTTTCCAGCGCTTCCGAAGTGGTTAATTCCAATGCAGGAAGATGGAATCTTTCTTCAAAATATTTTCTGATTATTTCTGTTATGCTCGAATGGTAATCTTTGATCAAACCTTGCTGCCATAATTTTTTCTCTTCAAGATCTCTTAAAGAATTGAGCGCAAATTCATGCGGAGCGAGCTTAATTATCTTCTGCACCTGAGGAGTAAGCATTTTCTTCCGCTTGTATCGCCGGTATAAATAATATGCGATTAAAAGAAGGATTATTATTCCGACTATCCACAAAACTATAATTCTCCAATCGAGCGGAATTTTGATCGGAGCCTTAACGTCTTTTATATCATCCGCTGTGTTGACCTTTACGGTGCTGACTAAAATCTGCACGGCGTTCGTACTGATTGTACGATAAGCAGTATCTCCGGCTGATTTATATTGAATGGGAACAGGAGGGATTGTTACACTCGCAGAATCGTACCCGGAAAGAAGAAATCTATACGTTGTTAATTCGCTTCCGTTCTGAACTTGATTTTCCGGCGCTTCCTGCTTGATTAAGGTTAAGCTTCCGAGCGAATCTTTTATAGCAGGAAAGATTAAGCTTACATTTTTATCGCGCTGAACCTGGATTGCATAATTAATATAATCTCCGACGAGATACGAGCTTTTATCAGTGCTCGCTTTGGCTGAAATATTCTGCGCATGACAGGCAATCTGGAATGATAAAAGAGCCGCAAGTATAATAAATATTTTTTTTACCATCTTTTTTCGCGCAGCCTAAAAAATTGCACAAGCGGTTTTATATAATTCTGTCCTGTTTGAATTTCAATGCTGTCCAGCCTGCTCGAAATGAATAAAGATTTTCTTTGAGCATTCTTTCTTTCATAAATTTCTTTTAAAAGAAATTGTGTTACGCTGTTGCTCGTATCAAGCCAGCGTTCTTCGCCGGTTTCGGCATCCGTAAATTTCATCAATCCTACCTTGGGAATTTCCTCTTCTCTTTTATCCGATAATACGACCCCGATTAGATCGTGCTTCCCGCCGACAACTCTTAAAATTTTTTCGTATCCTTCGTCCATGAAATCGGAGATCATAAATATGATACTTCTTTTTTTGATCGCGTTATTCATAAACTCAAGCGCTGATTTTATGTTCGTTTTCTTTCCGACCGGGGCGAATGAAAGCACTTCTCTTATTATTCTTAAAACGTGCTTGTTGCCTTTTCGCGGCGGAACAAATTTTTCAATCTTATCCGTAAATAAAATTAATCCGACTTTATCATTGTTCTTCAATGCTGAAAATGCGAGTATTGCGCTCAGCTCGGCGGCAACCTGCTGCTTTGTTTTTTCAATCGAGCCGAAGCTTAATGATCCGCTTAGATCGACCATCAGAATAACAGTCAATTCTCTTTCTTCTTCAAAAACTTTTATGAAAGGATGACCGAATCTTGCAGTAACGTTCCAATCGATATTTCTTATATCGTCTCCAAATTGATATTCACGCACTTCGGAAAATTCCATTCCTCTTCCCTTAAATACAGAATGATATTCTCCTGAAAAGACCTGGTTCACAAGTCCTTTGGTGCGGATTTCAATTTGCCTGACTTGCTTTAAAATTTCTTTTGTTAACACAATTCTAAATTCTAAATTTTACATTATAAATTGTTATCACGGTACTTCTACTTTGTTGAGGATTTCCTGGATAACATTTTCCGAAGTCAGTTCTTCGGCTTCAGCTTCGTATGTAACCGCTATTCTATGCCTCAAAACATCCTGGCAAATTCCTCTAACGTCTTCCGGAATTACGTAGCCTCTTCTTTTAATAAAAGCCATTGCTTTAGCTCCGAGCGCTAAATTTATTGTTGCTCTCGGAGAGGCTCCGTAGCTTATAAGGTCAGTTAAATTTCCTAATCCGTATTCTTTCGGAGAACGCGTTGCAAAAACAATATCGAGAATATATTTTTCAATTTTCTCATCGACATAAACATCATGAACAAGGTTTCGAGCTTTCAAAATGTCATCAGGTGAAATTACTGGCTGCACTAATGATTCAACAGAGCTAACATTCTGTCTCATGATCTTTAATTCTTCTTCCTTTGATGGATAAGAAATTTTTATCTTCAGCATGAATCTATCAACCTGCGCTTCAGGCAGCGGATATGTACCTTCCTGCTCGATAGGGTTTTGCGTCGCAAGAACTAGAAACGGTTCTTCGAGCTTAAATGTATTTTCACCAATCGTTACCTGGCGTTCCTGCATTGCTTCAAGAAGAGCGCTTTGTACTTTGGCGGGAGCGCGGTTTATTTCGTCAGCTAAAATAAAGTTTGAGAAGATCGGACCTTTGCGGATCAGGAAATTTCCGTCTTTCTGATTATAAATCATAGTACCGATTAAATCGGCAGGCAGAAGGTCCGGCGTGAACTGAATTCTTTGGTACTTTGCTTTCATTGCGGAAGCAAGCGTTTTAATGGCGAGAGTTTTTGCAAGCCCCGGCACACCTTCAAGCAAAATGTGACCGTTTCCTAAAAGCCCAACGACAAGTCTTTCAACCATCGCCTTCTGCCCGATTATTACTTTGCCGATTTCATTCATCAGCAAATCTATGAATGCGCTCTCCTGTTTTATTTTTTCATTTAATGCAGAAATATCCAATTTAAACCTCTTATATATTTTTTTAATTGCTTACTTCTTAGAAAAGTAATGAGATTAGACGCATCGAAAATTAAAAAGGTTGCGTTAATGATTCAAGATTTTTTTATGCTTGGTGTTTCAGATAACTCTAAATACCGCAAACTTCAAATACACTGTTTCGGGCATGACCGGAATTTCCGGATGATCTAATGACGCTCCGTTAAAATGTACCTGCTGAATTTTCCTGCCGGCTTTAACAGCCGCGGCGCTTATAACCTGTATGAACTCATCCTTCAATAAATGATGCGAGCACGATGACGAAACTAAGAAGCCATCTTCACAGACAAGCTGAAGCGCCAGACGGTTTAATTTTTCATATCCTTTTTTAGCTGCTGGCAGATTTTTTTTGCTTTTGGCAAACGCAGGCGGATCAATCATAACAACGTCAAACTTTTTCTTCTCCGAAATCAATTTCTCGAAATAGTCAAAAACATCGCTTACTATAAATTCACCTTTATTGCTGAAATTATTAATCTCAAAATTATGCCTTACATTTTCTATTTCCGCCGATGATGAATCGACAAACGTTATTGATTCTGCGCCCGCATTTA
>JAKAKL010000032.1 GCA_021824565.1 Bacteroidota bacterium | reverse complement strand
GTTAGGAAGGCATTTGATTCATTTATAATAGAGCATAACTACAATGCGGACCAATCCCGCTTCTTGCGCGCGGTGCAGAACTTCTTTATACAGCATCATAAACTTGAGCCGGCTGATCTTTATGAACCTCCATTTACGAATTTTGGAGTGAATGCTGTTGAGAAGTTATTTAGTGAAGCGGAAGTAAATGAATTAGTGGAATTAACAAAAAAACTAGTAGCTTAATATTTAAAAAGGATATTTTATGAAAAATGATTTATTCGTTCAGGTCCCCGAGGGCAAACAACCCCCTAAAAATATAAGACTATTAATTGAAAATTTTCGGAATGACATTGAATCTTTCGAAAGTAAAAACAATTATCCTTTTTATTTATTGCAAGACGGAAAAAACGAAGCTTTTTATATAGACTGTCATCTTTCCGCTAACAATATATATGATAAATTAGATTATGAAGCATCGCTAGATCCCGAAGAACAAGATGATATAAAAGCAAACAGAAGTCTACTACCCTTACATAAGTTGTTTCTTAAGATGCAGGAAGATGCAAAAAAAGGCAGACAATTCAATGATATAATAGTTGAATTTATGTCTTCGGGGAGTAGAGCAGATAAGCCATTAAAAATTTATGGTGGTCAGCACCGAGCAAAATCGATTGAGGAGTCTTATAAAGCGGGTCTCAATCGATACCATGGTTTCAGAGTATTTTTTGGTTTAACGATAGCCCAAAGAAATGATATTGCTCAGGTTTCCAATGCAAACATTAATGTCCCCATGGACCTTCTTGACAGAATGCAAGAGACAGTGTTGGGTCCACAATTGCGAAATTGGTGCAAAACGGTTGGTCTAATTAGTAAAGAATTTGCTGAAAAGAAAAATAACGAAGGAATTATCACTGCGAGAATGGCAAGGACCTTTGTAATTAATTTTCATTTAGGTAAAGAAAATAAAGATGCACTAGTGAATAGAGCACATTATAATTTAGCTAGTAATGAAGCCAATGAAAAGTATTTAAAATTAAATCATAACGAAAGAATTAAATTATTAGAGGACTCTTCTCTTGCTGAGGCGGGTAAAATCTTTGCAAAACTTCACAAGAAACAAATGGAAAGCATTAGGAAAGATCCTGAATTATCTAAATTCAATGAATTCAAAACAAAAGCTCTCACTCCTAGTATTTTATCAGCCTGGGCCTTCGTGGCGGGATTGTTACAAAAAGATAAAAAGCGTCTCGAAAAGTTTTACAAACTTCAAGATAGAACTAAGAGCAAAAATCCTTTATCAGCTCAAGAAATGTCAGAATACAAACATTTAACCGATCATAAAACCTATCGCGGTCTAGGTACAAGATCGGACCGAAAAGAAAGGGGAAAACTTATTGAGTTATTTCTTTTATATTCCGAGAAGCAAGAACCTACAATTACACACAATTTAATTGATGCTGCGGTAACAAATTTTCTAACCTTTTCTTTAGAAGAAGAAAGAAAGAAAAAATTATTAAGGTTAAAATGATGATGTCTAAAAATATTGTTCAAGTGATTACATCATTATTTGAAGACAGTAAATTTTTTCTTTTAGAGGCCCAAAAGCATGCTGAGCGAGACTCAATTACCGATAGATACATTAAGGCCTCCCTGTTATTGGCTTGGGCAGCTTTCGAAGGCTGGATTAATAAGACTTGTCTAGATATTGCGAACAGGTTCAATGATCTGTCAGTCAATGAAAGAGCATTTTTACAAGAGAAACGCGTCAACCTAGACAAAGGACAATTTAAAATTTCGAATGGTGATAAATACGAATCAATTGAAAATAAACTTGAATTTTTATTAGTAACGATAGCCAAAAGTAATTTTGATAAATCGACAAGACATTGGCGAGACTTATTGATTGCAAAAGAATTAAGAGATTCGTTGGTTCACCCAAAAGAAAGTCGCCTTATAGACTACAAGATTCATATGGCCGAAGATACAATTAAGGTTTTATCTTATTACTTAAATATTTTGTCAAAAAAAATTTATAATAAGAACTTCAAAATATAATTATGATATCCTCCTCCAACATAAAACAAAAAGTAGATTCTCTCTGGGATAAATTCTGGTCGGGCGGAATTTCTAATCCGCTGACGGCAATCGAGCAGATGTCATATCTAATCTTTCTTAAAAGATTGGAAGATAACGACAATGCAGGCATCGCATCGGCTAAGCGGAGAAACACAAAGTACAAATCACTTTTCGCTAAGGATAAAGAGTGCCGCTGGTCCTACTGGTCCCAGCTTCCCGGTGATGTGATGTTAAAGCATGTGCGGGATAAAGTATTTGAATTCCTTCGTAACCTTGGGGGAGAGACAAGCACATTCACACAGCACATGCAGGATGCGTATTTCATTATTCCGAAAGCATCCCTATTGCAAGAGGCTGTAAAGATTATAGATGATCTCCACATCAGCGAACAGAATGTTGATGTGCAGGGTGACATGTACGAATACCTGCTGTCCCAACTGGCCACCGCTGGTAAAAACGGACAATTCAGAACACCGCGCCACATAATCAGAATGATGGTTAAGCTTATTGACCCTAAAATCGGGGAAAGAGTTTGCGACCCCGCGTGCGGCACATCAGGATTTCTATTTAATGCTTATCAACATATACTTGAAAGCAACACGAGTTCTGAGGTGCTGGATTATGATGAAGAAGGTATTCCGCATCACTTAATAGGCGATAAAATTGCCGACAAAAAGCTTTTCAACTTTCTAAAAACACACTCGCTTACCGGATATGATTTCGATTCAACAATGACGCGCATCGGAGCGATGAACCTGATGCTTCACGGTATAGATAATCCGAAGATTCTCTACACGGATACACTTTCTAAAAAATTTAACGAGAAGGAAATTTATGATGTAGTACTCGCCAATCCTCCTTTCAAGGGATCAATTGACGAAAACGATGTAAACAGCCGCTTCAAGTTAAAAACCAAAAAAACGGAACTCCTTTTTATTGAATTAATCTATGACCTTCTTGTAATGGGCGGACGCGCGGCCGTTATAGTCCCGGATGGCGTTCTGTTCGGAACAAGCAACGCGCACATTGATCTCAGAAAGATTCTTATTGATAAATGTAAGCTGGAAGGAATTATCTCTATGCCGTCCGGCGTGTTCAAACCATACGCAGGAGTTTCTACTGCTGTAGTTGTCTTTCAGAAAGGCGGCATAACAGATAAAGTCTG
>JAKAKL010000072.1 GCA_021824565.1 Bacteroidota bacterium | reverse complement strand
TATAAGAAATATATTAGCATGGCTAAAGACAGAGAATCAAAATTTAAGTTGATGGGATTCGGTCATCGCGTCTACAAAAATTTTGATCCCCGCGCTAAAATTCTTAAAGGCGCTGCAGACCGCGTTTTGAACGAGCTTGGTGTAAATGATCCGCTTCTTGACATTGCGAAGAATCTTGAAGAAATAGCTCTGAAAGATAATTTCTTTATTGAAAGAAAACTTTATCCAAACGTTGATTTCTACAGCGGAATTATTTATCGGGCTATGGGAATACCTACCAATATGTTCACAGTTATGTTTGCACTTGGAAGACTTCCCGGATGGATGGCGCAATGGAAAGAAATGCGCGAAACTCCCGGCGCAAGAATTTATCGTCCAAGACAAATTTATACCGGCGAAACAAAACGCTCCTTTGTACCGCTTAAAGCGAGATAAGCTTTTAGCAATCAGAAAAAGCGTGCATTTAAATTTGCACGCTTTTTTTATTTGTTTATCCATACTTTTGCCTTGAGTATGATTTATCAATTCAAATTTTATATCCGGCTTGAAAAATAAAAATGAAAGTTATTGACGATAAAGCTCAATATTATATTTCAAAGCTGCAGCTTGCGCCTCACCCGGAAGGCGGTTATTTCAAAGAAATATACCGCTCAAGCGAAATATATGAAGAGGAGTATTTGCCGGAACGATATTCGGGCAAAAGAAACTTTGCTACTTCAATTTATTTTATGCTTGCCGGCAATGACGTATCCAATTTCCATTGCCTCAAGTCTGATGAGATCTGGCATTTCTACGACGGCAGCAGCATTGTGATTTATCTCCTTAACAAAATGGAAGGCTTGAAAAAAATTACGCTCGGAAAAAATTTGATTAATGATGAAGTCTACCAGACAACAATTAAAAGAGGCGATTGGTTTGCCGCCGAATTGAAGGATAAAAATTCTTTTTCATTGATCGGCTGCACGGTGTCTCCCGGGTTTGACTTTAAAGACTTTGAGTTGGCAAAGAGAAATTTTCTTTCAGAACTATTTCCCGGATATGAAAGCTTGATCAAACGATTTACAAAAGAATAATTATTTTTTAGCCGCTTGAGAAAAACTTTTTTGACTCAAGAGGAAAATAATTTGAGCGACAAAAAATTTACCTTAAAACAATATTAGATAAATCATAATTTAACGCCCGGAAATATTAATGAGAACAAAGTTGATATTAAAAATATATTTGTATAATTTTTTCACTCAAAAAAAATAAATTTGGAGGATTTCCATATAAACTTTATACAATTTTAATTTTAATAATTTCGTTTAAGGGATTCGTATCATTTATAGAATCATAAAATTGATTTGGGAGATTGTCCGCTTCTGTTTGTTTGGAACGGTACTATTTTATGCGGCAATTAATCTTGGCTTTGATTCTCCATCGAGTACTCAGCTTAACCAAGCCTGCTGGATTGATGTTTTCTTTAATTATAATTTAAAGAATCAAAAGCTGGAGCAGCTTGAAGCTCAAAATGAAAATAGTCTACGGCAAAACAAAAATAATAATTTATCAAAACCTCTTAGCATTCCTTTAACATCTCCCGGCGAGCTGAAGACGCCGAGTAATGAAACAGCTTCGGATTCATTAACCGCAAAGAAAGATACACTTCGCAAATTAGATTCTCTTCATACTATAAAAGATACCGTCAAGATTGATTCAATGGCGATTGACTCAACCGCGCGGCTGAAGTATTTCAACAATTCAAGAACTGATGCTCCTTATGTGAAATTTAATCTTGGCAGTCAATCCGGATTCTATGCGCAGCCTTCTCAAGGCACAATGAACAGGACTATTACAATAGACTCTACGGGCAAGTATGTTGAGATTCGCGAAACCACTTCAGGTCATGAGTCTAAAATTTTACTCCGGATGCCGATAGATGAATATTTGAAATTAAGCCTCGCTCAAAACGCAAAAGAATCGTGGGATCAGATCTCGAATACATACGTATACAAAGGCTCTAAAGAAGAGCTTGGTCAATTGATACAGAGCTTTACAAATTTCGAAATCCCTCTGCCGAGCGTTGGCGTACTTAGTATTTTCGGTAAGCCGAAGATAAGCCTTAGAATAGGCGGTGCAGTAGACATTCACGGAGCATGGATGAACCAAACTACTGAAGGAATAACCGCATCGAATCTTGGCAATACAACCAATCAGCCGGACTTCCAGCAGCAGGTTCAAATAAATGTTGACGGAACTATCGGCGATAAATTAAATATCAGCGCCGACTGGAATACAGAAAGAACTTTTGAATACCAGAACCAGTTAAAAATAAAATACACCGGCTACGAAGATGAGATCGTGCAAAGTGTTGAAGCCGGAAATGTTTCTCTTGAGACTTCTCCTCTCGTCGGCGGAAGCGAAGCTCTGTTTGGCGTGAAAGCAACATTCAAACTTGGACCATTAACTTTAACCACTTTGGCAAGCCAGAAAAAAGGCGAGATAAAAACCGTTGCTGTTAACGGCGGAGCTACTTCGCAAAATTTTTCTATTAGAGCTTACAACTATGCGACTAATAATTATTTTGTCGACACGGTTTATGCCAGCACTGCACCTGATCTTAATATATTTAATAAATATTACGGCAGTGCAACTCCACAAATAATGTCTGATTATACTATAACTGATATTCAAGTTTGGAAATCTCAAGGCAACGGAGTTTATGATCCTTCAAAAGAAAGACAGGTAGCTGCTTATATAGATCTTAAAGGATTACCAAATCCAAATAAACCTGATGGTTCTGGACCAACTTATCCGGACTCTATGAGAACTATAGCAAACCCGGTTCCCGGACAAACGGAAGTAGGAAGATTTGTTCTTTTAACACCCAATGTCGACTATACCTTAAATCAATATACCGGTATGCTGACTTTTAATACGCAAATACAAGACAATGATGTTATCGCCGTTGCTTATCGTGTTTCATCCGTTCCTGGATTTCCACAGAATGATACTTTCCATGGCGAGTTCTTGAATTCTACCGCGGGCGACACATCTAAACCTCTTGTGCTTCAGCTTGTCAAGCCGAGGAATTTACTGCCTACTTATAAAGACGCATGGCGGCTGCTGCTAAAAAATATTTATCCGATAGGCGGAGTAAACATTAAGCAGGAAGGATTTGTTTTCAATGTAAAATATGAAGTTCCAGCCGGCGATCCAGTTACCAGTATACAAGCTACAAATGGAACAACGGTACGTCTGTTAAATGCGTTCGGTCTTGATAATACAGACGCATCGGGCAATCCTACTCCCGACAATATTTTCGATTGGTATCCGGGTCGTGATATTCTCCCGGTGCAAGGAGAAATTATTTTCCCGACTCTTGAGCCGTTTGGTAAAAATCTGCCTGCTGGCATTCCTGATTCATTAGCATTCCAAAGTGTTTACGATACACTTCAAACTACTCAGAATGATCAGGCGCATGATAAATGGGAATTGACCGGACAATATTCAGGAGAAGCAAGTTCAGTTTATCAACTTGGTTTTAACGTTGTTGAAAATTCTGTCAGAGTTACTTTGAATGGAAGGGAACTAACTCCCGGAGTTGATTACAGCATGGATTATAATGTCGGTCAGTTGACTATTCGTAACGATGCGGCGTTAGTTCCGGGCGCAAATTTAAATATTACATACGAGCAAAATGATCTTTTCCAGCTTGCGTCAAAAACTCTTGTGGGTGCAAGAGGCGTTTTTAATTTTTCGGATAAGACGAAATTAGGGTTTTCATTATTGAACTTAAATCAGCAAACTCTCAGCGACAAAGTTAGAATCGGCGAAGAGCCTTTGAGCAACACAATTATGGGAGTTGATTTTTCTACCAGCGCCGATCTTCCAATTGTAACTAAAGCCCTTGATAACATTATATCGACAAAGTCAATGTCCTCGATTTCGCTTACCGGCGAATATGCGCATATGAATCCCAATCCAAATACGAAAATAAGCAACATACCGGACGACCAGGGAAAGAGCGTTGCTTATGTAGATGATTTTGAAGGCGCGAAAGTAATAATCCCAATCGGTGTTGCATACACAGCATGGAAGGATTTAAGTCCTCCTGATGATATTCCGTCGTTAGCGGGGGTATCGAAACAGGATATGATGAATTATAAAGCGAAAAGTTTGTGGTATTCAATTACTCCGTCCGATGTTAATATCCATACGATTTGGGGAACGAGAAAATATGCTTCGGCTAGTGATCAGCAAGTTCCGGTAATGGATTTTGTTTTTCTGCCTGATTCACCCGGTACATACAATACATACGGATATAGATCATACGGTCCTCTTCCTAATCCTCAAAAGAGCTGGGGAGGAATGATGAAGGCGCTTTCATCTACCGCTGCTAATTTACAGTCGCAGAATATTCAGTTCATAGAATTTTGGATGCACATATCTGCCGGTACGTTAAGAAAAGATAGTGTGTATATCGATCTTGGCAGAATCAGCGAAGCAGATATTCCGGATGGAATACTTCACACAGAAGACATAAACCATAATGGAATATTAGTGCCCTCTGCCGATGTCGGTATCGATGGTATGGACGACGCTGCTGAACGGCAGAAATATAATTCTACTAAGCCTGATCCAAGCGGCGATGATTTTTCGTTAAACACGAATACACCTGATTATATCGGCGGGCAGCCAAATATCAATAAGTATTATAACATTAATGGAACAGAAGGCAATGCTGTACTTACCGATATTGGCAGAATCCCGGATACGGAAGATCTAAACGGGAATGGTAATCTTGATCAAGTAGACAGCTACTTTAGATATGCAATTCCGTTAGACACTAATACTACAACAAATCCTTACATTGCCGGCGGCGGAGACAACGGCGGCTGGTATCTTATCAGGGTTCCACTTAAAGATACTACGTTAACAGTGGGACAGCCGACATTTTCAGATGTGGAATACATACGAATGTTTGCAGCGGGAGCCAGCGATCAAATTCATCTGCGATTTGCGGAATTCAATCTTGTTGGAAACCAATGGCAGCGCGCTAATCCAAATGATACAACCCTATCAGTTTCAGTAGTTAACGTTGAGGACAATATTGATTATTACAGCCCTCCCGGTGTAACCCGTCCTATCGATCCTACTCAGCCGAACCAGACTGTTTATCTTAATGAACAATCATTAAGCCTGATTTTATCAGGTTTGCCGGCAGGACAATCGCGCGAAGCAGTAAAATATCTATTTCAGCCGCTTGATATTTTTAATTATAAAGAACTTAAATTCTTTGTTCACGGCGACGATCATCCGAATATTCTTACCGATAACGTTGCGGATACTACTAACGGAGGCTACACTTCGGAGGTGTATTTAAAATTCGGTACAGATACATCGAATTACTACGAATACCGGCAGCCTGTAAAACCCGGCTGGAATGATGTTGATATTATTTTCCAGGAATTAACAGCGGTAAAACAAAATCTTGATACTACTGGCAATGTGGCTCGAGTTTATATTGATAAGAAAGGAGATATTTCCTATGCCGTTAAAGGGCAGCCGACTTTAACATCTATAAGATTTTTAACCTTTGGTATAACCAATATTACGAACTTGACAAATAAGCCGCGCTTTGTTTCCGGCACTGTCTGGCTTGACGAATTAAGAGTTCTTAACGCCGATAATCATCCCGGGTCGGCGTACAGTTTTGGAACTTCGATAAGGCTTGCCGACCTTATGACTGTGAATTTTAATATGAGCCATCAGGATCCATATTTCCACAGCTTATCGGATAGATTCGGTTCGAGGGTGGACACTAAAAATTGGAGCTTGTCGGCAAGCCTTGATGTGCTTAAACTTCTGCCGATACATCTGCCGGGCAGCAGCCTGGGTTTAAATTATTCGCATTCGGAATCGGTAGGCATTCCGCAATATTTACCCGGAACGGACATAAATGTTACTTCCGCGGCGCAGCAAATTCAAAATTCTATTAATGACTCGAGCAAAACGCATAAAGTTATTACAGAAACGCCGCAGCAGTTAATTACATCAACGCAGTCGATCAATGTATCGGATAGCTGGTCTGCTTCGAGTATTAGTTTGAAGATTCCTTCTTCTTATTGGTTAATCCAGGATACTTTTAACGCAATTACGCTTGGATTTAATTATAATAAAACATTCAGCAGGAACCCAACAGTAATTTCAAATAAAAGCTGGCAGTGGAACGCAAATCTTAACTACGGCTTAAACATGAGTCCGGATGATTATATTTACGCGGTTAAAATTCCTTTCTTCGGAACAATATTAAGTCTGTTTAAAGATTACAGGGATATGAAAATTTATTATGTCCCGCAGAATTTTTCATTCAATATTACAGCAAGCAGAATGAGAAACGTGAATATAAATAGACCGATAGATAATACGGCGTCTGTTCCAATTGTATCGAGAAACTTTGCTACTACGCGCGGCTTCAGCACCTCATGGAAATTTGATGATGGAGGCTTGCTAAATCTTTCAAGCAATTTCAATCTCAACATAAATTCTTCTCTAGCATACCTTGAAACGGATAATAACAATAACCAGAGAACAGAAAGCCAGATATGGCATGATATCTTTTCAGGCGCATTCTTCGGACAGGATTATTCATATCAGCAAAGCTTAAGCATAAATACAAGTCCCAGGCTGCCGAGCCTTTGGAACATCGATCAGTATTTATCATTGACGAGCGGCTATAATGTCTCATATCAGTGGAATAATAATTTTAGCCAGCAGAACGCTGGTCGAAGCGCCGGCTTCAGCCAGAGGAGCACGGTTGGAATTACACTGCGGTTAAAATCTTTGATGGATCCGTTATTTGAAGAAAGTAATTCTTCCAACAATTCGCAGAATTTTAACAGTCAAAATTTCCAGCAGAATAACGAGAGAATGGTCGAAGAGGAAAGAAGACGAAATGAAATGATGCAGCAGCAAAACAGAGGAGGAGTAAATAAAGAGCCGGAAATTTCCAAGCTGAATGGAAAAGATACTTCTCTGGTGAAAGACACGTTAGCTTCTAAAGACACTGTGAAAATCAAAAAAGGAAAGATTCAATTAAAACAGGTTTTAAATTATGCGAAGACCTTTGTTAGGGTTTTACTTTTTGATTACGAATCTATTTCTTTGAACTTCAGCAACACCAATAGCCTTTCTAAGTCGGGAATATTAGGAGCAGGCACGGGACTTAATAATTTCTTCGGGCTTTCATTCCATTATACCGACGGACCGTCGAGATTGTTTATGCTGGGATTGGGATCGGATGTAGGGAGAAGGATTGACAGTTTAACTTTGCAGGATGCTTTTTCACAAAGCAATGATCTAACATTCTCAACGTCAAAACCATTGTGGGATGGTGCGAGAATTGATTTGAACTGGCATGTTGGATGGTCGATGAATAAGAGTACTACGCTGCAATCCGACAACCGCGGTAACGTAAGCATCCAATCTATAAGTTCCAGCGGAACTATTTCAAGATCGTTTTTGAGTCTGCCGCCATTTTTATTTTTAAGTGCGTTGAAAAGCGGTATTAAAAGAGTGAGCCAGCTTTATAATCCAAATGCTCAAAATCCTCAGCAGAATTTATCAAACGCATTTGTGCAGGGCTTTGAGAGTCTGCCGATATTTTCAAACTTTAGTTTCTTAAAGAATTTTGCGAGCTATGTACCGCGACCAAACTGGACAATAAGCTGGGATGGATTGGAGAAGTTGTCAATCTTCAAATCATTTGCGCAAAGAGTTTCTTTGGACCATTCATACTCATCAACTTATACTGAAGGCTGGTATATTTCTCCCGACGGTACAAGAATAACACAAAGTCAGAGAGTTGATTACGGCTTCTCGCCGTTAGCCGGAATTAATTTTACCTTCCTGCCGCTCTGGAATGGTAATCTAACGAGCAGTGTTAAGTATTCAACACACGATACATACGATCTGGGAATTTCAACTGCAAGTATTACCGAATCATTTTCGCGAGATATTGGAATTACTGCGGGTTATTCTAAATCCGGATTTGAATTGCCGATCTTCGGCATATCATTAAAAAATGATATTGAGTTTAGCTTCTCTTATACTAATTCTCAAACGTCAACGGTGCTATACAATATGAACGCTTATGTTGACGGCGGAACTCCGCAGGATGGAACCAATAGAGTAACCGTTGAGCCGAGAGTTAAATATACCATAAGCTCAAAAGTTACTATTGCAATTTTTTATACCAGGACATCTGTTACGCCGGTTGGAGCATCGAGAATTCCTCCGTCTACTTCTAACGAAGCCGGTTTGGATGTGCACATTTCAATTCAGTAATAGAAACTGTCGATAATTATTCAGTGCTTGCGACGTCAAATTTTTGTATTATCAATTATAGAATTTAAAATATATTTTTTAACTAATTAAAAAGTAACTATGAAAGAGAAAAAAATATTATGGGTGGATGATGAGATCGAATTATTCCGTTCGCATATCATTTTCTTATCTGAAAAAGGATATGCAGTAGATACCGCAACCAACGGCGAAGATGCGCTTTCTTCGGTTAAAGAAAATGAATATGACTTAATTTTTCTTGATGAAATGATGGCGGGCATGGGCGGTCTTGAAACGCTGAGCCAGATTAAAGATATGTATCCGAATCTGCCGGTGGTAATGATTACCAAAAGTGAAGAAGAAACTTTGATGGACGAAGCAATAGGCGGAAAGATTGCAGACTATTTGACCAAGCCGGTTAATCCCAGCCAGGTCCTTCTTGTTTGTAAAAAATTATTGGAAGGGAAAAGAATATCCAGTCAATATGCAGCGAAGGATTATCTTTCGGATTTCAATGAAATTTCAAGAGCTTTTTTAAATGATATGGATTTTGCCGAGTGGATAGAAATTTATCTAAAGCTCGTCAACTGGGATGTTGAGCTTGATACACATCCGGGAATTAATTTGCGGCAGTCTCTTAACGATCAGAAAAAAGAGGGCAACAAAGAATTTTCTAAATTTGTCGAAAGGAATTATCGTAAGTGGACCACTTCGCCTGGAGACATTAATACGCCTGTTCTAACGCCGGAAATTTCTCAGAAATATGTTTTAAAACATCTTATTAGTGAACCCAACGTTTCCGTATTTTATTTTGTTATAGATTGCCTCCGGCTTGATCAGTGGCTGATAATGGAAAAGCATTTGTCGGAATATTTTAAGATAGATAAAGAATATTATTATGCAATTCTGCCGACGGCAACTCCGTATGCAAGGAATGCGCTGTTCAGCGGTTTGTTCCCATCTGAAATAGAAAAAAATTATCCGCAGTACTGGACCAACGGCGACGACGATGAGAAGAGCATGAATAAATACGAAAAGGAATTGCTGCAGCTTTTGTTAGATAGAAAAAGAATTAAACTGCGGAATGAACTAAAATATATTAAGATCATTGATCCGGAAGTAGGAAGAAATTTTGAACAAAATATTCTTTCTTACAAGAACAATCATCTCACCGCTGTAGTAGTGAATTTTCTTGATATGATTGCGCACGGAAGATCCGACTCCGATCTTCTTAAAGAAATTGCGCCGGATGAACCGGCGTATAGATCTTTAACCGACAGCTGGTTCAAGCACTCATCTTTGTTTGCAACTTTCAAAGCGCTTGCCGGGTTGAACAATGTGAAGATAGTTGTTACAACAGACCACGGCAGCATCCGCTCGCTGCGAGGTGCTAAAGTCCTTGGTGATAAAGAAGCATCCGTTAACTTAAGATTCAAGTACGGAAGAAATCTTAAGGTGGATGAAAAGCATGCCGTTTATATTAAGAACGCGGATGACTTTAAACTTCCACGAAGAGGAGTTACTATCAATTACATAATTGCGAAGGAAGATTTTTATTTTGTTTATCCGACGGACTATCATAAATATTTGACTTATTATAAAGATACTTTTCAGCACGGCGGAATATCAATGGAAGAAATGATTTTGCCTGTAATAACAATGGAACCGAAATAATAGTGAGACTTCCTTTTTCAAAAAAAGTATATAGCGAAGAAGAAACTGTTTCGCTTGCAAACGAGTTTATAGAAATTTTAGCTCCGGGCGATGTTATAGTCTTAAATGGAAATTTAGGTTCAGGCAAAACGTTTTTTATTAAACATGCCTTGAAAAACTTCGGGATTGAAAATGTAAGCAGCCCGACCTTTGCAATTGTTAATGAATATTCGGGGAAGTACGATTTTTATCACTTTGATTTTTACAGAATTAATAATCCCGCTGAGCTTTTTGATATCGGCATAAACGATTACCTAAATAACAACGGCGCAATAACTTTTATAGAGTGGGGAAACTTGATCCCGCAGGTTCTTCCTCATCAAAGGAAAGAAATCAGCATTACTTTAGCTGAAGATTTTTCAAGAACATTTGACTTTAGACAATATGAATGAAGGTCCGATTTTAGCGATTGAAACATCCCAGAGCACTTGCAGTGTGTGTGTTTATTTTTCAGACGATAAATTTTACGAATCAAATTTAAACTTAAAAAATTCTCACGCGGAAAAATTATTTGAGATGATCGATGCAATTTTTAAGTCTTGCGGAATAAAGCCAAACGAACTTAGCTCAATTGCAGTCTCTTCCGGACCAGGTTCGTTTACGGGCTTGAGGATTGGAATGTCGGCTGCAAAAGGAATCGCTTACGGTTCAAGCCTGCCGATAATTCCCGTGCCGACTTTTGAAGCGCTGGCGCTTGAGTTGTCTTATTTCCTGCCTGAGGGAAGCAAATTTGTAATAGCCAACAAGGTAAATGTTGAAGAAATTTATTTCGCCAAGTTTCAAATTAAATCTAATAATTATATATTTGCGGAGAATCTCAACATCTTAACGCTCGATGAGTTTCATCTAAAAATTAATAATGAACTTGTTTTTGGAAATACAGCAGCATCTGCTCCTGTAGGAATTAGAAATAATATCAGCTCGCCAGGCTCTTTTTATGTTGCTCGTTGGGCAAAGATGTTTGGCGATAAGTTTAAAACGACGAGCTTTGATTTTCTTGAACCTAATTATCTAAAAAATTTTATTGTTAAGGACAGGAAAAATGATAAGAAAAGTTTTTAGCATCGTATTCTTTTGTTTCTCATTTATTGCTGCACAAACGATAGGACCGGTGGTTTCAGTGCCGAAAATTGATTATGATTTCAGCAATGCGCCTGCTGGAACTTCTGTTGAACATTCTTTTGTAATATATAACGGCGGCGGAGAGCTGCTAACCTTAAAAGATGTGAAGTCTTCTTGTAAATGTATTACTGCAACTTTAGATAAAAACGAATTGGTTCCCGGAGATTCCGCCCATGTTGATATTGTTTATGTAAGCAGCGGGAAGAACCGACCGGAAGATACTTTCGTTACAATAAAGACTAACGACCCGAACAATCCGGACCTAAAATTATTTGTAACACGCGCTTATCCTGATAACAGACCGACTCTTTCCGGAATGCCTGTGGACTCGCTGTTTCGTCCGGTTGCTTTTTATCCTGAAAGCGAACATGATTTTGGCACTATAAAACAAGGTGCAGTTGTTGATTACATTTTCCGAGTTGTTAACAAAGGGAATAACACTCTAAACATAAAAAACATTACAACATCATGCGGCTGCACTGCGGCGGTGATAAAAGATAAAAATATTTTGCCGGGAGGTACCGGTGAAATACGCGTTCAATTTGATTCTTCAGGCAAGATAGGGAAAGTATCAAGAACAGTTTTTATCAATACCAATGATCCTAAAAATTCGCGCAAGCTTTTAACTATAACTGCAGACATAACACAATAGAGATTTCACATGGCATGGTTTAAACGATCAAAAGAAAATATTTCTCCCGACTCGCAAAAAAAAGATTTGCCCGATGGACTTTGGGAAAAATGTACTAACTGCGGAGAGATCATTCATAAAAAACAATTGGAAAATAATTTGTGGACTTGCACTAAATGTTCTTTCCATTTCAGGATAGGAAGCCAGGAATATATCGAAATACTTTTAGACAAAGGCAGTTTCAAAGAGACGGATAAAAAAATGCGATCCGGCGATCCTTTGCAGTTTGAAGATACTAAAAAATATAAAGATAGAATTCACGAGACAATTAAAAAGCTCGGCTTGAATGATGCAGTAAGAACCGGAACCGGTAAAATAAATGGAATGGACGTAGCTTTAGGCTGTATGGATTTTAAATTTATCGGCGGCAGCATGGGCTCCGTAGTCGGTGAGAAATTAGCAAGACTAATTGACCGCGCTTATAAGAATAAAATTCCATTGATCATTATTTCAGCGAGCGGCGGCGCAAGAATGATGGAAGGTGCATTTTCACTTATGCAGATGGCTAAGACAAGTTCAAGATTAGCGCGCCTGGCTGATGCGCACGTGCCGTATCTTTCTGTTTTAACTGATCCAACTACCGGCGGAACAACGGCAAGCTACGCAATGCTTGGAGATGTCCATATTGCAGAGCCGCAGGCTTTGATCGGATTTGCTGGTCCGAGAGTTATAAAGCAAACTATTGGAAAAGATTTGCCGAAAGGATTTCAGAAATCTGAATTCTTGGTTGAACAAGGTTTTGTCGATGTTATTTCACCGAGGAAAGAATTAAAAAATAATATTTTTAATATTCTAACTTTAATGTCTTGAGGCAACTATAAAAGTTATTACAAATGTTGATCAGATGCACCGGCTGTCAACAAGAATTAAAATAGGCGGTAAAAAAATAGGACTCGTTCCGACAATGGGCTTTCTTCACTATGGTCACTTATCTCTAATAAAAAAATCTAAACAACAAGCCGATGTTACGATCGTTTCAATTTTTGTAAACCCAACTCAGTTTTCTCCGACTGAAGACCTTGATAAATACCCGCGTGATTTAGATCGAGATAAAAAATTACTTTCAGCCAACGGCGTTGATTATCTCTTTTATCCGGACGCATCAGAAATATATTCCCATAATTACCAGACATTTGTCGATGTAACAAATATTTCATCTACATTGGAAGGGAAATTTCGCCCGGCTCATTTTAAAGGCGTAGCAACGATCGTTTCAATCTTATTTAATTCCATAAGTCCGGATTATGTTTACTTTGGTCAGAAGGATGCGCAGCAAGTAGCCGTAATCAAACAAATGGTTAAGGATTTAAAATATAATTTGAAAATAATTGTATGCCCTATTATCCGCGAGACGGACGGATTAGCAATGAGTTCAAGGAATGTTTATTTGTCGGATAACGAAAGAAAAGACGCTTTAGTCTTATCCCGTTCACTTAAACTTGCGGAAAAATTAGTAAAAGAAGGAGAGCGGATTCCCGATATTATTATTTCCCAGATGATAAATGAAATTAATTCAGTTGATTCTTCAAAGATTGATTATGTGGAAATTGTCGATGCTGAAAACTTTCTCGTACCGGATAATTTAATTGAAGGCAAACGTTATCTTGCTTTAATAGCATGCAGAATAGGGAACACAAGGCTTATCGATAACACATTTTTGAAAGTTAGTTAATATCTGCTATCGCTTTTATCCCTAAAAGCACCAATGCCTTTTGATATGAAAATTCAAAATTTAAGTGAGGAATAATTTTATCTGCATTCCCGCCTGTTATATAGATTTTCAAGTCGTTAGTTTGGTAAGAACTTATTATGTGGTTCAAAGTTCTATCGATCAATCCTGCAGTTGAGTTTATTACGCCGCTTGCAATAGATGATTTTGTATCCTGCGCGATAAAATTATGATAATTATTTTCATCGGCAATTGGTAGTTGCGCAGTGTTATGTGAAAGAGAATCGAACATCGTCTTTACACCGGGCGCAATTAATCCGCCGTCAAACTCACCCGGAAATTTAATTACGTTTATAGTTGTCGCTGTTCCCAAATCTATTGTTACAATAAACGTTTTCTCAGAATAATTTTTGTAAAAATCGGAATTCCTAAAAATATTATAAGCGCCTTCGGCAGAACAAATCCTATCAATACCCAATGTTTCTTTAGAGAGATAATTAATTTTCAAATTGAGCTTGACATCTTTAGTAATAATAAACGGAGACAAATGAAAATTCTTCTGCAAATAACCTTTTATCTCTTCAGTTGCCGCAGGAACTACGGACGACAATGCAAATTTATCCGGCGATTTCGCATTTAAATAATTAAAAAGCTTTGCAGACTCATTGAAGGTTTGTAGTTCGTATATTTCATTATCATTAAACAGAGCCGTCTTAATACTTGTATTGCCGACATCGCAGGTAATTATCATTTTGCCGCGCTCACATCGCCGTAGTGAATTTTTTCAATTTTGTATTTTGTCTTTAATAGAAGATATCCTTCGCTGTCGATGTCGTCAAATATTCCGTACTTTGTTGTGCCTTCTTCCGATATTGAAATTTTTTCACCGATAAGCCTGCATCGTTCTTTCCATTCACGGAAAATCGCGCCGGCTTCATTCGGAATTCTTTCAATTGTTTCTTCAAAAGTATTTAAGAACTCCGCTAAAATTTTTTCTCTGCTCAGGCTTTCTCCGCCGAGCTCAAGTTTTATTGAGGTCGGCTCAAGGTTAAAGCTGCCTTGAAAAATTACCTGGTTAACGTTAAGTCCGACTCCAATTACCACGCGCTCAATTTTGCTGCCTTGAGAAGTGGATTCTAATAATATGCCGCAAATTTTTTTCCCGTTGATTAAAACATCGTTGGGCCATTTAAGTTCGGGCTTAACCTGAAACAGATTTTCCAGCGTAAATGCTGCCGATAACGACGCGGCAAAATTTAAGAGATTAAAATTTTTCCCAAAATACTTTTTGCTTGTAAGCAATATTGAAAATGTCAGATTCTGTCCTTTGGCGCTGTACCACGTGCGATCTTTTCTCCCTTTGCCTTTTGTCTGCTTTTCAGCTAAAATTACAGTGCCGTCAGTATTAAATTTGTTTGTTCTGTTCAGCAAGACAGTATTTGTTGATTCTATTTCATCTGTGTAAATAAAGTTCCTGCCGATATATTCCGTGTCAAGTTTTATATCAAAACTTTCTAAATTGAACAACCTAATACCTCTTAAAAATTATGTGTGCAAGATAATCATTTTTAGAAAAACTGTCATAACTTTCTGAATAAAATTGTGTTTGTGCGACAAGATTGCCGCTGCTACGTCATAATGACCGCCTTAGCAGAACAAGTCATTTTGTAACTAACTTATTTGAAAATAATAAGATAATTAAAAAACAGCGGCTGGCATTTAGATTGAATGGTTAAGACTAAAAAAATTAAATAAAATATAGGAGCACAAAATGACATTCGTTAAATTTCAGCCGGCAAAAGATTTTGAAAGATCATTTTACGGCAATTGCGGAAAATTCTTTAATGATTTTTCCAAATTCGATTCTGATTACGGTCTTACTTTTAGCCCGCGTGTAGATATAATTGAGCTTGAAGACAAGATCAACTTTGAGGTTGAGCTTGCCGGAGTAAAAAAGGAAGACGTTAAGATTTTGTTAGAAGATAATGTCTTAACGGTAAACGGCGAGAAGAAAGATTTATCTAAGGATCAAAAAGAAAAAAAGATTTTGAGAAGTGAAAGATATTTCGGAAATTTCAAGAGATTATTTAGATTGCCTGAAGACATTAACGCCGACGGCATCGAAGCTAAATTTGAAGACGGCATTCTGACAATTTCAGTCCCAAAAGCTGAAGTTAAATCTCAAAAAGAAAAGACAATAGAAATTAAATAACTAAATTATTAATCTTACGGTTCCGGTTGTTTCCGGAACCGCTTATTATATTAAGGAGTAGAAAAACAAGATGGGTAAGATAATCGGAATAGATTTAGGCACTACAAACTCGTGCGTTGCAGTAATGGAAGGCAACGACCCGGTTGTAATTCCTAATTCTGAAGGAGGCAGAACAACTCCGTCAGTTGTCGCATTTACTAAAAACGGCGACCGTTTGGTCGGGCAGCCTGCAAAAAGACAAGCTATAACAAATCCTAAAAACACTATATTCTCTATAAAAAGATTTATGGGAAGAGTTGTCAGCGAAGTTCAGGATGAAAAGACCAAAGTCCCTTACGAAGTTATTGCGGGCGACGGTAATTCTGCGCGCGTAAAAATAAGCGACAGAGTTTATTCTCCGCCTGAAATAAGCGCAATGATCCTTCAGAAGATGAAAAAAACTGCCGAGGAATATCTTGGTCAGGAAGTAACCGAAGCGGTTATTACAGTGCCGGCTTACTTTAATGACTCACAGCGCCAGGCTACTAAAGACGCGGGCGAAATTGCAGGCTTAAAGGTAAGAAGAATTATAAATGAACCCACTGCCGCTGCTCTAGCTTACGGTCTTGATAAGAAGAATAAAGATCATACTGTAGCTGTTTACGATTTAGGCGGCGGTACTTTTGATATTTCCGTCCTTGCGTTAGGCGACGGCGTATTTGAAGTTAAATCCACTAACGGCGATACTCATCTTGGCGGCGACGACTTTGACCAGAGAATTATTGATTATCTTGCCTCCGAATTCCAGAAGCAGGAAGGAATCGATCTTCGTAAAGATCCTATGGCTCTCCAAAGATTAAAAGAAGCAGGCGAGAAAGCTAAGATCGAGCTTTCTTCTTCTTCGTCGACTGATGTAAATCTGCCGTTCGTTACAGCTACTCAAGACGGTCCGAAACACTTAAACATAACTTTAACAAGAGCAAAGTTTGAACAGCTTATCGACGATCTTGTTCAGAAAACAAGAATACCCTGCGAGCAGGCAATGAAAGATGCGGGGGTTTCAGCTTCACAAATTGATGAAGTTATTCTTGTCGGAGGTTCTACCAGAATCCCGATGGTTCAAGAGCTTGTAAAGAAAATATT
>JAKAKL010000045.1 GCA_021824565.1 Bacteroidota bacterium | reverse complement strand
CTCGATGTAACATAATGAGAGCTATAAATGACTAGACGCACAGTGAAGACTACATAATTGCTTCTGCAAGGAACATAATTGTGATATTAAGTCACATAATTGCCTCTGCAGACTACATAATTGAAGCTAAAAACTACTTTATTGCGAATTTAGATTAAAATAAGCATCCTTAATAAATCCAAACAAAAAGGAATGGCACTAAGCGAACACAAAAAGCGAAAAGAACCGTCAATAGTCATTTGTCACGCGGGGAAAAGCTTACTCAATACAAAGCGGATTGAGGTTGGACTTGTTGGCTGTCTGTTGTCTGTGGTTTGTTGTTTGTGGTCTGTTGTGGACTGGTAATTCTAAATTGAAAAACTAAAGTGAGCTTCAAGGTTGCAAGAATAGAATGATGATATTTATAGTTGAATATTTTTCATTAGTAACTTGAAGGTAGCCGTTTAAATTGCTGAAGGAATAGTGACACAGAGTTTCACTGAGGAAATCACAGAGTTGCACACATTAGCGTCAACTTAATTTCTCTCACGAGGTTTCTAACTCTTATAATTATTTAACTTTAATATGCAAAAAGCATTTATATATCCTCTACGAGGATACTGTATTTGTTGGGTTTATTAAACTTCTACAACAATTAAACATCTACGATGTTTTAATACCTCGTAGAGGTAAAATTATTGTAGAAGAGAGTTCATTTTACAGAGATAAATCCTTGTAGAGGATTTACAAATTCCTGCGTATTTGAATAAATTTGTAATAATTTTAACATCAATATTATATATCCGTAATTTCTTAAGTTGACGCCTATGAGAGTTGCACAGAGTTTTAAATCTCTGCGAAACTTTGTGTGTACTCTGTGTAAGAATTTTTTTTACTTAATGCTTGGATAAAGTAGAAAGTATAATTAAATTAATCATATAAAGAAGACATCTTTTCCTAAAGATGTCTTCTTTGATCTTTCAGAAAAATAATTATTGAGGGAAAACTTTTTGGTACACACAGCGGGAAATAGGAATGACAGAGAAGGAAATCTTCTTTGGATTATCAGGGCGCGGAACTCTACAGATAAACTCGCAAGTATTAATACAATTCGCAATGATTATTCAGAAAATTTATTTGAGAGATGCTTGTGCACAAGTGAAGATTATTGGAATACATAAACCTGTCCGCTACAGAGGATTCGGCACCGTGCATATATTTATTCACAGACTTATAAATCGGTGCAGTATAAGTAATAGTTAGGTAAGAAAATCATATTTGAATTTATTTTATGAGCGAAAAGCGAAAATTATTAAACACTATTATTACTCTACTATTTTTTGCAGCTGCAATCGTATTTAGGATGCATCTAAACCAATTTAGTAAATCGCTTACTAAATATGCATCCCCTTTTATTAGCCCGCTATTAACCGTCATTGTTTTCATTTCTTTCTTAGCATATTTGGTTGTAATGAATCGTAGTAAAATACGTAACCTTGATAATTTGACTACAAAGGATATGATTTATGTCGCGTCATTATTAATATTTTTTGTCACGTCAATTCTTTTAGCAATTTATGGACTTATTAAGGGGACTATTTGAACATTTGGGGAATAACATCGTAAGTACTATAGCAATAAAATAAAGGTTAATATATGAATGAATCACAAAATGTTTTGCCTGATTATTCAAAATATTCAATTACTGAATTGTATGATATTTTAAATAGAATTGAAAAAGAAAAATATCCTGGAAAAGTTAAAGCAATTGAGGAGCAAATTGAATTAAAAAAATCTATAGAAGAAGATTCTTATTATAAATTATTTAATAAAAACTTCGTTGTGTATAGAAGTAAATTTTTTATATGGTCCTTATTAATTTTATCCTTTTACGTACTATTAGAGAATATTGCTAACTTGTTATTTTTTGGAAGGATTATGTCGTTAATATATCTAGCAATTGTTACAACGGTTTTAGTCCTAATAATATCCAATAATAAGAAGCAAACAACAGCTATAAAGATATATTCAGTTATACTAATGATACCGGCTTCATTAAAGTTATTAGCTTTGTTTTTATTACTTATAAATTATGTTGTAAACTCATCTAAAGAAACTTTGACCAGAATGAATAAAATCATTGCTCCTGATAGTTTATTATTTCCAATAATGCTAATAACTTTTGCATTCGGTTTATATTATTTATTAACCATTAATAAGAATGTTTTAATAAGAAACGTGGATATGTAAAATGTTGCCTGACCAACCAATCAACCCGACCGCATACTCGCACTCGGCGGAATTGGGAATTTTAGGTTGATCGTTCCGTTTCGGTATTGTTGTTCTAACCTAACTTTCTAATAATCAAATTTGCATCCGGTGCGTGCTGACGCAAAATACGCACCGTATGCTTAAACTTCGGCATTACATTTTTAACTTAGCCGTCTGTTCTGGGCTGCCGGTTAGCGGCAAAATCGTTATACGTTTTAGAATATAGTTGAATAATTAAATAAAATATAGCATTTTTTGAATATGAAAAAAGAATTAGATGAAATATTATTATTGCTTAGAGAGTTACTTCCCTACATTAGTCAAAGGTATTATGTTACTTCAATAGAAGTCTTTGGTTCATATGTAAGAAATCAGCAAAATATTAATAGTGATTTAGATATACTTATATCTTTTTCAAAGACGCCAACTTTATTAAAATTTATTGAATTGAAAAATTATCTTTCCGATAAACTACAACTTAATGTTGATTTAGTAATGAAAGATTCGTTAAAACCAAGAATCAGTCAGAATATTTTAAATGAAACAATTACCGTATGAAAAATCAAAGGGATTATTTTGACTATTTGAATGATATTTATGATTCCGTCAATAAAGGTATTGCTTTCACCAATGAAATGACGTTTGAAGATTTTAACAAAGATGAAAAGACACAATTTGCATTGATTAGAGTAATTAAAATTATTGGGGAAGCAAGTAAGAAAATACCTCCCGATATTAAAGACCAATCGCAAGAAATACCTTGGCGGGAAATTAGTGGAATGAGAGATTTACTGGTTCACGATTATTTTGGAGTAAATATTCAAGTAGTTTGGGAAACTGCAAAAAATGATTTACCAGAATTAAAAGAAAAAATTTGAAAATTAATTCAGGATTTAAGTAATTCATAAAAAACGTATAACATCTTTAATGCGCCAAAGGCGCACAGGTAAGCAGAAAGTCAAGTCGGAGCAAAAGAATAATATTCAGAGTCTCGAGACAGCCGCTGGTTATTGGTGCGAGGGGATAATATTTATTTTTAATTACTGCGTGTAAAATTGAAATCGTTATATTACTTTCATTTTTCAGTAATACAAGAGTATCTTATTTATTAGTCTTTACTTATTTTTATTGTAAATAAATTTGAATAATATGAAACAGAATTTATCAACAGAAGATATTTTTAATATTTTGAAAAAGAACCATAACCTACTTACAAAATATCGAGTAAAGAAAATCGGTTTGTTTGGTTCCTATGTAAGAAATGAAGCATCAAAGAAAAGTGATGTTGATTTACTTGTTGAATTTGAGAAGAAAACTTTTGATAATTTTATCGACCTTGTCTTTGAATTAGAAAAAGTTTTTGATAGAAAAGTTGACCTTTTGACTGAAGAAGGAATTAGTCCTTATATGCTTCCGTATATCAAAAAGGAAGTGCAATGGTATGAAACATAATGAAGTGTATTTAAGACATATTTTAGATGAAATTTTATTCTTATTAAAGGCAACTGACGATTTAAATTATGAAGCTTTTTTAGAAAATGAAATGTACACAAGAGCCTTTTCAAGAAGCTTTGAAATTATTGGAGAAGCCGTCAAAAATCTGTCTTCAGATTTTCGCAAAAAACATAACGATATTGAGTGGAAGAAAATTGCCGGAATGAGAGATAAGATAATTCATAATTATTTTAACGTTGATTATACTATTCTTTGGGATGCAATAAAAAATAAATTACCAGTTATTAAAGAAAAGATTCAAGATATTTTAAGCCAAAAAGAAAAATAGAACAAAGTCGCATTTTGATCTTTTTAATAAGAAAGACTCAAGCCGGAGCTAAAGAATAATATTCACCGGCTCAAGATAGACTGCCGCTGTTTCAATATAAAATAAAAAAATAAACGATAGAACTTTTGAGATCAATCCGGACAAATAGAATAGTTGGAATGTAAAATAATTAGCGTTATGCTCTTGCGGCAATTTCTATTTTACAGATATTACTTACAACACTTGTCGCATTCAACCTCTAATATTGTCGCAATTACACTGCAATAATATGACCTATGTTGATAATATTTGTATAGTGGCATAATCAAATTTCAAGAAGCTTTTTAAATAATAAATTATTATAGGAGGTTTAATAAAATTATGGCACTTATCAACCCACACATTAATTTTAACGGAAATGCCGAAGAAGCATTCAATTTCTACAAATCAGCATTTGGCGGAGAGTTCGCAAGGGTTATTCGCTTCAAAGATATATCAAGCCCTGAATTTCCAATAGCAGAAAAAGAAGCAAATAAAATAATGCACATCGCGTTGCCGATCGGCAAAAACATTTTAATGGGCAATGACGTTCCCGAAATCATGGGTCGTGTAAATGAAAATGAAAACAGATCTAAAATATCTGTCAGCGCGGAAAGCCGCGAAGAAGCCGACAAATTATATAACAGACTTACAGCAGGCGGAAATATTGAAATGCCTATCGGAGATAGTCCCTGGGGTTCATACTTTGCGATGTTCAGAGACAAATACGGCATCGAATGGATGATTGATTTCGATCCGAGAAATAACGATCAATAGCAGTCGACAAAAAACAATTGACGCCTAAGCATGTTTCAGGCAGCATTGCTGTCTCTCTGCGGGAACATTATGACCGTAGAAACGCCATTACGAATTGGTCTCCCGATAAGATCACATGCGCGTTACCCTAGGAAAGTATTTTGAAGTGCGTAATTGACAGAAGAATAAGGTAATAAGGTCAATTCCTATCTGTTATTTGGTGCTACTAAGGTTTGTAAATTAATAAGGTTTTTAATTCATTCAAATTGTTAGCATAATTTAAATTACTAAAAGTTTTTTAATTTGTTTACTAAAAACCTTTTCAAGTGCCAAAACCTTAGTAGAATAATACGATCTCAATAAACATCAACCTTATTACATTATTGTATGGATGTATAAACCAATATCAAAAAAGCTTTTCATGTTGACAATAAGAAATAACATCATATAATGCGTAGAAAAATGAAATTAATTTAGATCTATGCGATTAGATCTGGACCAAGGAAAAGGATAATGAATGAACCTAAAAATTAATGATGATGTGTTTGACCAATTTCCAAAACTTGAGACAAAGAGATTAACACTCGAAAGTTTTAGAATTGAAGATTCTGAAGAAATATTTAAAATTCGTTCTGATGATAGAGTGATGAAATATCTTGACAGAGATAATCATAAGACGGTTGAAGAATCTAAAATAATGATACAAAAGATTATTCAAACGTATAAAGATAGGGCTGGGATTAATTGGAGTATACGTAATAAAGTATCATTTGAGCTAATTGGTTATATAGGCTTTTGGGACTTAATAAGGGAAAATGTTCGCGCGGAAATCGGCTATGCATTAAAACCTGAGTATTGGGGAAAAGGATATATGTCGGAAACGTTATTCAAAGTTCTGGATTTTGGTTTTAATGAATTCAAATTACACAGCGTCCTGGGAAACGTAAATCCTCGAAATGAAAGATCGATCAAATTATTAGAGAAATTCGGATTCAAAAAAGAAGCTCATTTTAAAGAAGACTATTTTTATAATGGTAAATTCTTAGACAGTGTTATATATTGTTTATTAGAGTCGGACTT
The DNA here is from genome assembly GCA_021824565.1 of Bacteroidota bacterium. Lineage (GTDB taxonomy): Bacteria > Bacteroidota > Ignavibacteria > Ignavibacteriales > Ignavibacteriaceae > FEN-1297. The sequence goes on along the minus strand of JAKAKL010000045.1, from coordinate 64,471 downwards.
TTCACAAAAAGAAAACTGATAACATCATTAATGCGCAGAAGATCCGCCGGAGCCGAACTGGTAAATAAAAAGTCGTGTCCGGAACAAAGTGCAATATTCAACAGAACAGCCGGTGCTAAAATATGCGGCGGCAAATCGAGATTAATATTCGACATGTTGTGTAAATTTAATTATAAATCTTTGAAACGGTTTGAAGCTTTAACTTTTTATTATTAACTCACGGATTAACCCGTGAGTTAATAAAATCATTCTTTCCTTAAGTAACTGTTTCACTTGTCCGGCTTTGACGGAACAGTTTCCCATGATTATTTTTAATTTACACAACAGGTTAATAATCAGTAATTTTATTTATCTTAGTAGAAAAAGAAAGAAAAAAATGAGACCTTATATATTAGCAGAGACCAACTGGGCGGCAATGAAAAATACTAAGTTTGATCTGGCAGTGCTGCCGTGGGGAGCAACGGAAGCGCACAATTATCATTTGCCGTATGCGACAGATGTATTTGAATCGGAAATTATAGCTGCTGAGTCTGCAAGGCTTGCGTACGAAAAAGGAGCAAAGGTAATCGTTCTTCCATCAATACCGTTCGGCGTCAATACAGGTCAAAGCGACATTTATCTTGATATGAACATGAATCCAAGCACTCAATTTGCAATTATTAAAGATGTACTTGAAGTTCTTCAGCGGCATCAAATATACAAGCTCATAATTTTCAACAGCCACGGCGGAAATGATTTTAAACCGCTTGTGAGGGAACTGGGATTAAAATTTCCGGCGATGTTTGTCTGCATAATCGATTGGTTTAAATCGCTTGATAAAAAATTATTTTTTGAAGAAGAAGGAGATCATGCTGACGAAATGGAAACGAGTTTAATGCTCTACTTAAAACCTCAATTAGTTTTGCCAAAAGAAAAATGGGGCGCGGGAAAAGAAAAGAAAAATAAGATAGCATCATTCCTTGAAGGCTGGGCGTGGACTGAACGCAAGTGGTCGAAGATAAGCGAAGATACAGGCATAGGAAATCCTGCGGCGGCAACAAAAGAAAAAGGTGAAAAGTATTTTAAGGCGGTAACTGAAAAGATGTCGGCATTGTTTTACGAGATTAGTAAAGCAGATGTAGAAAATCTATATGAATGAAAATGCGGTTAAATAAGATTTGATAAGGGGAAAATATTTCATGCAAATTAAAGCTAACTGATTTAATTAAATTGATTCGATATGCAGTTAGTGTTTCTTGAGATTCATCTCACTCGTTTAAATTGACAATCAACCAATTTTTGGATAATTTTGCGCAATTAAAAAAGAGTCCCGAAAAAATGATTGAACAATATATTCCAATTTTCTTAGTGCTGATTGTAGCCGTTGCATTTGCTTTCGGAACGGTCTTCTCTTCAAACATATTTGGTCCTAAAAGACCGAATGCGGATAAGCTGTCGACGTATGAAAGCGGAATGAAGCCTGTCGGAACCACAAACGAAAGAATATCAGTCAAGTATTATCTCGTAGCGATGTTCTTTATAATTTTTGATCTCGAAGTTATTTTTATTTATCCGTGGGCTGTTCAATTTAAAAAACTATTTGCGGAAAACGGAGCTCCGGTTTTCGTATCGATGATAATATTTTTGATTGTGTTAGAATTAGGTTATTTGTACGTTTATAAGAAAGGCGGCTTCAGATGGGATTAGAAGCAAAATTAAACCAGGATGGATTTCTGACGACTACTGTAGATGCGCTTGTAGCATGGTCGAGAAAGAACGCAGTATGGCCAATGCCGATGGGAATTTCATGCTGCGCAATAGAAATGATGGCTTCCGGCGATCCTAAATATGATATCGCAAGATTCGGCTCGGAAGTAATGCGCTTTACGCCTCGCCAATGCGATCTAATGATCGTTGCCGGAACGGTTACTTATAAAATGTCTCATGTAGTAAGAAAAATTTATGACCAGATGCCTGATCCTAAATGGGTTATTGCAATGGGAGCCTGCACATCTTCCGGTGGAATGTATCGCTCGTATTCAGTCGTCCAGGGAATCGATCAGTTTTTACCCGTTGATATTTATTTAGCAGGCTGTCCTCCGCGTCCCGATAATTTATTAAATGCTCTTATGCAGATACAGGAAAAAATAGGCAAGACAAGAGCAAGAGATTTCCAGGATAAACCTTTACCAGAATTAACCGTCCTTCAGAATAATTAAAATTATGGAATTGAAAGAATTAGTTACTCAAAAGTTAAAAGATAAATTCAGCAGCATTAACTTTTCATTTACGGAATACAGAAACGAATTAACGGTAAGCTTCGACAAAAAAAATATTGTCGAAGTTTGCAGATTCTTAAATGACGACCAAGACTTACAGTTTAAACTCTGCGAAGACGTTACTGCTGTTGACTGGGCGAGAAAAGATAACCGCTTCACGGTTGTCTATCATATTTTTTCTTTAAAAAATAATTTTCGACTCTCGCTTAAAGCCGACGTTGACGAATCCGATTGTGCGATTGATACTGTTTCGTCAATTTGGAAAACAGCTAACTGGGAAGAGCGCGAAGTCTACGATATGTACGGTATAAGTTTTAATAATCATCATGATCTCCGCCGTATGTACATGCCCGAAGAATTTGAATATCATCCCTTAAGAAAAGATTTTCCGTTGATGGGCATTCCAGGCTCGCTCCCACTTCCAAAAAAATAAAAATTATATGCAGAAATTAAATAAAGACGAAGTTCATCCGAAAATAATTGAAGCTCTTCTTGGCGCCGATACTGATATTACAATTGAAGACGCTCTTGAAAATGAAATGATATTGAATATGGGACCGCAGCATCCGGCAACACACGGCGTGCTTCGACTGCTGTTGAGGCTTGACGGCGAAACGGTTATGGCTTGCGTTCCCGAACTTGGCTATCTGCACCGCGGCTACGAAAAGATGGCTGAGAACATGTCTTACTATGAATTTATTCCTCACACCGACCGTCTTGATTATCTTTCGCCTATGGCAAATAACGTAGCGTGGGCGCTCGCAGTTGAAAAGTTAGCCGGCATAGAAGCCCCGCCTCGCGCGCAATACATCAGAATGATGGTTTCCGAACTTGCAAGAATTGCTTCGCATCTTGTTGCTGTTGGTGCCCTGGCGATGGATGTTGGTGCGCTTACAGTTTTTCTTTGGACATTAAGAGAAAGAGAAAAGATCCTTGATATATGGGATATTCTTTGCGGCGCAAGATTTACGAACAGCTACACAAGAATTGGCGGCGTTGCAAACGACGCTCAGCCGGAAGCGCTTGCAAAAGTAAAATGGTTCATCGATCAGTTTGATGAAAATTTAGACGAATGCGAAAGACTTCTTAATACCAATCGTATTTTTATAGAACGTTTAGATGGAATAGGTGTTATAAATGCTGAAGATGCTGTCAGCCTTGGATTGACAGGACCTAGCCTTCGCGGCAGCGGCGTTGAATTTGACCTAAGAAGAGCTACTCCGTACTTATTCTATAATGAAATGGATTTTAAAGTAGTTACTTATAATGAAGGCGACAGCCTTGCGCGTTATTTTGTACGTGTTGATGAAGCTAAAGAAAGCGCAAAGATTGTACGTCAAATTCTGGATAAGATGCCGCAAGGTGAAACTTTGGCTAATCAACCAAAGCGTGTTCTTCCTAAAAAAGCAGAGGTTTATTCAAAGATGGAAGAACTCATTCACGATTTTATGATTGTTAACTTCGGAATGAACCCTCCGGTAGGTGAAGTTTACAGTGCAGTAGAAAATCCTAAAGGAGAACTTGGCTTTTACTTAATTAGCGACGGCAAAGGCTATCCGTGGAAGTGTAAAATCCGCTCGCCCTCGTTTGTCAATCTTCAAGCTGTGCCGCATCTTGTAAAAGGACACATGGTTTCTGATGTGGTGGCGATTGTTGGTAGCATTGATCCGGTTATGGGCGAAGCTGATAAATGAACAAGTTTAAGTTCAAGTGTAAGTTCAAGTTCAAGAGTAAGTTTAAGAATATATGAATTTCAGTCATCAAAAATTAATTGTATATCAGCGAAGTCTGGAGTTTATTGAATTTACGAATGAAATATTTGATTTAGATATTAAAATTAATGTTGTTGAACAATTGGATAGAGCTTCAACTTCAATTCCATTAAATATTGCTGAAGGAACCGGGAAATACACAGGCAAAGACAAATGCCGGTATTATGATATAGCAAGAGGATCGGCGCTTGAATGTGCAGCTTGTTTGGATTTATTAGTGCAAAGGAAAAAGATTTCTGATGCGTTAGCAGAAAAGGGAAAATCAATATTATATGAAATTATTTCGATGTTAGTTGGATTAATTAAAAGCAGTTCTGACAGAATTTACGAAGAGGAAATCAACTATGATTCAACTAATTCTTAAACATTTGAAAACAACTTGAACATAAACTTAACCATAATCTTAAACTTAAACTTGAACTTATAAAATGTCATTCAAATTCACAGAAGAAAATATCAATAAGATTAATGAGATTACAACTCATTATCCAGATAAACAACCGGCTGTTATGGCGGCTTTGTATATTGGTCAGGAACAAAATGGGTGGGTATCATACGAGGTAATGGAAGAAGTCGCTTCAGTTCTTGAAATGAAGCCGGAAGATGTTTTAGGTATTACGACATTCTACACGATGTATCATCAGAAGCCGGCAGGGAAGTATCATCTTCAAGTTTGCACAAATGTCTCTTGCATGCTTAGGGGCGGATACAAAATTTACGAGCATGTAAAAGACAAATTAGGAATTGACAACGGTCAGGTAACCGACGATAAAATGTTCTCACTCGAAGAAGTCGAATGCATGGGCTCTTGCGGCACGGCGCCTATGATTGCTGTTAATGAAGATTATTATGAGAATTTAGATATTCAACAAATTGACCAAATTTTAGAATCCTTAAAGAATAAATGATGGAAAAAATTGTACTTCCTGAAATAAAAGATTTACATCTCATTGATGTTTATATTCAGAACAACGGTTATACTGCTGTTAAAAAAGCTTATTCACAAACGCCTGACGATTTAATTGATCAAGTAAAAAAATCAGGATTGCGAGGCAGAGGAGGAGCGGCTTTTTCTGCCGGTCTTAAATGGAGTTTCATGCCTAAGACTACGAATAAGAAAAAATATCTCTGCATTAACGGCGACGAAAGCGAACCAGGTTCATTTAAGGATAGACAAATATTTGAATTCAATCCTCACCAGTTGATCGAAGGAATATTAATTACGGCTTATGCAATTCAGGTAGATGCGGCTTATGTTTATATTAGAGGCGAGTATCATAAATGGATAAAGCTGTTTGAAAAAGCCTTAGCTGACGCTTACACTTATGGATTTGTCGGCGATAAAATGAAAGAAAAACTTGGCGGAAATTACTCGGTAAATATTTACGTTCATAAAGGCGCCGGCGCATATATCTGCGGAGAAGAATCTGCTTTGATGAATTCGCTCGAAGGCAAACGCGGATATCCTCGCGTAAAGCCGCCTTTCCCCGCGCAGAATGGCTTGTGGGGATGTCCTACAACTATTAACAATGTTGAAACAATTACAAATGTTCCGGCAATAATTAATAAAGGCTGGGAGTGGTTTTCAAAAATCGGAGAGCCAAAGCATCCAGGCACCATTCTTTATGGATTAAGCGGTCATGTTAATAAACCTGGCGTTTATGAATTGCCTTCAGGAACATTGCTGACGGATTTAATTTATAATTACGGCGGCGGGGTTCCGGGGAATAAAAAAATACTGTGCGTCATTCCCGGCGGCTCATCAATGCCTCCGCTGCGCGGCGATCAATTAGAAGGCGTAAAAATGGACGCTGAATCTCTTAAGGCTGTAGGAACATCTATCGGGACTGGCGGAATCATCGTTATGGATGAGGATACAGATTTGGTAAAGGTTCTCGCCAGGATAGCAAAGTTCTATTATCATGAAAGCTGCGGACAGTGTACTCCTTGCCGCGAGGGCACCGGCTGGCTGCTAAAATTATTAAACAGGATTTCACGCGGCGAAGGCTCAACGCATGATCTTGATTTATTAATTTCTGTTGCGAGTAATATCGAGGGAAATACAATTTGCGCGCTAGGAGAAGCCGCTGCATGGCCGGTAAGATATATGGTAACAAGGTTCAGAGATTATTTTGAAAAAAGAGTGAGCAGGGAAGTTACTATTCCGGTAGCTAATAAAGTGCATTCTATGAGAGGTACGGCAATTCCGCTGGCTCCTATTAAGGATTAAATTTCTTAAACATCAGTTTATAAGTTCACTTCGTTTTATGTAAATGAAAGGGAAAAATTCTTTAAATAGACTTTTTTCTTTCCTTTTTATTCCGTCTATAATTAAATATATTTGCAAGTCAAATTTTTGAAAATTAATTGATGGGTTATGGTAAATCTAAAATCACTTAACACCGAACAAAGAAAAGCTGTAGAGTACGATAACGGACCGGAAATGATTGTAGCCGGAGCAGGCTCCGGGAAGACCCGCGTTCTTACTTATAAAGTGGCATATCTAATTGACCAGGGATATGAACCGGAAGGAATCCTTGCGCTTACCTTTACTAATAAAGCAGCGAATGAAATGAAGGCGAGAATCCGCGAGCTTGTCGGAGCTAAAGCAGAAAAAATCTGGATGGGAACCTTTCATTCTATCTTTGCAAAGATATTAAGAATAGAAGCTGCCAGCATTAATTATAAAAGTAATTTTTCTATTTACGACGCCGAGGACTCACAGTCATTGGTCTCAAACATAATATCTAACTTTGAAATTAATGTTGATTCAATTACGCCGAACTCTGTTAAGCATAGAATAAGTTATTTGAAAAACCACATGATTTTTCCTAAAGAATACAGGAAGCATCATGTTAAATCTTTTATTGAAGAAAAAATTGCCGACATCTTTGAAGAATATCAAAAAAGATTAGTTGAAAATAATGCGATGGATTTTGAAGATCTTCTTCTTAAGCCAATAGAGCTTTTTAACTCAAATGATAAAATACATCAAAAATATAAAAAGAGATTTTGCTATTTATTGGTTGACGAATTCCAGGATACGAACAAAGCGCAGTACGAGCTGCTGAAACTGCTCGTAACAAAAGAAGGGAAGATATGCGTGGTGGGCGATGATGCGCAAAGCATTTACAGCTGGCGCGGCGCTAATATCGGGAATATGCTGGACTTTGAAAAGGATTTTGCCAAGAATAAAGTTTTTAAGCTTGAGCAAAATTACCGTTCCACAAAAAATATTTTGATGGCTGCCGATTCGGTTATCAAAAATAATAAAAGTCAAATTGTAAAAACTTTATGGACTCAAAATAACGACGGCGAGCTTTTAACTCTGCTTAAATGTTCTGATGAAAAGGACGAAGCTTTCCAGATTGCAAAGTATATTAAACACGAAATTTCTAAAAAGAAACTTTCATTAAAAGATTTTGCCGTGTTGTATCGAACCAACGCCCAGTCGAGAGCGCTGGAAGATATTTTCCGGAAAGAAAGAATGCCTTACCGGATAATAGGCGGAGTTGAATTTTACAAACGGAAAGAAGTTAAAGATATTATCGCATACCTCAGGATAATTTCTAATCAGAACGACGAAGAAAGTCTTTTAAGAATTATGAATTTCCCCCAAAGAGGAATCGGAAGTACGACGATTAAAAGAATGATTGCGTTTGCAAGGAAGCATAATCTTAACTTGTATGATACAATGGCAAGGGTTTTTGAAGTCATTGATATTAAAGAGCGAATTCAAAAAAATGTTAAACAGTTTAGACTTTTGATTGAAAAATATATAGGTCTAAAAGAAAAACTTTCTGTGGGTGAACTTTCACGCGCGTTGGTGGACGAGCTTGGTGTGCTTAGAATGTTCAAAGAAGAAAATACGCCTGAGTCGCTCGCGCGCTGGGAAAATATTAATGAATTACTCTCTGCATTAAGTGATTTTTCAAATTCAAACAAAGACGCAAAGCTGGAACAGTATCTGGAAGACGTGTCTCTTATTTCTGATGTTGATAATTACGATGAAGAAAAAAATGTAGTTACATTTATGACTGTCCACGCTGCAAAGGGACTTGAATTCCCGGTAGTATTTATATCCGGCTGTGAAGAAGATATTTTTCCGCTGTCCAACAGGTTCAGCACTGATGCAACTTTAGAAGAAGAAAGACGACTGTTTTATGTAGCCGTTACAAGAGCAATGCAAAAAGTGTATCTGCTTCATGCTCGCTCCCGTTATAGATTTGGCGAAGTTGCTTATCAAAGCAGATCGAGATTTATCGATGAGTTAAATCCCGAAGTTTATTCTGAGTTGAACGGTGGTTTAGGGAGAAAGTCGCCCGTAAGAAAATCTAAAAAAGAAATTTATTACGAATATTTTGAAAATGTTGATTACGAAAATTTCGATCAAGATAATAAATCGTTACGACCCGGCAGCAGAGTTATGCATGATAAATTCGGACTTGGGAAAGTTACTCAAGTTGTAGGAATAGGTGATCAGCAAAAGGCAACTGTCGTCTTTGAAGGTAATAATATTAAACAATTAATGCTGAAGTTTGCGAAGCTAAAAGTGTTGTAAAGATTAATTACAACACTTTTTTGCATTTTCCTGCCTTTAAAACAAAAATTTCCTGCATGTAGCTTCAAAAAGTTTTCATAAATTATAGAAATTAACTTATATTAATTCTAACTGAAAATAGAATGTTAGAATTAATCAGGAATATCTGTCGAAAAGTATATGATATTGACTGAGAAGAATACATTCGCTAATGTAAAATCACAATTGATTGAAAATTTTAAGGAGTTTTTAAAATGTCAATAGCACCGAAAAAGTTAGCAATATTAGTCGGCGGCGGTCCCGCGCCAGGTATCAACAGTGTTATTGGAGCTGCTACAATTAGAGCTGCTCTCGAAGGCGTTGAAGTTTTGGGCATTAAAGATGGTTTTAAATGGATAATGGAGGGAGATATTTCACACGTCAAAGAACTAACAATTCATAATGTTAGTCGTATACATTTTCGCGGCGGATCCTACATCGGGATAGCAAGAAATAATCCTACAAAAGATAAAAAGCTTTTGGAAAATACAGTAACCTCGCTGTTAAGATTGAACGTCGATAAATTGATAACAATTGGCGGCGACGACACAGCGTTCAGCGCGCTTAAAGTAGACGAAATGGCAGCCGGCAGAATTAAAGTAGTTCACGTTCCTAAAACTATTGATAATGATCTTGATCTGCCTCATGGTATTCCTACTTTTGGATTTCAAACCGCAAGACACATTGGCGTTGAAGTAGTAAAAAATTTGATGGTTGATGCTCAGACAACTTCACGCTGGTACTTTGTAGTGTCGATGGGCAGAAAAGCCGGTCATTTGGCTCTCGGAATAGGGAAAGCAACCGGTGCAACTCTGACATTAATCCCTGAAGAATTTCCCGGTCCGGAAATCCCGTTGTCCCAGATGGTTGATGTGTTAGTTGGAGCAATTATAAAAAGATTAAGCTACGGCAGGAATGACGGCGTTGCTATTCTTGCAGAAGGATTGGTAGAACATTTAAATCCCAAAGATTTGGAATCTCTCGTCAATATAGAAAGAGATGCTCACGACAATATTAGAATAGCTGAAATAAATTTTGGCGAAATCCTAAAGTATAAAGTCCAGGAACGTCTTAAGGAATTTAATTTGAAGTCGACCATCGTCGCAAAAAATATTGGTTATGAGCTGCGTTGTGCTGATCCCATTCCGTTCGATATGGAATATACCCGCGACCTTGGCTTTGCAGCGGCTCAGTTCATCCTCTCCGGCGGCACAGGAGCTATGGTCTCGATTCAAAATGGACATTTTGTGCCGATGTATTTTAAAGATATTCTTGATCCAGTTACTAAAAAGACAAAAGTAAGAATGGTTGATCCGGCTTCTGAATCATTTTATATCGCACGGCGGTATATGCTTAGACTAAACCAGGCGGATTTTGAAGATCCGCATGAGCTTGCTAAATACGCTGCTACCTGCGGAATCTCGTTAGATGAATTCAGGAAACAATTTTATTATCTAATGGAAAATGATTTGCTATACCGCAACCTACAAAATGGCAAAATCAAATTGGCAGCTCCTGAGGCTAACGATGCCCACCAGCGTATGCCTAAAGAAACCGTCGAAGAGCATGATTTAGAAAATGGGAACGGGTTAGTTTAATTTGTTTTAAGAGATGGGAACACTCCCATCTCTTTTTTCAAAGACTAGTTCTCAAATTTCATCCTGTTGTTGCTATTATTAAATTAAATAATTACATTATTACCGCTTCTTGACAAATACTTGATAAAAGTTGTAAAAATTGAGTTCTTGTAGAAATGACTTATTTAGTATTTGATCTGTACTGTGGTTATGTGATACTATTTTCAAAAAGAAAATCATCCGGCAGGAGAACTGTAAGCAAAAATATATTATAACTTTAATATTCTTAAATATTTTTTGACTTTTGCGGCAAGTCCTTTTATCGAATTTATTTACCTTTTATCGCATATAGGAGCTAAGGGTAGAATATTATTTAGATATTTAAGTTTTTGTTACCATATTATCGATGCATATTAGTTAGATTTTTCGTTGTTACTATTTTCGATTATTAAATTTTTTTGCTCCGCTATAAAATTATTTATAACTGCTATTGAAGAGCAAAATATCAGCAAAGGACATTAGAGAGGTTAATATGAAATACAGTAATTTACCATTAAAATTATTTCTGTGGGTTTTTGCGTTTGGGCTGTTATTTAATGTATATGCCCAGCCACTAACGCCTACGCTCATAAGTCCGGCACAATACTCCACAAATGTGTCGACTACGCCGACATTTGTATGGGACTCTACAGCTACGGCAGTGAAATGGTTATTCCGGCTTTCAACGGATAGTACCTTTTCTTCTGCTTCCCTAGATTCTATTATCGTCACAGATACCGTTTATAATTATTCTGGTCCGGCTCTTAGCGGATCAACAAAGTATTATTGGGAAGTTTTAGCTTCTAACGGAACTTTAAATTCACCGTTTTCCTCAGTCTTTAGTTTTACTACAAGCGCAACTTCTCCTATCCCAAATGCTCCAGCAACTGTTTATCCGCCAAACAATACTTATAGAGTAGCGGATACGCTGACTTTTATTTGGAATTCGGTTTCATCTGCTACCGGCTACGAAATACAAGTTTCTAACGACCCAACATTTGCTGCCTTGACAAGTCCACCTTATCCCCCAAATACAAATTTAACTATCGATACAACTATTACTGCACCAGATACTACTTTTACTGTTCCCAATTCTTTGGCGCTGTTAAATGGTTCACCTTACTATTGGAGAATTAGGACGGTCAAAGGCATTTATAATAGTGCTTTTACTACAAGAGACACATTCTTCGTTTCTGTAAACGGAATGAGAGGACCACAAATCCCTGTTACGTCATCTCCAATAAATGGTGTTGATGTATATGGCGATAGTACAAACTTAGCATGGCATCTGCAATATGCCGACTCATCACTTATCTTTGATGTAGAAATTGCTTCAGATACAAATTTTACAAGAAACTTTAGAACTTTTACCAGCGTTTCTGCGATTGATCTAGAAGTCGATAGTCTCATTAGTGATACAACTTATTATTGGAGAGTTAGGTCAAGGGATTATATTCATCCCGATACCTCTGCATACTCTGCAATTGCTACATTCCATGTTTCAAAAGCTAGTACTCATCCGATATTAGGCTGGCCGATTCACGGCGGTTATGTTTATCAGCCAACAGCAGTATTCTCATGGTATCTTAACGGTTTGGCTGCTGGAATAACTTTCGATATTAAGGTCTCGCTGAATTCTGATTTATCAAATCCATCGGATACGGCATCGGGATTAACTTCAAGATTTATTACTTTCTCCGGCTTGAGAACTAACAAAACTTATTACTGGCAGGTTATTTCCCATGTAACAGGTTATGTTGATAGCTCCGCAATTGACAGCTTCTTTGTTGTTCAAAGCGCCGGACCTGTAACTCCAACCTTGTCATGGCCAATTGGCGATGCATCTATTTACACTAACACGCCAACCTTGGTTTGGTATGTTAACTCCTCTGGAGTTGGATTGAAATATGATGTTCGTTATGCGCTTAGCATAGCTGGTCTAAGCTCTGCCACGATAGATTCAACTACCAATATGTATTATAGTGTTTCTACTCCGCTCTTGAGCGATACTACATATTACTGGCAGGTGAGATCAAGGAATAGTACTGATACATCGGCATTTAGTTCACCGGACAGCTTTATGGTCGCATCCGGAAGCGGTAACCCGGTTGTTCCTATTCCATCTGCTCCTATTCATGGAGATACGGTTTATACGAACAATCCGACTTTCTCATGGTATCTGAATGTCGCTTCGGCAGGATTGACTTATGAAGTAAGATATGCCCGTACTATCAGCGGTCTAAGTTCAGCTACTGTTTATTCTGCCGGCGGATCAAATTCTTATACCATTCCGGTTCTAACTCCATTGCCTGTAGATACAATTTATTTCTGGCAGGTTAGATCGAAATCTGCTACAGACAGCTCTGCATTTTGCAACCCTGACAGTTTCTGGGTTGTATCAGGAAGCGGTAATCCGGTTGTACCGATCCCATCATGGCCGATTGGCGGAGTAACTGTTAATCCTAATCCTCCGGTACTTAATTGGTACTTAAATACATCTTCACAAGGATTAAAATACGAAGTTGAATATTCACCTGATACAAGTTTTGCTACTTCAACTCAAGACGTAACTGGTATTGATACTAATTCTTATCAAATACCTTCGCCTCTTACTTTAGGCATGACATATTATTGGAAAGTAAGGTCGTATAATGCAATTACCTTGCTCCAGTCTGCTTGGTCCCCGACTCAAAACTTTGTGGTTTCTGCCGCTCTTGTTGGAGCGACTGTACCGCTAGTTGGAAGCCCGGCTAATAATGTTACTCTAAAGATTAATAATCCTGAACTGACCTGGTATCTTCCGACTGTAAGCCCGTCGCTTACTTATGAAGTTCAATATTCTACTAAATCAGATTTCAGTTCAGCTACAACCATAAATAATGTCAGTGGAACTAAAGCTGATTTAAGCCAGCTACAACCCGGACAATATTATTGGAGAGTAAGATCAATTACTGGTAATAATTTGATTTCTACTTATTCGTATGCCGGAAGTTTCAATGTATCGGACGTTACCGGAATTGCGAAGGGAGAAATTCCTTATACGTTTGAAGTAAGACAAAATTATCCGAACCCATTTAACCCTTCAACTTTGATTCAATTTTCTATCCCGAAGGAATCTATTGTAACGGTTAAAATATATAATACTCTTGGACAGCTTATTAAAACATTGGTTGACGATAGAAAAGCTGCCGGTATATATACAGTTCAATGGAATGGTGATAATAATTTCGGACAGCGTGTTGCTACTGGAGTTTACATTTACAGAGTAATTGCTGGCTCGAACGTGGCAGTGAAGAAAATGCTTCTGCTCAAGTAAAAAAGTTAAATTATATAAAGTACTCACAAAACGTCAGGTGTAGAAATTATGCCTGACGTTTTTTTATTAATTTTTTAGGAATTTTTATCTTATTGAATAGCCGCCGTCAATTACAATATTTGATCCTGTAATCCATTTTGATTCATCGCTGAGAAGAAACATTGCGAGGTTTGAAATATCTTCAACCGATCCGAGACCAAGGGGATGCTGCAATTTAATCGTATCGATTCTGCCGGGGTATCGCGCTTCAATTGCGTCTGTCATTTCGGTAGGAAGCCATCCGGGAGTTATTGAATTTACCCTGACATCTTTGATCGCTAATTCTAAAGCCATTGACCTGACTGCACCGATAACGGCGCTCTTTGCAGATGAATAAGCCGTGAATCCAATCTCTCCTTTTATTCCTGCTACTGATGCAATTAATATGTGAGACGATCTAGCCGCAGTTAATTTTTTAGCTGAAAGTGTTCGAACTAATTCTATTCCAGCATATAAAGTTGTTTTAATTATTCCTTCCGCATCATTCCAATTAAATGCGCGAAGCGGGGTAAACTTATTTATTCCGGCGGCGTGAACGCTGCCGTCAATTTTTTTTACTTCCCCGAACTTTTCCAGGTCGTTTTTTAACAGTTCAAAATCATTTACATCAATAGCACAGGGAATTATGTTTTCAGGAAATAATTTTTTCAGGTCGTCAAGTCTTTCCGTGCGTCTGCCTATAGCCAATACTGTTGCTCCGGCGCTTGCAAGATCTATAGAGATTTTTCTGCCGATCCCCGATGTTGCACCGGTGACTACGAATCTTTTTTCACTGAAATTAAATTTTATTGACATTTTACACTGTGCCGGATATTTTTATTGAGATTTCTCACAAAAAAATATATTAGTTTAATTAGATTAGCAAATAAATCTTGAAGAAAAAATTAAGTTTGCTTTTAGAAATTTTATAAGATAAATTCAAAAAGCATTTTACCAGCGTTTATGCAAAATTTATTATAATTTTTTTTGATAGTGTATCTTAAAATGAAATACTGTTCTCAAAATTATCCGTTTCTTATACAATTTATTATTGTAATTGCTTATGAGCGGAATGGTATAATTATTGAAATTTAATGCTCGATATTTAGTTTAAATCATTTTACCCATTTTTATAAGTTTTGTTGTTATTAATGTATTTTTTAATCATACAAGGATAATATTGTTATGCCCAAGGAAAATCAAAAAAACAAACCTCTTATCTTAATTGCGCTTACTGTTGTTTTCGTCATTGTGATTTCTCACTTCATAAATAATGTAACTATCTTTGGTTACACCGTAAAGACTATCGATTTGTTCATGGATATTAAGCCTGATTCATTACAAAGTTATAATAATAAAGTTAATTCGATATTTGACAATAAGGAGGCATCCGGTTTATTTGCTTTTAATAAAGAAAAAATAGACACGAGAGACTTTAGCGCCAGCGTTTCTTTTGCGCTGAGCCATTCTTCAATAAATAATTCTGATAATGATCGCTCGTCGAATGCTTTAGCTTACCAGGTTCCCGAAACTAAAGATGTTCCCTTAACAGGCAATATTTCCCAGATGAAATATTTCTTTGATGCTTTGAAAAAAGCCGGCTCTGAGAAAATTAGAGTTGCTCATTACGGCGATTCTGGTGTTGAGGGAGATGCCATTACCGCTAATATCAGACAGAATCTACAGCAGAAATTCGGCGGCAAAGGCGTTGGTTTCCTTTCAATCACTTCACAGGATATTACTTTTAGAACTACTACAAAACAATCTTTCTCCAACAATTGGAGCACTACCTCGGTGGTAACCGGCAACGCTCATAATTTACCTCTCGGTATGAACGGCGACCTTTCAATACCTCAAGGCGTTAGCTGGGTAAATTATCAAACTACTAATTGGATACCTTACCTTAATACCTTTAATATGGTTAGAATTTTTTACAGCAACGCAAAGCCGTCAACCATTAATTATTCTTTTAATAATCAAGGAGATCAGTCCGCCGAACTTAAATCAGGAAACGCGATACAGGAAATAAAACTTAATGCTCCTGGCGGCAGCGCTCAATCATTTAAACTTACTACTACATTTGCTAACCAGGCTTATTTTTACGGAGTAAGTCTTGAAGACGGCAACGGAGTTTATGTTGATAACTTCCCGTGGCGAGGTAATACTGGTTTAGGTTTTACGAGCATTCCTGAATCTTCATTCCTTCAGTTCAGCAAAATGCTTAACTACAAATTAATTATTCTTGCCTTCGGCGCCAATGAAACAAGCTTTAGCTCTGCCGACAATACCTGGTATGAAAATCAAATGGTAAAGGTTATTAACAATTTGAAAAAAGCATTTCCGGAAACAAGCTTTTTGCTTATTGGCGTTGGTGATAAGGGAGTTAAGCGCGGAACCCGCTTTGTTACTGATCCAAACGTACCGCTGTTAATGAAGACCCAAGAGAACATTGCCAGCAAAACAGGAATTGCATTCTGGAATTTGTTCGAGGCTATGGGCGGTTACAACTCAATGGAAAAATGGGTAAAGGCTAACCCGCCCCTTGCATTTATGGATTACACCCATCCGTCATGGCAAGGCTCGGCTAAAATCGGCGATATGATTGCCGCCGCCATTATCGAAGCATATAATAATTATAAATAGTTTTTGAAAATATAAATTTAGCAGGAGACATAAATGGTTTCAGATAGATTGAAAAAAATTATTCTTGACGAATTGAAACTTGATAGCTTTGAATTTCACGACGAGACTACCGCCAACCAGGTTCCGGGCTGGGATTCGTTCAATCATATAAATGTTATAATGGCAGTTGAAAAAAATTATAACATCCGATTTAAAGGCATCGAAGTTTTAAAAGTTAAAAACATGGGCGAGCTTCAAAAGCTGGTCGATTCAAAGCTTCAACAGAATTAATCTTATAAGATGACACTTTTTTCAAACGCGTAAAAGGAATAAATGTTTAACTCGATAGCACTATCCCGCTTCTTGCAGTATATTGATTTTAGCAAGGTGCAGCAGCTCTTTATTTATGATCCTTCCGATCAGCTTTATTTCAGCACCAGCTTTTTCTTATTCTTCTTCCTTGCTCTTCTATTCTTCTATAGGATGTTTTCTAAAAGCAAGAACCTGAAAATTTATACTATAATATTTTTCTCCTTATTCTTTTATTATAAAAACTCGGGTTACTTCTTCCTTCTGCTGTTTGTTTCCACATTCATAAACTTTTATTTCGGAAGCTGGATCCACAAATCCAAAAGCAGCGGCATAAAAAAGCTGTTATTTGTTTCCGTTCTTGTTATCGATCTTGGTTCGTTAATCTATTTTAAGTATACAAATTTCTTTATTCAAATAATTAACGGCTTTACGTCGGGGAATATTCAACTTCTGAATATTCTTCTTCCCGTCGGCATTTCGTTTTATACTTTCAAAGCGATGAGCTACGTTATAGAAATTTTTATTGAAACAATGGAGCCGACAAACAGCCTGCGCGATTTTGTGCTTTATATGTTTTTCTTCCCCAATATTCTTGCAGGTCCTATTGATAGAGCTGTTGCCTTTCTTCCGCAAATCGAAGGCGACATGACTCCTACCAAAGAAGATATTGGCAGGGCGGTATTCTTAATTATGTCCGGCTTGTTCAAGAAAGCGGTGATTGCCGATTATATAGGTCTGAATTTTGTCGACCGCGTTTTCCAGGTGCCTCTCCGTTTTACCGGTGTTGAAAATCTATTGGCTTCATATGCCTACACAATTCAAATATACTGTGACTTCTCCGGTTACACAGACATGGCTCTCGGCATCGCTTCTCTCCTCGGATTTAAGCTTATGGATAACTTCAATATTCCGTTTATAGCTACAAGCATCGCCGACTACTGGAGAAGATGGCACATCTCTTTGTCAACGTGGCTTCTCGATTATTTGTTCAAACCGCTGCAGATGAGCTTTAGAAGAATGCGAATCTACGGAAGCGCGCTTGCTATTTTTATTACTTTCCTACTCGTAGGTTTCTGGCACGGCGCTAACTGGACCTTTGTCGTCTTTGGACTATTTCATAGTACGTATCTCGCTGTCTCGCTTCTTACACAAAAATTTAGGAAAGCTTTCTGGGATAAGCTTCATTTATCCGGTACTAAATTTTTAAAGGTCTTCCAGATTTTAATTACCTTCCACCTTGTTTTAATTACAGCGATTATTTTCCGTTCCGATTCTTTAACGACTGCCCGAAACGTTTTCCACCAGATATTCAGATACTTCCACGGCGCGGTTTTCTTTCAATGGATCACCGGCTACACGCAGGTGTTTGTTTTCATTCTAATCGGGTATGTTCTCCACTTCATTCCAAAGTCGGTTGATAATAAAATTAAAAATATGATCACAGCTTCGCCGATTTATGTTCAAGCGTTATTACTCGCTCTGATGATAATAGTAGTTGTGCAGGTTGAATCCGCCCAGCTTCAGCCGGTGATCTATTTTAATTTTTAATTTGAAAAAGACTTTATAATTCCTTGATTATGATATAATGATTTCGTATTCCGCTCGCCGAAGCTTCAGTGAAGGCATAATGGCATGGTCTTTTACCAGTGCGTCCAGCCCGGTTTCTGCTGCTCAATTACCTTCCGGAACGGAAGATCGTCGGGTGTAAATATTTATCGCAGCGTATCGAATCTACCATAAAAAATTTTCTTTTTATAATCTTAATACGGGCAAAGACGGACAGTTATTACGACGTAGAAAAATATATTTAAAAGATAATGTCGTAATCACCCCCCAAGAATGTCGTAGTAACACCTTTCGATATTATTTACATGGCGTTAGTTTAGTATCCAGAGCATTGAAGTAATAAATAACTAGCGTTAGAATTCTTTTGTGACACTTCATCAACTTCTAGACAAGATAAAACTTTGCTGCTAAATATTTGATTGAGCTGTGCATTCGGCTAAAATGTTATTCCTTTTCCATGATTATAATTTTATTTCAAGTTAAATACACATGAGGTCAAAATGAAAAACAAGATGTTAAGTAACGGCGGTATGGTTGCTTTAATTTTATTTATTCAGTTTATGTCAGCTTTCGCTGTTTGCTCTGCACAGACACAAGAAGGAAAAACTTCCTATCCTGTTATGGCGCCACTCGATCAGTACCTGATAAAAGATAAGTCTGAAGAAATTGCTCTCGCCCGCAGCGCGGCTCCGCCGTCCGTTTCCGGCAAAGCTGAGGTGATGGTTTTAGGACGCAAAGGTTACACGGTAGCGGTTAAAGGGTCTAACGGCTTTGTCTGCATAGTTGAACGTTCATGGACGGTACCAAGCGATAACCCTCAATTCTGGAATCCTAAAATGCGCGCGCCTATTTGTTATAATCCGCAGGCTGCAAAAACTTATTTACCTTTTGACATAATGAAAGCCAAACTGGTGCTGGCAGGTAAATCGAAGACAGAAATTGCTGAGACGATTGCGTCGGCATTTGAAATGAAAAAGCTGCTTCCTATTGCACCCGGAGCAATGAGCTACATGATGTCGAAACAGCAGTACTTAAACGATCAAGGCAAGAGCTGGCATCCGCATTTAATGTTCTATAGCCCCGGTAAGGTTGAAGAGAACTGGGGGGCTAATCTGAAAGGCTCACCGGTTATAGCCGCGTATGACAGTCAAATGCACACGACTGTTTTCATGGTCTGGGTTGGTAAATGGTCGGACGGAACTTTGGCGCCGCCGCTTGTACACTAAGCCGTATTTTAGGGCGGCTCGTCGTTTCACAAAACCCGTCGGATGAAAATCTTTTCCCTGGCTGTCACCGACCAATCCGTGACAGTAATTTCTTCTGTAATTCTATATGCCATGATGCCGGGAAATAATTATTAATTTGATTTGCTCTAAGACTTGAGTGCCGGTCTGCCGAGTTCCGTGCCCTGATAATCCAAACAAGATTTTCTTTTCTGTCTTTTTTATTTCCCGCTGCATGTACCAAAAAGCTTTCCCTCAATAATTATTTTTTTTTACTCTTTATGCTTTTTTAAGATGACATCTTTTTCGAAAGCATTCGGGATGTCATCTTAAGGTTTTCAATAATTCAACCCTCTGTACAATTTATTTTACTCTCTACTTATTATAAGCGGTAAATAAAATATTTTCTAACCACTTAAGATGGTAAACATCCTGGAAAAAGAAAGAGATTACATCTCTTCAAGAGATGTAATCTCTGCAATTGGTTTTCTCGGCTGTCATGTCCATTCCATGACAGAATAATTTTAGCTAAACTTAACAGATGTCACTCTGCGCTCCGCAGAATCTTCCCGGCACTTTGCAGATCCTTTCCACAATTTAGCTAATCCCATTCATCACATCTAAGAAGAAGTTCTGTGTTTCTAAGTGACAGATCATCACATCTAAGAAGAGGTTCTATGTTTCTAAGAAGCCGGTTAGAGTTTCTAAGAAGAAGTTCTGTGTTTCTAAGTGATAGCTCATCACATCTAAGAAGAGGTTTTGTGTTTCTAAGAAGCCGGTCAGAGTTTCTAAGAAGAGCTTCTGAGTTTCTAAGTGACTACTCGTCACATCTAAGAAGAGATTTTGTGTTTCTAAGAAGCTGGTCAGAGTTTCTAAGAAGAGCTTCCGTGTTTCTAAGTGACAGCTCATCACATCTAAGAAGAGGTTCTATGTTTCTAAGAAGCCGGTCAGAGTTTCTAAGAAGAAGTTCTGTGTTTCTAAGTGACTACTCATCACATCTAAGAAGAGGTTCTATGTTTCTAAGAAGCCGGTCAGAGTTTCTAAGAAGAGCTTCCGTGTTTCTAAGTGACTGCTCATCACATCTAAGAAGAGGTTTTGTGTTTCTAAGAAGCCGGTCAGACTTTCTAAGAAGAGTTTCTGAGTTTCTAAGTAACTGCTCATCACAATTAAGAACTTCATTTCAGTTTCTAATACTCTGATCCGGGTTTCTAAGTTTGGCTGAGCAAAATAAATAACTGCCGCGGATTAAAAATATTCCCGGGTAAAAAAAAAGAACATGTCGTCCCTTTGTTTATCGGGACAGCATGTTCAAATTTCGCCGGAAACTTTTTTATTATTCCGCGCGGATCATAGTTTATTACTGCGCCTTAAATCTCTAAGGCATCGGTAATCAATTTGCTGAAAGCTCTTTCAATATTTGCTTCAGAAGATTATAAAACTTTCCGACCGTTTCGATGTTTACTCTTTCATCGGGCGAATGCGCGCCTTCTATTGTCGGTCCGAATGAAACCATATCAAGCCCCGGGAACTTATCGCCTAATATTCCGCACTCAAGCCCCGCGTGTATGGCTTTTATTTCCGGCTTCTTCGCGAACAGTTTTTCAAAAACATTCTTAGAGACTTTTAAAACATTTGAATTAAGGTTCGGCTTCCATCCGGGATAGCCGTCGCTGCCGCTTACTCTTGCTCCTGCTAAAGATAAAGTTGAGCTTACGCTTTCCGCGATGTATTTCTTTGCGCTGTCGATCGAGCTTCTCTGGCTCGTGCCGATAACAAGCTCGTTATCGCCTGTCGTTATGGTTGCAACGTTTGTTGATGTTTCTACAAGATCGGGAATATCCTGGCTCATTGCGATAACACCGTGCGGCAGCGCTAATAGCGTGGTTATGATTTTTTCTTTGAAGTCGCCGCTGAAAATTTTTTTACTGTTTGATTCTGCTTTGCGGAATTCAATATTCAGCTTACTGTCGGATTTATTAAACTCGTTAAGAAAATCTTTCTTTGAATTTTCAAGTGTTTGTGAAATATTTTTCTCGTCCGCAGGATTTATAAAGATGATCGCTTCTGCTTCGCGTGGGATTGCGTTTCTCTTGCTGCCGCCGTCGATTCGTGCGATGCTGTAGTCAAATCCTTCAAGAGCTTTTAGTGATCTTGCTAATAATTTTATCGCGTTGGCGCGTCCGGTATTAATATCTAAGCCGGAGTGCCCTCCTTTAAGTCCGGTAATTAATATTTCGTAAGGAACTTTATTTTCGGGAGCGTTCTGCCAGTTGATGTTAAAAACGCCTTGAGTATCTATTCCGCCGGAGCATCCTACGTAAAATGCGCCGTCTTCTTCCGAGTCAAGATTCAGCAAAACTTTTCCCGTGATGAATCCCGGCTGAAGATTGTTCGCTCCCGTTAGACCGGTTTCTTCATCTATCGTAAGTAGAATTTCAAGCGGTCCATGCTGCATTGTTTCGTCGGTACCCGCTGCCAGCGCCGCCGCAACGCCGATTCCGTTATCGCTTCCGAGTGTTGTTCCATCCGCTGTAATCCAGCCTTCTTCTTTGATCAGCTTGATCGGGTCGTTGTCGAAATCATGCTGCGTGCCTTTGTTCTTTTCGCAGACCATGTCGATGTGTCCCTGCAATACTACCGCTGCGGATTTTTCTAATCCTTTCGACGCCGGAATTGAAATGAGAATATTCCCAACCTTATCGACTTTATATTTCAGATTTCTTTGCTCGGCAAACTTTTTTATATGCTCGATAATCTTTCCTTCTTTTTTTGAAGGACGCGGAACCTGCGCGATCTCATAAAAATATTTCCAGAGAAGTTTCGGCTCCAAACCATCTATAACATTAGCTGACATTTTTCCTCCTGATGAATTTGATTTTTTTTGAAAGTAACTTTTGATTACGAAATAGCTTCCGCCTCATTTTGTTTGGCGGCGAGCTTTGCATTCTTCCGATCCATGTCGGTTAAATATTTTTTTCTAATTCTTATGCTCTGCGGAGTAACTTCGACAAGCTCATCATCGGTGATCCATTCTATTGCTTGTTCCAGCGTCATTATTGTAGGCGGCTCCAAACGGATCGCTTCATCGGCTCCCGATGCGCGCATATTTGTAAGCTGCTTTGTCTTTGTAACGTTGACCCGCATATCATTGTTCCTTGAATTTTCACCGACCACCATGCCTTCGTAGACGCGCGTGCCGTGCTCTACAAAAAAGACCGATCTTTCCTGCAATTTGAACATAGCATAAGAAGATGCGGTGCCGCCTTCCATTGCTATTAGCGCTCCTCGTTGACGATGCGTCATATCGCCTTTGTACGGCTCATATCCGTTAAAATTATGGTGAAGGATTCCTGTTCCTTTTGTGTCGGTCATAAATTCCGCGCGGTAGCCGATCAATCCGCGTGACGGAATGATGAATTCAAGACGCGTGTTATTATTAAAGGTAAGCATGTTCTTCATTTCTGCTTTTCTCTTACCGAGCTTTTCTATAACCACGCCGACAAACTCATCCGGCACATCGATAATAACATGTTCCATCGGCTCTGAAAGCACGTCGTGAACTTTTTTATAAATTACTTCCGGTCTGCTTAATTGGATCTCATATCCTTCGCGGCGCATATTTTCAATTAATATTGCAAGATGAAGCTCGCCTCTTCCGCTTACTTTAAAAGTGTCCGGCGAATCCGTCATCTCAACTTTTAAGCTGACGTTTGATTTCAATTCGCGCGAAAGTCTCTCGCTGATATTTCTCGTGGTAACATATTTTCCTTCCTGCCCTGCGAAAGGCGAGTTGTTCACCATAAAGTTCATTGTTATTGTCGGCTCGTCTATCGCGACAAATGGCAGAGGCTCGGCATTTAGCGGGCTTGCGATTGTATCTCCAATATCAACGTCTTCAAGCCCTGCAATTGCGCCTATGTCGCCAGCGGAAACTTCTTCAGCGTCAACTCTTTTGATATTTTCAAACAGGTAAAGCTTTGAAACTTTTGCGTTGATCTTTTCGCCGTCCTTTGTAATAAGCACAATATTATCTCCGGTTTTAACAGAGCCGTTATGAATTCTTCCTATTCCGATTCTGCCGAGATAATCGTTATAGTCGATTGCAGAAATAAGCATCTGGAAAGGATTGTCAAGATCGCAGACGGGCGCCGGAACTTTGCTTATGATCGCTTCAAATAAAGGAGCGAGATTTACGTTTTCATCTTCAAGGTTATTTTTTGCGATTCCTTCTTTTGCTATTGCATAAACAAATGGAAAATCCAACTGCTCTTCGTTTGCGCCGAGGGAGATGAAAAGATCGAAAACTTCGTTCAGCACTTCATTCGCGCGTGCGTCTTTTCTATCAATTTTGTTTATTACAACAATCGGCTTAAGATTTAAATCGAGAGATTTCTTGAGAACGAATTTAGTCTGCGGCAAAGGTCCTTCGGCGGCATCAACGAGAAGTAGAACGCCGTCCACCATTTTTAATGTTCTTTCGACTTCGCCGCCAAAGTCGGCGTGTCCCGGCGTATCAATAATATTTATTTTAATATTTTTATACTTAACGCTTAAATTTTTTGCTAGGATCGTAATGCCTCTTTCTTTTTCAAGCGCATTTGAATCCATTACTCTTTTGTCAATATGCTGGTTTTCTCTCCACGCGCCGGTTTGTTTAAGCATGTGATCTACCAGAGTTGTCTTTCCATGATCGACATGGGCAATAATAGCGATGTTTCTTATATCGTTTCTAAAATTATTCACACAGTTCCTTAGCTTTTAAAATTGGACAACAAATATAGACAATAGGGAAGGCATAAACAATGAATTTAACTGCTTGAAATGGTGTGCGTGAGATAGAAATGAAGAGATTTCTAAGTTATTATTTGAGTATTTAGCGCAATTTCTTCGAGGATAGACGATACTCTTAAGCAATCTTTCATTTCGCCGGCAAACACTATTGATTTGCCTTTAACATGTACCTCAAAAGCGCGGTCTCTCGCTTCATCAAAAGAGCAGTGGGTCGCTTTAATCAACTGAGCTATAACTTCGTCGAATGTGTGCCAATCATCATTATACAAAACAACCCTGCTGATCGTACCGACGGCAACATCTTCCTCAACTTCATGCTCAAGCAAAGGTTTATTTGATAGTTCTTTTTCCATACCAAAAATTTAAATATTTAGATTGAAAGTTGAAAGAAATATTTCACTGCATAAAAAATTCAAATTTGTGTGGTTTGATTTTATAAGAGTGTATGTTTATATTTTTTGTCAAAAAATAAAATAGAAAAGGAGGGCAAATGAAAATAGTTGTTTGCGTCAGCCATGTTCCGGATACTGCCACCAAAGTAAAAATAGGTGCAGATGAAAAATTTATCGATCCTGCCGGTGTAGTATATATCATTAATCCCTATGATGAATTCGCCGTAGAAGAAGCTTTGAAGACCAAAGAGAAGTTTGGCGGAGAAGTTATTACGATCAGTGTTGGAGGCGATAATAATAAAGAAACCATAAGGAAAGCGCTTGCTATGGGAACCGACAAAGGTGTTCTGCTTAAAACAGATAAGCCTCTGGATTCTTTTGGTATAGCTAAAGCTTTATCGGATGAAATAAAAAATTATCAGCCTGATATTGTCTTCATGGGAAAGCAGTCGGTCGATTACGACGACGCGATAGTAGGGCAGCTAACATCTGAGATGTTAGGCTTCTCGTGTATATCAAATGTTGTCGATTTGAAAATCGACGGTCAAAAGATAACTGCCGAGAGAGAAATTGAAGGCGGCAAGGAAGTGGTTGAATCTGAGTTGCCGATAATAATTACCGCTCAGAAAGGATTGAACGAGCCGCGTTATGCTTCGCTTAAAGGAATTATGGCGGCGAAGAAAAAAGAAATTGAAGAAAAGAAAACAGGCGAGTATTCAAATCTTATCGAAGTAATAAGCATGAAAAAGCCGCAGGCAAAGCAGCCCGGAAGAATTGTGGGAACGGATGTCAGCGCCGTTCCGGAATTAGTAAAATTGCTTCACGAAGAAGCAAAAATTTTTTAATCAAAGGAGCTTAACATGTCCAGAACAATTTTAGCAATTCTTGAGCAAAGAGAAAATAAACTAAAGAAAATATCGTTTGAAGTTTTAAGCTTCTCAAAAAGACTCGCTGAAAAATATAATCAAGACGTAATTGCAGTCGCAGCGGGCAATGAAATTGAAAATCTAAGTATGGTAGAAAAATACGGAGTATCAAAAGTAATTCACTTTAAGAACGAAGCGCTTGCCAACTATTCGTCGTCGGCTTACACTGATGTAATTAGCGAAGCCGCAAAAGAATTTGACGCAGAGTATTTGATCTTCGGCGACACGGCTTTTGGAAAAGACCTGGCGCCGAGAGTTGCCGCAAGATTAAATTCAGGGTGCGTCATTGATTGTACGAATGTAAATTTGGATGGGGACACCGCTGTATTCACAAGACCGGTTTATGCAGGCAAGGCTTTGGTTGATGTGAAATTTAATTCGGATAAAAAAGTTGTTACGATTAGACCGAATATTTTTAAAGCGCATTCGAGTGATGACGGAGCAGCGTTGAATATTGAAACGAGAAATGTTTCCAATCCGAATTTAAAGACGCGGGTAATTGACATAAAAAAATCAGAAGGCAAACTGGATGTCGCCGAAGCAGATATAATCGTATCGGGAGGAAGAGGATTAAAAGCGCCGGAAAACTTTAATCTTGTTGAAAACCTTGCGGATGTTTTAGGCGGCGCAGTGGGCGCTTCGAGAGCCGCTGTGGATGCCGGCTGGAGACCTCACCGCGATCAGGTAGGGCAGACCGGGAAAACTGTTTCGCCAACTCTTTATATTGCATGCGGAATATCAGGAGCAATTCAGCATTTGGCAGGAATGTCGTCTTCAAAATATATCGTAGCAATAAATAAAGATAAAGACGCTCCAATTTTCGGTGTCGCCGATTATGGAATTGTTGGAGATCTTTTTGAAATATTACCAGCCTTGACCGAAGAAGTAAAAAAGATTAAGGCTTAATTTTAGGAGATTGAGTTTGCAAAAAGTTCAGTGTGAAATTCTTGGTTTATCTTCCAGCCCTTCAACCGGCGGCGCATATGCTATCTTATTGAAAGAAACGAACGGGAACCGCAGGCTGCCTATTATTATCGGTTCGTTTGAAGCGCAGGCTATTGCCCTAGAAATAGAGGGAATAAAACCTCCGCGCCCTTTAACGCATGATTTATTGAAGCAGATAGTTGATAATCTCGGCGCTACAGTATTAGAAGTAATTGTCGACGAGCTTAGAGAGAATACTTTCTACGCCAAAATTATTCTTGAAGTTTCCGGTTTAACAAATGAAATTGACAGCAGACCAAGCGATGCGATTGCTTTAGCGGTGCGAACTCAATCTCCGATTTATGTGGCGGAATCTGTTATGGAAACCGCTTCGTTCCTGCCTTCGGATGAACCGGATAAAGAATTGCGGGCTGAACAGGACGAAGGAAGCGAAGAAAAGGAAGAACATCTGCCCAAATCAAAAGAAGCTAAGCTTGCTGCGCTTCAAAATAAATTGCGTGAAGCAATTGAATCCGAAGAATATGAAAGAGCCGCAAAATTGAGAGACGATATTCAGAGGCTTACGGGAAATAATTAATTTACCCGAAAGCTTTTGCCCCGATCTTACATTCCAAGCATTTTTCTTGAAGACAATAACTTCTGAAAAGCTCGATTACACCCTGGTAAAGAACACTTCTTTTCCAAGCATCTTTAAGCAGCAGCGTGGAGGAAACTTCGTTGACGATACTGTTATTGTTGTTCTGATAATAATTAATATATATGTCAATTACTTTTTGGGATAATTTCTCTCTGTTGAATAAATCCAGATATATCGAAATAATTGGAAGCATAACATTAACAATTATTTCGTCAATGCGGCTGGATCCGATAAAAAATTTAATTTCACCGTTAGCGGGCTGATCAAAAACATAATGACGCTGCCAATAGTCTTCTGCTTCAACAAACATTAATTGTTTTAATTCCTTCGTTAGCTGCCACATATCGGAAATGTCTTCAATGTTGTGAAGGAATCGCGGGATTAGGTTTCCGCTAATAAGTCTGTAAGCAATTCGCGCACCGCCGGCAATTCTAATGGTAGGAAAATTTTGCGGATGCATTTGAAAGAAATGCCATTGCGTTTCGTGGTATATTCTGCCGTCATATTCATTCTTTATTTCATTCCAGATTTGATAAAGCTTGCGCGTATAAATTGAAGTTTCGGTATCGGGAAGTTTGGCAACGTCGGGAATGAGTCCGCTGATATTAAATAATGCCGATTCAATATAATCTATATAATTATCTTTGGTGCGGAATTTCCTTAAGAATGAAATGTTTGCTGACTTAGCGAGGTTTTTCATTATGTCTTTATTATGAGAGTATCCCAAAGCTTCAAAGATTGATTCATAGATAAGCTGCAGCCATAAATCTTTATTGCTAAAGTCTGCTTGTGTGAAAGTTCTGTTATAAAAGCTTTCATCAAAATCATAATTAATAATCGGCTCTTTGATGGAAAGCTCTTTTAAATAAGTTATTTCTTTCAGTCTTTGAAGCATCTTATCAGATTTTTGTTTAAATCTTTTCAGTCCAAGCTCGTACAGAAAATTCAGTTTTTCTTTTTCATTTACGATTTTGTTTATTTCAAAGCATAGCATTTTATGAAGCCGGGTGTCCCGCTCGGAAACAATTGCTTTTTGAATATTGTTCCGGAGCGTATTATTCAAGAATGCCGTAATGCAGAAGGTGTCGACTTTTCTATTGTCCTGCGTGTGAACAAAATTTTGTTTTGAGTTATTATTTAATACAATATGAAGAATTACTTTGTTGTATTTTTTATTTATGAAGTGTCCGTGAGCCTTCCAATCCGAATGCAGGATATCGATTTCAACATCACCCGAGTAAGTTATGCTGCCTATTTTAACTTTTGCATCGATGAAATCCGGTCCGCCTAATTCTCTGTTCTCAAAACCAGGGCTGAGAACTTCTATCTCCTTGCCCTCTTCGGTGATTGCGTCTTTTGAAAAATTCTGTCCTTTCCATATCTCATAAAGGAATTTTTCATATAACTTGATTTGTTTTTCCATACTTTCTTTCCCTTTTGATTGTGGAGAAAAAATGTTTTAATTCAGTTCCATGTGTAATTGAAAAGTTGGGGTTAAAATTTCTATTGAGAGATTCGTCTTCATCAAGAGACCGCGGTGTTGATGAAAGATTATCGTTGTTGAAACGTTTAAGCATTGAAGGACTATAAAAAAATGCAGATAATTTATTTAGTCCGTATTGGCGATAACAGCTTTGCCGGAAATTATAATATAATTCATTACAATACAATTGTGCCATAAACACTTACCCTCAATTTGTTTTTAATGAAAAGAAAAATAATTTCTCTATAAAGCTACATAAATTTTTTATTATTCAAAACATTTTTTGAAATATTATTATAATAAATAATTTCAGCCTTGGCAGCTTTTGCAAACTCTTTCCCGGAGGATTTATAAATAATTCCTCTGCTGATGTTAATGATATAGCTTTTATCATGCGCTTTACTTAAGAGTTTTGAGGTCTCTTCAAAACTGCCGCCCTGTGCGCCGACGCCCGGTATCAACAGCGGCAAGTTTTCAGTTCTGCTAAGATTTTCTTTCAGCTCATTTAATTGTGTTGCTCCGAATACTAATCCGCAATTCTTGTTAGTATTCCAAGTCAGAGTTTTGTCAATAACTTTCTGGAACAAATAGGAACCATCATCGCATTTCAATTTTTCAAAATCATTAGCGCCTTTGTTTGAGGTTAGTGCGAGAATAAAAATTAATTTATCCTCATGCAAAATAAACGGCTCGACGGAATCTGTTCCCATATACGGGTTAACAGTAATAGAATCGAACTTGTAATAATCAAAAACTTCTTTGGCATACATCATCGAAGTATTCCCAATATCCCCGCGCTTTGCATCCGCAATTGTCAAAATATCAGATGGAATTAATTCCAAAGTTCTTGCAATGCTTGTTAGACCAGCATTGCCGTCTTTTTCATAAAAAGCAAAATTGATTTTATATGCAGCGGCAAACTCGGCAGTGTTTTCAATAATCTGTTTGTTAAATTCTAATACCGGATTTTCTTCATGCAAAAGATGCTGTGGAATTTTTTCTATATCTGTATCAAGTCCAACGCAGACGAATTTTCCCTCGCGATTTTTATTTAGTAGTTTATTTTGTGCTTTCATACTTCATTAAAATATTAAATATAAAATTTACTTCACTATTTATATCCTGGTTGCCAAATTACGCCCAAAATTATTCTTAGCTAGACAAGCTTTCTGCAAAACATTTTCAAGTATAATTTTTCCTGGTCCTATAAACATTAGCGACAACGCCGAGCATTATTAAATTTACTACAAGAGAACTTCCTCCGTAACTCATAAAAGGAAGAGGTATTCCTATTACCGGCATAATGCCTACTACCATCCCAATATTTATTAAGAGATGAATAAAATAGACTGACAATATTCCAACAATTACTAAGCTTAAGTATTCATCTTTAGAAGACGAAGCAAGTTTAAATATTCTCAAGAAAAGATACATAAATAATGCAAGCACTATTATTGAGCCGATAAATCCAAACTCTTCTCCAATCACACAAAAAATAAAGTCCGTCCATTGTTCAGGAATAAATTGCAGCTGCGTTTGATTCCCGGCTAAAAATCCTTTGCCCAAAAATCCGCCGGAACCTACTGCAACTTTAGCTTGAATTGAATTGTATCCAGCGCCTAATGGATCTGCCCAGGGATTAATAAAAGATTTTATTCTTGCCTGCTGATGTTCCTTTAAAATTCCATAAACATAGTTTGTAAAAAATCCAGCGCCAATATTCAGCGCGAATATGGCGCCGCTAAAGAAAATATCCTTCTTAAAAATTATTAAGCAAATGATAACGGCTATAAGGCATCCGATTAAATAATATGTCCCGAATAAAGACGAAACAGCTACAATCCCCGGCGACAAAACAATGAATAGACCAAACGTGCTTATACCTTTCCAGAATAGAAGAGCTAAAATTAAACCGAAAAATACAAATGAAGTCCCAAGATCAGGTGCCGCTAAAATCAGCGAAACAGGAATTAATCCTATAGCTAGAGTAATTAAAATATCTTTGAACGATTCGAGATTAGTATTTTGCCTGCTCAGGAAATAAGATATCGCCATTATGGTACCAAGCTTTGCAAACTCTGAAGGCTGAAATCCGAGTCCTTCCAAACCAAGCCAGCTCTTTGCTCCGTTGACTCTTTTTCCTATCGCTAAAACAACAATTAACATAATAATTGAAAGTATATAACTGGGAATTGCAGCAGGCTTCAATAAATTTGTGGGTATAGAATATACGATAAAAAAAGCTATCAGTGCACCGATTCCCCAAACTAATTGCTTGTGAAAATTTCCAGCAGCGTGCGGGTTGTGCAGAGTTGAACTATAAATTGCAACCAGCCCGATACAAAAAAGTAAAAAGCCGGGTATAATTAATCCAAGATCAAATTTATCATTCAGTTTATAATCAATTCTCAATCTTAGCGCCCATCAGATTATTATCAAAATTTTTCTGCTCCATCTGTTCATCTTTTTGGAATTTATCTTTTTCCAGATATGCTTCAATCATCTTTTTAGCGATTGGCGCGGCATAAGTTGCGCCGAAGCCAACATTCTCAACCAAAACTGCTACGACAATTTTAGGATTATCGAAAGGAGCAAATCCTATAAACCATGCGTGGTCCTTGCCGTGAGGATTTTGTGCTGTCCCTGTCTTACCCGCAATAACAATATCTTTAGACTTGATACCGGCTGCAGTTCCTGAGCCGTTAACTACTAAATACATTCCTTCTTTTACTATGTTAAATATTCTTTTGTTTATCCCCAAATTAATTTGTTTAAAACTGAATGGAACTAATTTTTTTGTATCATTCGTTAAATATCCCCTAACGAGATGAGGAGTGTACGTTACTCCATCATTCGCAATCAAGGCAGCATATTGAGCTAATTGAATTGGCGTAACATTTACTTCTCCCTGACCGATTCCAAGGCTTGCCATAATACTTTTAGGCCAATCTTCGCCATATCGATGTACGTAATACTCGGCGTTTGGAATAAATCCTTTTGCTTCATCTCCAATGTCAATATGAGTTACTTGTCCTAATCCAAATTTCTTCGCATACTCGTACCATCTGTCCATTCCGATTTTATAAATCAAGTTATAAAAATATACGTCGCACGAATGCTCTATAGCGTGAATGACATTCAATGTCCCATGACGTGCATCGCATTTAAAATAACGTCCGTAAAAAGTTTGTCCGCCGAGGCAAGTAAATGTTGTGTTTGTATCTATTACATTAGTGTTCAATGCACAAATAGCTTCCATCAACTTGAAAGTAGAACCTGGAGGATTTGCAGATTGAGTTGCGCGGTTGAAAAACGGTTTCTTTGGATCTTCAAATAATTTTTTTAAATAATCCTGGGAGGTAACATAGGAGAATTCACTTAAATCATAATCTGGAGCGCTCGCCATAGCTAAGATTTCCCCGGTCTTTGGGTCGATAGCAACAGCAGCGCCGCTGTAGCCTTTTAGTTCCTGTTCCGCCACACGCTGAACGTCTTCATCAATTGTTAGAACTAAATCGTTGCCTTTAATTGAGGGAACATCGTCCTTACCATCTTTAAATTTTCCAATTTCTTTTCTTCTAGCATCTACTAAAACATAGTCATAGCCCTTTTTGCCTCGCAAAATGTTTTCATAAGCTTTTTCAATTCCCGTATAACCAATGTAATCACCCGGCTTATAAATATCTTTATACTTTTCTAAAAGCTTGGGCGAAATTTCTTTTGTGTAACCAAAGATGTGTGAGCCTCTGATCCCGGCTGGATAATCACGCTGCATTTCAACTATGTAGTCTACGCCGGGCAAATGCTCGGCATTTTCCTCAAGCCATGAGACAGCTTTAAAATCAATACCACGTTTTATTCTAATAGGAACAAATTTAGAATATATCCTGTTTTCATAAAGTATTTTGTCAATGTAACCCGGTTCTTCGCCAATAACAGCTTCTAAAGTTCTATTTAATTTTTTGTTGTATTCAGCAGGAGTTATTCTTAAAGTATAAGCCGGAACGTTTCCAACGACTATATGCATATTGCGATCATAAAAGACACCGCGAAGAGGAGTCTGTTCGATTGCTTTAATACTGTTGCTTATTGACTTGTCATTAAAAAATTCGTATTCAAGAATTTGCATTTGAAAAAGGCGGAGAAAAATAACAATGAAAGTAGCAACTAATATTATATATATCACCGATTTGCGAGCGTTTCCCGCAAAGTTTTGCTCACTCAATCAAAACTCCTTTTGGGATAAAAGACAACCACAAGCACGCTGATCAGCGCAGTATAAAGAGTGGGGAATATTCCTTGATTCAACAAAAGCCTAACAACGCTTGTATTTAAATCAATAGAAGCAAAAAAAGAATTAAAAGCCGAATTAATAATGGAACACATTGCAACGATTAATACGAAAAGGTAGTTATTAAAATATAAATCGCGTTTATTCTCGTTAGAAAAATAACCAGCTACAAATCCAACAATAGTCAGCGACAGCATAGTTGTACCAAGCAAACTACCTGTAATTACATCAAAAAAGAATCCATAAACAAATCCCAAAACAGTTCCGCTAAGCTGCCCTAATTGCATGGAATAAAAAACTAAAAGAATAAGAATTAAATCCGGAACAACTCCTTTTATAGCTATAATTGGGAGAATTGTTGTTTGAAAGAGGAGCAGCAGGAAAAAGAATATTATTGACCAAAGATATCGGGAGCGCATTTTATTTCCTGTTGAAAAAATTTAATTCTAAGTTATCTTCTTCTTTGCTTTCTACGACTTTAATAACAAATACATGCTCGGCTTTTGAGAAATCAACAAAAGGTTTTACTGTTACTTCATTAAATATTCCGGTTTCAACCTTGTTTAGTCCGGTAACTATGCCAACTGGAAGCGGCATGGCAATTATAGA
This sequence comes from Bacteroidota bacterium, assembly GCA_021824565.1. GTDB lineage: Bacteria > Bacteroidota > Ignavibacteria > Ignavibacteriales > Ignavibacteriaceae > FEN-1297. The sequence continues at coordinate 31,115 of JAKAKL010000045.1, read as the reverse complement.
GCTTAGATCAGATGTTATTATTCTATCGCCAGACTCAATATCATAAGTCTTTGGAACATTAATAATAACGAGGTTAGAGCCGTTCCATTTCATAACTCCGTCAACCCTGCTGCGTTCATCTTTTACTGTTATACTTAGATCAATATTCCGCAGCGTGCGAACAATAGAATAATCTGAAGAAGATGCATACACAATCCCGATTAACCCGAATTCGTTTATAACAGGCATACCGGGTCGAACGCTGTCTGATCTTCCGACATTGATTGTGTATGTTCCCTGAGCGCTGCTCAATGATTTTGAGACAACTAATGCAGGCGTAATCGGATATTTAATTGTATCCTTAATTCCGAGCAAATCTTTCAGTTCACTATTTTCGATGCCGTATTGACGAAGCCTGCTGACTTCAAGCATAAGTTCTACATTCTTTTTTTGAAGTTCGGAGTTTTCAATTTTATATTTTGTAATATTTAGCGCATCTGATATTACAGAAGCAAAATTTGCGAACGTTCCAAAAAAAGTAGAACTAATTTTTTTTGCCGCGGGCTTTTGGTTTGATGCTAAGATTATTAAGCTAATAACAATAAGCACAACAAGAACGATATATTCTTTAAAATTTTTCCAAACATCAGAAAAAAATCTAAGCATTAATATCTTCTATTGCGTATTAAAACTTTTGTATAATGGTTTAAGTTGTCGATAACTTTTCCTGCACCTCTAACGACGGCTGTTAGCGGATCTTCAGCAACGTGGACTGGAAGGTTAGTCTCCATTCTGATACGTTCGTCAAGTCCTTTGAGCAAAGCTCCGCCGCCTGTAATCATTACTCCGCGGTCAAGAATATCTGCCGATAATTCCGGAGGTGTTCTTTCAAGCGATTGTCTTACAGCGTCAACTATTTGAACTACTGCTTCGTTCAAAGCTTCACGAATTTCAACCGAGCTGACTTCAGTTGTCTTTGGAATTCCTCCGACTAAATCTCTTCCTTTTACCTGTATCGTAATTTCTTCTTTAAGGGGAACTGCGGATCCGACTTCGCATTTAATCGCTTCAGCAGTTCTCTCGCCGATTAATATATTATGATTTTTTTTGAAGAATTGCATAATAGCATAATTCATTTCATCGCCGGCAATCCGGATAGATTCTTCGTTTACAATACCTGACAAGGCTATTACTGCTATTTCAGTTGTTCCTCCGCCAATATCAATTATCATGTTGCCTACCGGAGCTTCAACATCAATACCGATTCCTATTGCAGCAGCCATCGGCTCGGCAATTAAGTGAACTTCTTTTGCGCCTGCGTGTTCAGCGCTGTCTCTTACTGCTCTTTTTTCAACTTCAGTTACGCCGCTTGGAACTGCTACAACAATTCGCCTGCTTGTAATCGCACCGGCGGATTTTACACCTTTAATAAAAGCGCGAATCATGCCTTCAGCAATTTCAAAATCTGCAATAACACCGTCGCGCATCGGTCTAGTAACTCTTATATCTTTATGCTCTCTCCCTTGCATTTCTTTTGCTTTGTTTCCAAGCGCAATAATTCTTTTTGTGTTTTTATCGAACGCTACTATAGAAGGTTCGTTTAAAACAATTCCTTTTCCTTTAACATAAATTAAAGTGTTAGCCGTGCCAAGATCCATGGCAATGTCGGCAGAAAAAAAATCAAATAGACCCATACATCCTCTTAATGTTTAAAATGTCTAATTCCTGTAAAAACCATTGAAATATTATTTTGATTAGCTGCATCAATTACTAAATTATCTCTTACGGAACCGCCAGGCTGAATGACCGATGTAGCGCCGCAATTAATTATTTCTATTAAGCTGTCAGGGAACGGGAAGAAAGCGTCAGACGCTGCAACTGAACCTTTTAAATCTAATCCGTGTTCTTTAGCTTTCATATATGCTATCTTAGCTGAATCAACGCGGGACATCTGCCCGGCTCCAACTCCAAGTGTAGTTTTATTTTTAACAAAAACTATAGCATTGGACTTTGTATGTTTAGCAACGATCCAAGCGAAAATTAAATCTTCCATTTCTTTTTCGTTAGGCTGCTTTTCTGTAATAACTTTTAAGGCGTCTTTAGAGAGAGTCTGACGATCGGCATCTTGCAAGATTACGCCTCCCGGAATATTTCTGAAAGATAGTTTTTCTTCACTGACAGGTTTCAATTGTTTTAATAGACGTCTGTCTTTTTTCTTAACTAAAATCTGAAGGGCGTCTTCAGTATAACCTGGAGCGCAAATTATCTCTAAAAATATTTCGTTCAGTTTTGAAGCAAGATTTGCATCAACAACCGAAGTGAAAATAACAATACCACCAAAAGCCGAGACCGGATCACATTTTAGAGCTTTTGTATATGAATCGAAAGCATCTTCGCCAATAGCTGCGCCGGCAGGATTCTGGTGCTTTATTATAACACACGATTTATTCCCAAGGTCTTCGGCTAGTTCTACACCGGCTATTAGATCGAGAATATTGTTATATGAAATTTCTTTTCCGTGGAGCACTTCAAAGTATTCGCCGAAGTTTCCGTACAAAGCTGCCTGTTGATGCGGGTTTTCTCCGTAGCGCAGAGTTTTTTCTTTTGGAAGATTTATTCTAAAATGAGAAGAGGTGATAGAAAATTTCTTTTCTAAAAAATTTGATATATAAGTGTCATAGAAAGCAGTGTGAGAAAAAGCTTGAACTGATAATTTTGTTCTTGTTTCTAAACTGATGCCTCCGCTTTTTAATTCATCAATAAAGGAATCGTATTGAGACGGATCAGTAAGCACCGAAACAAATTTGTAATTTTTAGCTGAGGCCCGGATCAAACTTGGTCCGCCAATGTCAATGTTTTCAATTATATCTTCGATTGAAGCTGCAGGATTTGAAGCAACTTTAACAAAAGGATAAAGGTTAACGCAAACTATGTCAATCGGCTGGATTATATTTTTTTCAGCTTGTTGATTATCCTCTTCATTATCGCGTCTAAAAAGTATGCCCCCGAAAATTTTTGGATGAAGTGTCTTTACTCTTCCATCAAAAATTTCAGGAAAGCCTGTGAAATCTGAAATCTCCGTTACTTCAATTTTGGATTGCGCTAATAGCTTGGCAGTATTTCCTGTTGCAAGTATTTTGTAATTAAGTTCTGTTAATGATTTTGCAAACTCTATTATATTTGTTTTGTCAGATACGCTTATTAATGCTAATTTTTTCAAATGCAATTCCGGTAAATAAATTTCATAAATATTTTCAATTAATTATAACCCTGTTGTCTACAATATTAATTTTCCCTTCAGCAAACTTTTGAATTACTAAAGGAAGAATTTGATGCTCAACTTGTAAAACTCTTTCCGCAATTTCTTCGGGTGAACTGACATCAGTAATATCAACACATTTTTGCATAATTATTTTACCGGTGTCGTAAGTATCATCAATAAAATGCACCGTTGCGCCGGAAACCTTTGCAGAGGCTTCAAAGACCGCCTTGTGAACATTTATTCCATACATACCGGGTCCGCCAAATGATGGTAATAGAGCCGGATGTATGTTAATGATCTTTCCCTTATAATAATTAATAAACTTTATAGGTATTAGTTTTAAAAAGCCAGCCAGCACTATTAAATCGATTTTTAATTCTTCTAAATGATAAGCCAGCTCATCATAAGAAATAAAGCCTGTTTTACTTCCCACGTTAAAAGTTTGAATCGCTTGTGCCTTAGCTATCTGAAATGCCCGGCAATCTGCTTTATCGCTAATAACGGCTTTTACCTGAACGTGATTTTTTAATCCCGGGGAATTTACAATAGCTTGAAGATTTGATCCACGGCCAGAAACAAATACGGCTACATTCACAAAATAAATCTATCAAAAAAAGTGACAAAAATTAGTTAAATATAAAAATATAATCAACGGAAGAAATTTATTCCGATAAAAAGCGAGGGAAATTTTTATTCGCTTAAAGCAAAAAGTAAATTTTTTAATTTCTTCTGGTAATCAAAATCAGAGTAAGATTCAGCTTCTTTTATAAAATTTTTCACAGCGCTTTTATCTTTTAGCTTGAAGCTTGCTCTTGCTGCATAATAACACGCATATGGCTTAATCCATTTTTCTTCCTCGGAGTTCAAGACTTTTGCCGTCAATGCGAAGCTAAGAGATTCGTTGTAATTGTGAAGATAATATGCTGCACTGCTTAGGTAAATATATACTTCTGCTTTTAGTCTATCTGTTTTCACTCGCTCAAGCAGCGCTGACAGAGAATCAAAGGCAGTCTTGAATCTGCCGCTTTGAATCAGATTGTCGTCTTCGATTGCATCCATTTCTGTATAAGCCATTGTGCGGTTTGCAAATATTTCGCCTTTGCGTTTAGCATAAATGTCGTCTTCAAGGTCCATATTGCCGTCGCCGGTCAATTTAAAATATTTTACTGCTTCATTTCTTTCATGGGTTATTTCATAAGACACCGCTAAACGGTATGCGGCAATGCCTTTATAATCGGTGCTGGGGCTTGTCTTAAGAAAGTTTAAATAGTACGTCTTGCAAGAATCAAACTCATTCTTCTTGAAAAAAATATCGCCTTTTAAAAATTCAGAAAAGGAAATAAGTTGTTTGAATTCTGAATCACTATTATCCAAAATTCTGGAAAGTGTTTTTGACGCTTCATTCAAATTATGTGTTTTAATCTCAAGGACAGCATAAGTGTAGTTGAAAAGAAGATTGTCAGGATAACGTGAAATGAGATTTCTCAAATATTTAGAAGATTGATCATAATCTGCAAAAAAATCTGAGAGTATTTGTGCTAAATAATATTCAGCTTCTACTTTTGCAAGATTACCTTTCATGGCGGCAATCTTAATTGACTTTAATCCTGACTCAACATTTCCATGTATGCCTGCAAGGTTCAGTGCCCACTTGAATGCTGCAGGAATCTGTCCTACTGCAAAATTATAAAGACCAAGCCCAAGATAAGCGTCATATTCCGTAGAATCTTTTCGCAGAGTTTCACTTAAATATGAATCTGACTTTTTAGTAGCCCAAACTGCATCTAAAAATTTTTGTGCTCTTATAAATGCGATGGCTCTATAACTGTATGTAGCCCCAAGTGTATAAAGAATATCAATTCTATTTGGATGTTTGTCTAAAATATCCTGAGCTTTTGTAATTGCGGAATCCGAGTATAAAACGAAGTTATCTAAGTCTACTTTATCTTGATTGCTTAAATAGCGCCAGAGGTAAATTCCCGATTCATAATGATACCCTCGGGGATCATTTGGATATCTTGCAATTAAATTCTGAAACACACCTTCTGATTTATTCCAATTGAAATTATATCCATATTCCAAGCCTCGCTTAACCAACCTATTTATTAAAGGCTGCGCAAAAATATTTTGTGCTGAGGCGATAAGAAAAAAAATGAGTGCTATAATTTTGAAAGATAAATTTTTTTTGCAAAAGAGCAGATTGGAAAAAGAGAAAAGTATTTTCATTTTTAAAAAATTATTATTGTTTACAGTTAAGAATTTAACGAAGAATTCTTTTTTCCGTCAGCATATTTTAATGAAGCTTTAACAAACTCTCTGAACAAAGGATGCGCTTTGGTGGCACGCGATTTTAATTCTGGATGAAATTGACAGCCGATAAACCATGGATGCGAAGGAAGTTCTATTATTTCAACTAACTCCTTATCGGGCGAAAGTCCGCTGAAGATCATTCCATTCTCGCTAAGAACAGACCTAAATTTATTATTAACTTCGTAACGGTGACGATGCCGCTCAGAAATAAATTCAGACTTGTATGCTTCCATTGTCTTCGTGTCTTCATGTATATTGCAAGGATAAGCTCCAAGCCTCATTGTCGCACCCATATTCTTTATATTCTTCTGATCAGGCATCAAATCAATTACGCTGTATTTATTATTGGCTTTAAACTCAGAGCTATGGGCTTTTTTAAGACCGCATACATTTCTTGCGAACTCAATTACTGCACACTGCATACCAAGGCAGATTCCGAAGAAAGGGATATTGTTTTCGCGCGCATATGTTATAGCATTAATTTTGCCTTCAATGCCTCTTTCCCCAAAGCCTCCTGGAATTAATATTCCGCTTACGCCTTCTAACAATTCCTCAGGTTTTTTTTCTTCAAGAAGTTCTGCATTAATATTTCTAACTTTTACTTTTACATCATTCTCTGCGCCGGCATGAACGAAAGATTCCATTATGCTTTTATAAGCATCCATGTGCTCGATATATTTTCCGCATACGGCAATCTCAACAACATTCTCAGGGTTCTTTAGGTTTGAAACCAAATTATCCCAATCATCAAGTTTAATTTTTCTTTCCGGGAGATGGAGTCTCTTAGTAACAATTTGATCTAATTTTTCTTTGTACAACACGAGAGGCACTTCATATATTGATGAACAGTCATATGCAGAAATAACCGACTTAGAATCAACGTTACAGAAAAGAGCAATTTTATCGCGAATATCTTTAGCAATTTTTTTCTCCGATCTGCAAATTAAAACATCCGGCTGAATACCAAGTTCAAGTAAATTTTTTACACTGTGCTGCGTCGGTTTTGTTTTTACCTCACCGGCAGATGCGATATACGGAACGAGAGTTACATGAATATTCATTGTATTTTTTCTACCGAACTGTAGCATAAGCTGACGCATCGCTTCAAGGAAAGGCAAACTCTCAATGTCACCGACGGTTCCGCCGATTTCACTTATGATAACATCGTATTCGCCAAGCTCAGCAAGCTTTGTCATTCGATGTTTGATCTCATCAGTTATGTGCGGAATAACCTGGACCGTTGCACCTAAAAAATCACCACGGCGTTCTTTGTTAATTACTTCAAAATAAACCTGACCGGTTGTTGTATTGTTTGCTTTTGACATATTCACATCAAGAAAGCGTTCATAGTGACCGAGATCTAAGTCTGTTTCGGCTCCGTCGTCGGTTACGTAAACTTCACCATGCTGAAATGGGTTCATTGTTCCCGGGTCAACATTTATATACGGATCAAATTTTTGAATCGTAACTTTAAAACCTCTTTGTTTTAACAGCAAACCAAGAGATGAGGCAGTGATTCCTTTCCCGAGCGACGACACGACTCCGCCAGTTACAAAAATAAATTTAGTTCTGATTTTTGAATTCATGATATAAATTCTTTTACAAATTTTGTTGTTACTGATTTAGGACGTATTATAGGACTTAGCATTGCTCTGTTAACAACGGCCTGCGCTGTTAATCCAAGACTTCTTGAAACAGCAAATACTACAGTGTAATATGAAAATTCTTTTAAGCCGTAATAGTAAAGCATCGAGCCTGAAGCGGCATCTACATTCGGCCAGGGATTTTTGATCTTCTCAACTTTTTTCAATTCTTCAGGTACAACTTCAAACAATCTTGAAACGGTTAAGAAAATAGGATCATCAGGGAAATGTGTTTTACCGAATTGCAGAAAACCTTCAAATCTTGGATCAGTTACTCTTAAAACAGCGTGACCATATCCCGGAATAACTTTGCCGGAGTTTAAAGTTTCCCACACTACTTCTTTCAGTTCTTCTTTTGTAGGAGTACTGCCGTATTTTTTCATAATGTCAAGTATCCACTTAAGGCATTCTTGATTTGCTAAACCGTGCAGAGGTCCTGCAAGACCATTGAATCCGCCGGACATAGAATAATAAAGATCTGAAAGCGCCGAATTTATTGTAAGATTTGTTAACGCACTTACGTTGCCGCCTTCATGATCGCAGTGAGCAACAAGGTATAATCTCATCAGTTCATTAAACTCATCTTTTTTATTTTCATCAAGCCCAAGCATGTGAACATAATCGCCGGTTAAATCCATATGCAGATCAGAGGGAATGATTTCGCCTTTGTTGAATCTAAGACGGTAAATACCCGCAGCAATCGCTGGAAGCTTTGCTACTATATTTAATGCATCTTCGAGCGTAGCTTTCCAGTAGTCCTCTTTACGCATTCCGCCGTCATATTGATGAGCAAACACTGATTCTATTTGTAGAACAAGCACTGCTGTGTTCAGCATTGTCATTGGATGAGAATCTTTCGGCATTGCTTTTAACACATCCCAAACATATTGCGGAACATTTTTTCTTTTTTTAATCTCTGAACTAAAATCACTAATCTGGGCTGCATCAGGAAGTTCGGAAGTTAAAAGAAGAAAAAATATTTCTTCGGGCGTTTTATCAAATAAATTCTTTAGAGGGATTTCTCTAATAATTAAACCTTGTTCCTGAGGAACTCTGGAAGTATCACAAATAATTGAACGTACACCGCGCATTCCGCCGAATGCTTGTGAAACAGTTACTTCGGATAAAACTTTTGCTCCGCCTTTTTCTAATATCGTGCTTTCATCCTTTCTCCATTCAATTACTTTCTTGGATAGAATATCAAAAATTGTAGACATTTGAAGTACCTTATAATCTAAATTCTAATGAAGGGTAAAAAATTATTGGGCTTAAAGTTAGTGGTTTTTTGACTGTGATTCAATAATATTATTATTTAAAAATAAAATTTTCCTTTAAATATTATATGTGAATGATAAAAGAGACATTTAAAGCTACAACCGCATTTAAAATTTCCTCGGAAGTCCTTTATAATTCATCGCTGAGTTCTTCGGTATATACAAAGTTTTCTGGAAATAAAACTATGATCAAACCGGTTGTTGGCTCGATAATAAACGCCTGTTGCGGACACATTTTTACTAAGTTAATCGAATTAAAACCATTTGAGAAAATCTCCAATCATTTGGGACTAGAGATTTCCCACCAAACCATTCTGATTCTGTTATGAAAATATAGTTTGAAAAACAAAATTGTGGCACGAAAATTATTTTTATCCATATTGAAATACATGAAGGTCGAGGTGAAAGCTACAAACGAGGCTGGAAGAATTTTTATTCTCTTCCTGTGAAGCAATATTTTTCAAAATGAATCTTTTATAAGCCAATGTTTGTCTAAAATGATGAGCTGATTGAAATAAAAACTTTTTGTCATTTTTTAGTCTAGAAAATTATACCCTTTTTCAGTTATGGTTTTAATCATATAAAACAAATAATTTTATAAACGTCTAATAAAAAAATTTTCTTGTCTAATGCTTTATCTCATTCACTGAACAAAAGGAATTTAATTGAATAAAAATATTCTCATACACATTCAAGGCGGGCTAATTGGAGTTCTGCTTTTTTCTGTTATTGCTTTAGCTCAAGATACGACCGAAAGTTTAGCGTTCAAAAATAATAGACCGCAGAGGCGACCGAGCATATTTTACCAACCTGATTTAGCTTATCAGTTATGGCAGCATTTTACTTTAATTCGCGATGCTAATGCTGGCGATGCGATGGCTCAGCATGAACTAGGCATCAGATATTTACTTGGCGAAGGATTTCCTAAAGACACCGTACAGGGCGCATATTGGATTGGCAAAGCCGCGGAACAAAAATTAACCGGAGCATGTTATAATTATGGAATTCTATTGAACAACGGCTGGGGAGTATCATGGAATCCATTCAAAGCATTTAATTATTTTTTGGAAGCAGCTAACGATGAAATGCCGCAAGCGCAGTATCTAATCGGGTTAAGTTTTACCGACAATCTCGTTGTGAAAAGAGACTGGTCGAAATCATATTACTGGCTAAAGCGCTCTGCTGCCAACGGTTTTGTCCCTGCTAAAGATGCGTTAAAGGAATTATTAAAAAGAATTCCCGCTTCCTCAATAGATACTACTGATACCTCGACCATATCGGCGAATAATAATTTTAAAGAAAATAATCCTGACGATAAAGTACTTGCCTCTTCGTCAGGCTTAGTGTTCATTGATTTCAGTTCGATTGGCGATACTCTGCAGCAAGTAACTAATAGAATGATTTTAGATGATGTTTTACATGAAGGTAACGACAGTCTTGCTAAGGCGTTGAATATAACTTTTACTAATGATTCAACTTTTAAATTTGATAAATCAAGCTTAACTCTTTTAGAAGAGTATGCTGATAACGGCAGCCCTGAAGCGCTCACTCTTCTTGGCAAGCTATATGAGATCGGAATTTATTTCAAGAAAGATCTAATTAAATCTTCCGAGTATTATGTTCGGGCGGCAAAGCTTGATTCACCCCGTGCACCATATTTGTTATGGAATGAAATTCACGCAAAAAATTATTTTCAAACGTTGAAAAGCAGAGTAGAGAAGGACGATCCACGTGCAATGTATGTTTGGTATGGATTATTTACTCTTCAATTGGATAATCAGATTACTCCTCAGCAGGCTGAGAAGTTTCTTGTGAAGTCGGCTTCAGCAAATTTTGTCCCTGCTTTGAATGAATTAGGACTTAATTATTATACGGGAAAAATATTTGTTAAGGATGCCGACAAAGCCGTTCAAATATGGACCCAATCCCAAAAGCTTGGAAGTTCTGAAGCCAAAGTGCAGCTTTCAATAATTAATCTATATAAAAATGATTTTGAATCCGAAGGCAGTAAAAATATAAAAATTTTAACTGACTATTCGGATGATGGTTCGGTGCTTGCTCAGGCTGGCTTAGGATACTGCTATGAAACGGGGATAGTTGTTAAAAAAGATTTTGGTATGGCAGCAAAGTATTTTCGCTTCGCGGCACAGCGCGGAAGCCAGTACGCATATACCGAGTTGAAGAAAATGTACGATGAAATTCGTCCGCAAACATCTGAGTTCGAATTAAATTAATACATTGACCGCAAGTTTTGATTAGAGACTTTATAAAAGATATAATATTCCGATGACGGTTCTTCATGATTTGAATAAGTTTAGAAGCTTCTAAATAATATTACGCAGTTTAAGAATATATCTCGTGCAAAGGTGAATCGGATTTTGATAATTATGAAAGCTATTTAATTAAGCAGTTCCAGCAATTTGTTTTGAAGTGTCAACCTTCGGCACTTTTACCTTCTGAAGAATTATAAGTCCTATTAAAAAGAATAAGCCGATTGCGAGCACTGCGAATCTTTGATTTGAAATATCAGCTACAATTCCGTAAACAAGAGGTCCGAGCACCGCTGAAGACTTACCAAACAAGCCATCGTAAAAACCGAAGAATTCTGCTTCTCTTTCTTTTGGCGTAAGCAATGCCATCAGGCTGCGGCTGCACGATTGCGAAGAGCCGATTGAAAGCCCGGCTAATAATCCTACAATATAAAATTCAAGAATTGTTGTATCAAAGTAGGCGCCGATTATTACCGCGAGCCAGATAATCAGTGTTATTGTAATTGTTTTTTTAGGACCGATATGATCGGCGATAATTCCAAAAATGAATGCGCCGAATATTGCAGTGCTTTGTACGATTATGAAAAAATAAATTATTTGTGCATCGGTCATCTTCAGCATCTTTGAAGCAAAGATAGAAGCGAAAGCGATGATGGTAATTATTGCATCGTTGTATAGAAAAAATGAAAGCAGGAATCTGGACACAGGCGGATGTTTCTTTTCTATAAAAATAGCTTTCAAAGTTTCGGCGCTTTTCCCAATGCCGGTTTTAATTAAATCTCTTTTAATTTTATTTGGAACGCTAGGTTCGCTTACAACTAAAAATATTGGGACTGCAAATACTAAAAAGAAAAGTGCGGCTACGACGAAAGAAAGTCTGACATAAAAAATATAATCCGGAGAAGTGGATGGCGGCAGAATCATTCTAACAATTAAAAGTACGGCAAGTGCGCCAACGTAACCCATTGCGAAGCCGTAGCCGGACACTCTGCCGAAATTTTTCTTCTCGGTTATATTAGGAAGAAAAGCATCATAAAAAACTGCGCCGCCTTCGTAGCCGATATTAGCAATTATAAAAAGCATCATGCCTAATAATACATCGCCTTTTTCAACGAAAAACATGAGAGCCGTACATAATACAGTAACGCTTGTAAACACGAGCAAAAATCTTTTTCTATTTCTTGATGCATCGGCAATAGCGCCAAGCGGAGGGCTTAATAATGCGGTTATAATCATGGATATGCTTACCGCTAATCCCCATAGCCAAACCTTTCCGCCCGTAACATAATTAGAAAAATATTTCGAATAAATGACGGTAATTATAATAACAGAAAATGCTGTTCTTGCAAAGTCGAACAGTGTCCACGAAAAGATTCTAACTTTATTAAACATAAATTATTTTTTTGAAGAAGGTTTGGCGAAAGTTTCTTCAAGAAGCCCGCGCCCGGTTTTATTTAAGTTTCCCGATTCTTTCAACTCGGATAAAATTGCGTCTAAAATTCCATTGATAAATTTGCCGCTGCCGGCGGTGCTGTAAATTTTAGCAATTTCAATTACTTCGTTAATTGAAACTTTCGGCGGGATATCCGGGAAATAAGTTAGTTCGCAAATACCTATCTGTAATAGTATCTTGTCTATTAACGCTATGCGGTTTAATTCCCAATTGTCGACACGAGTTTTGATCATTTTATCCAATTCATCTCTGTGAATTAAAACGCGGTTAACAAGATCGTGCGCAAATTCTTTGTCAACGTTGTCCGATACATCGCTTAAAATTCCGTTCATCAAATTATCAAGCGAGTCTTTGTTCATCGTGTAAGCATACAAAATTTGAAGTACTCTTTCACGAACTAATCTTCTTTTAAATTTTTGCGTCATATTTAAAAACTACTTTGGAAAAAGAAAATACTGAATCCACATTGTAAATTTATAATTAAATACGCTTTATAAAAACATTAAAATTATTTAAATCGCAAAAAGCCAGAAAACCGCAAGCGCAACACTTTCTCTTAGTTTATAGTAAAGTTTGTGTTCAATGCTTAAATTCAAACCGGAAGCTGAGAGATAAGATTTAACGTGGAAGAACTTGCAAATTTCTCTTACTCTTGTTAAATGATAGCCATCGGACACAATCACAATATGATTTATGTTCCTTTTTGTCAGTAAACTATCTTTAATAAATTTTATTTGTTCGATTGTTGATGACGTCTTTTTTTCAAGCCAAATGTCTTCGGTATTTATTCTTTGCGGCTTCATATAATCAAACGCAACTTCTGCTTCACTTAATTCGCCCGGAGCATTTCCTCCGGTTAATAAAATTTTATTTACAATTCCTTTGCGGTAAAGCTGCACCGCTTTATCAACTCGTGCTGCAAGGCTTGGGCTGACAGAATTGTGTGACCACACTGCAGCGCCTAATACGACTGCCACGTTTGTCTGACTTTTTTTTACCAGGTATGTTTCGTGTGAACCAATTGTAAAATGAATATAAAAAAATGTTATCGCAAGCAAGCCTATCACGATCAAGAATGAATTGAAGAAAGACCGCAATAAAATTAGTTCTTTCGCACCGAACACAATCTGCCATATTAGCATTATCTGCATAAATATTGCAAACTGGTACAAAGAAAAAATTAATCCGATAACAACTTTATTTAACGGATGATCTAAAACGTAAATATCTGGCAATGGAAGTTTAATCTTGGTACTTAAAGCTGCTAATAACAATATGCCGGTTGTTATTATTGTATAATTAAAGATCATGCCCGGCTTATAATTTTTACCTTTTTGAAATGCATAAACCAGCAGCGCAACAACCAACAACGAAGAGAAAAAAAGGTCGAGAAGGTTTCCAATATAGAGCAATTTAAAATTTTTTAAAGGGAGGCTTTGATTTTCATATTTTAGATAGAAAAGGAAAAGAAGATCTATTATTGTAAATAGAATAGCAAAAGACGTAACGAAACTTTTGCTTGAAAATATTAATTTCTTTTTCTTCATCTAAGATATTCAGGTATTAAGAGATAATTTTATTCAGAACTAATCTAAAATTTTTAAACTGTTTTTTTGTACTTCTGTTGCAAGCTAAACAACTGATCTTTTTAAAAATTTAAAAGTTCGCGGAAGATTGTCAATAATATCTTCGGCAGTATAAGAATATTCTGTGTAGTCTTTCAATAATAAATCAGCTGAGAGACTGTGGATATACACTCCGCTTACAATTGCTTTTTCAATATCTTGATGCTGTGAGATGAAGCCTGCTAATATTCCGGTTAAAACATCACCAGTTCCGAATTTTGCCATGCCAGGGTTACCCGCGCTGTTTATTAAAGCTTCTCCCAAAGGCGTAAAAATTATTGTCGGCGCGCCTTTAAGAACTAAATAACAGCGAGTTTCCTTTACGAATTCCTTTCCATATTTTAAAATATCCTTTTGTAATTCTTGAATCGGAATTCCGGTCAAGTTTGCAAACTCTCCATGGTGCGGTGTTAGAACAGAATTTTTCAGACTTACTTTTTTATATTTCCCTTCATTCAAAGCGAAGATCGCATCTGCATCTATAACCATTTTTTTGTTTAGCCCAATTATCTTTCTTACAGCCTCTTGAGTCGCTTCGTTCCTGCCTAAGCCTGGACCAATTGCAACAACATCAGCCCATTGAATTCTTTTTCCTAATTCTTTAATATTATTCCCGGATAAAAAACCTAAGTCATTGTCGTCGTATCCTTGTACAACAACTTCTAATAATTTTCTGTGAATAAATTTTTTTGCCGATCTGGGAAAAGCAAGCACTGAAGCGCCCGAACCGGCTTTTAAAGATGATGCCGAAGCTAATATTGCTGCACCCGGCATATTTGCCGAGCCCGCTATGGTAAATACTTTTCCCGCCGAATATTTATTTATATTTTTTTTCTTTATTGGTAAAAATCCTGCTGCGTCTTCCGGTTCAATTAAATATTCGGTAGTGAAATATTTTTTATAATGGTCAAAGCTTAATCCGATTTTCCCTTTTTCAACTTCGCCGCCGTAAATTTTTCCTTCGCCGAAGAATAAACCTTTTTTAAATTCTCCGAGAGTAATAGTAAAGTCGGCACGAAAGATAGTCTCGCCGTACCCGTTATCAGCATTTAGTCCGGTTGGAATATCAATTGCAATTTTATAACAGTTAATTTTATTTAGATAATTAACAATTTCTTTGTAAGGGCTTTTCAAATCTCCCGTAGTTCCGCTGCCAAGCATAGCATCGAAAATTACATCGCACTTGCTCAGAATTTTAAGATCATTCCTGGCGATATACTTTTTCAATACAATATTATGGTTTTCAGCCGAGATGTTTTTTAAAATATTAAAATTTATCGAGCAGTCATTAGATTGTTCATCTTCATTGCCGATGTATATTAAGTTTAAATTGTATCCGTTATTTGCAAAATGTCGTGCAGCAGCAAATCCGTCTCCACCATTATTTCCTTTGCCGCAAACAAAGCCAATCTTTGTTATTTTTAAATCCAGTTCATTAAATCTGGCGGAAGAGTAATTAAAAATTTGAAGCGCTGCGTTTTCCATTAATACAATTCCAGGCACACAAAGACGGCTTATCGCGAAACCATCAGCTTCTCTTATTTGAGCGGTTGAAAATAGAGGTATCATATTTATATAATAGGTTTTACATGCAAAATTAAAGTATAATATGCTTATAAAAAAGTGAAAGCAAGGCCTGCGCGATTTATAAGGAAGGATAAATATAAACAGTGGAATTCTTTTCCCAGCTACGCAATAATAAATTATGGTCTTTCGATTCTATGTACCGTTCCGTTTCGGCTTTTGAGTATATCTTTAACACATTACTTAAAAAGCCTATATCAAAGCTTACGCACAGTTATTTTTTAATGAAGGACCTTGTCTATTTAACTGTGCGTAAGCGCAGTCAATTTTTCTACGTCTATAAAGTAATAAAACAAAAATATTTTATTTCATCAATTCCATTTTCATTACTTTAATGAAGCTGCCTGTCTTTAATCTATAAAAATAAACTCCACTCGGCAAGCGGTTCGCATAAAATAGAGTTGAGTGAATTCCTGCATCTTCATTTTTATTTACGAGCGTCGCAACTTTTTGTCCGAGAGAATTGTATACTTCAAGCCTGACGAAGCTAATAGTCTTTAATGAATAAGTTATAATAGTGCTCGGGTTAAACGGATTGGGATAATTTTGAGCTAGTGAAAAATGATGAGGAATATTTAATTCCGGCACCGCAGACGCTTCTGCTTTATTTAAATCGCTCCCTTCCTGTGAAACTATTATCGGCCCTGAAGTTTGTTTTATAAAATATGTCAGCGGGTTTGTAGTATGCTGGTCATCAGGGTAAACAATCATCGCGTTTCCATCACGGTAAACAGTGGTTGAAGCATACTCGGCAAGATTTCGTGTACCTGAAGCGCATCCTGTTCCATTAACACAAATTGGACCCGTGTGAAAAATTCCGGTGGCAGCATTTTCTGAAATTACGGGGGTTCTTTCAAAAGCATTTCTCGTCTGAGCAAAATAAACTTTCCATAGTGCGCTGTCAGAAAGATTATCTGAAGAATTAGTTGCCCACCACATAATATCTACTTTACCGGCGTCACCTGCATCTATCCAAGGAGATAAAGCGGTTTTAGTTTGTATACCATTATTCACGCGAACGGGAAGAGTCCAGTTATTTCCATAATCTTTAGAACTTGTCAGATAAATATTGGTTCCGTTTGAATAAACAATATGCAGATTGCCTCCGCGGTCTATTGCGATAATGGGGAAGACATTTTGAAATGATTCACCTGCGGGTCCTTGATGTACAAGTAGATCAGTGAATGATTTTCCCCCGTCTGTTGAGCGTGCAATATAAACCGAGTTTCCTGGATGTCCAATAAAAACAGTATATACATTGCCATTATTTTGATCAACAACAATATTTCCTTGATCATCAGGTTGCACCCCGAACTGCGGAAGTGTTGCCTCGGTAATTTGGGGAAATGTCAACCCGCCGTCAAAAGATTTTAATACAAAAATACTTTCCGTGCCTGCTAACAATACACCGAGCTGCTTAAACGTCATGTATACAATCTTGTCTTTGTAAGGAGCAATCCATTGTCTGTCATCTAAAGGGACTGTGGTGGAGAGAGGATTTACAAGCCATGCTGCTCCACCGCTGTTTGAGTTGCACATTGTTACTGAACCGAGCCACAGAGAAGCAACATAAATTCTTTCCGCTGTTCCAATCGCAATATCTTCATCGCCTCCGCCTGCTCCCGGTGTTCTTCCTGCTAATATTGAAGCAGCCTGACCGCCGTCTGGCTGTCCCAAATACGTAAATGAAGCACCACCGTCAACTGATTTCCAGACATCGGTTCCAGCAGGTACGCCTTGTATTGCAGCGACATAAATATTTCCCGACGTATCATATGCAGAGCGTGGTTCTAAATCTTGTACGCCTAAGACTAAGCCGCTTGGTGCGTTCATTAATTCCGGTGAAGTAAATAAGAAATTTCCGTTTTTATAATTTGCTAATCGTAGTTGATCAGCAGGAGGTGGACCGACTGTTGCGCTTCCATTATATAATTCGTTAACTGTCGAATAAGCAACAACCTGTATATTATAAGTTCCCGTAGTTAATTGTCCGAGATCTACATCCTCGAATGTTGTATTACCCTGAGTTGAAGAGTTTATCAGGGCACCTGTAGAATCATATACATACAAGTCAAAATCATTAGGCAATGATGCCCAAGTAATAAGCACCTGCACGCTGAAATTAAGATTGGTTGTATAAAAAGAAGGAGGAATATTTACAGTAAGAAAAAAATCATCGCATGATTGAGACGTACATAATGAAGGATCTGCAGTTACAGCAGTGAAGGGTCCGCCTGTCCAAGAAATATTCGCAACTCCGCCGTTTGCAGAAGTTGTCAGAGTTCCGCTGCTTGGTGTTGCAGCTAAAATTAAGAACTGTGTAAACAACATTGTAATTGTAATTACAATTAGTCTGGTGAGTAACCTGTTACACATAAAAACCTCCGTGATGGTTAATGAAATTATTTATTATTGTTAACAGATATTTTGACAATACTTATGCCATCAGAAAGTTTGTAGAAAGATTGTAAAACAGAAGTGTATTACTTGCGCTAGACTATTTGTAGAAAGGTGTGGATATAACGTAATCAATAACTATTTTTTGTTGTGTAATAAGGAAACATGCAAAAATTTTTTAATGTCATTTCCCTTGATTACTTAGGGCTCTATTAGTGAAATAATATTATTTTCACCCGCCAATTACAACTGTCCATGGTCTTACTTTCCATTCCATAACAACGCCATTTAAAACATACGGATCATTTTTAGCGAAATCTTCTGCCTGCTTTTTTGAACCTGTTTTGAAAATTAGTACAGCTTGATCTGCGGGATCAGAAAGCGCGCCTGCTAAAATTAATTCGCCGCGTTTATTTGCCTGCGATGCATAATTAAGATGAGCTTCTCTAAATGGCTTTCGCTTTTCAATATAGTTTTCAACGGTTTTATAAAATAAAATGTAATACATGATATTTCCTAAAAGTCTTTTTTATTCTCCTTAAATTTAATGAATCTTTTTTCCAATTGAGCTAATTCATAAATTGAATCTTAATTTTTTCTATTAAACGCCAGGATTTATTCTTATATTTACGGCTCTTTTCTGAATTTAATTAGTAAGGCAAAAATTTTTATGCTGAGTACAAGCAATATAAGTTTAAGATATGGTAAGAGAATTCTATTTGAGGATGTTAATATTAAATTTACTCCTGGGAATTGTTATGGAATTATTGGAGCTAACGGCGCGGGTAAATCAACTTTTCTGAAAATTCTTTCCAATGAAATTGAACCTACTTCCGGCGATGTTATAATTACGCCGGGACAACGGCTTGCAGTGTTAAAACAAAATCAATTTGAGTTCGACAAGTTTGAAGTTATAAAAACTGTAATTGCCGGACACAAAAAGCTATTTCAAATTATGGAAGATAAAGATGTCTTGTATGCTAAACCAGATTTTAATGATGAAGATGGAATTAAAGCCTCTGTGCTTGAATCAGAGTTTGCAGAGCTAAACGGCTGGGAAGCAGAATCAGAAGCTGCTTCTCTTCTTGTTGGTCTTGGAATTACAGATAAACTTCATTCAAAAAAAATGTCTGAACTAAGTGGAAATGAAAAAGTAAAAGTCCTGCTTGCTCAAGCTCTGTTTGGAAGCCCTGATATTCTGCTTCTTGATGAGCCGACTAATCATCTTGATATTCATTCAATAAACTGGCTTGAAGAATTTTTGATTAATTTTAAGAACACTGTTGTCGTTGTTTCGCATGACAGGCATTTCCTTAATAATGTGTGTACACACATTGCAGATATTGACTATAGTAAGATTACAATATTTACCGGCAACTATGATTTTTGGCTCGAATCAAGTCAACTCGCGCTTCAACAGACGAAGGACGCTAACAAAAAGACTGAAGCGAAAATTAAAGAGCTTCAAGAATTTATCGCAAGGTTCAGCGCAAACGCTTCTAAATCGAAGCAGGCTACTTCTAGGAAAAAGCTCCTTGAAAAAATGACTATCGAGGAAATTAAGCCTTCTTCTAGAAAAATGCCTTACATAAATTTCAAACCGGACAGACTTCCGGGAGATAATATTCTTGAGATAAAAAAAATTTCTAAGTCGATCGAGGGCGAAGAAATTTTGCGTAATGTTTCTTTTAAAATAAATAGGCAAGATAAAATTGCTTTCGTCGGCTCTCATGACCTTTCCAAGACTACTTTGTTTAAAATATTAATGAATGAAATTTCAGCAGATAGTGGTGAATTTGAATGGGGCGTTACAACTTTGCAATCATATTTCCCGAAAGAAAACTCATCTTACTTTAATACGGATTTATCTTTGATCGACTGGCTTCGTCAATATTCAAAAGAAAAAGAAGAAACGTATATCAGAGGCTTTTTAGGAAGAATGCTTTTTTCGGGGGATGAATCGCTAAAAAAAGCAAATGTTCTTTCCGGCGGCGAAAAAGTGCGATGCATGATCGCTAGAATGATGCTGAGCGGTGCAAACATTCTTATACTTGATGAACCGACAAATCATCTTGACCTCGAAGCGATTACTGCGTTGAACAACGCGCTGATTAATTTTCCCGGCACTATTTTGTTTGTCTCGCACGATCATCAATTTATTCAGACAGTTGCTAACCGAATTATCGAATTAACTCCTTATGGCATTATAGATAAAAGAATGGCTTTCGATGAATATCTCGATGACCCGGAGATACAAAAGCAGCGCGATGCAATGCACGAAATAGAAATGTTCTAATTCAGATTATTTTTTTCAAGCTCTATTAAAAATTTCTTTCTCCACAGACCGCCGCCGTAACCAGTCAGGTTTCCGTCTTTGCCAATTACCCGGTGGCAGGGAATAACAATTGCAATCCGATTATCTCCATTTGCTTTTCCTACCGCTCTTACCGCTGCGGGATTTCCAACCCGCAGAGCAAGCTCTTCGTAAGAAATTGTTTCGCCCTTTGGAATTTTCAATAAGTTTTTCCAAACCGATTCTTGAAAATTTGTTCCGCGAAAAATTAAAGGAGTCTCAAAGTGTTCTAAAGTACCTTTAAAATATTCTTTCAATTCTTTTGCAATCTGATCGATAAATTTATTCGAGCCAGGAATAAAGCTGCATTTTAATCTTTTCGATAAAATTTTTATTTGAGTATTCAGCATTCTTCTATCCATAAATTCAAGAAGACAAATACCTTGGTTTGTCGCACCAGCCAGCATAGGGCCCAGCGGTGTTAAAATTCTATTTAAATAAACCGTGGTTTGATTTTTAGATTCTGCTGCCGGAACGCCTGTAATTCTTTTAATGGCTTCTCGAAAGCCGCTTAAAGATTCATAACCATGGTCAAAAGCTGTCTGCGTTATGTTATCACCATGTTTTAATCTTCCAATTGCTTTGCCTAATCTTAATGTTCTTAAATAAGCATGAAATGTAATGCCGTGATTTGTTTTAAACCATCTTCGAACTCTGTATGGATCAAAATTATTTTCACGAAGTTCCCAATCCTTCCATTTGCGATAAATATCTTTTTCAATTTTATCAAATAAATCATTAAGCCAATCGGGTATAGAACCTAAAGGACTCATAGGCGAACATCTCTTGCAAGGTCTGAATCCGGCAAGCAAGGCGTCTTTGGTCGATGCGAAAAACTCAACATTACTAAATTCAGGCTTCTTCGCAGGACATGACGTTCTGCAAAAAACTCCTGTTGTTTTGACGCCTGTGTAAAAAATGCCTTCAAAGCTTTTATCTCTATTCAGAAGGGCGTTGTACATAGTTCTTTTATCCGGTAAAGTCGTCATATTATCATCCTAATTTTTTCACAAACATGATAAATTATAAAAAAGATTTCCACCGAAAAATTGACATTGAATTCATTCTTGAAAAAATAACTTTTTGCTAATAAACTTCTAATTCGACATTATATTATAAATTGTTCTATTAAACCATCTTTAGGTTAACAATGTCATATAAATAAAAAATATTACATGTGGAGATTAAAATGAAATATCTAAATGCTTTGATTATAATAATTGCTTTAATGATTGCACTGGTATCAACATCAAGCGCACAAACCAGAGGAATTGAAAGACATCGCGGCGCAAGAGTGCGAGAAAGAGTAGTTGTGCGTCAGCCGGTAAACTATAAAGAAGTAATTGTGAGTAACAAACATTACTTTTTTAGAAATGGAATTTTTTACGAGCGAAGACATATTGGGTTTGTAGCTGTTGTTGCGCCTATTGGAGCGCGAATTGCAGTACTCCCTCTCGGATACAAAGCGGTTCGCATTAGAAGAACAAAATATTTTTTCTTTGGCGGTGTTTATTATAAGTTCCTCCCCCAAGAAAGAGTTTATTGCGTAGTGCAAAGACCAATATAAAAGTATACAACTAATCTTATCCCGAACTTGATCTTCAGCTTTATTGTTATGTTGAAGATCAAGTTCAAGAATATGTATCAGATAATTATTTAAGCAAAACCATTTTCTTTGTCTCAACAAAACTGCCCGCCGTTATTTTATAAAAATAAATTCCACTGGCAAAAGAAGCTGCATCAACTACTATGTGGTGAATTCCACTCTGCTGAACTTGATTTACCAATGTTTTTATTTCTCTTCCGGCGGCATCATATAATTGCAGCATAACTTGCGTTTCACGCGGCAAGGAATAATCTATGGTGGTTGAAGGATTAAAAGGATTTGGATAATTCTGAGATAACGAGTATTGTGACGGCAATTTATTTTTCTCAACTACACTTGTCGGGATCGAAGTAACAAATACACTTCTTCCATGTGTGAAGGCAAATAATTGATTGGTTCCGGTTTGTAAAACTAATTCGTCGACTGGAACATAATTCGGCATTCCGTTTCCGCTCACGTTTGTCCAGTTAACGCCGTGATTGGTTGTTTGATAAACACCCGTCTCCGTGCCGATATATAACACTTGTGAATTACTCGGATCAATTACAAGCGAATGTACTGGTACATCGGGAAGATCTCCTGAAATATCATTCCATGTGTTGCCCTGGTCGCTGGAAAAGAAAATATGGCGTGTAGGAAATTTTCCGTCGTCATTATAACCAGAATAGCATGCGTAAATATTTTGTTTATTATTCAGGTCAACCACAATTCTTCTAACATAAGCGCCGTTATTATTTGGAGGAGTAATGCTAGTCCATGTTTCTCCACCGCCTGTAACGTTGGCTTTAAATATCATACCGTTTTCAGTTCCTGCAAAAGCAAGATAAGGCGATGCGGCGTTAACGATAGTTACAGCGCTTAAATCGCCCATAGAAGTATCAAGGACTGAACTGGAATCAGTCCATTTATTAGCCAGATTAAATGAAATCCATACTCTGTTTGATCCGGCAATGATGACATTAGAATTTTCAGGATCCAGTGAATATGGTGAGATAAACAAAGTAGAATTTCCATCGCCGGCGTCTGTTAAACCAGTAGCTGCAGCAACATCAGTCCAATTTGTTCCTCCATCTGCGGTTCTGCTGATTTGAAGATTAGTATATTCCTCGAACGCAACGTTTGAGTTTACCTGGCTGATAGCGGCGTAGCCGCCGTCCCCGCCAACAACTTCAGTCCAACTTGTTCCTGTTCCATTATATTTCAGATGACCGTTATCTTGTGCGCCGCCGTAGTAAATATTGCCTGTAGGATAAACAGCACCGCCGTAAAACTGTGTAATCTCTAAGTTGTTATTTAATGCCATCCAGGTAGATCCGCCGTCAGTTGATTTATAAATTCCTCCGTCATCGCCATCATAGAGTGTATTTGGCTGAGATTTGACAAAGCATATAGCATGGTGGTCGGCATGCACTACCGGCGATCCAAAATATTGATCCCAGTAAGTCATTTGCGACCAGGTAGATCCGCCGTCATTCGAGCCCATCATATCAACACCGCCGACAACAATATTATTTGAATTGTTTGGATCTATGGCAATAACGTTACCATACCAGCCTTGTGTTCCAAGGTAGGATAGATTACCGGTTGATACAATCTTGCCAGGCTTTGTTAAAGCAGCCCAATTTGAACCGCCGTCTGTTGACTTATATATCCCTTTTAACCCAGCGTCGCCAGTCGATTTTGTATTTGTAGACTCAAATACAGCATAAATAGTATTTGGATGAGAAGGATCTTGTGTCATTGCTATTCTACCGTAATTGCTTGTAGGCAGCCCGCTGGTAAGTTGATTCCATGTTGTGCCTCCATCCGTTGTCTGAAAAATTCCTCCCCAGTTTGGAGAATAACCTCTGGTTGCCATCAAAACATTAGTTGAACTTACGGCAATAACATCGCATGAGGCGTAATAATTTGTAACTGCAGTAGTAGATATTTTAGTCCATGATGTGCCGCCATCACTTGATTTATAGAGACCGCCGTAAGTATAATATCCTCCAACATTGTCTTTATAATTATAAGCATAAGTAGTAGCGTATATGTTGTTGCTAGGGTCAATAGAGATTTTTGTAATGTTTCTAAAGTTCCAAACATTATTTCCTATAGTCGACGGCAGTAAAGTCCAAGTATTACCAAAATCAGTTGATTTATAAATTCCACCGCCGTAAACGGCATCAATATTAAGCCAGCCTTCACCAGTGCCGGCATAAACTGTATCTCCGTTATTTGCCATGGAGCCAATTGCTATGGGATTATCTTGATCTGTTTTAGGCGACCAAGATAATCCGCCGTCTGTCGATTTCCAGATTCCTCCTGCTACAGCTCCAATTAATATTTCATTCGGATTTGTAGGTCTTACAAGAATCGATCTTATTCTTCCGCCAATGTTTCCTGGACCAACATCACTCCATCCTGATATTAATTGCGAATTGTCAAATCCATGCTTGCTCATTAAATATTTTTTCGTGTAGCTAATTGCTCTCGAGCGTGAAAGGGGATCAAAAGAGTTTTTATTACCCACTATCATTTTGTATCTATATTCTATTGCTGCGTATGGATTGTCCCGGTCGCCCTGAGTAGCTTCCATTGGTTTTTTCTTAAATACAGTCAATGTCTTTACGCTTTGGTTTTGAAGTAAATAACCGAAACTAATAAACAAAACTGCTAAAAAAAGTAGTAATGATTTTTTCATTAGGTGCCTTTCAAAAATATTTAAAAAAGTTTTTCTGCAATTGAATGGAAATGTTAGCGATAAAAAAAAAAATAGTCAAGTTAAATCATATCTAATTATAATATACATAGGCAACTATTGATATAAGCAATAAGACTTTAAGCACGTAGCAATAAAATTATAAATATTTTATAATTGAATTAAAAGTTTTTTTATTTATTTTGCATTAACATTACAGAGGTAAATATGAAATCCAGCGGTATTATTTTAATGTTTCTATCGTTTTGCTTTTTCATGCAGGCAGAAGGACTGAGCCAGCTTGTTTATTCGGGAATAGAAAGAGAATACATTACTCCGATATATTCCGAACAACAGAATCCCGAATGGTGCTGGGCTGCTAATGTACAATTAGTTCTGAATTATTACGGCGCAAGAGTCTCACAGGAAGACATAATTAAGAGATCTTTTGGAGTGCATAATCCTTATGATAATCTTCCTAAATGGGATAAAGAATTTAAAAATATTACGTCACGATTGAACGGCTGGGTAATTCATTATAATAAGGATAGATATTTCTTTCACATCAAACTTGTTTATGGAAGTCCTTCGCCCGAACTTTTATTAAAGGAATTAAAGAATAGCAGTCCTGTTATTTTCGCAGATTCAATTAATGCTGATAGTGTGCGACCGATAGTTATCACTGCGGTGGGTTTTTTGCCAGGTTATTACGGTCCGGTAATTAAAGAACTCATGGTTAGAGATGTTATGCCTAATAATCCGGATAATTCAAAAAACCAGATTAACAAATGGAAAATTTCCGATGTCTCAAAAAATATTTCCGCTTATTGGCTAATAAATGTTTCAAAAGAAAAGATTGCTATTAGAAAGAATTTAAAAAAGAAAAAAGTCGAATAAAGTTTTTTAATTTTTCTTAGGAACTAAAATCTTTCGCGGTCTTCTAAGAGCAAAATTACTTTTCACAAGTAATGATCCCCGTCGCAATGCCGAATTGAAATTCACTAACGGTTTGGTTAATTTTGCATATCAAATATTAATATTAACAAAGGAGTTATTTAGAATGGCAGTTAAAGTAGGTATTAATGGATTCGGTAGAATTGGTCGATTAGTATTTAGCGCTTTGGTAGATAAAGGCTTACTTGGTAGTAAGGTTGACGTAGTTGCAGTAGTTGACATAAGCACTGACGCAAAATATTTTGCTTATCAATTAAAATACGATTCGGTTCATGGGAAATTTAAAGGCACATTAGCAACTGAAAAAAGCAGTGCGGGTGCTGCTGAGGACGATATTCTTATCGTTAATGGTCACAAAATTAAATGTGTATTGGCTACAAAAGAACCAGCGCAATTACCATGGAAAGAACTCGGCGTAGATTACGTTATCGAATCAACGGGGTTATTTACGGATTCAGCAAAAGCCCAAGGTCATCTTACGGCAGGCGCCAAGAAAGTAATAATTTCGGCACCGGGCAAAGGCGATGTTAAAACCGTTGTAATGGGCGTTAATGATAATGAATATGACGCGGCAAAACATAATATAATTTCAAATGCATCATGCACAACAAATTGTTTGGCTCCGCTTGTACATGTTATATTGAAAGAAGGAATCGGAATTGAAACAGGTTTGATGACGACAATTCACTCTTACACAGCAACTCAAAAAACTGTTGACGGACCTTCCAAAAAAGATTGGCGCGGCGGAAGAGCTGCAGCAATAAATATTATTCCTTCAACTACAGGTGCAGCAAAAGCTGTTGGAGAAGTTCTGCCGGCTGTAAAAGGAAAATTAACAGGCATGTCATTCCGTGTTCCAACTGCGGATGTTTCCGTTGTTGACTTAACATTCAGAGCAACTCGCGATACTTCTATTGCCGAGATAGATTCTTTATTAAAGAAAGCTTCTCAAACTTATCTTAAAGGTATTCTCGGCGTATCAGACGAGGAAGTTGTCTCAACCGATTTTATTCATGACGAAAGATCTTCTATCTATGATTCGCTCGCTACTCTTCAAAATAATTTTAAAGATGAAAAAAGATTCTTTAAGATTGTTTCCTGGTATGATAACGAGTGGGGTTATTCAAACCGCGTTGTTGATTTATTGGTTAAGATTATTCAATAACATTTATGGTAAAGGCGGAGTGCAAACTTCGCCTTTTTTGTTTCTTATTTCTATTTCAAATTATTTTAAAATAAACTTTAATAAGCGGGTTTTATTATGAAAAAGCTTTCGATTGAAAATTTAAATTTAAAAGATAAAAAAGTCTTGGTGCGTGTAGATTTCAATGTGCCATTAGATGAAAATCTAAACATCACTGACGATAGAAGAATCTCATCTTCCTTACCGACAATAAAAAAAATAATTTCTGACGGCGGCAAAGCAATTTTGATGAGCCATCTTGGAAGACCTAAGGGAAAAGTAAATCCTAAATACAGCCTCAAACCGGTTGCTATAAAATTAAGCGAACTGCTTGGTAAAGAAGTCAAACTGGCTCCGGATTGTGTCGGTGATGAAGTAAAAAAATTAGTAAACAAAATGATGCCTGGAGACGTCTTACTGCTTGAGAATTTAAGATTTCATGAAGAAGAAGAAAAAAATGATCCTGAGTTTTCAAAAAAGCTGGCTGAACTAGGAGATGTTTATGTTAATGACGCCTTTGGAAGCGCACATCGCGCCCACGCATCGACTGAAGGTGTTACAAAATATATTAAGCTGAACGCGTCCGGCTATTTGATGCAGAAAGAACTTGATTATTTGGGAAGCGCCATCTCCAATCCGGTAAGACCGTACTGTGCAATTTTAGGTGGAGCGAAAATATCCGGCAAGATTGATGTAATCCAAAATCTTCTTGATAAAGTTGACACAATGATTATTGGCGGCGGAATGGCTTATACATTTTTTAAAGCGCAAGGAAAAGAAATTGGAAAGTCACTTCTGGAAGAAGAAAAGCTTGGAATGGCAAAGGAACTACTCGAAAAGATCGGCGAGTCCAAAGTAAAATTTTTGCTCCCGGTGGATGTAGTTGTTGCGTATGAATTTAAAAATGACTCACCTTCAAAAGCTGTAAGTATAGACGAAATTCCTTCAGAAAAAATGGGACTTGATATTGGACCAAAAACGATTGAACTTTTTAGGAACGAGTTACTAAAATCTAAAACCGTTGTATGGAATGGTCCAATGGGCGTATTTGAAATGGATAATTTTGCCAGAGGAACAAATGCAATTGCAGAAGCTTTGGTAGAAGCTACAGCGAAGGGCGCTGTAACTATTGTAGGAGGAGGAGATTCTGCGGCTGCTATTTCAAAAGCTGGTCTGGATGATAAAGTGTCGCACGTTTCAACTGGCGGCGGAGCTTCTTTAGAATTCCTCGAAGGTAAAATTCTTCCAGGCGTTGTTGCGTTGAGCGAAGCTTAGTATTGCACTTAAAATATGGTTTGAAACAATTGAAAATATATTTAAGGATTTGATTAGTGACTGATAATTATTATAGACCAAGAGGCTTCGGCAGTTTTTCTTTGTTCCCTCCGGTAATAAAAAATTTACTCATTATAAATGGAGTTGTGTTTTTATTCCAGCTTATCGGGCAGCAAATTGTTACAAGCACAGGCTTATCCTTTGCTGATATCTTGACCAAATATTTTGCTTTAATTCCGCTGCAAGGCTTTATGCCTGTTGACGGCATGGTATGGCATTTTTATCCGTGGCAGTTAATAACTTATCAATTTATGCACGGCGGCTTCACACATATATTCTTCAATATGTTGGCACTATGGATGTTCGGTGTTGAGGTAGAATATTTTTTCGGCTCAAGAAAGTTTATTTATTTTTATTTACTATGCGGCATAGTTGCAGGTATTTTCCAATTATTTCTGCCGCCGCTTTTCGGCGAAGCGCTCGCACCTACAATAGGCGCTTCAGGAGCCATCTTCGGAGTGCTCGTAGCTTTTGCTATGTTATTTCCTGATAGATATATTTTCATTTATTTCCTTCTCCCTATTAAGGCGAAGTACTTAATCCCTCTTTATATTTTAATGGAATTATATTTTGCCGATACTGGAGGCGGCAATATTGCTCATCTTGCGCATTTAGGCGGTGCGTTGGCAGGATTTATTTATGTAATGATTGATAAGCGTTCGGCAATTGCAAGGAACCCGTTCGGCAATTCTTCATCAAGCAAAGGAAATATTTTCAACTCATTTAGTAAGCCTTCAAATCCATTTAAGAAAAATGACGGCGAAATTGAAGACGCGAATTATTATGAAGTGGACGACAATAAAGATATTAACGTAACTCAAAAAGATATTGATGAGATACTTGATAAGATAAGCCGATCAGGTTATCAGAACTTAACCGACCGCGAGAAGCGTATTCTTTTTGAAGCAAGTAAGAAAATGAAATAAACTTATGAAACTCAAGCTGCTAATAATTCTTTTAGCCTCTCTGCAAGCATTGTTGCTATTTTCTTGCTCAGAAAAAAAAATTCTACCCCAGGATAAGTTTGTTAAAGTTTATGCTGAACTGATTTTTGCGCAAGACACTTCATCAACACCTGCTTCCAAACAAAATTTTAAGTCCGTTGTTCTTGCGAGGAATAACGTTACCGAGGCGATTTACGACTCTACAGTTGCATATTACAATGCTGATCCTAAAAGATGGACAGGCTTTTTTGATAAGGTTACAAAGCACGTCGAGGACTTGCAGAAGCAGCAAAAGAAATTATAATCTTGCTTTTGCCACAGCAATTCTTATTAAGGGATAAGAAATTTCTTTCGGCAATCTATTCTTCAAATCTTTTAAATCTATAAATCCGCTTCTTATTTCATTCAGAATTAAAACACTCTGATTGCCGCTGAACAGATGGCTTATATCTATGGTGGAATCGTATTCTAAAATTGTTTCTATCTGCATTGAAATTACAGACTCTGAAAGCTGCCTCATTATAGAAATATCTTTAAGAGAATATTTTTTTTCTAGCAGAGTTAAAGTTTCAGCTATGTTTGCAGGCAACTGTTTTTTGCTTTGCTCGGTCTGGGAATCATTTTTATTCATATTTGAAAATGCAGCAAGAACTTCCAGAAAGTCATGACCGATTTTATTAAACATTCTTTCATTAAAACCGTTAATTCTTAACAACTCGTGTCTTGAAGAGGGGCGCTGTCTTGCAACTTCCCGCAAGACTTCGTCCGGGCATATCAAATACGATGTTTGTAAAAATTTTTTTGCAGCTTTCGTTCTCACTTCTCTTAGAAGATTAAATAATTCCAGATTTGTTTCATAGTTCTGAGGTTTGTTCTTTTCTTCATCCACAATTCCGTTTTGAATCAAAAAGTCTCTCCCAAAAGATGTAAGTCGCAAAAATTTTCTACTGCCCTCGCTTTTCTCGATGAAGTTTTTTGCAAGCAATTCGTGTATTGATTGTTTCAACTCTTCCTGTGCATAATTGCTGCACGAGCCAGAAGCTGAAAATGAATTATCAGAATCAACATTGTTTTCTCCTCTTAGCATCGATATAATTTTTTTCTCTGTTTTCGGCTCATTTAACATAAACAAAGTTTTTAAAATAATTTCTCGTAAATAACTTGAGTTCAATTCAGCCGAATAATTACTGTTCTTGCAATGATCGCAATTGCCGCAGCTGTAGGATGATGTATCTTCCCCGAAATAATTTAAAATAAATTTGAACCTGCAGTCTTTGGTAAAAACATAATCGACCATAGTTTCAATTTTCTTTTGCAGATGCAAATAGCTTTCATTTAACTTTTTATAATCCAAACGCAAGTTCTTTGCTGTTACCCGAGGGGTAATGAGAACGGCGTTTTCATTTGCAAATGTTTTTTTATAAATAATAAATCCGAGATTTTCCAGAACGATTAAAGCTTCTTCAATTTCAGTTTCACTTATGTTCAACTGCGAAGATAATTCACTGCTTGATATTTTTATTTTATTAACAAAGATTTCTCCGCCGTAATTTCTCAACAAATGAATAATAAGTTCTCTAAGTGTAATATTGGAAGTGTTTTTTATAAAGTTTTTAAGTTTATTCTTGTCAATGGTAAATTGAATTTGAGGCTTTCTGTCAAATTCCGAAACCAGCTTTATATAGCCTCCATCTTCTAGCAATCTCAACGAAGAGTGAAGTATTCCATTTGAAATTTTTTTCTTTGCAACTGCGGAAATATATTCAAGGTTCAAAGGAATTTCTTTGCCGTCATAATAACCGACAGGAATTTTATTGTAATCACAAATTGCGTCATAAATATTTTCTATGTCCTGTTTATCAGGAAATGAATTTGCAAGGAAAAAGTTTTGAATGTTTATATCTTCATCATCGTGTAAAAGAAATATAAAAGAGGTTTTTCCGTCTCTTCCGGCGCGCCCGATTTCCTGGTAGTAGTTTTCGATTGAACCAGGAGTGTTGTAATGAATAATCAGCCTTATGTCTCTTTTATCGATGCCCATTCCGAAGGCGTTTGTAGCGGCGATAACCTTTTTCCTATCATTAATAAATTCCTCATGAATTCTTTTCCTTTCAAAAGAACTCATCCCGGCATGATAAAAAGCGCACGGGATTCTATTTAAATTTAAGAACCCGGAAACTTCTTCTGCCATTTTTCTCGATGAGGTGTAAATGATTGCCGGAGTTTTAAATTGTGAAAGAAGCTCAAGACATTTTTCTTT
>JAKAKL010000070.1 GCA_021824565.1 Bacteroidota bacterium | reverse complement strand
TTGACAGTTTTTGTACATTTCCAGTTTATTCATCAGTCTCCAGATCGGACGAGTGTTTACACCGCTGTTATTTGTGTATTTAAGAAATGCGTCCCTTTCATTTCTATCTTTTAATATTATTGTGTTAAGCCAATAGTTGGAAACTGAATTCTCCGGCTCTCTGAAAAATTTCATTTCGGAATCAACAAAAAATTTCCGGTACTTTTCGGCTGTTTCTTTTTTATTTGCTAAAATTCCGTTAAGATATTCCATCTGCGCTGCGCCGATTGCCGCATTAACATTTGTCATGCGGAAGTTATATGCGATGGTATCATGAGTATATTCCCATTTGTGAGGAACTTTTCCTGTAGTAGTAACATGCCTTGCTTTCTTTGCAAAATCTTCATCGTTAGTAAGTATAATACCGCCGCCGCCGGTAGTGATTGTTTTATTTCCGTTATAACTAAGTATACCCGCCAATCCAAATGTTCCGGTATGTTTACCTTTATAAAATGAGCCAAGTGATTCTGCCGAGTCTTCAATCACCGGGATATGGTACTTATTTGCTATCTCAATTATTTCATCAATTCTACAGGGGTGTCCAAACGTATGCATCGGGACTATAGCCGAGATTCTTTTTTTAGTTGACTTGTTTTTAGGTTTTGAGGTTGATTTATCAAACTCAGTATTTATTGAAAGCCAGTTATTAAGCTTTTCAGGCGACATCCCCATTGTTTCAATATCCACATCAATAAAAACAGGCTTTGCTCCGCTGTGAGATATTGCATTTGCGGTCGCTACAAATGTTAAAGGCTGCGTAATAACTTCATCATCCCTTTCAACGCCGGCAATCTGAAGTGCAATCTGTAGTGCGGCGGTTCCATTTACAACAGCGACGGCATACTTTGCGCCTGTATATTGCCCTGTCATATCTTCAAATTTTGTAACGTATTTTCCTACGTAAGATACAAAAGTCGAGTCAATACAATCATTCAAATATTCTTTTTCTTTACCTAGGAATACCGGGGCATGAAGCGGAATAATTTCCTGGTTCGGATAGATACTTCTAACAAATTCTACAAACTTATCAAACATTATATATTTCCGGTTTATATAAATGAATATTCTTTTTGATAAATTCTATTGTTTCCTGCAAACCCGATATTAAATTATAATCCGGATGCCAGCCGGTAAACTCCTTTATCTTGCCGTTGTTGCACATTAGCCTTTCCACTTCGCTGTTCTCAGGTCTGACGCGTTGGTCATCCGTTTCAATCTCTATTTTTTTATGCAGCAATTCCGAGATCATATTTACAAGTTTGCCTACGCTTATTTCTTCATTCATACCGACGTTTGTAATTTCGCCGAAAAGTTTCTCGGATTTATATATTTCTAAAAATCCTTTACATGTATCTTTTACGAAAGTTAAATCTCGGGTAGGAGTAAGATTTCCTAATTTCAACTTTTCTTTCCCGCTTAAAATTTGAGTGATCACTGTCGGAATTACTGCACGCGCAGATTGTCTTGGTCCGTATGTATTAAATGGTCTTACTATTTTAACAGGCAGATTAAATGAACGGAAATAGCTGATCGCCATTTGATCCGCAGCAATCTTTGAAGCTGAATACGGTGACTGCCCAACCATTGGATGTCTTTCATCTATCGGAACATATTGTGCAGTCCCATATGTTTCACTCGTCGATGTTATTAATACATTTTCAATACTCAACTCTCTTGCAGATTGCAGTATATTATATGTACCCTCAATATTTGTCTTAATGTAGGCAAGAGGAGAAACATAAGAATAAGGGATGCCAATTAAGGCTGCAAGATGAAATACAGCAGAACATCCTTTGACTGCATTTAATACGGAATCATAATCGCGTATATCACCTGATATTACCTCTATATCATTTTTAATTTCAGATGATTCGAGCCATCCCCAGTTATTTTTTGAGTTGTATCTAATGAAAGCTTTGGTTTCAAACCCTTGCTTAACACAAAGCTCTGTCAAATGAGAGCCGATGAAACCGCCTGCCCCGGTAATTAAAATTTTTGTCATTTAAATAATTAAGAATTTAGATAATATAAATATAGTTTAAATACCATTTATAAATTCAAGAACTGTGCATAATTGATCTTTACGTTTTTGCCTCTTCGCATTTTAACCTTGCCACTCGTTTCTACTCCTTCTTCACGCACTAAACAAATTCTCTGCCTTCACCTTAAACGTATTCCTCGTATCTACAACTAATTTTGAATTCTTAATTATAAATTCCGAATTGTCTTTGTAGTATGTATGATCGGTACTCAATAAAACCAAATCATACTTAGTCAGGTTATCTTTGCTTAGCGCTACAGATTGCATGTCGTACTTATATTTTCTTGCAGGCGGAAGCTTCGGAACGTAAGGATCGTTGTAATCAACCTCCGCGCCTTTTTCCTGAAGTATCTCGATAAGCTTCAGCGTAGGCGATTCCCTCATATCATCAATATCTTTTTTATACGAAGCTCCTAGAATTAATACCTTTGAGCCGTTCAATGACTTTTTATGCTCGTTCAATACTTCCATCGCTTTATTTACGACATAAAATGGCATATAAGTATTTATCTCGCCGGCAAGCTCAATGAACCGGGTGCTTATGTCATATTCGTGAGCTTTCCATGTTAAGTAGAAAGGGTCGATTGGAATACAATGCCCGCCTAATCCCGGACCGGGATAAAATGCCTGGAAACCGAACGGCTTTGTCTTAGCCGCTTCTATTACTTCCCATATATCTATTCCCATTCTGTCGAGCACCATCTTAAGCTCATTCACCAGCGCAATATTTACCGAGCGGTAAATATTCTCAAGCAGCTTTGTAGCTTCCGCCGCTTTGGGAGATGATACCGGCACTGTTTTTACAATTACATGATCGTACAACGCTTTGGCTGTCTTTAGGCATTCCGGAGTTACGCCCCCGATTACTTTGGGAATGGTTGCCGTAGAATAATTAGGATTGTTCGGGTCCTCTCTCTCAGGGCTGAACGCTAAATAAAAATCTTTACCAACGACAAAGTTTGTTGTTTGTTGTTTGTGGTTTGTGGTTTCATCCAATCCACTACCTACAACAGACAATTTACTACCTCCATTTTCAAACATCGGCAGGAGTATCTCTTCCGTAGTACCCGGGTAAGTTGAAGACTCAAGTACTACTAGTTGCCCTTTCCGGATATACTGCGCGACGATTTTGCCCGAGTTAATTATAAAGCTTAAGTCAGGCTCACGGTGCTCGTTCAACGGCGTGGGTACACATATTATAATGCAGTCGCAATCTGATAGACCGGAAAAATCCGAAGTCGCTTTGAACTGTTTGCTGTCGACAGCTTTTTTTATCCTGTCTTCTTTAATATGTTTTATATAGGTTCTGCCCGCGTTAAGAATAGGGATTTTCTTTTCATCAATATCAAAACCGATTACATTGAATTTCTTTTCAGCAAATTCAAGCGCCAACGGCAGCCCTACGTAGCCCAATCCTATAACACCGACTATGGCTGATTTATTTTCTATTTTCTCGAATAAAATCATTTTAGTAAATTATGGATTTTTAATTATGAATTTTTAATTAAGAGTTTTTAATTATGAATTATAATATTAGCTGTATCTTTCTTGCGATGTTTTTACTATAGAGGTTAAAATTTTTATAATTTCTTCCGCGTTATTTTTATATGACGGATAATCAAACTCCACAAGTTTACTCTCATATAAAAGTCTAAGCCAATACAAAGTTTCTCTTGCTTCTTTACTTGCGATTGAAAGCTTAGTTATAAAATCTTTTTTAGTTTGAGCTGCGGTTGATTCAAACACATTAGCGCCGATGCTTGTTCCGCACCTTACAAGTTGTTTAGAAAGTACAAATTCCTTTTTCCCTTTTAATATTTTATATAATTCAATAATTCGTAAAGAAAAATTAAATGATTTATCTATTATGATATTATCTTTTTTCAATATAACCCATCATTTAATAATTCAAAATTCACAATTCAAAATTAAGAATTTATAATTGTCCCGGCACAGCTTCGCCGCGTCACTCACATGGGTAAATAAAATTTTTTAATAACTCTCTATTAAAAAATTTTCTAACTAATCTTTATAATTGAAACGAATTGCCCAGCCTTCTTTAAAATATAACGGCAAAAAAAAACGAATTTCAGAACAGGATTAGAGGAATACTAAAATTCGAAGCACCAAAGAAATAATTTTAAAGCATTAAAGTAGAAATAAGTATAAAACATCGGTATCAACTTATCGCAAATATAACCACTAGTTCCAAATTATAAATTAAGCTAAAGTTAAATCTTATTTTAAAATTCTTAAAAGCCAATAGTAATAGTAGACCAAAAAATTACTGATTGGGAAATTTTTGAATAAAAATTATTTTATATATTGTAAAGCATCAAGCGCTTTTTAAGTAACGGTAAAATGTGTCAGCAATTTAATTAAATTACCTATCTTATCAAGTTTACTTGATGAAGAATATTAATTCTTATGAAAATTACTTAATTAAATGTAGTTAAAAAAAATATAAAAAACATCAGTAATTTGACTGATTTTTTTCTAGGTAATTTCCCTATAATAGACGTTGCAACATTATTTGTAACGGTAAATCGTTTCACACAATTTTATTCTTTTCCACTTGCTCTTTTCGCCTATTAACCTTTTTCCCGTTCCTCCGCTTCTCTGAAAGGCATCTAACAAGCCTGTAACAAGCCTCTGCATGGATACAGATACCTTTCCTATCCCCAATTAATTCTCGATTTTGACTTGCCGTTGCCTGCTCTTTCTCACCAGGCGATACTTTCAAAATTATTACTATCCATTTTAATTTTCTTGGAATTGTTAGTATTAAAAATTACTTTTCATCTGTTCTAATTAATATTTATTATTTTAATAGAATAGATAAATCTTTATATAATTGAAATTGTTATTTGAAAGGGATAAAGATGAAAAACATATACGCTTTATTTATCGCCGCTCTTTTAATTGCAGGCTGCTCCGATCCTGTAAAAATTGATTTAACATCTTACACTCGCCAGATAAAACCATTGACCGCAATTGAAGAAAATGTAATAAACAGATGGAACTCCGTTTCCGGTAAAAGCTTCGTGAACGATTCATACATGTACCAGGCGCTCGATGAATATATAATTGATAACTGCTCAAAAGTCGTAGACGGACTGAAAAACATTAAGCTTCAGACTAATGAAGTAAAATCATTAAACAACATTTATATTAGCGCCGCCGAAAAACAATTAAGCGGTTACCAGCTAATGAAGACAAGCCTCGAAAAGCACGATCCTAAAATGATGAATGACGCTTATAAGCTTCTTACAGACGGGCGCGCAATTGAAAATGACTGGGCTTCAAAACTAGAACAGATGCTGAAGCAGCATTGATATTATATATCTTTATTACTAATGAACATAATTCCGGCATCCCCGAATTATCTTCATTCGTATTTTTAATCTAATTACTTTTCATTCTATACCTTTGCCTCTGCCTTCACCTTCCCCTCTGCCTTTATCTCTGCCTTACCTCTACCTTCCCCTTTCTGCCTTTTTATTTTTTTACCTTTTCACCTTTTTACCCTTTAACCTTTTCACCTTTTAACCATACAGCCTCGTCACCCGTTACTCGTCACTTGTCACTCTAAGCCCTCGCTTTTAAGATATAATATTTTTCATATTTTGATTATATTTGCACCCACGAAAAAATAATTGTATTAAAAATTTATATGCTGGATGATTCACTAAATGAACGGGAAAAGAATATACTGCGGTATATAATACAGCAGTTTATTTCCACTGCCGCGCCGGTAGGTTCGAGGAATATTACAAGGAAATATCAGCTTGGTTTCTCGCCCGCTACCGTAAGAAATATTATGTCCGATCTTGAAGATTCCGGCTACATTGATCATCCGCATACTTCTGCGGGAAGAATTCCAACAGATAAAGGATATCGATTCTATGTAGATTCGCTTATGGATGTTCAGGAGCTTCGCAATTTTGATAAGGGATTAATCAATAAAGAGTTTGAAGGCAACATACCTGAAACAGAAGAACTGCTTAATATTACTTCCGCGCTTCTAAGCAGAATAACAAAGCAGCTTGCATGCGTCACCTATCCGAAGCTCGAAAGCGGCAGGCTTGAAAAAATACAGATCATAAGCCTCACTTCAACAAGGATACTGGTTGTTATTGCTGTTACGTCAGGCTTTGCCAAAACAATTACTCTTGAATTTACATCGGATATTAAGGAATCTCAATTAGCTGCCGTCCAGCAGTTGTTGAACGAACGTTTAAGCGGACTTCCTCTCAACGAAATTAGGGCTACTTTCAACGAAAGATTTAAAGATGTCGAAGAGGACCAGAATAACATTATAAGGGTTTTTGTCGATTCTGCGGACAAAATATTCAGCGATGTTAAACAGACTGAGCGTCTCGTAATAACAGGAGCGAAAAATATTATCAAACAGCCTGAGTTTGAAGATCCGCAAAAGTTCCAGGGCATTATAGAACTGATCGAAGACAAGGATATTATTATTCACATTATGGAAAAATCTGCTGAACCTTCTTCAAGCCAGGTGCAGGTTTCAATCGGTAAAGAAAATAAACATCGCGAGCTTTCGGAATACAGCTTTGTCAGCAAAGAATATAAAATTGGAGATGTCTCCGGTAAGCTCGGTATAATTGGTCCAAAGAGAATGGAGTATTCCAAAGTGATAGCAATTGTGAATTACATGGCAAATATTCTTTCTGAAGTTTTAAAAACTAATACTGCTAAATAAGGAGAAATGTAATGAAAAAGGAAAAAAATAACGATAAACAAAATGACAAAGGTATGACTGAAGATTTTCAAACTGAAAACTCAAATCAAAACGATGGACTTCAAAATGAAGCTGCTTCTCAAAATGCAAATGAGAATATTGAAGAAGTAAATAAAGAAAAAATAGAACAGCTTGAAAAAGAAATACAGGAATACAAAGACAGGCTCCTTCGTAAAGCCGCTGAGTTTGAAAACTATAAAAGAAGAACTGAAAATGATCAGCTAAATCTTATTAAGTACGCTGCGGAAGGGTTTATCATTAAGCTTCTCCCGATTATTGACGACTTTGAAAGATCGCTTCAGCATATTGAAAATGCGAAGGATATTGCTGCGTTGAAAGAAGGAATTAAGCTCGTCTATGATAAGTTTATGAAAGTCATAGATGGTCAGGGAGTAAAGAAAATAGACTCGGTTGGAAAGCCTTTCGATGTTCATTTCCATGAAGCCTTGATGCAGCGTAAAGCAGAAGGAGCTGCTCCGCATACTGTCCTTGATGAAGTTGAAAAAGGATATATGTATAAAGACAGAGTTATCCGTCATGCAAAAGTAATTGTAAGCGACGAAAGCGGTCAAGCTTCATCAAACGGCGGAGAAGAAAAAACTGACAGCAATAATATAGACAAGAAAGAATAAGGTTAATGGCAAAACGCGATTATTATGAAGTGCTCGGCGTAGATAAAAGTGCAACTAAGGACGATCTGAAAAAGGCATACCGCAAGCTCGCAATGCAGTATCACCCGGATAGAAATCCCGATAATAAAGAAGCAGAAGAAAAGTTTAAGGAAGCTGCTGAGGCTTATGAAATATTAAGCGACGATGATAAGAAAGCCCGCTATGACAGATTCGGACATGAAGGCGTTAAGAGCAACGGCTTTGGCTCTCAAGGATTTTCAGATATTAACGATATATTCTCGCACTTCTCGGACATATTTGGAGGCGCTTCTATTTTTGATGACTTCTTTGGAGGAAACCAGCAAAGAGGCAGAGGACATAGAAGAAGTTCTGGCACTCCCGGTTCGGATCTGAGAGTTACTTTAAAGCTGACTCTTGAGGAAATTGCAGGCGGTGTCAATAAAAAAATAAAAATAAAAAAGCAGGTAAAATGCAATTCATGCAATGGCAGCGGGGCTGAAGCCGGAACTTCTAATAAAACTTGCCCTGTTTGTAATGGTGCTGGAGAAGTTAGGCAAGTCTCAAGATCGGTATTCGGACAATTTGTTAATATTGCCACATGCAGTAACTGCGGCGGTGAGGGAACTGTAGTTGATGTACCATGTAAGAAATGTATGGGAGACGGCAGAGTTAATGATGATGCTACGGTCTCTATAAATGTTCCGTCAGGCGTTCATGAAGGCAGCTATATGACTATGCGCGGCGAAGGTAATTCTGGCAAGCGCGGAGGTCAGTCCGGCGACATTATAGTAATCTTCCAGGAAATTCCTCACGATTATTTTACCCGCGACGGTGATGATATTATTTATGATTTGTTCATCAGCTATCCGAATGCCGTTTTAGGCGTTGACGTTGAGGTTCCTACTTTAAATGGGAAAGCGAGATTGAAAATTGATCCTGGTACAACTCATGGCAAGCTTTTGAAGATGAGAGACAAAGGTATAAGACACCTTAATCATTCCGGTTCCGGCGATCAGCTTGTAAGAGTAAATATTGATATTCCTAAAAAGATAAATTCTAAAGAAAAAGAATTATTAAAAGAGCTTGCCGAACAACCAAGCTTTAAAAAAGCAGGACACTCCGACGAGAAGAATTTCTTTAAGAAATTTTCTATCTGATAAATAATAAGATAATTTCTTCTTGCTGAACTTGTTTATGATACTTATATTCTAATTACAAAAAAACATTTTTCGGCAAGAAGTAAGCAATGTTTAAAAAGCTTTCGGAGAAAATAGGCTTTACCCAAACAGAAATTAAAGTTATTCTTTTTCTTATTATCGTTCTATTGATCGGCAGCGGCATCAAACTATATATTTCTACTAAGGGAAATTTTGAATACAAAAATTATGATTACTCAAGCCAGGACAGTCTCTTCCTTGCTTCAGGCAGCGATAATGAAAATGACAGCGCTGCGGCTAATACACAAACAGCAAAATTAACGAGGGAAGAAGTTTTAGATCTTAAGAAAAACGATCTAAATAATTTTGTAAAAAAATCCGCTCCCGATGAAAGAAGCATTAATATTAATAAGGCAACTGTAGAAGAACTCACTTCTATTCCGGGAATTGGAAAAGTTACGGCTCAAAACATAGTTAGCATGAGGAATCAAAAAGGTCGATTTAAGCGGCTGGAAGAATTGCTCGAGGTAAAGAGAGTAGGAAATAAAACGTTCAAAAAAATAAAAAGGTATTTATACATTGA
This sequence comes from Bacteroidota bacterium, assembly GCA_021824565.1. Classification (GTDB taxonomy): domain Bacteria; phylum Bacteroidota; class Ignavibacteria; order Ignavibacteriales; family Ignavibacteriaceae; genus FEN-1297. Next base: position 8,023 of record JAKAKL010000070.1, on the reverse strand, counting down.
CTAACTTTGAAAATCAGGCTGGATACACTCTTACTAATTCCAAGCTGCAGCTTGTTGAACTGAATTACGTGGACGAGCAGTTCATCCTTGAAAATATTGACGAAGTGTATTTCGATGAAGTAATTAATTTTGAAAAGGATAAAGAGACAAAGATTATTGCAATGCTTCAAAGTGCATACAACGAATTACTAATACGAAAGCCGCTGAACTGCAAGTCAGTTTCTTTTGCTCTTCCGCTGGATTTATTCTGCGTAATGCAGGTGCCGTATGAAAATTCTTTGCTTCATCAGGACCTGGTGACGGAATTTAAGTGGGAATTTTCTGTGCTGTTCCCTTTCGTCTCGCCTAAAGATCTTGCCGTACAATATTTTGAAGTTGAAAAAAACAGTCTTGTAAGTTTTAATTCGGCTATAGCAATTGCTATCAATAGAAAGAATCTCCAGATAATTCATAACTTTTGTACGAGCAATAATCTTAAGCTGAAGTTCGTTGACAATATTCATCTTGCTTCGGACCGCGCACTTTCTTTAAGCAAGCCGGAAGTTATGCGAGGTCTAAGCCTAAGCCTTTATTTAAATAACAAAAATCTATCAATCATTTTTTCGCTGAATGCAAAGCCGATTTATTTTAAGATAATTCCTCTGCTTGATGCAAGTGAAATTCCCGTGGCGCTAATGAATGAGATTAATAATAATGAATCAATTTCGTTAAATAAATATTCGATCAGCTCTGCATTTATTTCCGGTGACGAAATCACAGATTCATTGGTAGAAACTTTAAGAAATCTGCTGGGAATAAATTTTATTTATTTCAACCCATTTGAAAATATTTCTCCGAATCCGAAACTTTTCGAAAACAAATTTTATTCGGAAAAGTTTAATGCATTTTCATCAGCCGCCGGAATCGCATACAGAATAGGCTGATGATCGCAAGAAGGCGACAAATATTTTCGTCATTTTTTTTATTGGAATAATTTGAATGCGGATGAGAATTATCTCGGGCAAATTTAAGGGAAGATTGATTAACGTCCCGCAGTCGAAATTTATCAGACCGACTACCGACCGGGTACGTGAGACTCTATTCAATTTACTAAACAACATAATTGACTTTAACGGCATTAACGTTCTAGATATTTATGCAGGTTCCGGTTCATTAGGTTTGGAATGTTTGAGCCGGGGCGCGGGTTTAATTCATTTCATCGAAAAGAATTTTGTAATTTATAAAAACCTTGAAGAAAATATTAAATCACTTAATGCTGAAAATTCATGCTTGATTTTCAAGACCGAGGCTCTAGCTTTTTCCTCTGTTAAAAAAAATTTCAAATATGATTTAATACTTGCCGACCCTCCTTTTTTCAAAGACGATATTTACCTTGTCGCAGAAAATTTAAAGTCAAATAACATTTTATCAGACGATGGATTTATGATTATCGAGCGGTCAAAGCAGACAAGAGAAAAAGATGAGTTGAACTTTCAAATTGAGCCGTTCAAAATTATAGGCGATACTTGTCTTTATAAAATCACTAATTGAGAAAGTCTGAAGATTTATGTTAGCGTCACATTACATAATTATTATTTGCCGTTTAAAGAAAAATTTTCTTAGATTGCTTATAAGCTTAAATTAATTTTCATGAGAAAAGTTTTATACCCCGGCACATTTGATCCCGTTACAAACGGGCATATTGATATTATCAGTCGAGCACGGGAATTGTTCGACGGGGTTGTTGTCACTGTTGCTATCAATCCCGGCAAAACTCCTTTGTTTACGGTGGAAGAACGTGTTAGCATGCTTAAGCAGAGCTTAAAAGATTTTAGCAATGTTTCTGTAGATTCTTTTGACGGATTAGTTGTAGATCATGCACATGAAGTCGGTGCAGTTGGTATTATTAGAGGACTTCGTGCAGTCAGCGATTTTGAATATGAATTTCAAATGGCATTAATGAATAGGAAACTGGCGTCAAACATTACCACAGTTTTCTTAATGCCTCATGAAAAATATACTTATTTAAATTCTTCAATAATCAGAAATCTGGCAAGCCTCCACAGCGATGTAAGCGATTTTGTTCCTTCCGTAGTTAATGAAGAATTGAAGAAAAAATTTTCTAAATAACTTTATACGTTTGCGGATTTTTAAATATTTCCAACTCGAAGCTTTATGATGAAAAACTTATTAAAAATTTTAGCCGTAATAATAATTCTATTCTTAATTTTTATTATCTACATTTATTCCGGAAGCTACAACATTAGCGCGATGGTGCCGCATAATAAGCTTACCAGATGGGTAATCGGAGTAACAACTGATAATTCGATAAAGCATCATTCAAAAAATATTACTGTACCCAACTTAAATGATGATGCAATGATAAAAATGGGAGCGGCTCATTATAAAGAAATGTGCGTTGACTGTCATGGCGCGCCTGGAATTCCTCAAGACGAAATTGCAAAGGGGCTTTATCCTAAGCCGCCTGTGCTTGCAAGAACTGTTCATGAATGGACTCCTGCAGAATTATTTTGGATGACTAAGAATGGAATTAAAATGACAGGCATGCCCGCGTGGGGTACAACCCATTCTGATGAAAAAATATGGGCGCTTGTAGCATTTATGGAAAAACTTCCCAATATGACTCCTGAAGAATTTAATAATCTTGTAAAAGATGTTAAGGCTGACAATGATTAAAATATTTTAAATTAGTTTCTGCTATTTATTAATATTTTTTCGCATAATTATTCACACCGGTAAGGTATTTACTCAAAAAAAACTATTCATTCATATGAAATTCACTTTATCTTAATTTTGAATTTATTAAATTTGCAATTAATAGAAGTTAGAAAAATAATTTCTAGACGATCAAGATTTAAAAATAAAAAAAGCGAGGTAATATAAGTTGAGCAATTATTCTGAATTAGTTTCTTCCGTTGAAGAAAGCAAGACATTGGCAATAACATCGCTGGTTAAAAAACTTAAAGCAGAAGGAAAAAATGTTTTAAGCTTTAGCGCCGGAGAGCCTGATTTTCCAACCCCCGGTTATATTAAAAATGCTGCCATCAAAGCAATAAACGACAACTTTACTAAGTACACAGCGAATGAAGGCTATCCTCAGCTAATAAAAGCAATCGTTGAAAAATTTTCTAAAGAGAATAATTTAAGTTTCAAAGCTGAAAATATTTTAGTTTCCGACGGTGCAAAACATTCAATCTATAATTTGTTAATGGCATTGTGCAACCCAGGGGACGAAGTAATTTTTCAATCTCCTTATTGGGTAAGCTATCCTGAAATGGTAAAGCTTGCTAAGGCAAATTCTGTTATAATCGATGCAGGCGTTGAGCAAGATTATAAAATTACACCGGCACAACTGGAAAAAGCTCTCACTTCAAAAACAAAAGCAATTATTTTTAATACACCGTCAAATCCAACCGGCGCAGTTTACAATAAGAAAGAAATCTTAGCTCTTGCTGAAGTATTAAAGGATAAGAATATTTATATAATCTCGGATGAGATATATGAAAAAATTCTTTTTGACGGTGAAGAACATTTTAGTATTGGAAGTATTGATTATTTAAAAGATAAAACAATCACAGTCAATGGAGTAAGCAAAGCTTTCGCAATGACAGGATGGCGAATCGGGTACGCCGGAGGCAGTGCAGACATTATACGTCTTGCAAGAAATCTTCAGAGCCATTCAACTTCAAACGCATCTTCCATTTCTCAAGCAGCTGCTTATGCGGCACTAACCGAATCCAGTAAAGAAATTACCGAGATGGTAAAAAAGTTTAAGGAGAGACGCGATTTTATTTATGAATCGTTAAATAAAATAAACGGAATTAAATGCCCGCTGCCTAAAGGAGCGTTCTACGTTTTTTATGATGTAAGCTACTATTACGGAAAGCAAGTGAACGGATATAAAATAACCGATTCAAATTCGTTTTGTAACTACTTATTAAACGAGCAATTCGTTGGGCTTGTACCAGGCTTTGCTTTCGGCAACGACAATTGCGTTAGAATGTCGTATGCTTGTTCGCTAGATGAACTAAAAGACGGTTTATCAAGAATTACAAAAGCGCTTGCGGCACTTTCCTAAAATTATATGAGGCTGCTGTAAATAGCAGCCTCATTTTCATTTCTAATCCACTTTAAGATTAATCTTTAATAAAAAGTTGAAGAGCTTTATATACATGCTCTACAGGCATAGTTTCTCCGGTCCAGAGTTCAAATGCCTTTGCTGCCTGGTAGACCAGCATTTTTAATCCGTCTAAAGCAATAGCTCCCTGAGAAGTAGCAAGTTTAAGAAGGTTTGTCTGCAACGGATTATAAACCATATCAAACACAATTTGTTCTTTAGAGAATGATTCAGCAAGGGTTGTAATCGAGTCATCTATATCCGGGAACATTCCAACCGAAGTAGCATTCACAATTAATTTGGAAGCTCTAAAAACATCAACTAAATCCGGCGGGAAAAGTTCTTTTGTTTTGAAAGAGTCATATTTCATTTTATCAACGAAATAATATTTTAAAGAATCTGCGCGCTGTTCAGTTCTATTAATTAAATAAATCCGTGAAGGTTTGAAATGTCTGATTAAAGAATAAATAACGGCACGCGCCGCGCCTCCGGCGCCTATTACACTGACTTCATTACCGCTGATATCTTCTTTATACGGCGTTAATGTTTCCATTATTCCGTTTACATCGGTATTATAGCCAACAAATTTACCAAGTTCGTTTACAACCGTATTAACAGCGCCTATTATTGATGCTTCCTCAGAAACATTACTCATATATTGCGAAATATTTTCTTTGTGAGGAATAGTAATATTAAATCCTTTAATTCCGAGTGCAAGCATTCCTTTCAACGCATTCTTTAAGTTTGCAGGCGGAACGTCAAATGGAAGATAAATATAATCTAAATTCATAATCTCAATCGCAACATTCTGTATAAAAGGAGAATATGAATGCTTAAGCGGATGTCCGACTAAGCCGAGTATTTTAGTATTTAGATGAAATGAATTTTTCATTTAGATAATTTTATTAATAAATGAAGAAGGATCAGAACCTTTGCCTGGTTATTTATCATTCAGAAAAGAATCAAATTTCGCCGAGAAGTTTCTTGAACAATTTAGACGATTTTATTTCCGGATATTCACGTGCAAATTCAATCTTAATTGAAGGATCAATCTTAAAAGCTTCTTTTAAGCAGTCGACAGCTTCTTGAGTTTTACTTAGTATAAAGTTTATTTTAGCCTTCCCGTAATATGAAGATGCGTCCGAAGGATTTATTAGAATGCAATGATTAAATGCATCTGAGGCTTCCAGCCAGTTGCCCATCTCTAATAGTGTTTCGGCAAGGTTAAACCATATTTCGTAGTTCTCCGGGTCTATCACCAAAGCAGTTTTATAACTTTCCGCCGCTTCCTGAAGCTTGCCAAGCGAATATTCAAGATCAGCTTTAGCGTACCATGCTTCAACATTATCTTTGGATAAAGAGATTGCTTTATTAAAATCCTTCAAAGCAAGATGGAATTTCCCGGTTGAATCATAGCAGAATCCACGGGCTAAATAAGCTTCATAATACTGATCATTAATTCTTATTGCCTCGGAATAAAATTTAACCGCGTTGACAAGATCGCCGAGCTCTTCATAAATATTCGCAATATTGAAAGGAGCAGCTTCGTCGTATTTATCAATATCAATAGCTTTTTTAAAACAATCTATTGCAGCTTGAAACCGTCCGAGATCAGCAAGTGCATTGCCTTTGTTGAACCATGCGCTTGCAAAATTATCGTTGATAGCCAGCGCAAGATCATAGCTGTCAATCGCCTTTTCAAGCTTGTCCATTTTCACCAAAACAATTCCGCGGTTGTACCAGCCGCTTGAGCTGTATGGCTCCAGTTCTAAAAATTTATCGTATGAATCTAAAGCATCATTAAGTTTTAAAAGATTTTCAAGACAAAATCCAATTTCATAATATGATTCCGCATACTCTTCGTCAATACTAAGAGCTTTTTTAAAATAACTAATTGCTTCTTCATATTTTTCTTGGCGCTCAAGCAGAAGTCCAAGGCTAAAACATGCGTCCTCGTTATTCGGGTCGATCAGCAGAACTGATAGAAGTGATTCTTTCGCCTCATCAAGCAAACCAAGATTTTCTTCAGCAGAAGCTTTGTCAATCAAAGCTTCAGAGTCTCCCGGATTTAACGATAAAGCTTTTTCAAAACATTTAACTGATTCTTCGAAATTATAAGTATAGTTTAGAATAATGCCTTTCTTAAGCCAGTATTCGGCGTTATAAGGGAATGTACCGAGGACCAAATTAATAAGCAGCAAACCTTCCGAAAATTTTTCGTTTTCAATACAAAGCTGGATTGTTTCTTCGATAAGCTCCGTATTACTATAAATGCCGTTGTTTTCAATGAGAGCTTTACACTTCGATATTTCTTCATCAATATTTTTAATCGACTCAGAAAATTCTTCTTCACTAAAATCAGAATCAAAAAAGGACATTAAGTCTCCAAAGGGTTGAAAATTTTTGGATGAATCTATACTTATAAAATCATAAAATCAAGATGGGATATTCATAGTTAGATGAACAAATTTTTTAATCTTGATTTATTCCGCAAAATATTTACAATGAATTTAGAATATTATTTTTTTAAGATAGCCGTAACTTTTTCAGCAGCATCTTTTAAGCTTCCGGCAACTTCAAAATTCAAACCGGAATTGTTGAGAAGTTCCTGCGCTTCTACTGCGTTGGTTCCTTCAAGCCTTACAACAACCGGGATAGTAACATTTATTTCTTTGGTAGCATCGATAACTCCTTGAGCTACTCTGTCGCATCTAACAATGCCGCCGAAAATATTAATTAGTATTGCTTTAACATTCGGATCCGAAAGAATAATTTTAAATCCATTCGCTACGGTTGTTTTGTTCGCGCCGCCGCCGACATCAAGGAAATTTGCGGGTTCCCCGCCAGCTAATTTTATAATATCCATTGTTGCCATAGCTAGACCGGCGCCGTTAACCATGCAGCCAACGTTTCCATCAAGTTTTATATAATTTAAATTATATTTTGATGCTTCTATTTCGAGAGGATCTTCTTCATCAAGATCGCGAAACTCAGCGATGTCTGTGTGCCTGAATAAAGCGTTATCATCAAAATTCATCTTTGCATCAAGTGCAATTACTTCTCCTTCTTTGGTAAGAACGAGAGGATTAATTTCTGCCAGTGAGCAGTCGCTTGCAACATAAGCCTTATATAAACCAAGCAAAAATTTAACCGCGTTCCTATGCTGCTGACCGGATAATCCCAAAGCATAAGCTAAATTTCTTGCCTGGAACTGCTGCAGTCCGAGTTCAGGATCAACTGTTTCTTTAATAATTTTTTCGGGAGATTCTGCAGCTACTTTTTCAATTTCAACACCGCCTTCCGTTGAAACCATAACAACATTTTTCGAGATGGCTCTATCAAGTGTTATTCCGACATAAAATTCTTTTTCTATATTTACGCCTTGTTCTATCAACAGCCTCTTTACAATTTTCCCTTCGGCGCCGGTTTGATGAGTTACCAATCTCATTCCTAAAATTTCATTTGATAAAGTTCTAACTTCGTCAAGACTCTTTGCAACTTTAACTCCGCCGCCCTTCCCTCTTCCGCCGGCATGAATCTGAGCTTTAACAACCCAAAGATTTCCGCCAAGATTATTTTGTGCAATGCTCACCGCTTCATCGGCAGAAAATGCAACCTTGCCTTCCGGAACCGATACATTAAACTTCCTTAAAATTTCTTTTGCTTGATATTCGTGAATTTTCATTTAAGTTACCCTAGACTTTTGCTTTGTAATTTTTGAATAGTAATAAAATTTAATGCGAAACTTAAGGCTTTTGTCTGTTATAATCAATTTAAAGAGTTGTATTAACTCTTTAAAAATGTCAGTATACAAAACTCTTTAGAAATGTCAGTAATAAAGTTAATAAATATGTTAGTTAAAGTACTGCATTCGGGTAACGTAAGGAGGGCGTAGCCCGACTGGAG
>JAKAKL010000110.1 GCA_021824565.1 Bacteroidota bacterium | reverse complement strand
GCTTGATGTTGTTAAAGAAGGAAAAGTAAAATTTCATCCCGATCACTGGGTAAAGACTTATGAGCACTGGATGGCTGGAATAAAAGACTGGTGCATTTCGCGTCAGCTTTGGTGGGGACACAGGATTCCCGTTTGGTATTGTGTCGGCGACGATCATTGTAATCTTGAATGCAAGAACCCTATTGTTTCTGCTGCGCCTCCTGAAAAATGCCCTCACTGCGGTTCAACAAATTTAAAGCAGGATGAAGACGTGCTTGATACATGGGCTTCAAGCTGGCTTTGGGCTTATGAAGTTTTTAAGACTGATGAAGAGCAAAAATATTATTATCCCACCGACACATTGGTAACCGCGCCGGATATTATTTTCTTCTGGGTTGCGAGAATGATCATCGCAGGGCTTCACTTTAAGAACGAGATTCCATTCCGCGATGTTTATTTCACGAGCATAATAAGAGATATACAGGGAAGAAAGATGAGCAAGTCGCTCGGCAACTCTCCCGATCCGCTTGACGTAATATCCGAATACGGCGCCGACGCATTAAGGTTCACTGTTATATATCTTGCTCCGCTTGGTCAGGATGTTTTGTTCAGCACTGAAAGATGCGAGCTTGGGAGAAACTTCGCAAACAAGCTTTGGAACGCCGGAAGGTTTTTATTGATGAACGCGGAAAATATTAAGCTCGATAAAAAAATGATCGATAAGCATCTTGATTTTTCCGATCGCTGGATAAATTCGCGTTTTAATCAGGCGCTGCAAAATATAAACAATGCAATGGCAAATTTTGAAATTAACAACGCCATCAAATTTATCTACGCGTTTGCATGGAATGATTTCTGCGATTGGTACATCGAGCTTGCAAAGAACAGGCTTTACGCAGATGATGAAGAAGTTAAATCGGCTGTGCTGACAAGAGCGCTTTCAATATTTGAAAACCTTTTGAAGATTGTTCATCCTTTTATGCCGTTCATTACTGAAGAGCTTTGGCAGTTAGTGGAAAAAAGAAAAGACGGCGAGAGCATCTCAGTTTCAAAATATCCTGAGGCGGACAAATCATTAATCAACGCGGCGGCGGAAAAGGAAATGGAATTTGTGCAGGATATAATAACCGGCATAAGAAATATACGCGGCGAGATGAACATTGCGCCGTCAAAGTTTGTTACTACTTACTTGAAGTCGTCAAACGTAGCGGCACATCAGATTGAATATATAAAGAAATTAGCGCGAGTTGAAAAAGTTGAAGTCGATGCTAATCTAACAAAGCCTAAAGCAAGCGCTTCAACGGTAATAAACGGCTGTGAAATTTATGTTCCGCTTGAAGGTTTGATAGATCTTGAAGTAGAAAAGAACAGGCTTCAAAAAGAGATCACAAGGCTTGAAGGGTCTTTAAACGGAATAGAAAAAAAATTGTCCAACGAAAAATTTGTAGTGAACGCTGCAAAAGAAGTTGTCGAGCGCGAGCGTGCAAAACAGGCTGATTGGCAAAGCAATTTAATTAAGCTGAAGGAAATACTTTTAAATTTAAGTTAGAGATTAATAGACAGGAGCAGATATGTATTATAAGATTTCAGATTTTAAGAATGACTGGGCTAACGAATCGAAAGCCACTTTAAAAATATTAAGCACACTGACAGACGAATCATTGAACCAAAAAGTATATGAAGAAGGAAGGACGCTTTGCACTCTTGCGTGGCACATTGTAGTTATGGTTAGTTCAATGCCCTCACATGCGGGATTGAAAGCTTCCAATATTCCCGATACACTTTGCCCGACCGAAGTTAAATCTATTGTTAGAGAATATGAAAATGCTTCGAAAACAATGATTGAAGCTTTGGAAAGCAAATGGACAGATTCATCGTTGAACGAAGAAATCCCGATGTTCGGCAGAATATGGAAAAAGGGAAACATTCTTTCCTCATTGATACTTCATCAAGCTCATCACCGCGGTCAGATCACGGTTTTAATGCGGCAGGCAGGGCTGAAAGTTCCGGGCGTATACGGTCCTGCAAAAGAAGAATGGGCAGCGATGAATATGAAGCCGCAAGTTTAATTAATCATTAAGTGTGATACAGCCAATATTAAATCACAAAAGATTTTTAAATCTTAAGATCGACAATTATTAAATATTAAAGAGAGAGAGAATATGAAAAAGTTATTTTTGGTCTTAAGTATGGTATTGATATTAGGTGCGGACATTTTTGCGCAGTCTCCGGGCGGTAAAGATTTAGGATTCGGCGTAATGCTGGGCGACCCGGCTGGTTTGACACTGAAATATTGGCCTAATCGTGTGAATGCCTTTGTATTTGATCTAGGATCATCGTATTTCGGAAGTCCGAGACTTAATGCAGATTATCTTTGGCATTTTAACGCATTTGAATCGGACATTGCAAACTTATATGCAGGCCCTGGCGTTGCTTTAGGTTTTGGAAGCAGCGGAGGTTTCTGGGACAGAAGTTTCAGAAGTGAAAGCAACGCAGCTTTAGGAGTGCGCGGAGTTTTTGGTGTAAATATACTGCCCCGCCGGACGCCGCTCGAAGTATTTGTAGAAGTAGGCGTGCTTGTCGGATTAACGCCTGATTTCGGTTCGGGAATTGACGGCGCAATAGGAATAAGATATTATCCTTAAGGAGAAAAAAAATATCGAAAATAAAAAGGCGAAAATTCCTTTCGCCTTTTTTTATTTCTAATCCCGCTTATCATCTTAAAAAACCGCTAATAATAATAAATCAATCATTTTCAGAAGTATAAATTAATTTTCGATTCAAGAATGGAATCACTTATAAAGCGCTTCCTTTAACTGCTGCTAATAACGGCATGCAGCGATTAAGATAAAAGATTATTGATGAAGTTTTTCTTTTAGACAGGTTAAGATTATATTTAATGAAAACGAATGTAATAGATTTGGCTGGATTAAGCATTTCAAAGAAGAACTCTGTCCCCGGTGAAAAAACAAGCCAGGGAATTTTGACAAACAGAAAAAGAGCTTACTGGATTAGCCAGCTTTCAGGCTGGTCCTTTTTCGGCATTGTCAATATCACTATGATTTCTTCGTTCGACTCATTTTCATGGCAAAAGCTTTTACTCGTTTTTTATTTATGCTTCACTGGGATTTCATTCACACATATATTCAGACACTTTGTAAAGAAAAACGGCTGGATAAATCTTCCTTTAAGAAAATTAATTCCCCGGGTATTGATCGCATGCATTACAATAGGCACAGCGATGCTCGTTTTATATTTGGCAGCTCATTTAGAAACAGGAATTTTTCATGAAGAGAAATTTAGAATAGCTTCATCGTTAATTGGAGCCTTTAATTTAAGCAGCGTAATTCTGCTTTGGGCATTAATATATTTTTCAGTACACTACTTTGAAAATTACAAACGTGTGGAAATTGAATCGCTCGTTTGGGAAGCCGCCGTAAAAGATTTTGAATTGAAGACATTAAAGTCTCAGCTTAATCCTCACTTTATGTTTAATGCGCTGAACAGCATAAGAGCGCTGATAGATGAAGAGCCGTCGAGTGCACAGACAGCGGTAACGAAACTGTCGAACATTTTAAGATATTCTTTAAAAATGGAAAGAACAGAAACGGTATCGCTTGAAGAGGAAATGCAGGCTGTTGAGGATTATCTTGCGCTTGAAGCAATAAGATTTGAAGAGCGTTTGAAATATAAAATTGAAATAGATCCAAAGTCTGCAAAGATAGAAATTCCTCCGCTGATGATTCAAACTTTGGTTGAGAATGGAATCAAGCACGGAATATCAAAGAGAACGGAGGGCGGAGATATTTCCATCTCGAGCAAAATTGAGAATGCCAAGCTTCATATAAAAATTACAAACAGCGGCGCACTTGATGAGAAAGCGCTTCAGGCTTCACGTGGCTTTGGAATAAATAATACCAAGCACAGGCTTCATCTTATTTTTGATGAACGAGCGAATTTTTCAATTAAGAACGGATCAAAAAACGAAGTAACAGCAGAAATAGTAATTCCAATCGGAGGAAAGAATGAAAGCTTTAATAATTGACGACGAAAGATTAGCCCGCGTAGAATTGCGGAGATTATTGCTGCCGTACAAGGAAATAAATATTGTCGGCGAGGCAGTAAACGTTGAAGATGCATTGAAGAAAATTACTGAGCTTAGTCCAGACTTAATTTTTCTTGATATACAAATGCCGGGTAAAAACGGGTTTGAGCTTCTGGAAGAATTAGACAGCGTTCCCACAGTTATATTTACAACTGCATATGACGAATATGCTTTAAAGGCTTTTGAATATAACGCGATGGATTATCTGCTAAAGCCGATTGAACCGAAACGGCTTGAGGAAGCTGTAAAAAAAATAATTGAACGTAACAGGAAAAATATTTTTGAGCAGCTCGATCATCCCGTGCTGAGCGAAGAAGACCAGGTATTTGTTAAGGACGGCGAGCGTTGCTGGTTTGTGAAACTTTCTTCAGTTCGATTGTTTGAATCGGAAGGAAATTATGTGCGTCTTTATTTTGAAGAATTCAAACCTCTTATACTTCGCACTTTAAATTATCTTGATGAACGGCTGGATAATAAAACTTTTTTCAGAGCTAACAGAAAACACATTATTAATCTTAAGTATATCGAAAATATAGAGCCGTGGATGAACGGCGGCTTGCTCGTTAAATTGAAAGGCGGGGTTAAGATAGAAGTTTCAAGACGTCAGGCAATAAAATTTAAAGATATGTTAAGCCTGTGAAAATTAATTAAAAAGCTCCCAGGCAATTCCAAAGCGAATATTTCTTGCCGGCATAGGATAATATGGTATAATGTAATATTTGCTGTCGAGCAGGTTTTCCCATGTAAAATAGACCATTGCAACTTTTCTAATTTCTCCCGCAAGCGTAAAATCAATTCGAGTAGAAGCTGGAATAATGTTGTTCAAATCATCTTTTGATTCTCCTGTATAGTAAGTAACAAAGCCGGTCTTCAAATCAAGATTAGAATCAAACAAGATATCGCGATAATAAATTCCGACTGTAAAATCTGTTTGAGGAAATTCTACAAATAAACCTGAAGAATTCTGCTGCCTGTAAAATGAAGTGTTAGATTCGAGATCAAACTTCCATATTGAATAATCAAGATTAATTCCAATACCGTGCATGTTTGCAATGTAATAGAAGTTGCTGATGAAAGGATAGTTGTTATTAATAAAATTATTTCGTCTGAAGTAATCAACATTTAGATAAAGATTTTCAAAGAAAAATTTTGCACCAGCTTCAAAATCATTAATATAATTTTTAGAAATTTCAGTTTGATAATTTGAATAGCCAAGATAGAATTTTAACATTTCATTCAGCTTGTAAGTTAAATCGAAGCCAAGACCGCCGTATTGCATCGAGTGGTTTTGGAATTCATCTTTATAATTGCGGCTTGAATATTTTGCAAAGACCGAGGGAACAAAATTGCTGTCGAGAATATCCGCACTTAACACTGCTGACAATGAGAGAAGTTTGTCTTGAAACGACGGAGTTGAGAACCCGCTATAACTTATCATGCGATTATAATAATCAGTCGCTTCATAATTTCCGAATAGTGAGAAGTTGAAAATTGATTCTGAAATATCCTGCCGTGCGGCAATGCCGAAAGATTTATTTTTATCCTCATTAAATAAATTTAAAGTGTCGGCAGGGTTTGCTGTCTGGTCTAAATTAAATTTATAGTAAATATTTAAATCAGTAAAGGAATGATTAGTAAAATTTCCCAGCATGCGAAGATTAAAGAAATGCCGCTTGGTGTTTAAATGTTTAAACGGAGTGATCACCGGAGCAGAAATATTATCATAGAGAAGCGAGTTAACATTTTGATTTGAATTTAATAAGCTGTCATAATTTACACCGCCGTTCAAGCCGATTTCAGAATGAACAAAATTATAGGAAACAATAAAATTAAATTTATCGGAAAGGAAATATTTTAAATTAACATTCACCTGCCAGGAGCTGAAGCCGGTGTTAGTAAATATGCTGTCAAGCTTTCTGTTTGTTACATCAAGCGAAAGATTGAATCGTTGAAAAAAGTTTTCGCTGAATAGAACGTCAACCAAAGCCTCGCCGCCGGCGCCTTGATAATATTTAATACGCGAATACGGCCTCTTGTAAAAAAGATTACGCGAAATAAAATTAACGGAAACAGAATTGTTGAAGTCTCCGTATAAAAATCCCCGCGGCGACGGAACTATTTCAACTGAATCAACCGATTCAGTTTGAATTTCATTTAGATCAAAAAAATTAGGGAACCGGTTATTCTGCAAAATTCCGTCCACAAAGAAACTGGTGCCGTAAAATCCGGTTCCATATAAAAGGGTTTCATTAGGCTGTCCAATCGTGCCGTAGTCGCGCGTAAAGGCGAGACTAAAGGCTCTGAAGAAATCTCCTGCGTAACGATAATCGAGCCTATCAAAATTATTTCTGTTAATAAAAAAACTATTTTCATCAAAAGGTTTTTGAGTAATTACCACAACCGTATCGTGTTTCAGAAGTAGTTTGGAAGTGTCTTTAGCAGAGAGAGAATCGCTTAATTTATTTTTAGTTGAATCCGAGCGCGCGAAAACTTTCAGCGAATCTTTAGTTTGCGCATTTGTAGAAAAACAGAGCAGCAGGAGAAACATGAAAAGGAATTTCATTTATTAAAAGACAATCTCTCTTTCGTTAAAAAAATAAGTATGAAAATAAATAATTAAAGTTTAAGCTACAAAATAATTTCTAAAGAGAACCGGATGAATTTGGACATAGGATACCGCAGTTGAGCCGGTAAAATGCGTTTGTGCGGTTTGCGGGTGTCAAAATAATTTTTAAGAAATTTCGTAAAAAATATTTTTTTTGAATTAATTTCTTTTTAATTTGCTTACGAAATAACTTATCAATAACATACGAGGTAAAACAATGGCAGACGCTAAACCAATGACCAAGTCTCAAATTCTTGATCACCTTTCGACGAAGACTGGTTCGACCAAAAAACTAGCAGGAGAATTTTTGGATGAACTTGTTTCGTTAGCACACAAAGAAGCGAAAAAATCATTTGTAATTCCGGGATTAGGAAAACTTCTTCTTGTAAACCGCAAGAAGAGAATGGGTAGAAACCCAGCCACCGGACAGACTATGGTTATCCCTGCTAAAAAGGTTCTAAAGTTCAGAATAGCAAAAGCGGCAAAAGACGCCGTTTTACCTAAGAAGTAATAAGCCTAATTTCGTGAAGCCCGTTATTAGACGGGCTTCTTTGTGTTCCAGCATAAATCTTCTTCCTCATCTTTTTTATTTATTCCGGTGTAATTTATTTTTTTTATTGGCATGAAGCTGCTTTTAGTATATCTTAAAAAATATTGGAAGCTAATAATATTTGCTCTTGTCCTTGCAGCGATTAACCAGGTTTTTTCACTTCTTGATCCGTATATATTTAGGATTGTAATTGACAAGTATGCAACAAAATTTAGCCGCTACACCACCATGCAATTTTTTCAAGGAGTTAGTTTCCTTCTTGCCTGTGCTGTTGGCGTCGCATTTGTTTCAAGGCTGGCAAAAAATTTTCAAGATTATTACGTGAATGTGATAACGCAGCGTTTAGGTGCTCAAATATACAGCGACGGAATAAGGCACTCGCTGGAACTTCCATATGCTCTTTTTGAAGATCAGAGAAGCGGTGAAACTTTAGGCGTTCTTCAAAAGGTAAGAACGGATGTAGAAAGACTGATCTCTGCGCTTGTAAATATTCTTTTTACTTCATTGGTCGGCGTTATTTTTGTTACGGTTTATTCAATCAGCGTTTACTGGCTGATAGCTCCGGTATTCTTTTCATCAATACCAATTCTCGGAGTGGTAAGTTCTGTATTAAGCAGAAAAATAAAAAAGATTCAGAAAATTATTGTTAGCGAAACAACTGCGCTCGCCGGTACTACAACCGAATCTCTTCGCAATATAGAATTAATAAAAAGCCTCGGCTTAGGTCAGCAGGAAATTGAAAGATTAAATTCTACCACCGACAAGATTTTATTTCTTGAATTAAAAAAAGTAAAATATATCAGAAGTTTAAGCTTCATCCAAGGAACGATAGTTAATTTCATCCGGACAAGCATTACCTTTCTTATGCTCTACTTAATCTTCATTCAAAAAATAACTGTGGGAGAATTTTTCTCTTTATTCCTTTATTCATTTTTTATTTTCGGACCTCTGCAAAGCCTCGGAGACATAATAAATATTTACCGCGAAGCAGAAGTATCCTTAAATAATTTTGAAAATATTTTAAAACTTCCCAAAGAGAAGAAACCAAAATTGCCTGCAAGGCTGGGAAATATCAAATCACTTTTTTTTAACGGCGTAAGCTTTAAACATTTAACTGCTTCGCGAAATGCGTTAAGTGACATTTCTTTTAAAGTAGAAACTGGAGAGACGATAGCTTTTGTCGGACCTTCCGGCTCAGGTAAAACTACGTTAGTAAAACTGCTTGTTGGTCTTTACACGCCTCAGGAAGGGAAAATATTTTATAACAACTTTTCCGGTTCAGAAATTGACTTCGACGAACTAAGAGAAAGAATAGGTTTTGTTACACAGGATACTCAATTATTTTCCGGAACGATTAAAGAAAATTTATTGTTCGTAAACCCTGATGCCACCGATGAAGAATGCATGGACGTTCTAATGAAAGCCGCCTGCCAGCCTCTGCTTGCAAGAGCCGACAAAGGAATCAGTACAGTGATTGGCGAAGGAGGAGTTAAAGTTTCAGGAGGAGAAAAGCAAAGACTTTCAATTGCGCGTGCTTTGCTTAGAAAGCCCAATCTGCTGGTTTTTGATGAAGCAACTTCAGCTCTTGATTCATTGACGGAAGAAGAAATCAGCAAAACAATACAAGAGGTTTCGCGCGGAAAAGATTTAATAACAATTTTAATTGCTCACAGGCTTTCAACCGTCCTTCATGCTGACAGAATTTATGTTCTTGAAAAAGGAATTATTATTGAATCCGGTACGCACCAGGAACTACTTGAAGAAAAAGGTTTATACTACGCAATGTGGCGTCAGCAAATAGGAGAGCGCGAAATCAATTTTGAAAAAAATGAACTCCAACCCAAAGTTTATTTGAATAATTAATTAAATTAGAGAGGAAAAAATTTCAGAATTATTTTGGAGTCTCTTAAAATGCATTCCTTCTACAAAAAGTTTAGACTTACTTTCTTAAGCTTAATTCTTATACTTTCATTCAACTCGATAGATGCGCAGCAAATTACGGATCTAATTCAGCCGGTAAACTTGACAGCCGGTGTTACCGACTCATTGCTTGCAAGCGATCTGTTTTATTCAACGAATTATAATTTGAGTTTTTCCACGAATTCTTCTGTTAAAATTTCGTTTGATAAAAATTCAAAGATATTATGCTTAACTCCGGATAAAAATTTTGAAGGAATGACTTTAATAAATTTTAAGCTTGGTAAAAAGGATTATGAAATTCCGGCGCAGGTTATTATGACCCAGCATTGCAGCTTTAGTTATAAACCTGAAGAAAAAGTAAAGCAGGTAAATTTATTCGGAACTTTTAACGGCTGGAACAGACAAAGTCTTCCAATGAAACTCGGAGAAGACGGCACTTACAGAATTACAATTCCTCTTGAAGCAGGTAGATATGAATATAAATTTTTCGTCGACGGTAAGGAAATAGCTGATCCAGCGAACCCGGAGAAAACGCCGAGCGGAGTAGGTGATTTTAACTCTGTAGTTACGGTCGCGCCAAGGCATACCGGGACAAATTTTCTTGAAATTGTCGGAAAGAAATTTTTAGCAGAATCAATTAAGCTGAAATTTTATTTTGATAAAGAACATCAAAAAGGAGCTTTGAAAAATTCAAATGTAATTGCGCTTATTAACAACGAAAAAATTTCTTCCAAAGAGATAAATATTAATGGAAATGAAATTACTGTCGAAATTAAAAAACATGATCTGAAAGAAAATCCTTTTGTAAGAATAGCGGTAAATCAGGATGGAGAAGCAACGAACATCCAGACAATTAGGTTTATTAGTGGCAAACCTGCAGGCGAAGAAAAAAATGTTACTCTTCAGGATCAGATAATTTATTCAATAATGATCGATAGGTTTTTTGACGGGGATTCGTCAAATGATAAGCCAGTTAAAGTTCCGGACTTATCTTACAAAGCAAATTATCAGGGCGGAGATTTACAGGGAATAATAGATAAAATTAATTCGGGATATTTTGATTCGCTTGGCGTGAACACGTTGTGGCTGTCGCCTGTTGTTGACAATCCCGACAGCGCTTACAGAGAATATCCGGCGCCGCATCGTTTGTACACCGGCTATCACGGCTACTGGCCGCTTCATTCTTACAGAGTAGAAGAACATTTCGGAACAATGGCACTGCTTAAAAAATTAATTAAAATTGCTCATCAGCATAAATTAAAAGTTTTATTTGATTACGTAGCTCATCATGTTTTTATTGATAATCCTATTTATAAAAAGCATCGTGATTGGTTCGGATCTTTATATCTTCCGGATGGAAGAAAAAATTTAAGACTGTGGGATGAAGAAAGATTAACAACCTGGTTTGATGTTTATCTGCCTACATTTAATTATGTCGGCTCAAAAGCGGCGCGTGAGGCAATGACCGATAATGCTGTCTGGTGGCTCAAAGAAACCAATGCCGACGGCTTCCGCCACGATGCAGTCAAGCATATTCCGAACAGTTTCTGGAGACTGCTTACTTATAAATTGAAAAAGGAAATTGAAATTCCCGAGAAAAAAAATATATATCAAATAGGAGAAACGTTCGGCAGCTACAAGCTAATAAGCTCGTATGTGAATAACGGTCAATTGAACGCGCAGTTTAATTTTAATCTTTACGATGTTGCTATTCCAACATTCATAAACGAAAATGCTTCGTTTGTTCCGCTCGCAAACGAACTTCAGAAATCTTTTCTTGTATACGGAAATAACAACTTGATGGGAAATATTATGGACAGCCATGATAAGGTTCGTTTCATGGCATACGCAGACGGAGAAATTCCACTAAGCGGGAATGTAGACGCTTCTGAACTCGGCTGGAAAAACCCGCCGGCTGTTGAACATAAATCAAGTTATAAAAAATTAAGACTGTACTTAAGCTATCTCTTAACTATTCCGGGAATTCCTGTCATTGATTATGGAGATGAAATCGGAATGACCGGCGCGGCAGATCCGGATAACCGCCGGATGATGCGCTTCGGCAGCCAGCTTTCTAACTGGGAAAAAGAAAATCTTGTTGATGTAAGGAAAATTGTTTCGCTTAGAAAAAATAATTCAGCGTTAAGATACGGCGACTTTCAAACGCTTGACGTAGATACTTCGTGCTTTGTTTATTTACGCTCGGACATGAACCAAAGAGTTTTAGTGGCGCTGAACAAAAGCGATTCTGAAAAGACTTTAACAATTAAACTGCCCGCAATTTATAGGCTGAATAAAGCGGTTAATTTATTTGACGGAAGCGAAGACAAGATCGAAAACAATAGTTTTATTTTAACGATTCCTTCGGAAGGTTATAAATTTTTTGAATTGAAATGAGATTAAAAGCTTTGTTATGGAAAAATTCATATTTATTATTAATAGTCTCTTTTCTTTTTGTCTCATGCTCGAATAAAAAAGATTCACTAAATAATGAGCTGGAATCTAAAATGAATAATGTTGCCGAAAGATATGTTAAATTAGTACTAAAAGTCGGAGAACTTGACGGCGATTATGTAGATGCATATTATGGTCCAGAAGGCTGGCAGCCGCATGATAAGCTTGAAACAAGCGGCGATACCACGGCTCTAAAGAATTTTTGTAATGCCGAAACAGATTCTCTTTTGAACAATTTAGAAGAGCTGAAAAATTATAAAGCTACCGATTTGGAAACGCTTCGTTATAAATTTCTGTACAAGCAGCTTCTGGCAGTTAAAGCAAAATTGTTTATGCTAAGCGGCGGAACTTTTTCTTTCGATGAAGAGAGTAAGGTTTTATATGATGCTGTTGCGCCTTCATATTCTAAAGAACATTATCAAAAAATTATTGTCGAGCTGGCAAAGATCTTACCCGGTCGAGGCGATGTTCTAACGCGGCTGGAAGAATTTAGGAAGTCGTTTGTAATTCCAAAAGAAAAGTTGGATACTGTTTTCAATGCGGCAATTGCGGAATGTAAAAAGAGGACTTTGGATTTTATTCAGCTTCCGGCGAATGAAAATTTTAAAATAGAATACGTTACAAACAAACCCTGGAGCGGCTATAATTGGTATAAAGGAAATTATTTCAGCCAGATTCAGATCAATACCGATTTGCCGATATATATCGATCGCGCAATAGATTTAGCGGCTCATGAAGGCTATCCGGGTCATCATGTTTATAATTCTTTGCTCGAAGAAAATTTAGTAAAGAAAAACGGATGGACTGAATTTACGGTTTATCCTTTGTTTAGCCCGCAATCCTTAATTGCCGAAGGGACGGCAAACTTCGGAATAGAAATGATATTCCCGGGAAACTCCAGAATTGAATTCGAGAAAAAGGTACTTTTCCCGCTGGCTGGTTTAAATCCAAACAGCGCTGAAAAATGTTATGAGGTTTTAAATCTTACGAAACAATTAAATTATTCCGGCAATGAAGCAGCAAGAAATTTTTTGGACGGCAAATGGAATAATAAGGAAACTATAAACTGGCTGATGAAATATTCTTTGATGTCTAAAGAAAGAGCAGAGCAGCGATTAAAATTCATCGAGAAATACAGAAGCTATGTGATAAACTATAATTTAGGCGAAGACCTGATCAAAAATTATATTTTGAAGTACGGCGGAAATAATAATGCTAAAAGATGGTCTCTTTTTAAGATGCTATTATCAACGCCTCAAACGCCGTCAGGCTTGAAATAGTTGAAATTGTTTTTATGAATTTCATTCGGTTAAAAATAATTTTAAAAATTATATGTCAATAAAAATTAAAAGCGATGGTACAGTTCGATTTTTTGTTACAGTAATTGGGATCGTAATAATTGCTCTATCGCTAAAGGAATTGAGCCACATCTTTATTCCATTTGTAATAGCATACTTTTTATTTTTTGTTTTTTCACCGGTAAACGATTATCTAAAAGAAAAAAAGGTTCCTCTTTTCGCCGTTATACTTATTGATATTTTTATAATTGGATTTATTACCTGGGGCGTTTCATCGTTTATAATCGGCTCGTTTATTTCTTTCGGCGACCAGGCTCCCGCGTACGCAGACAAACTTAATATAATTGTAAGCAATGCGGCAGCATCTTTGGGAATACGCGACTCATTCTTCCGGCACTTTTCAATACAAAGGATGATCTCCAAGATTGATTATAAAATTTTAGCCGGCGGAATTTTCACGTCGACCTTTACTTTGTTAGGCAATGTTCTTTTTATTCTTTTTTTCTTCATATTCGTTGTAACCGGGCATAATACCATTTACGAAGCTATTAAAAAACGATATGTCTTTAAGAAAGTAAAACCTGAATTAAAAGAAATAAAAAAGAAATATAAAATCTCAGCCGATGAGCCGAACACTGATTTCAGCCAGTGGCTGCAGGATAAGCTTAACATTGAGAGGAACGACAAAGAAGAAAAGCTTGCTCAAACATTTAAAGCAATAACAGAGCAAATTCAACGGTACATAATTTTGAAGATTGCAATTAATCTTGCCGCCGGTATAGTCATTACAATTTTACTATATATTTTCGGCGTTGACTTTGCCGTTATGTGGGGCTTATTCGCTTTTCTATTGAATTTTATACCTTCTATTGGTTCGGCTCTAGCATTAATATTACCGGTAATTATGACTTTACTTCAATATGAGTCGTTTACATATGCATTTATAATCGCACTGATTCTTGCCGGAGTTCAAACATTATTTTTTAATATCATTGAGACAAATGTGATTGGAAGGAGATTAAATTTAAATCCTCTTCTAATTTTGATGGCGGTATTAATTTGGGGATACATCTGGGGCGTTATCGGTATGCTGCTTTCCGTTCCGTTGACTGCGATAATTAAAATTATTATTTCAAACTCGGAATCACAGAACATGAAATTTATCAGCGACTTGATGAGCAAAGAATAATTCTATTGAACTTTACATTTTTGTTTTAAAATTTTCACAAGGTATTTGAATTTGTCTTTATCGTAAGAAACCTCGTTAAAGATTTCAATCAAAATATTTTTAGTTATCATATCGAAATCTTTTTTTATCGGAGTTATGCATACACCGCCATAATCAACCGCTGCGGGACTTAATAATATTCTATCTTCACCAGCGGCAAAATAGTGCGACGGTCTGTGTTTTTCCCGCAGGAAAAAAATTATCCGCCAGCCTTTTCCTTGTTCATAGGAAGAAAGAATGTTCAGCTTCGGCTCGTCCTTCGCCTCGGAACTTTTCTTGTACAGATGATATAATGTTTTAAATAAACTTGTTGCCTCTTCCTCTTTGTCAGATTCAAAAGTAATAAACCTTCTAAGCCCGTCGTCAACTGCCGAAACACTTGTATTATTATCAGATAGAATTACATCGCCATATCTCTGCATTAGAATTTTATAATCTGATTCGAGCGGAAGAAAAAAACTATTTCCAGCCTGGAAATGAAGATGATCCGGAGCCGACGCACCGCACTGTGGTCCATTATAAAAAACAGTAAAGTCATTTGATAAATCTTTGCTCAGTGACAGCAAGTATTTAAATGAAATTAAAATTTCCTGTGGTGTGTGTTCAGTTTTTACAATTGTAAAATGCGCGGGAAAAATTGGATACGGATTGGCAAGAATAACAAAATTATTTTTATACAATAATCCTTTTTGTTCAACCGGAAGATTTTCTATGCAAAGGAAACAAGCTCTATTTCTAATTGTTTTGTTATCTACATCAGCTGAAGTTGATGTTATTCTCCCGGGATTAAACTGTACTCTTAATTTGAAACTGTCGAATTCAAATTCTTTAACTTCGACCGAGTTTAAAGATTCATAATTACGCGAAAGCTGACTCCAATTTTTCTTTTGGTCTTCCAAAAGAAATTTTACTGCTGAGGACCAATTGTTAGCAACAATGAATTTTTTTACCGCGAGATTATTTAAAAGATAATTATTAGTCAATTTAATTTCTTAAAATTTAAAAGTTCTTTTTTGATGAATTCATTTTTTGACGGGCCAATATTTCAAAAGTTCGTATTCTGTCTTTATAAATATTATTAAGATTTTGTTTTTCAATCGACAAAGAGGCATCACTGTTTCCATCCCATCTGCGGCATATATAAATGGGTTCGTAAATTCTTCCGATGAGAAAATTTCTTGACACTGCGAGCCCGACTGCATAATCTTCGCCATAGCTTACATTCGGAACTCTTATCTGCCGCAGAACCGGAGTATAGTAAGCGCGAGGCGCACCGAGTCCATTAATTCTAAGCGCATTATTTCGACCGTTTTTTTTTGTCCATTCACGATGATCTATAAGTCCTGGAGGAATTTCATTCAAGTTAAAATCCGTAATAATATAACTGCCGATTACCATTGCACATTTTTCTTTATTAAATGTGTCGATAATTTTCTGCAGTGTTTTTTCATCTTTATAGATATCGTCGCTGTCAAGCTGAACTGAAAATCTTCCGCAGTTTTTATGATTTAGAGCTTCGTTCCAGCAGCCGCCAATGCCCAGATCATTCTGTTCCGGAATTAAATGAATTAATCTTTCGTCCTTCCGTGAGATATTTTTTAATATATCCGAGGTGCCATCGTTTGAATGATTATCTATAACTATCAGATTAAAACTGAAATTTGTTTTTTGATTAAGAACGGAATTAACGGCATCTGCAATAGTTTTTACGCGGTTTTTTACCGGAATAATCACGGAAGCTTCAAAGGAAAAAGAATAGTCATCAAAAGATACAAATTGAAAATTCGGTTCAAGATAAGCATTGATTTTTTTTAGATGATTTGTTGCAGCCTGTTCCATTTCATTCTGAACACTGCGATTCTTCGGATCAACATAATCGAAATGTTCGTCGTTTTTGTTTTTACCCGGAGCACCGCTGACTGTGTAAAGAAATTCCGGAATTCTAACAATAGAACTTGAACGAGAAATAAATAATCTTAAATCATAAAAACCTGCAGCGTTAAAGGCTTTATCAGGTTCATAATTTTTAAGCATATCGGTGCTGATAAAAAGTGCTTTGCCGAAATCAAAGTCATCGCGTAGACTTCCGTATTGATAGTCAATTAACGGATGCGGGATAAGCTTACCGGACTGGTTTTCGTAAAAGTCAGAGTATACAAGCCCTGCTTCGGTATTTTGTGCAATCTCCAAAAATCTTTCTAAACAATTCTGTCCTTGCATCAACATGACATCTTTTAAAAGTAGAAATATAAATTCTGTTTTAGTTTTTTCCCTTAAGAGCCGGATAGTACTTGCGCCGCTTAAATTGTTTGAATAAATAATCTCAGCATCTTTAAAATTATTTTGAACTTTCTCCGGACTTAGTAGGAAAACTTTGTCAACAAGTCTGCTCTGGGAAAATTTCTTTATCGAAACTCGTGTAAAATCGTCTTCGTTATATGGTAAGAAAACAGTTATTTCCTTTGACATAAATATCTTTCGTTTTGAAGAATAAACACAAACGAGTTGCCACCGAATTTATTTTTCCGATCTTTGTGTCGATTCATAAATCTCGATAACTTTTGTTGTTAATTTTTCCAGATCGAATTTTTCAATCGCTCTTTTTCTTGCAGCTTCTCCAAGCCTTCGGCGCTCATCTGTAGAAACAATTAATTTTTCGATTTTCTCAGAAAGATCGGCGGAATTTTTATTTTTAAATAAAAAGGAAGTACCTCCCTCTACAGCAATGTCTAGAACGCCGTCGGCATCGGCGCACACCGACGGTTTGCCCATTGACATGGCTTCAGCCAGCGAAATTCCGAAAGCTTCGTTGTGTGAAGGGAAAACGAAAATATCCATTGCGTTCAACACGTCTGCAGTGTCTGTACGATATCCTGTAAAAATTATGTTCGGCAAACTTAAATCTGCCGAAAGCTTTTTAATTGATTCAGCATAATCGTTTTCTCCGCGGCTTGCTTCTCCGACAACCATAAATTTCAAGTTGGAAAAATTTTTGTTTAATCCTTTTGCCGCATATAAAAATTCTTCGTGACCTTTGCCTGGACTGAATCGTGCAAGCATACCAATTATTATTTCATTCTGACCAATTCCAAATTCAAGACGGATATTTTTTAAATCTTTCCTTAAAGGATTAAATTTTTCTGTGTCTACGCCATTGTGAAGAAGTAGGATTTTATTTTCAGTCAAAGGACATGTTTCAAGAAGGTTTTTTTTAATGACATTGCTTATCGCCAAAGCATAATTAAGCCGATGGTAAATCCATTTGTGGAAAATATCTTTCTTAATTATAAACGATCCGACCTGCTTGGTCATTATAAGTGGAATTTTACTTCTTAATATTTTTAATGCAGGCACGAGGAGCCATAAATCTTTTGATGCCTGCGTATGAATCAAATCGAAGCGGCTGCGTCGTATTATGCTTGCTGTTCTTAATATGCTGTAAGGATGAAGAACGCCAGATAATTTTACCGGATGAATTATTATCCCAATGTTATTTGCCTCAATGTGAATTCTCGATTCGGCAATACACAATAGCTCGACGGAAATATTTCTTTTTAAAAGCTGCTTAACTGCCGTAAGCGTGAACATCTCCATGCCGCCCCAGCTTTTTGAAAGACAAGAGTATAAAATTTTCATAAATCAAGCTTAATAGATTTTTTTCAATTTTGCATTTTTAAAATAATGGAGCAAAATTTCGTCAAACATATGACCGCGAGCCGCCATGACAGCAGCGCCGATCTGGCAAAGCCCGACTCCGTGTCCCCACCCGGCGCCGTAGATTAAAAATTTTTGCGGAACTCCATTTGCAATTTCCTGCTTCTCTATTACAATTGCAGAGCTGTATAAATGGCTTGTAGAAAGTATTCTTCGTATTTCTAATTCTTTTCCTACTACTAATGTTTTTTTTGTCCCGACTATTTTTAACATAATTATTCTTGCAGAAGCTCCGCGCCTGAGCGGGACAAGATCAATAATTTCTCCGAAGTCAATTCCGCTCTTTTTATTTATCAACTCAGAAATTTCTTTCTGGGTATATACAACTTTCCAGCGGTAGAAATCGGAAGTCTCCTGATCATAGTCTAAAAGAATTTGCGAAAGAATTTTTTTATCGCTGGTATTACAGTATGAAGAAGGATTGCTCTTAATCCATTTTTGCGCGTTCAGCTCCTTAGAAAAATTAAGATTAATATTTTCCGGTTCAAATTTGTAATCGACCACAGAGGTAAGATAGCTGTGTTTTACCGGCTCCCAAACGTTCTCGAAAGATTCCGAAATTCCTCCGCATGATTTTGAATAACGGGTATCGCAAATTTCATTTCCGGCAGTAAGCACTATGCCGTTTGTTTGACTAACTGCCTGACGAACGCCTTCAGAAAAGATTTTTGTAATTCCCTGGTAACGCTGACAATGGTCGTCTGCGCAGACATCAAATAATTTATGATCACCTCTGTCGTACCATTTAATTATTTCATACTCGCTTATGCTTGGATTCTGAAAATTTTTGGTTCCTATTTCATGGAGCTTTGATTTTCCCATTTGCGCCAACAGCCAGCTTCTTGAAATTATTGCATGCGCTTTTAATAACTGCGTAGAACTTTTTGAGCTCATCTCGGAAGAAATAACACTGACAAGATAATTCTCAACCGGCAGAATGTTTATAACTGTTACTTTATTATTGTCTGCAACCAGCTTAAGCGAACCGTTGAATCTTTGTTTTTCTTTTCTTTCCCAGTGAAACTTTACACCGATTGTTACATCTCTCAGTAGAAATGATTCTGTATAAAAATCATCCGGCTCAAAAAATATCTCACCGGCAAATTCAATTCTTTCACTTCCTTTCTGGCAGACTATTTTGCTGTTGACTACCTCGGCGGAATAAACTCCGCTAAAAGATTGTTTGAACCCGGAAATTTTATAATCGCCGTGAAGTTCGAAAATGATTTTCTTCTCAGATAATATTCCAACGCTTACAAGCGGTTCTTTTGAATAACTGTCTATCATTTCTGTGGTCTAAATCAATTAAATCAATACTTACATAAACAATATTTGGGCTCAAAATATAAGAATATGTTTTAACAAATATATAACCAATCGAAGTTGGGTATTATAATTAAACTTTTTAATTTGCTTCCGACAAATACAATAATAAAATTTTATGAGCAAAATACATTCAAACATTGTAAATATTATCGGCTTCCCGATGGATTTAGGCGCCGATAGAAGAGGCGTTGACATGGGTCCGTCCGCTTTACGCATAGCGGGTCTTAGGGAAAAACTTGAGAGACTTGGGTATAAAATTTTTGACAGCGGCGATATAAATATCCAGATAATGGAGCGACAAAAAATTACGAACCATAAGCTGAAATATCTAAATGAAATTTTAAAAACGTCTAAAGCCCTCGCGTCTAAAGTCGAAAAAGTTTTGGAGAAAGGGCAATTCCCGATCTGCATCGGCGGCGACCATTCGATGGCTCTGGGAAGTATTGCAGGGATTTCTTCTTACTGCAGAAAGAATAAGCTCAAACTTGGCGTAATCTGGATTGATGCACATGCCGACATGAATACAGATGAAACTTCTCCATCAGGAAATATTCACGGAATGCCAATGGCGGCGGCGCTTGGTCTCGGCAACACGCAGCTTACTCATTTTTACGGCTTCGCTCCCAAAGTCAAGCCTGAAAACTGTGCGCTCATTGGTTTAAGAAGCATCGATCAGCTTGAAAAATTAAATATTAAAAAAATGAATCCGACAGTTTATACGATGACAGATGTTGACAAACTCGGCATTCATAGAATAATTTCAAGAGTGCTGAAACAGTTCAGAGAAAAAGTTGATCACATCCATGTCAGCTTCGACCTTGATGCAGTTGATCCTTCTGTGGCTCCGGGAGTCGGTACTCCGGTTCGCGGCGGATTGAGTTACCGCGAAGCTCATCTGCTTATGGAATCAATTGCAGAGTGCGGCTGCATGTCTTCGCTTGAAGTTACCGAGATTAACCCGATTCTAGATAATAAAAATGAGAGCGCAATTTTTGCTTCTGATGTTATTGCGTCTGTAATGGGACAAAGAATTTTGTAGTAATAATTCTCTATTAAAATAAAGCCGAAGAAAATTCGTTTGAAAAAAAATAGCGCGCTTGTTTTTTATGTTATCTTGTTTTTAGCAGCGGTACTGATACTGCGGTTGTTTGATATTGTTGACATATCTGCTAGCGAGTTGTTAAGTTATATTTTTTGTATATACGGCATTGCCGTTTTTTATAATTCGTTCGGTAAAAAGAAAAGATTGGAGCTTTTTACAGGTACAGCAACTTTTCTTGCCGGCGTTTTTCTTTTCATTACAAACAAGTTTGTTTTTTTTGATACTTACAAAATTATCATGCCTGCCGTTATTTTTATATTCGGAGCGGGTGGCATAATGCTTTATGTTGATGATAAGTCTGACAAAAAAATACTTTTTATTTCTCTTCTCTTTATAATTTTTGCTTTTGTGTTTGCAATTATTTTAGGCTCGCTTAGTTTTTTAAGCTTTTTCTATGCGGTATTTTATATCATGAAAAAATACTGGATCGCCGTGTTAATTTTATTTTTTGTATTACTTTTTTTGAAAAGAGAGGAATAGAAAATTTTTTTAAAATGAGCCTGTGAGGAAAATTTTGTTCCCAGGTTCCAAAGAACCGGTCAAGGGTTCTTCCGAAACCATAAACTTTGCACTTTGCTGGTTGGTAATTTCAGGTAACGTTACTGGAAAATATTCGTCATTGTGAACGGGGCTAAAAGTTCCCATTGAAACAAATTTTTTATTCATGCTAAGCCAAAGCTGATAAACCTTTCCAGTAGAAAGTCCTGGCATTTGCGAGAGCTGCAAAAATCCTCTGCTGTTCTCGAGGCTGATAATCAGTTTTCCGAAGCCGCTGTGGTTGATATCGGTTCCGTCCAAATTAATTATTTTCAGATTCTTTGATTGTAGCAGTTCGCTAAGTTCTCTGCTTACTGCTGTTGTAGATGAGAGATCCTTTACCTGTTCATTTAAGCTCTCTACTTTAGATTTATAAGCCCTTACTTCCGAAGAAACCTTAAAGTAAAAAAATAAAATTCCCGCAGCCGCTGCAGTTAATAAAATTATTAACAAAATGTTTCTCAAAAAGGTCTTGCCTTCTTTTACACTTTTTTTGTCGCTTCCGTAATCTCCATGCAGAGTATAAGTTTTTTTCTTTTCTGCTTCTGCCTGGCTTTTTCCATCTTTAGCTAACTCGCTAGCTTGAGTTTCTTGTTCTTCATGAGTAACATTCTCTTTCTCGTCTTCATCGTCAGAAATATTTTCAAAGTCTCTTCCGCGGATTTGAGTTTCCTGAGTAGGTCTAAAATATTCTACTTTTTTCTTAGCCGTAACAACTTCAAAACCGTCTGTTCTTGTGTTTAGCTTTTCTGAAAAAGTTTCTTCCACAGCATTAATAGTATTCTCAGAATCTTCTTTTTCCTTATTTAATTCTGCTGTTTCAACTTGTAGTTTTTCTTTTACATTTTTTTTCTTGGGGACTTCGCCTTTCAGTTTGTACAACTTGCGAGCAACATTATCCTTAACCTCCGGGTTTGGGGTTTCAATGTTTAAAATCGACGGTAGAAGTGAAACTAGGTTTTGATATTCGCCAAGCTCCTGCCAGTACTCTTCATTTGATTTAAGATATTCTTTTAGCTTAAGAAAATCTTCTTCGTCCAGACAACCTAAAGAGTATGCAAAAAGTAGATCATAAAATTCATTTTGCTCCGGCATTATGCTTCCCCCTTTATTAAATTTTCTTTCAGGTTTGAAAGAGCAATTTTAACTTTTGATTTAACGGTTGGCAGCGGGATATTCAACTTGGCGGCAATTTCTTTTTGAGTTAAGCCTTCATAATAAGCCAGGTAAATTACATATTGCTGCGCGTCTGTAAGCCTATTCAAAGCAAGCTCAATGTTATCTTTCAAGCTTAACGCAGTTTTCAAATCAAGAGGATCGATTGCCGGAGATAAGTTTGGAATTATAAACTGATTTTCAAAATCATCAGAATAATTCTTTGCCGGGATTTCAATATTTATCCGTCTGTTAGTATCTACCGCTTTATTTCTTGCAAGAGTGATAATCCACGTGTAAACATTTGCAGAATTAAAATCGAACTGTTTGCTCTTCTGCCAGATAATTACAAAAACATCTGCGAGAACTTCTTCTGCGGTTTTTTCGTCATTAACGATTTTGTTAATAACTGTATAAAGCACCGGTGAATAGCGGTTGTACAAAGCCTCCAGAGCCTTTGAATCGCCCGATGCGACGCGTCTCATTAACTCTAAATCTGTTGAAGATGTGTTAACAGCCAAAGTATC
Organism: Bacteroidota bacterium; assembly: GCA_021824565.1. Taxonomy (GTDB): domain Bacteria; phylum Bacteroidota; class Ignavibacteria; order Ignavibacteriales; family Ignavibacteriaceae; genus FEN-1297. The sequence goes on along the minus strand of JAKAKL010000110.1, from coordinate 48,432 downwards.
TCGTCTATTTTTCTTACTTTTAATCTGCCACAAAAGTACGGCTAAGCGGTTAAAAAATCAATTTAAATTATCTTACGGAGTCATTAAAAAAGATGTTCGAGCAGTCTTTTTGACAGTCTCATTAAAAAAATCCGAAAAGCTTAACGGACATGATCAGTACCGCAACAATTAAAAATATTTTTATCCAAGTCTCGCCGCCACGTACAGAAAATTTTGCAGCCCAGTATGCTCCGAAAGAATTTCCAGCGGCAAGCGTAATACCATAGACCCAATTTACATCTCCCTGCCAGATGAAAATTAAAAGTGCCGGTATAGTATAAACAGCAACGATAAATACTTTGTGCATGTTTACATGTACAAGGTTTAGCTTCATTAAGTAATTTAACACCGCCATTAGAAGGAAACCGACGCCAACCTGTATGAAGCCTCCGTAAAAGCCTATCAACAGCATTGCAATAAAAACTGAAGGAGTAATTTTTTTATTTTTAGCTTCAACATTTGAAAATTTTGATTTAGGAATTACCATCGAAATTATAATTCCAATCATTACCACGGCGAGAATTTTATGGAATGCTTCATTTCCAATTCTTAAAGAAAGTAACGCGCCTGCAATTGCACCGGGCAGCGTTAATAAAGAAAGTTTTAAACTGACATCGAATTGATGATAATTTTCTTTCTTAAAAGAATAAACGCCGGTCAATGTTTGAAGAAAAACACCTATGCGGTTAGTTCCATTTGCAAGTGAAGAATTTAATCCGAGAAAAATTAAAGCAGGCAAAGTTAGAGTCGATCCTCCGCCTGCGTTAATATTTATAAAGCCGGCTATTAGTCCAACGCCGAATAGAAGTAAAGCTGAGCCGAAAGTAATCAAAATAAGAACCTTTTAAAAATCAGGAATAAATATATTATTGAATCAAAAACTGTGATTGTGTATTAAAATACATTTTATAATTCTTAATACAGAATAATAATTTTTAATTTCGCCTTTCAAATTAAGCTAATAATTCTTTATATTAAATTTAGTCAGCGAGTAATTTTTTGAAAAACTATTGCAGTAAGAAAAAAAATTTGAAATCCGTTTTGTCATTTCATTTAAATCATCAATTCAAACCTTATAAGGAAAACATCCATTGTTAAAGCAATTATTCAGAACAAAAAGTCTTGATGCATTAGTTGGCGAGGGAGAAAATCCCGAGCATCAGCTAAAGCGGGCTCTCGGCTCGTTTGATGTTGTAATGCTCGGCATCGGCGCAATCATCGGTGCGGGAATTTTTGCAACCATCGGAACTGCGGCTGCCGGTGACGCGATGAGACCGGGTGCCGGACCAGCCTTAATGCTTTCTTTTGTGCTGACCGGAATTGCCTGCGGATTTGCCGCGTTGTGCTATGCCGAGTTTGCTTCGATGGTTCCGATTTCGGGAAGTGCGTACACATATTCTTATGGAACTCTTGGCGAGTTAGTCGCATGGATTATCGGCTGGGATTTGATAATTGAATATGCTGTAGGCAACGTTGCCGTCGCGATAAGCTGGGCAAATTATTTTAAAACATTTGTCGCCGGATTCGGAATAATAATTCCGGATTGGATGTCGATTGATTATCGAACGGCTGCGAAGATTCCCGGATTACTTGAACACGCGCCGCATTTCTTCGGAGTGCCTATCGTTTTCAATCTGCCGGCGTTTTCTATTGTTGCTTTGATAACAATTGTTTTGGTAATCGGAATTCGTGAAAGTGCAAGACTGAATACGATAATGGTTCTAATCAAGCTTGCAGTCCTTGGAGTTTTTGTCTGGATAGGATTTCATTATGTAAAGCCTGCAAACTGGACGCCATTTGCGCCAAACGGTTGGTCGGGAATTCAAGCGGGCGCTGCGGTTGTATTCTTTGCTTACATCGGTTTCGATGCTGTTTCTACTGTCGCGGAGGAAGTGCGAAATCCGAAACGTGATATGCCGATAGGAATAATCGGTTCGTTAATTGTATGTACGATAATTTATATTCTGGTTGCCGGAGTATTTACAGGAATCATTCCTTATAAAGCCCTTGTTCATACGCTTGCAACAAGTCAAGCCGAGCCGCTTACTTTGGCAATGCAGTATGCGAATATTGAAAAGTACAGCAATCTTATTATCGGAATAATTGCCTTCGGTTCGGTAATAGCGCATACGGCAGTGCTGCTTGTATTCCAACTTGGTCAGCCGAGAATTTTCTTTTCAATGGCTCGCGACGGACTGCTTCCCCAGAGCTTTGCAAAAGTTCATCCTAAATTCAAGACTCCTCACGTTACAACAATTTTAACCGGACTGGTTGTTGGTGTCTGCGCAATGTTTACTACGATTGATGAGATGGTTGATCTAACAAACATTGGAACTCTGTTTGCGTTTATTCTTGTCTGTGCCGGAATAATTATTCTACGAAGGAGAGAGCCGAATAGACCACGTGCGTTTAAGACACCGTGGGTACCGTTTATTCCTATTCTCGGAATTATTTCATGCATTTATTTAATCCTCGGGTTGCCGTGGATTACTTACATAAGATTTGCCGTATGGCTGCTGGTCGGAATGGTAGTTTATTTTTCTTACGGCTACAAGAAGAGCAGGCTGCGCAAAGAGAACGAAGGAATGAATGCATGAATGCATGTTTTAAATAATGCATTCATGCCAACATGCAATCATGTTTCCAAGAAAATGATTATGAAAGCATTTAAGACTTCGGAAAAAATTTTTAAGAACAAAGTTGTTATAGATTTTCAGAAGGATAAAAAACTTCTGATACTCGTTAATCTTTTCAGCGTCTTATTATTTCCGGTGTTTTACGTTTTCTTTTATTATTTCTCGTGGCTGTTTGGAATCATCGAGCGGCAAGATCAAATGGCGTATTATTTCTTTTTTAAATTCTTGCCGTACAAATATCTGATTTTAATTTTTGTAATTCTGGTTGTCATCACCGTTATTCATGAACTGATTCACGGTTTGTTTTTCTACTTGATAACGAAAGAGAAGCCGGACTTTGGATATAAAGTTTTATATGCTTACGTCGGTGCGCCGGATTGGTTTATTAAGAAAAAATATTTTTATTTGATTGGATTAAGTCCGTTTGTTTTAATTACTCTTGCCGGAGTAGTTTCCTTGTTTCTTGTCGGAAGTTATTATTTATCCGTTGTTCTAATTCCTTTAGCCGCTCATTCCGCGGCTTGTATTGGAGACATCTGGTTCAACTCGATGCTGCTTAATAAGCCGGAAGAAACGTATGTGAATGACAACGGTTTGAATGCTTCAATAAATTATTAGGTTACTCTTTGCGGATTTAATCATTTATTTTTGTTACCGGACCATTTGGAGCTGTGCTTAGTACTGAATTAAAACTATCCAGGAAATTAAAGTGCAATTAACAAATAACGACGCAAGCCCAACACTAGAGCGCGGGCTTGGATTAAAAGAAGCCACCGCACTTAACATGATCGATATGGTCGGCATCGGTCCGTTCATCGTTCTGCCGATTGTAATACAGGAAATGAACGGTCCGCAGTGCATGCTTGCGTGGATTCTCGGCGCAGTACTTGCGTTAGTTGACGGCGCAATCTGGTCGGAGCTTGGCGCGGCGATGCCTGCCGCCGGAGGCAGCTACGTTTTCTTAAAAGAAATTTACGGACCTAAAAGCTGGGGAAGATTATTTTCTTTTCTATTAATCTGGCAGACAATTTTTCAAGCGCCGCTTGTTATCGCTTCCGGCTCAATCGGATTTTCTCAGTACTTTACTTTTTTATTTCCGCTAGGAGTCGTAGGACAAAAAATTGTTTCCGGTTTTCTGGTAATTGCAATAGTTCTTCTTCTTTATAGAAAGATAACAACGGTCGGAAAAATTTCTTTATTCCTCTGGATAGGAGTTATCGCTACTATTGCATGGCTTATTTTCGGAGGCGCAACTCACTTCAGCCCGAAACTCGCATTTGATTTTCCTAAAGGCGCTTTCGATTTATCGTTTTTATTTTTTGCCGGGCTCGGCAGCGCAACGGTTCAAACAATTTATACTTACTTAGGTTATTACAATATTACCAACCTCGGTTCCGAATTAAAAGAACCGGAAAAAAATATTCCGAAAAGTATTTTCATTTCGATTATTGGCATAGCAATACTTTATCTCGCTATGCAGTTAAGCATACTTGGCGTAGTTCCGTGGCGCGAGGCAATGAAGTCTGAATTTATTGTCAGCTCATTTGTTCAGAAGATATACGGATCGAAAGCCGCCGTAGTTGCAACAATTCTAATTTTGTGGATTGCGTTCTCATCATTATTTTCAGCCACACTAGGCTATTCAAGAATTCCTTATGCCGCCGCGGTTGACGGAACATTTTTCAAAGTATTTGCGAAAACTCATCCCAAGAAAAATTTTCCGCATGTATCTTTGCTGGTGCTCGGCGCGATTGCGTTTGTCTTCAGCCTGCTCTTCAGATTGAAGGAAGTAATAAGCGCGATACTCGCAATGAGAATTCTGGTTCAGTTCATCGGGCAGGCTATTGGAATTATGATAATCAGAAAGAAAAAGCCTGCGGATTTTTTCCCGTTTAAAATGTGGCTGTATCCTTTGCCTGCGCTTATCGCAATTTTAATGTGGATCGGATTGTTTGTTTCAACCGGAACATTCTTTGCCGTTGGCGGAGTGGTGGTTATGTCAATCGGGGCGGCTGTATACTTCCTGCGCGCTTTCATCATAAAAGATTTTCCTTTTGATAAAGAATAGGGCATAAACATAACGGTTCTACAAAAGCAAAATATTTTTAAAACAATTTTATAAATACAAATTAGAATTCTAACTTGCAATTAATCGCTCATCTTTGAAAACCGCTAAATTAACCGTAAACAGCTATCTGTTATTCTCTTTTCGAAGTGTAAAATTTTTTTAGATTATAAAAATGTATATGTAAGCGCCACATATAAAAATCAGCCGTATATTAAATTAACAACTGCTGCTTATGTATATGTTTTCTCCGTCTTACTGTGTTCAACGGTTACTATTTTACTGAAGTCTTCCGGTACTAATTATAAGCAAACAAGGGAATTGGCAAATTTCCCATGCGGCATACATCTTGAGATGTTCCCCGAACTTATGGCTTTGCGCAATAGATAAATTAATGATTTAAATTTTGATTACGGAGGAAGTATGATTGACCAGCTTTACTCAGCAAGCACGGCGTGTAAAGGGAAAATATTAATTATCGATAATGATCTTTTATCGGCTAACAATCTTAAATTATTTCTGGAGAACAATAAATTTAAGGTTGTAATTGCAGATAGCGGTAATAACGGCATCTATAATACAATTGTAAATAAGCCGGACTTAATATTTGCGGAAATTTCTCTTCCGGATATTGACGGTTTTACAATTAAGCATGAGTTAAACCGCTTAAAGCCGCTAATAAATTCTCATTTCATTTTTATGAGTAAATACTCATCTACGTATTTTACGCGTGAGGCTATGGAACTCGGCGCTGATGGATTTGTTTTGAAACCTTTAAAGTATGAAGAAATAATTGACATGATTGAATCTAAAATTCTCAAAAGCAAAGGTGAACTCGGATACTTCGAGAGAACAAAGCCAATGGTTTTCGATGCCCAGTCTTTGCATAAGCAAAGCAGCGAAGAAACAACAAAAGCAAATGAAGAAGCTGTTTCCGCCAGGCACCCGTTCAATATTAATAGGCGTCAGCTAAATGATTATGAAACCTTTAACTTTAACGATCTTACTTTAATCATCGTTAATTTAACGGTGGGAAATCAAAAGGAAGCTGTTGTATTCCGTGATTTTATTTTTCCAATAATTGCACTGAAGACTAAAAAAATTCTGATTGACTTGAGCCAGCTTGAAAGAATGGATTCAGCTTTTACAGGTGTGCTTGTAGAAACTTCAAAAAGATTTAAAATGTACTGCGGCGGTGAAATTAAATTAGTGCTAAATAGAGATCATGAAACTTTGAATCCGTTTGTATTTGAGTGGATACAAAAAAATTTCACTACTTATGAGGATCTGAATTTTGCAATAAACTCATTAAGCAAGGATGCTGTGTATGCAGAAAATGCCGCTTACTGATCTTTAATTATTTTATAATATAAATATAATTTGGAATTTTTACCTGCACGCCGTGATCCGGTCCGTCAAGGTCGCTGTATTGATCGCCTACGGTTCCTGCGATTTTATATCCTTTATTAGTAAGTTTGACTCTTTTTATGGATTTAAATTTTTGCGCTGTAAAATCGTATTCATTCGGCTGCCTTACAATAAGAGTGTCAAACTTTGTGAAGCCGTTATAAATTAAATTTTTGTAAGTAGCATTGTATTGATCAATATTTCTGCCGGTAAGAAAAATTATTTTAAAGCCTTTGCCGATCAGAAAATCATAAAGGGATTTAGTCTGCTTTATTACAGGTTCTTTTGATTCCGAGAGGTAATTATACCACATCGAATCAACATACCCGAAGCCGATTTGTTTTTCAAATTCGTAGCTTGAAAAAATAGTCTCGTCTATGTCAAATACAATGGCAGTGCTGTCGTCCGGCGTAATGCTGCCGAATTTATTCTCAGCATGCTTTACAATTTCGTTAAGGTCAGAATCGTATTTGCCTGAATTGTAATATTTCATTACTCTTTCTTTAGCTATTTCAAGATTAAGTGGGGCGCTTGAGCAGCCGGCTAATAAAGTCGTAAGAAGAAAAAAAACTACCCGTGTTTTATTCATGATCATTCTCTTTAAAGTAATTTTATTTTTACGGTATGAAAAAAGGTAAAAGGAAAAGAGAAAAGCAACTTTGCCGATTGTTAATTTATAATTTTATTTCTATTTTCATTTAAGCTTAATTTGATGTTATATGAGAAGATTATGTTTTTGAATGATGGGAAGCGGCAGGAAGACTTCAAAAAAAATTTTGTATTGATTTTATTCTAATTAAATATAGCTATAAAAATATTAGGGAAGATTATGAAATGTGAATACTGCAGCCAGGAAATTCCAGCCGGTACTGAAATCGTATCGGAGGGTCGTTATTTCTGTAATACAATGCATCGTTATTTATGGCAGAAAGAAAAGGGACAAAGCAACGATTTTGCCGCTTCAAAAAAAACAGATGGAATTTTTCAAGATGCTTTGGATAAATCGGCATTTAAAACTAACGACGCGGGAAAGATATTTGACAAAACCAGACCAATGATGCTCGGTGATATATTCAGCACGGCATTCAACCTGATCAAAGAAACATTTTTAAGAAATTTAATTTTAGCTTTAATAATTCTAGTCCCGCTTGGCTTGATATTCGCTTTTGGGTTTCATTCTTTTTTTACTGCGATTGCAAATTATATGAATGCAGTTAAAGATGATCCGGATGCGGCATCGAATCCTTCACAGTTGCTGGGAATGTTTTTCGGGATGGGGAAATTTTTCTTTATTGCCTTTTTATTGTCAGTAGGAAGCCTTGCGGTTAATATTGGTATTACTGAAATCGGCTGCTGTGCGATGGATGGCGAGAGCGCAGGGCTAAAACAAGCTTTCAAAAAAATCTTTTCCATAACTTATTTGCGATGCGTCGGGCAGATACTTCTTATATCCGTAATTGTTCTCGGAATTATTTTAGGCGGAGTGATCATTTTTGCGGTTGCTAAAGCTGGAGATTTCACAATCCTGAAATTTATAGGAGGTCTTTACATTTTCGCAGCAGTTTTATTTATTATCTATTTGGTTTATAGATGGTACTTCGCTTTTATAATTATCATTCATAAAGATTATGGAGTTCTAAAATCTTTTTCAAAAAGCTCTTTCCTTGTTGAAGGATACTGGTGGAGAACCTTCGGAATTGTTTTTCTTATTTCCTTGATTATTCAATTTGCAGTTTCATTAATCATAACCCCGGTGTCTTTCATTTTTATGTGGGACTATATTTCACAGTACATGAATCTCGCTGCCGCCGGTGCTATAAGCGACAAAGATCCATCCGCTGTTATTAACATGATGAAATCTTTTGGCTTTGATATAGGCATCGTGGCTGTTATCAGCACATTATTAAAGTACATGCTTGAACCGTTATTTATTATTGTTCTGTACTACGATTTGAGAATTAGAAAAAATGATTTGGAGAATCCGGCTCCTTTGGGAACCGATCAGCAAAGCCTGGAGACATCGCTTGAATGATTTAGGGTTTGAAAATATTCCCGGCGAAAAAACAAAAGAAGAAAGCAATGCCATAAACTTTAACGGCTCGTGGGAAAATAAAAATAGGAGTATAACCGCTGCAGCAGTTACCGGTCTGATAGGAATCGGCGTTATATATTTTAACGCGCAGTCAATATTGATGATGATTTTTGCCGCCGTTTATAAAGTAATTTATAATGTAAAAATTCCACCGAATTATATTGATAGGATGAAAGCGATATCTGTTCAATTGAAGACTCCGGCGCTAATCGCTTTAATTTTATCCGAATTCATTTTTATGCTTCTCCCGGCTTTGTGGGTTGTAAGAAAATGGCATACCGGAGAAGTAAAAAAATATTTAAGAGTGAGATGCTTTTCTGTCAAAGAAACGTCTCTTGCAATTATGATTACAATTTTTTTGCTGCCGCTCAGTTATTACTTGTCTTATTCAATACTGCAGAAATTTAAAATGCCGGAAATATTCAAGACGCTTGGCTCTCAATTATTCTCAGCAAATAGCCCGGGACAATTTCTTGCGATAGTTTTAGTTGTTGCCATAACACCGGCAATCTGCGAGGAAGTTTTTTTCAGAGGATATTTCCAGCGAACATTAGAACGGAGCCTAGGCATGAAGAGCTTTATAATAACGGGAATCTTATTCGGTCTTTTCCACATGCAGCCATTAAGCTTGATCTCGCTTTCTATACTCGGGTTATTGTTCTCTTTTTTTTATTACAGGAGCAGGAGCATTTTTCCTTCAAGTGCGGCACACTTTACGAATAATTTTTTTGCAATATTGCTGCTGTACATTCAGTCAAGAAAAACAAGTCTAAATATTAATTCAGACTGGAGTATTCCATTAATCATTGTAATAATTTCTTTTTTAATCGCAGCCTGGCTGTTCTGGATTTATTTGAAAATAACCAGGAATGTTTCTGCCGTTAGATTGTAAACACTAAATAAAAAATCTTATTCTATTCCAGATAACTTTTATCGGAACCTTAAGCCCCCAGCCGATGAAAATGGTCAAATTATTTTCGTAAGGAATGGAATATTTAGATTGTATAACTCCCGCTTCTCTTACAAAGTTTAAATATTTTTGATTATCTGTCTTGCTGCCCCCGATAATTATTAATATATTTTTTGTAGTATCGCAGTCGTTCCAGTACCAATAGCTGTTATGGGGACAAATCACCGGCGGCAGCGGAAAATATTTTCTGTAAAAATCTATTGCGCCAGCTTCACCGTAATTTCTTGCGAAGACAACAGTGTGCTTTTGCTCTTTAGGTGATAGTGTAGTATAAACTTTTGAAACCGAAGACGCCATATTTTTCCAACCGAACATATCGGCATAGAATTGAGGCAGATCATTTAATTTATGCGCTTCGGATGAAGCGGATTTTATTCCCAATAATTTTTCATACTGAATGAATTTCTGCACGGGCATAATCGGAAGCGCAAGCGGGATTAAAAAAACGCCGCCGATAAAAAGGAAAGCAGGCACGGCATATTTAAGCCATCTTAAATTTTTTATGAGAGAAAGCTTTTCTACGATAATTCCTCCGGCAGGAAATAACAAAGTTGAAAGCGGTGATAAGTATTCGGCTTTACTGTGTTCGTTTATAATTAAGATTAAAAATGTAATTAAAAAAATGTATCCGCCGAGTCTAAATTTTTTTCCTTCGGTATGGAAGAATAAAAAGTAAATTCCTGCAAGCATAACGGGAAATGTCGAAGGACCGTTATCTTTTAAGAGAGTAATTACAAAGTCAAGTCTGGTTGTGGAAGAATATTTAAGTGAAGTGGCATTACGAATAAATTCAATATGAGCAAAGTTGTGTGTGAAATTCCAGACGATAAAAGGAGAAAAAATTATCAGGGCAGTTGCCGCCGCGATATAAGGTTCTTTCATCCTGAAATATTTTCTCTCCGGAGTGAATATCATTCCCAAAGCTAGACCGGCGCCGAACCAAAGGAAATCAATTTTATTTAATAAAGCCAAGCCTGCAACTAATCCGAGCGGCAGCCAATATTTTTTATCATCGGTTTTTATTAATCTTATAATAAAATAAAATGCGAGCGACCAAAAAAACCAAACAAATGTGTTCATAGAATAAAAAGTATTCATTCCTAAAAACACCGGGCAAAGAACGACGGATACTAAAGCAGCTATAACAGCTGTTGAGCCGCCGTTAAATTCCAGTACAATTTTTCCGATAAAATAAATTGTCAAAGCTGATACAATCGCCGGGATTAATCTTAACGCGAAAAGAGATTCACCGAATACTGCTTTGCTTAATGCAAGAATATAAATTGAAAGAGGAGGTTGATCTACATAACCAATGTCAAGGTGTTTCGCACAAGCCAGATAATAAAGCTCGTCGCGAAAAAAACCATAGCTTGCAAAAGCATTTGTGTAAAAATGAAGTAAAAGATCAAAAAGCGAGAAGCCGATTATTATGTAAAAGATTTTTCGGTCAGCATTATTTTTAACGGCGTGATCCATAAAGTTTTCTGCTCATAAATTTACTTAATTAAGTATGAAGTTTAAACTTAGCTAAAACTCAAATGTTTCAAGTTGGTGACTAAGAACAAAAATAAAAACAAACACCACAGCACACAATTAAATTCGTGTTAAATAATGTTGAACGGAATGGATTATTGTCCATAATTTATAGATTTTTACAGTAGAAAATATTTCAATATTTGGAGATTATTGTGGCAGTAATAAAACCGTTTCGTGCACTGCGTCCAACACCAGGAAAAGAAAACTTGATTGCAAGCGTTCCTTACGATGTTGTCAACCGTCAAGAAGCAAAAGAATTAGCTGAAGGAAATCCGTTAAGCTTTCTCCGCATTACAAGAGCAGAAATTGAATTAGACGAGAAAATTAATCCTTATTCAACAGAAGTTTATAAAAAAGCCGAAGAAAATTTAAGTAAACTAAAAGGCAGCAAAGAATTAAAGGTTGATGAAACGCCTAAATTCTATATTTATAAATTAACAATGGATGGACGTTCCCAGACGGGAATAGCAGCGACTTTTTCGGTCGATGATTACGACAACGATGTAATTATGAAGCATGAAAAAACGCGTAAAGAAAAGGAAGACGATAGAACAAATCATATTGTTACTACCGGCGCTCAGACCGGCCCGGTTTTTTTAACATATAAAAATGTAGATGCTATAGACAGCGTTGTCGAGGCAGCTACAAAGCAGACCAAGCCTATTTATGATTTTACTTCGTCAGATGGAATACAGCATTCGGTGTGGATTTTACCGGATGAGAAAAATCAAATCATTATCGATGAAATTGCCAAAGTAAAAAATTTATATATTGCTGACGGGCATCATCGTGCTGCGAGCGCAAGCCGCGCAAGAAAAGTTAAGATGAATTCCAACGCTTCCCACAGCGGCTCCGAAGAGTATAATTATTTTATCGCGGTTTTATTCCCGGCTAATCAATTGAAAATACTTCCTTACAACAGAGTGGTTATTGATTTGAACGGCAGGACAAAGCAAAAATTTTTGAATGAGCTAAGCGAAAAATTTTCTGTTATAAAATCATCAGTAAAAGAACCGGAAAACAGAAAAACATTTGATATGTATCTTGATGGAGAATGGTACCAGTTAAAAGCAAACGATTCGATTAGCGCCAGCGGAAGTTTATCTAAATCTGTTGCTGAAAATTTAGATGTCAGTATACTTCAGGATTTTTTGTTAAACCCGGTATTAGGAATTGACGATCCAAGGACTAATAAGCGGATCGATTTTGTCGGCGGTATACGTGGTACTAAAGAATTAGAAAAACTTGTAGACAGCGGCAAAGCTGCGGTCGCATTTTCTTTATTTCCCGTTTCGGTTGAAGACTTAATGAAAATTTCAGATGCCGGAGAAATCATGCCGCCTAAATCAACATGGTTTGAACCGAAGCTGCGAGACGGATTGCTTGTACATTTGATATAAGTATTTAAAATATTTTTTCACTTTCATAAAAAAGGAACATTAACTATGCAAAAAAGAATCTATAATTTCAGTGCTGGTCCTGCCATACTGCCTGAAGAAGTATTGTTAGAAGCACAGGAAAATTTATTTTCACTTCCCGGCGTGGGAATGTCTATACTCGAAATTAGCCACCGCTCAAAAGTATTTGATAAAATAATCGGCGAGACGAAGGAAGATTTAAAGTCACTTCTCGATGTTAACGATAATTATGAAATCCTTTTTCTGCAGGGCGGAGCAAGCCTCCAATTTTCTATGGTACCTCTTAATTTAATGCCGCCGAAAAATAAAGCGGATTATATTCTTACCGGAAGCTGGTCAAAGAAAGCGATGAAAGAAGCCAAGCGCGTTGGAACTGTGAATGTAGCCGCTTCAACTGAAGAAGAGAAATTCAACAGGATACCGAAACAATCGGAATTAAAATTGGATCCGGATGCTTCCTATGTTCACTTCACATCCAACAACACAATTTATGGAACAGAATGGCACTCGGAACCGGAAGTCGGCAATGTCCCTCTCGTCTGCGATACTTCATCGGACATGCTGCATAAAAAAATTGATGTAAATAAATACGCTTTGATTTATGCCGGCGCGCAAAAAAATATGGGACCTTCCGGAGTTACTCTGGTTATTATCAGGAAGGACTTGCTTGAAAGAAGCGCCGATTCTCTTCATACGATGTTGAATTATAAAATTCATGCAGAAAATAATTCAATGTACAACACTCCGTCAACATTCGGCATTTATATTATCGGTCTTGTAGCGAAATGGCTGAAGAAAAACGGCGGTCTCGATGCAATGTATAATGCTAATAAAGTGAAGGCGGAGATTTTATATAGCTGTATTGACGAAAGCAACGGATATTATAAAGGTCATGCGCAAAAAGACAGCCGCTCTTTGATGAACGTTACCTTTAATCTCGCAACTGAAGAATTGGAAAAGAAATTAATTTCCGAAGCTACTGCCGCAGGCTTTGACGGAGTTAAAGGACACCGCTCTGTAGGCGGCTTACGAGCTTCAATCTACAATGCCTTCCCGAAAAAAGGTGTTGAAGATTTTGTAAGCTTCATGAAAGACTTTCAAAAGAAGAATGGTTAGTTTATTTATAAAAATTATTTTAGGGCGGAGATTTTCTTCGCCCGGACTTTTATTGAGTTGAGGTATAAATGAAATATGCAGCCTTATTTTTATTTTTCTTAGCATTATTATTTTCTGCATGCAGCAAGAAAAATGAAGCAAAGCTTGAAGCATTCAGCCCGGAAGCCTTCGCTTATAATATGGGCGACAGCTCTGAAGTCGATGCAACAACTCGTGTAAAAGGATTTGTCCAGATACAGGAAAATGGTATGTATAAAGCTGCTTTATCTTATCAGGTTGATATTGTTACACCGGCAAAAGATACTGTTAAATCGTTGATGACCAGAGTTGTTGACCGCTCAAGCAAAGAAAAAATGTCCGACACTCCGCTTGAAGCTCAGTTTGATCTGGACTCGACATACAAAAATGGAAATTATACTTTAATTTATAGAATAAAAGATGTGAACTCGGGGCAGACAGCAGTTTCAAAAGCTGCGTTTAATGTGGGTGATTAATATCTTACAATAATTCTCCGGGTATTAATTTTCTTCCGGCATAACCGGCGTCAATGTCGTGATAATATTTTATTTCTGCTTCGTCGCTGCGCCAGCAAAGTAAGACTTCTTTGTTGTTTATTAAAGCGGGAAAATCCACAAGCCCAAGAGTGAAACTGTAGTCCTTATAAAAACAACCTATCTCTTCCAGCTCGCTTATAAATCCGTTTATGTTTCCGATCAATCTCCGGGCATCTGGATTATCTTCTATTTTTCCGTCAAGGTCATCCGCCAAAAGCTTAATCTCTCTTGAAGTATCAAGAATATCTTTTACAATTTTCTTTACTAAAGGTAAAGTTTTATTCGCTTCGTGGGCAGTAAAATATTTTGTCGCTTCTGTTATCATTATTCGTTTTTCAAATTCTGTATCAAACTTACAAAGAAAATTGTATAAAATGTATCTATTAATTGCCCTCCAGCGCTTTGAATCTTTTTAATTATTTATGTTTCAAATGTAACATGAAACTCAAATTAAATGTAAAAAGTTGATTAGTTTTGAAAACATATTTTATTTTCTCGGAGAAATTAGATGCCGCACCAATTTTTTGTAAACCGGAAACCGCATAATGGAATGTCGTATAAAGAATATACACAAAACATTATAGATGAAATCGCAAATACAAATCCCGAAATTCTGGATGACGATCTTAAAGAAAAATACGAATTTAAAAAATTAAACCTTCAGCGAAGCTCGAGAATAGATAGAACTTATACAGTTCCCGAAGAGCTAGAAAGAGCAATAAAAAAAATTAATTCAAAACAACTCTGGATGGTTATAACCGAAGGCTGGTGCGGAGACTCCGCTCAAAATCTTCCCTTCATTGTGAAGATGACGGAAATAAACTCCAACATCGGGCTAAAAATTCTATTGAGAGATTCTAACCCGGATATCATGGATTTGTATTTAACCAACGGGACCAAAAGCATTCCAAAGCTCGTTGCCTTTGATGAAAGCGGCAATGAATTATTTCAATGGGGACCGCGTCCTAAAGCTGCCAAGGAACTTATTAGTAAATTAAAGAACGACGGAATTGTAAAGCCTGAACTTTATGAAAAGCTTCATCTTTGGTACGGAAGAAACCGAGGTAAGGAAATCGAGTCGGAGTTTATGGAAATTTTTTTGCGTCTGGCTCGCAATTGACTTTTTAATCAAGATCAATTAATTCTTTCTTGAAAGCTGAAATATTTAAATTGATGTTTATTATTTTACGCTCGCGTTTTTCAAATAGATTTTTAATAAGGAATTAATAATGAAAATAGAAACACTTTCTGTTCATGCGGGAAGAAAGCCGGATAAATCTACCGGCGCGGTCACTCCTCCAATACATTTATCAACAACATACGAACGCGATGCGAGCGGCGAGTATCCTAAGGGATTTGTTTATTCGAGAGCGAGCAATCCTAACCGCGAATCGCTTGAAGATTGTTTAATGCAGCTTGAAGGCGGGAAATCCGCCGCGGCTTTTTCTTCCGGATCGGCGGCAGCAATGAGTATCTTCCAGGCGCTTTCTTCCGGAGATCATATTATCGCTTCCGATGATCTTTACCACGGCACAAGAAATCTGATTAAGCTCTTTCAGAAATGGAATGTGTCTTCTTCGTTTGTGGATATGACAAATGTAAAGAATGTTGAAAACGCAATTACTAAGAAAACGAAATTAATCTGGATCGAAACGCCGACAAATCCTTTATTAAAAATTGTAGATATAAATAAAATTTCGTCATTAGTTAAAAAGAAAAAAATAAAAATAGCATGCGACAACACGTGGGCGACGCCAATTCTTCAGTCGCCTCTTGAACTTGGCGCTGATCTATCGCTTCACGCAACCACAAAATACATTGGCGGACACAGCGACGTCCTCGGCGGCGCAGTGATTTCCAATAGCGATGATGAGTTTTTTCAGAAGATAAAAGAAATTCAAAAAGCAGGCGGCGCAGTTCCTTCGCCGTTTGAATGCTGGCTTGTGTTAAGAGGAATCCAAACGCTTCCGCTGCGCATTCGGGCTCAGTCTGACAGCGCAATGCAGATTGCGGAATTTTTACGGTCTCATCCTAAAGTTGAAAAAGTATATTATCCGGGTTTGCCTTCGCATCCAGGGCATGATGTAGCCTCGACTCAAATGAAAAAATTCGGAGGAATGATCTCTTTTCAAGTTAAAGGAAAAATGAAGGATGCAATGCGGGTTGCGTCTAAAGTAAAAATTTTTGTGCGCGCCACAAGTCTCGGCGGACCGGAGAGTTTAATCGAACACCGCGCCTCCGTTGAAGGACCGGATACAAAAACTCCCCAGAATCTTTTGCGAATGTCTATCGGTCTTGAGCACCCTGACGATTTGATAAATGATTTATCGAACGCCTTGAGATGAGAGACAAAAAACATTGGTACGACGGATATTTTTACGATAGGATCATCGCCCCTAACCAGGATAAAATGTTTTCCGTCATTAAAAATTTTATTACTGAAGGAGCCAGCGTAATTGATGTCGGGTGCGGCACCGGAAGGCTTTGTTTCCGGCTTGCAGATAGATGTTCCAAAGTTACAGGAGTTGATCTTTCTTCAAAAAATATTTTTACTGCAAATAAAATATTGTCGCGTGAAAAATTTAATAATGTGAGCTTTATTCACGCAGACGCTTCCGGTTTGGCGGAAAAATTAATTGCAAAATATGATTATTCGATCCTTACTTACGCAATTCACGAAATGCCGCCTGAAGAAAGAACGGCGGTTATTGATCAGTTGAAAATTATTTCCAGCCGAATTATTATCGGCGAGTATGCGGTTGAAAAGAAATCAAAATTTTGGGAAGTAATGAATGAGCTTGTAGAATTCTCCGCCGGTAAAGATCATTATAAAAATTATAAATTGTTCCTTAGCAGCGGCGGAGTAAATTATCTTGTCGAACAGAGCGGCTTAAAAATTATTAAAGAGGTAATAAATAATCCTGTTACCTCTCATATTGTTTTAACCGCGGTGTAAATTATTTCTTACTTCTCTTCAACTATGCGGTATGAATGCTTCATTTCCACAGCCTTCTGAAGCATTGCGGTAACGCTGCAGTATTTTGTCTGCGAAAGTTCGATTGCGCGCTCTATGTCTTTCACATTTAAATTTTTCCCGTAGAAAACATATTCTAGATCGATCTTTGTGAACACCTGCGGATGTTCGTCGGAAACATCGGCTTTAATATTTATCTCAAAATCCGCAAGCGGAGTTCTTTTCTTTTCAAGTATGGAAATTACGTCGCTGCCTGTGCAGCCTGCAAGCGCGAGGAGAATTAATTCCTTGGGTCTTATGCCCGCATCGCTGCCGCCGAAATTTTCAGGACCGTCCATAGTTACCCAATGATTGGAATCCGTTTTCCCCGCAAAAGTAATTCCCTTAATCTGTTTTACGTATGCTGTTTTTGTTGACATTGTTTTTCCTTAATGTTTAAATTTATTTTAGTGAACGCATCCGCTTTCTTCTTTTTGAAGCAGAGTGCCGTTTATAAATTTTTCAACTGCGACATCAGCTTCAACTTCATCTGTGAGAACGGGAGTAATATTATTAGCTTTTAAGTCTTCAATTACCCGCCAGCCGCCGCTCTGGAAAATAATATGGCTGCAATCTTTTAATGCATCAATCAATTCTGCGTGGCTGTGTGCGCCTTCGCCGTGGACGTGCTCTTGATGCATTTCTTCATGCTGATGATTATGCTGAACGTGATGTGTAAAAGTGTTTGGACGAACCTCTTTTTTAATTATTTGCGAGTTCTCGATTTCATAAATTAAAAATGATTTTACGCGTCCGAGATGACCGCTTACTTTAACTTGATTGTTAGATGCTACTGCTATTTTCATTATTTCACCTTTCTTATTTTTGATACAAAATTAGTATTTTTTCAACTCATAAGATGCAAAGAGGAAAGAAAAGGTTTATATTTCGCGTGAACAATTCGCCAGGATAATATTTCATAAGCAAGTCGCAAATTCTAAGCCTTCGTTATACTTTAATAAGAGTGTTATTCAAGTTTTAAATAGAAAGAATTCTATTATAAATAGCGGTATTTTAAATTGCAATAGTGCTATTTCAATTTGGAAAAGCGGTATTTTAAATTGCAATAGCGCTATTTCAATTTGGAAAAGCGGTATTTCAAATTCCAAAAGCACTATTTTAAATAACAAAAGCGCTTTCGTTATTAATGAGAGTGCTTTTGTTATTAATGAGTCCGGAGTTGTTATTTGTAATAGTGCTTCCGGGAATTACAATTGCAGAGTTGTCATTCTCAATAGCACTATTTCAAATTACAATTGCAGAGTTCTAATTGGAAATAGCAGAATTACAAATGACAATAGTGCTTTCACAAATAACAAGTGCGGAGTTGTTATTAATGAAAGCCCAACTGTTATTAACAAGTCCGGAGTTGTTATTAATGAAAGCGCAATTGTTATTAACAAGAGCGGAGTTGTTATTTAAAATAGTGGTATTGTAAATGGGAAAAGCGGTATTTTAAATAAGAAAAGCGGAATTTAGAGTAAAAATAGGATATACCTGCTTCACAGTGCTATCCACCTGTAAGCCATAAGGAAGGAAAAAATATAAAATATCAACCGAATCTATTGACCGTTTGACAAAACAGAGAACCAAAATTTATTATGCAATAAAAAACCTCTCGCGTCATTTGTACTTGAAGGTTTGTAACATTCTAATATGTGTAAATTTATTTTTTGTAGACTTCTTTTCGGTGTTTTATTCTGTATACGAAAACAGTATTGGATTTATCACTAATCTCAAATAGAATGCGATAGTTGCCTGATCGAATACGATAGCCCTTATCGCCAATTAATTTTTGTATACCGACCGGTCAGGGATCTTGAGATAGCTGAGAGATATGAAAAATTATTTTTTGTTCCTCTTTATCGGGAAGAATATCAAGGTCTTTGAAAGCTGACGGCTTGATGTATATTTTATAAGCCACGTTTTTTTAAATACTGTTCAATTGTAACGCTTTTGCCGCGAACCTTTTTTGCTTTTTCAAGATCAGATATATCTTCCAGCAATTCTATCGCTTCATTTAAGACGGGTTTTTTTTTCATTTTTTCCCAATCTTTTCTTGAAATTTTAATATGCGTTTTTGTTTTTACTAAAGTCATTTTACTTTTCATCAATATGTTTTGATCTATTACCTGGTATAAAATTACATTTGTTTCTTACCATTACCAATATTCTTATATAACACTTTGAATAACAGCTTTTACTCTGTGAAATATTGTTTAGGTTACCCGTTGTGTGAATTAAATTATAAACCGTTCCGCCGAAGGACGGACAGGTGAAACGGTTTGGGGTTCTGACTTTTTTGTTATTAACCCACGGATTAATCCGTGGGTTAATAAAATCGCTCTTTCATTTAGTAACTGTTTCAACAGTTTTCTATGATTAATTTTTAATTCACACAATGGGTTTAGGTTATATTTCTATTTAGCTATTTTCTCTTACAGCGAAAAAGCCGTGGTTATAAGAACATCATCCTGCTGAAGATGCAATATTGTACCGTCAGACATTTGCGCATTACCCTGGCTTGTTATTCCATGATCTAAAAGTAAATCAGTTGAAAAATGCGGGTCCCATTTTATCTCGATGCCGTACATTATGCTTAAGTAAGGCTTAGAATTAAATTGCTTTATGGAATTCTCATAAATATTATCCATTGGACCGAGATAATATTCGTCCAGTTCGCTGTGCACTGGAAAATTTATCGAAGGACCGGCGATAAATTTTAGAAAGTGACTATTAGTGGAAGTCGGCGGCTCAACCTGAAGAAGCAATGAGGTTTCAATTATATCCAGATACAATGTTGATGTCCCTCCTTCAATAGATTGCAGATTGCCTTCTTGAGGATTCACGCTGTAATTATAATTTCCTCCTTTGATGCTGTAAATTATTTGAGGTCTGAATTTCAGCGCGCCGTAGATATTTGTTAAATAATATAATCCTCCCGTATATTGTGCCTTATCGGTAGTTGTAAAATCTCTTTTATCAGAAAAGCCTCCACTCAGTGAAGAAGAAGTAATGCCGGTAAAAATGCCGAATCTTTTTATAAACCTTAAGGTTTCCGAGTCATTATCATTTAATAAATAATTTTGAGGGCTTCCTATTATTACGCCTGTTATAGCTCCGCCAAGCCCTAAAAGAATAGCGCCGGCAACAGCGCCTAAGGCAGGATCTCTTTCTCGTTCTGCCGCATCTCCTCCAGCTTTGTAGCCTAAAACTCCACCGGCAAAAATTCCAGCAAATGCGTATTGTTGCATTCCTTCCCAATGATTACAGTATGAAAATGAACTTACGTTACTCAAAGGCTCATCAAATAATTTTAAATGTGTTAGTTGATAGCGGAGTGTATCTTTTAAAAATACGGCATTGTTTACTTCAAGTGTTGAATCGTTTCTTAACTGAATATTACCATTGAATACAACTACAGGGTCTTGTTCGACATAAAATTTCATGCGGATATTTTTTATGAGAGAAAGCGGAGTGAAAGAGTATTTAGCCTCTTTATATTTGTGCCACCAGAAAACAGAGTCATTCTGGATATATACATTGTTGCTGCTTACGTTTTTCCCGTCAACAAAACTTATATCGGCATTTCGATCTTTTAATTCTTTATTTATTGTAGAATAATAATCTTCGTTAGAAAAAAATTCTTTTTCAGTATATTGATTACTGCAGCCCATGAAAAATAATACTATTGAAACGCAAAATAGCAGCTTGCCTTTTAGCAATTCCATTTTTCCCTCCAGGATTTTAATTCCATTATCTTAATGTCTATTTATAGACGCCCATAAATTATAAAAACTAAAACTTATTTCATACGAGTTAATTTCTTTATGTTTGACGATAAAGCTAGTCAACAGTTTTTCCTTTTTTCAAGACATGAAAACTTAACGTTTCCTTAACCGCATCTTGTTTATATTTGTCTCTACAAATTTTATACAATTTATAATTATGATTAAAGTAAAAAACCTTACGAAGAAATTCGGCGAGTTCACTGCGGTAGACGATATTTCATTTAATGTTGAGAAGGCGGAAATATTCGGCTTCCTTGGACCTAACGGCGCAGGAAAATCAACAACGATAAAAATGCTTACTACGCTTCTTCATCCAACAAGCGGAGAAATTGAAGTTAACGGTATTAACCCTCTGCATCACCAGGATAAAGTTAGAGAATCTTTCGGAATAGTTTTTCAAGACCCGAGCCTTGACGAAGAATTAACAGCCTTTGAGAACATGAACTTCCACGCGGTGCTTTATAAAGTTCCCGCCGATGTGCGCAAAACAAGAATTGAAGAGCTGTTAAATTTTGTAGAGCTGTGGGAGAAAAAGGACGAGTTCGTTAAAAATTATTCCGGCGGTATGAAACGCAGATTGGAAATAGCGCGCGGATTCCTTCATCATCCTAAAATTATTTTCCTTGATGAGCCTACTTTAGGACTCGATCCGCAAACACGAAATTACATGTGGAATTACATCAACGACTTGAACAAGAAAGAGCAAACAACGGTGTTTTTTACAACTCACTATATGGAAGAAGCCGACCGCGTTGCAGATAGAATAGCAATAATCGATCACGGAAAAATTGTTGCGAGCGGAACTCCTGAACAGCTAAAAGCACAAACCGGAAAAGATAATCTTGAAGATGCCTTTCTTGAACTTACCGGCAGAAAAATTCGTGAAGAAGAAGCTTCCGGTATTGATAGAATGAGAATGCACAGCAAAATGTGGAGAAGGAGGAGATAAAATGTCAACTATTTATATACTTTGGCTCAGACAAATAAAAAGATATTTACGCTCGCGCTCAAGAATAATAGGAAGCCTTGGTCAGCCGATTTTATTTTTGGTAGCGCTTGGATTCGGCTTCGGTCCGATATTTCAAAAAGCCGGACAGGGGAACTATATTGAATTTCTTGCGCCGGGAATTATCGCGATGAGTATTTTATTTACCGCAATATTTTCCGGAGTTGAAATGATATGGGATAGACAGTTCGGATTTTTAAAAGAAACTTTGGTCGCTCCGGTTTCTCGATTGAATATTATGATCGGACGCGTGTTCGGCGGAGCAACCGCAGCCGTCTTCCAGGGAATTATCGTGCTCTTAATTTCATTCATCGCGGGCTTTAGAATTAATTCGGTTTTATTAATCCTATTTTCAATAATATTTATGATCCTAATTTCGCTGTTGTTCACGGCGCTTGGAACGGCAATTGCGTCAATGCTTGAAGACTTCCAGGGCTTTCAATTGATCATGAGTTTCCTTGTAATGCCGCTGTTCTTTTTAAGCGGAGCGCTGTTCCCCCTTACAGGACTGCCGGAAGCGATGAAAATAGTTGCCGCGGTTGATCCGCTGTCTTATGGAGTTGATGGACTGAGGTTTGCATTGACCGGCTCTTCACACTTTGGCGTCGGCATCGACTTTGTCGTTTTAATATTAATTACTTTTTTGCTGTTAGTTGCCGGCAGCTTTTTGTTTTCAAGAATTGAAGTTTAATTTTTAAAAAAGTAACGCCGTGCAAGTTTAAATTGCACGGCGTCTGCTTGAAAAGACATTTATATTTTTATGTACTTTGATGCGAGCGTTCCGCAAATTGGGCAGTTCTCAGACGGCTTTCCAATTTCAATGTTGCCGCAAACAGGACAAAGATAAAATTCAACTCCGGTTAAATCCTTTCCTTGTTCAGCGGCTTCTAGCGCCATCTTATAAAGCTTCGCATGAACTTCTTCCGCTTTAACCGCATATCCGAACATCCTTTTTGCTTTATGATTTTCCGACAGCGCTTCTTTAAGCATCGGTGGATACATTTCTGTATATTCATAAGTCTCGCCGCCAATAGCAGCCTTAAGATTTTCTTTAGTTGATCCGATTCCTTCCATAGCTCCAAGATGCCCTTCGGCATGAATTCTCTCCGCTTCAGCGGCGGTTAAAAACAGCTTTGCGATGTTTGTGAATCCTTCCTGCTCGGCTTTCTTTGCGAATGCTCGGTATTTCTGATTTGCCTGGCTTTCTCCTGCAAAAGCTTCTTTTAGATTTGTTTCTGTCTTTGACATGATGTCCTCCGTTTGAATTTGTATTAAATAAATTTTCCTAAAATATTTTTTACTAATACAAAATTAAGATCATTTACAGAATAAATAAAGCGGAAATACTAAAAAAGTTTTTCCGCTATGCTTTCTATGAAATAAATATTTTCTTACGCAACTTGAGTAAGCAGTTCTTCCTGGATTGCGCGCTTTAGGCTTTCTTTCGGTAATGCTCCAACCGCCATCTTCGGCTGTCCTTCTTTCGGAACAAATAACAATGACGGGATACTTCTTATTCCAAAAGCAGCGCCTAATTCCTGTTCGACATCAGTGTTTATTTTATAGAAGTTAACCTTACCTGCATATTCAACAGATAGTTCTTCCATTACAGGTGCAACCATTCTGCATGGACCGCACCACGGCGCCCAAAAATCTATCACGCACGGCAGTTCGCCTTCAAACTTCCATTCTTTATTTGTTTCATAATTAAAAACTTTTTCTAAAAAAGTTTCTTTTGTTAAATCTTCCGGCATATTGTTCTCCTTAGCCTTTTTATATTATTAAATTTATTAAACTCTGTTCAATGCTGCAAGAAGTTTAGTTTTTACTTCTTCAGCTATTTCGGACATCTCTTTGTTATCAATAATTTGCGTCATGATCATCGGATTGAAGACCGATACCGCGCTCTTTCCTTCTTTTTCATAAACAATAACATTGCACGGCAAGAGAAGTCCAAGCTCTTCTTCAAACTGCAAAGCTTTATGAGCTATCGGCGGGTTACATGCGCCGAGGATTTTATATTTTTTAAAATCGACATTAAGCTTTTTCTTCATCGTGTCTTTAACATCAATTTCAGTAAGCACGCCAAATCCTTCCTTCTTCAATTCCGCAGTAATTTTTTCAACTGCATCTTCGAAGGACAAATCTACTATTTTTGAAAATCCATATTCCAATGAATTTTATCCTTTTAAATATTTTTCTAAAAATTCTTTTTGCTTAACTCCGAGAAAAACTTGCTTGATAACGCCGTTCTCCACGGAAATAGTTGTTGGTGTCGCTTTGATACCGAATACTCTTGCGGTGTTAAAATCTTTTGATATATCCACGTCGTAAACATTTTTATATTTTGACTGCAAAGTTTTAATAACCGGGGTTTGGGCTTTGCACGCATGGCACGATGGGCTGAAAAAATATACAAGCCCGTTCGTATCTTTTCCTTCAAGCTTTCTTAAATTTCCTTTTAATCCGTTCAGCTTAGTTCCTTTAGATTTTTTCGCTGAAAAAACCATAGCATACTGCATCAGCATAAATAAAGCGATAATTCCGAAAACAATATAAAGCACGATCATCATCTAAATTATTCCTCTGCTTGTTTTTTAGAAGTGCTGATATTAAAGCGCGTATAGCATGGGCAAAAGCGTGTGGCGCTTGTGAAGATAAATCCTACAGCCATCAATCCCAGCAGCAGTGCCGTACCGCCTTCAATTGTTTTTGTTAAGTAAAGTATTAAGACCAATACAGCAGCCGAAGCTCTAAAAACTCTATCGATTGTTCCTACGTTTTTTTTCATAATAACTTCATTTTAATCCGTTTGCAAACCATGAATTTATTCCGCCTCTAAGATTTGCAGAATTAAATCCATTTCTCTTCAATTTAGATGCAGCAGAGAGACTTCGGTTTCCGGTGCGGCAGTAACATATTATTTCTTTATCCTTAAATTTATTCAGCTCGTTCATCCGCGTGCCGAGTTCATGCAGAGGAATATGATACGAACCTTTTATCATATTTGCTTTTCTTTCCTGAAGAGTTCGTACGTCAAGAAGTATTACGCTTCTGCTGTTTTGAGTCTTATTATAAGTATCGGACACCGAGTAGTTTTGTATGCCGCGTGTTTGAATAAATTTTTTAATATAGCCGAAAAATATTAATCCCGCTAAAACAATTAAAATTATTTGAAATGCATTCATATTTGTGATTATTTAGTTGTTATATGATTCTATTTTTGCTGAAAAGTTTCAGCTTTATTTATACTTACGAAAGATAATATTTAGAGTATAGTAATTATGTTAGCTGCATCTAACTTTTTATCGTAGGCAATTCAGTATTGATTTTTATGATGAGATGTAAAGAGAATATTTTTTACAGATACTTATTAAGAAGGTATTGATACTATTGTGCTCTCATTTAATTAAAATGAGAGCACAAAAAATTAGAATATGTTAATACGAGCCTAAATCAGTGCTTGCACCATCGCCGTATGATTTTAATTCTGCGGAGTACATAGCTTTTCCATCGCCGCCACTCATTTCATATTTTACAACTCCTCCCGGAACATTAGTTGATCTCCACAAGCGTAACGTAATACCTTGTGCAACTCCGAATTCTAATTGGTCACAGGTGAATGTTCCTGCCGGTACTGTTACTGAAACTCCTTTTTTTACGACTGACCCTTCAATTGATTCGGGCGTTAACTGCATTGGAGAATTGTACCAGCCTTCTGTAACAGGAATTTCTTTTGGAACATCGTTACCAAACTTTGCCCGCATCCTTCTAATTGATTCCATTTTGTCGCTGAACAGAACCTCCATCAGCATAGAATCTTCTTTCGCACGAAAACTTACCTGCCACCATTCCTGACTGTTCGGCAGTTTCTTTAAATAAGCTTTCCTAGTGGTAAATTGATTTTCTCCGTTTGTGCTTATTTGCCAGTCGGTATATTGTCCTTCTCCATATTTTCCTAAGTCAATACTATAGCCGTATGCATTAAAAACATACTGGAAAAGTAAGGGATAAAATCTTGTTCCCATCATAGCAAAATAGTTGCTTCCGCCGCCTGGAGCTACATTTTCATTTCCACCGCCGGAAGGAGTCGTTGTTGCCGGAGGAGTAGACGCGGCAACATAATTAGCTGTTAATGTCTTCCCTGCATCGGTAGGCATTGACACATTGTATGACGCAACAATATTATTCTCATATTTCACCGTAATATTATAAGCGCCGACGCCGGAAAAGTGAAGAGTCGCAATTCCGGTGGAATCAACTGTAACTGCCTCGCCATTGTTGCTGCTAACAACTGCGCCGGTTAAAGGTGAGTTAGATTGACCAAACACTTGAATTTTCAATGAGAACAGGTTAATCCCTAATTGGTTTATCCCTCCACAACCATTGCTCCAAATAATTAGAAAAGAAAATATTGAAGCAAGAATGAAAAATTTTACGTAGTTCATGTACTTCATTTAATTTATCTCCTATAATAATTAGTGATAAACTTTAAAATAGCATAATTCAAATAGAAACGCTATTTAATTAAAATAAATTTTTTTGTTTCTGAAAAACCCCCGGCTTCTATTCTATAAAAATAAACTCCGCTTGCAAGCTTTGATCCATTAAATCTTATTACATGGCTGCCAGCTGAAACATTTCCGTTAAGCAGTACCGCAACTTGATTTCCCATTACGTCAAATACTTTTATTTTTACATGAGCATCATTAGGTATTTGATATTCAATTAAAGTGGACGGATTAAAAGGATTGGGATAGTTTTGAGACAAAGAAAACGAAAGAGGTTTGGATTGTTTGGCACTTTTTACATCTGTCAGCATTTGCAGCGGCTCTAATATCGCATTGAAAGAAGAATCTATAACTTCAATTTTTGAATCTCTGTTATTTGAAGCGGCAAAATTATCGGATTGCTGTACCGTTACCGAATTAAGAGTAATTAGAAATGCTTTACCGTTGTAGGTAATAAAAGTATTTGGCTCTCCCGCTTGTGCGTTAAGATTTAAACTTCCGGTATCAAATTTATTAAAGCTAGAATCTGCATCTGCTTTACAAAAATCTGTGCCGCCCCAGCCGCGATACATTAATTGGTATGAATGATTTTGGTTAAAGTTTGTTGTCAATGAAAAGGTTGTGTCTTTGTTATTTACGGTCATAGAAGCGCTATAGAGTTTGAACGGAGAAGGAATATTACCATTGTCCGTCGTAGTAGTTAAGGAAGAACTGTAGCAGTCATGGAAGTAATCGTGCCCGGTACCAACAGTTAAATTATGACCCAAATATTTTCCAGTAGTAAATCCATTTTCGTACACGCCAGCTCCAATACTTGGACTACTGCTTGCATTAAAAATAAACGTCGGTAAAACCAAAATGCCCCAGCCGGTTACAATCCCGGAGACATTTCTAGTAGATGTATTTGAAGATTGAGTCCAATCTTCGTTGGGACCATCAAAAGAATATTTATCTTCAAACCCGAACTTTTCTACCGTGTAATTGAAGGAGAGCTGCCAGGTTTCGTTAGTTTGTGGAGTTCCGACCATCAGCATTACATCGTTATTTACGGTTGTAGTATCATGTGTTACTAACTTTTCGCCGGACATTGAAGCCGAGATGTCTGCGATGATATCATAATTGACCGCGGTAAAAGGCACAACAACTTGTCCGTTGCCGCCTGTGGTTACGCTGTTCGAAGAAAAGAATCCTCCGTTCGAAGTTAGGTTTATAATCCTGCCGGACAAAGGCGAGCCGTCATAATCACTCGCGGTAATCGTAACGTTGATAGTTTCTCCATCTTTTAGTTGAGTCTTTGCGGGCTTAATCATTATTTGAGGATCTATACTTAATTGCGGATTGTTCGATCTCAGCTTTTTTTGATACGTCCGAATATTAGTAATCAGCGGCAGGATTTTAGTTGCCGCGGTCTTGCAAGCAGTTTTAAGATTAGAAAAAGTAGCCGAAGAAAAAACCGCCGTGCCCGAATCTATTTTTGTTCTATCGTATCCATCTTCGGTATAAATTGTTAAATCATAATTACCGGAATTTATGGTAATCTTACTGCCGATAATATAATCCGCACCGACATGCAAAACAGTATCAGATGGAAGCGAGAATGCACCGGATTCCGCCGCCGTATCCAATGCTTCACGGGCAATAAAAAGCGTTTGCTTGGTAAGAGTATCTTGAACAATAGTTTGGTATAAAAATTTTGCTGTCGAGTCTAATACCGTTGAATCGCTGGCTGCGGAAGTATAGTCGCAGTCAAAGTAAAAAACCGTCGGCTTTATTTGAGTGCTTGTCGATTGACCAAACAGAAAAGTGGACGCCTGAACGAGCAAGATAAAAATAACAGAAAAATATACAAACAGTCCGTTACGATTCATATAGATTTCCTCGTAAAAATTAATAAAGTTTTTGACAAAGCAAGGGAAAAATATTTTGAAACTATCCGCGAAAAAGGTACCCGGCGAATTTATTTCTCTGCAAAATAAATCCTCCGGGGTAAAATAATTTTAGAGAAGAATACCATCAACTAATCATTCGATTAGTTTTTGATTTTAGTGATTAAGGATAAACAATTTATTTCAACAAGATGAACTTTCTTGTTTCCATAAAATTGCCGGCAAGAATTCTATAAAAGTAAATTCCGCTCGACAATCTATCCGCATTGAACGAAACAGAATATTCACCCGGCTGCTTTTCTTCGCTTACAAGCGTCGCAAGTTCCTTACCGATGACGTTATAGATTTTCAGAGTTACGAACGCCGCAGAAGGGATGTCGTATCTTATTACCGTCGACGGATTGAATGGATTCGGGTAATTCTGGTAAAGATAAAATTTATCCGGAATATTTTTCTGGTCCGAAGCAACGTTAGTTACTGTAATCGAAAACTCATTCGAATACGCCGATTGAACCAGGCTGTTATAGGCTTTAACACGATAGTAATAATTTTGTCCGACAACAACGGTGCTGTCGGTGAAAGCAGCAGCATTAGAGGCGGCAGTATCGATAGCGGAATAAGTACCGGCGGCGCCTTGCTTTCTTTCAATTATCGACCCCAGCTCGTTCGAGGAGTTGTTCGTCCAGGTTAAATTTATCTTTGAAGAACCGGAACCGTTTAAGTTTGTCGGCGCTTTTAACACGGTAATTGCGGATGCAATATTTGAGTAGCTTGAGTTGCCCCCGGTGTTGAAAGCATAAACGCGGTAGAAATATTTCGCACCGTCGGTTAAACCGGAATCAGCGTATGAAGTTGAGTTCGCATTTATTTGTTGTCTTATTGAGTACCCGCTCAAGCTGTCGGCGCTTCTTTCTATTCCGAATCCGTTTTCGTTGTTCGAGTTGTCGCTCCAGGTTAAGTTTATAATTGTTGAACCGTTAGCGGCGGCGGATAAATTACTAGGTGCAACCGGTAATAAAACGCTTGCAATTGTAATGCTTCCGTTTGTTACCTCCGGCAGCGGCGATCCTTCATTGAACATAAATTGCTGAAGGTTGACCGCGCTTCTGTTGCCCACCTGAGCAGATGCGGAAACTTTAAACCTAATTTTGAACAGCACACCAGCGCCGTTAAAGCTTCCCGATCCTGCAGCGGCAATTACAACCTGATTGCCCTGGTTGTTCGTCTGGAAAGACCAGCCGTTTGCAAGCGTGCCTGTGGAAACAATCTGAACAAATTTTATCAGTGACGAATCAAATGTTACGGTTGTCTGGAACGATGAAACCGAAAATGAATTTGAAAGAGTTCCCAATGAAATCGGAAAATCAACCGAATCTCCGCTGACGGATGAAGTATCAGGCGCGCTTAATTTTGTATCGTATAAATTAATATTCCCGGAACTGCCGCTGCCGCCGAAAACATCTTTTGCGGATACCACAACCACGCCGCCTTTGATAGCGCGCAGTAATCCTGTCGAATCTATTGATGCTTTGGAAGAATCGCTTACCGACCAACGATAAGGTGCCGTTCCACCTGAAGCAGAAAAGCGCAATGTGTCTCCGCTAATCAGCGAAGCTGTTGACGGTGAGATGTAAAGCGTTGCCAGGTTTACGACGGTGAAATTTCCTGTTGTAGAATTTCCCGGCAAATTCTGATTGAACATAATATTTGAAATTGATAAGCCCGTTGAGCCCGTGTTTGTCGGAGTAATCTGAAATTTAACATAAAATAATATTCCGCTTCCTGTTAAACTGCTGCTGCCGGCAAACGAAATGTTCATTTGATTTGTTGCCGCGGTGAAACTAAAAGCCGGAGCGGAAAAATTTTGCGTCATCGTTCCGGCATTTATGATGCTGACCGGCGAGAGAATATTACCGTTAAATGAAAGAGTGAATTGACCGGAAGAAACATTCAGCCCTGTTAAATCGGAAGTGATGATTGGAATCTCAACCGTTTGACCTTGGTAATAAGACGTATCTCTGAAACTTAATTTGAACGGTCTTACTTCAACGCTGCCGGAAGTATCCGCCACTCCGTTGGAATCTTTCACAACCACTTTGGTGGACCCCATCGCCAGTGCGGTAAGCAGTCCGTTTGAATCGATCTTTGCTGCCGAGGAATTTGTAACGGACCAGGCGTAAGGAACTTTGCCGCCGGAAGCGTTGAACTGCAGCGTCTCGCCAACAGTAAGCAAACCAGTATTCGGATACACCGAAATTGTCGGCAGCGCCTGAATACTAATGTACCCGTTACTGAACGCCATCTTCGGCTTGCCTTCGTTAAAGTAATTGTTGAGTGTGTCGGTAAATGATAAATATAAATAACCGCTGTTAATAGCCGTTACTTTTAAATAGAGAAGAACGCCGGTTCCCGTCAAAGCGGTTGTGCCTGCGGAAGCTATATCTATTCTGCCGGGAGTGGCTGTATTAAATGTAGGGCTTCCCCAGCTTTGGCTCATTCCCCCAACCGCGGTTACCGAATCAATCGCCAGCAAGCTTTGATTATATGTAAGCTGCAGTCTGAATGAAGTTGCATTCTGCCCGGTAAGCGTGCTGTCTACATAGACCGGGATGTAAATTGTATTTCCGTTCACGAATGTTGTATCGTGAATCGACATCCCGATCTGCGCGAAGCCTGCCGTGGTGCAAAATGAAAACAGCGTTAATAAAAATATTTTTATTTTCCTATTCATCTTATTTCCATCATTTTTAATTGGCGGCTTTTTGAAAGCCGCCGTTTCATTTCAAATAACATTACTTAAGAAGAAGCAGTTTCTTTATGCCTATGAACTTGTTAGCTTCCAGACGATAGAAATAAATGCCGCTGCTGACTCTTTCGCCATTATTGTTTGTACCGTCCCAGGTTATTTTGTATCTGCCTGCATTTTGAACAGAGTTGACCAAAGTTTTAACGCTTCGTCCCTGTATATCGTAAATGATTAGACTAACCTGAACGTTGTCATCCGGAACTTCGTATGAAATTATTGTTGATGGATTAAATGGATTAGGATAATTCTGCGAAAGCTGATACGTGGTGGGCTTTCCAATTAACTCGATGGATTCAGCATTCACGGATTTTGAAAAATCAGTTTCATTTGCAATGAACTTATTTACATCAAGAGAAGTATTTACTATACCTCTCAAATCTTTCGATACATTAAATGTAAGCAATAATAAATTCCCATCTTCAGTCATAGGCTTTGTCCCTGCAATAGCAATATTAAGTTTGCCTGTTTTCTGGTCTGCAAAATAATTTAAATTGTAACCGGAATAATTACTGCCGAGCGAAACATTATCGAGCGAAATCATCGACGGTTCAAATTTTAAATTTAATTGTACTGAAACAACTCCCGCAACATTGCTTAATTTAATAGGGATGGTGAGTTTATCGCCATAATTTGCAGTACCGCCGGAGACATCAATTTGAACATTACCTACTTTCTGAAGAGCTAAATATTGTTTTGTCTTAATATCATTAGGCTGAGCAGCTTTCGGACTGATTTCAGCCGGGAAGACAGAAATTAATCCAACAGAATATTGAAGAATTAAAGATGCATCATAAGCTGTTATACTTCCGTTGCCTGATACATCAGCAACCTGCTGCTGTATAGCGTTAAGTGAATCCGCACCATGCGGATTAACGACATATTTTAGAATTAGTGAAGCATCATAAGCTTGAACCAGACCATTCAAACTTACGTCGCCCATTATTGGATTTGAAGCGCCGCTGCCGAGCCACGGATTAAAATTAACGCCGTCAGTTACAGCCTGCCCAGTGCCTGCTGGGTTTGAAGTAGCATTCTTTGGTCCGGAATTGTCTCCCCACCAATTATTGGTTGCATCAATTACAAAAGATTTGTTAACGTTATTAACACCAAGATTTCCGTTCTGATAAATATCGCAGAAATTAATTAAAGGATTTGAAGCGCCATTAGCAGTCACTCCGTTATAGTTATTAATGATCGTTGAATGTGTAATTGTAGGGCTTGCATTGTTTGTCGTAATTGCAGAACCTCCGTATGAAAGACCGGCGTACCTAATTATACAATGTGAAAGCTGACAATCGGGATCAAGCGATTGATCTTCAAAAGTAATTCCATTCCATCCGGAATAATAATTATAAGGGTTGCTTGCGGTACTGTCTGAATTAGAATCGCCGCCGTAGAAATCGTCTCTGTAGTCAGTAAAAACAATTGCACTGTCCGGGGTAGATCCTCCTATTGCCATTAAGCCTTTGTTTATATCCAATCCGCATCCTCCGAAAAATTTCAATATTACTCCTGGATTAATTGTCAGGATAGCATTGCTTGCTACAGTATAATGAGCAAACAAATATGGGATATTGTTTATTCCGGCAAAGTTTCTTTTTGTAAGTGTTACGTCCTGGACAAGCGTTTCGTAATCGAGTATGCCGATAGCTTTGTACGTTGTTCCAGAAATTGAATCTGCAACAGTGGAAGTCGGATAAGAAACTAAAGATATTCTCATCGGGCAATAAGTAAGATTGCTGAACACGCAACTATCAATAGAAGGATTTGAAACTCCGGTAAGATAAACACCCCAATTATCATGATCGAAGTTTGTATTTACAATTCTTGGTGATGCCTGTGTAAGGTTGATTCCGACATCTGTATATCTTAAAATAGCATTATTAATAATTGATAAGCTATCGATGCTGACATCGGCGAAACTGATTCTGCTGCCTCCTACTATATACGGCGAGGTGGCGGTTCCGTTCTGATTTGAATCGCCCGGGTTGCCGAAACTGTCATCGGCTAAATCTGTGAATACAACTTTTTGAGTTGGGGTTCCCTGAACCACAATTGCACCGCTCACTACAATGTTCCCGCCCTTGAATACAAGCCCTGCCGGAAAGGTAATGGTTGTGCCGGAATTTATTGAGCAAGTTCCGAAGAGATAATAAGTAATGTTGTTATATCCCGCGAAATTTCTGATCGGGATTGTAGCATTGACCGAATAATTTTCTGGTATAATTCCAATTGCCATAATGCCGACGTTCAGCGAAGTAATGTTTGAGAATGTTGGATTGGCAAACATGCTCATCGAAATCGGAGTTGAGGCGATGTTGTTCAACTGATCGTTTGTAATGCTAGGATGAGCGCTTCCAAAAATACCGATGGCGCTGGTATTTGACTGCTCAATTGTACAGCTGTCGATATTAACCAATGTATTGAATACTCTAATATTTCCGTATGTATTATTACTAGAATAAACTCCGTTTCCTCCATATCTGAATACGCAATTTTTCAAAGAGTTGAGAGAATCGAGATTGGTGGAGTTAAAGTCAATCACGTTCCAATCGCCTTTGCCAGGTGCAGAGCCGTTACCGTCGTTGTTGGTATCGCCGCCGTTCGAATCGTCTTTAAAAGAAGTGAACACTATTTTTTGTGTAGCGGTTCCATCGGCTACCAGCGCGCCCTGAACGTTAATTCCATCGTAGTAGTTGGGGAATTTTATAACAACACCCGGCTCGATAGTTAACACAGCATTCGAAGAAATTGTAAGCTGATCAATGATATATGCGATGTTATTTATTCCGGCAACATTTCTTGTATTCAAAGTTGCATTCGAAGAAAGTGTTCCTTCAAGAATTCTGATTCCTTTGCTGCCATTCGCCGCAAAAGTAATGTTTGTAAAAGTTGGATTGGAAGCCAAAGACATTGCGATGGGATCAAGCCTGCAATTTTGAAGAGTAACATTAATAGCGTTCGGTGTCGCTGCCCCCTCACATCTAATTCCGAAGTTATAAGAATCCGAAATGGTTGAGTTTGAAATTGTACTGCCTGCATCCGAGTATGTTACGCCGCCCCAGCTTCCATTGCCGCCGAACTTAATTAAGCAGCTGTCGATTAATGAAAAAACATCATCGCTTGTTGCCTGGAATCTTATTGTACTCCAATCTCCCGCCGCTGGGGAGGTCGCATTACCGTCTCCATTAGTATCAAACGGATTTCCGAAATTATCATCTTTAAGTGATGTGAAAACTATTTTACCGCCAGCAACAGTTCCCTTCGCTCGGAATCCGCCGTTTACGTAAATTCCTGCTCCTGAGGATTTAATTACGATACCCGGGTCAACGGTTACATCGGTACCGGAATTAATTGTAAGATCGCTAAGCAGCACGTAAGTAATATTATTGTATCCCGCAACATTTCTAACTCTTATTTCTCCGTTGGTTGGAACGTTCTCTCCAATAATTCCGAGAGCAGTAATTTTAGAATTAACAAAAATGTCGTTAGTAAATGTTGGATTTGAAGCGACCGACATTGCAATAGGCGTAGAAGTCGAGTTAACCAAAGTATCGTTAAGAATTAGCGGATGAGAAGATGAGAAGGCGTAAATTCCGTAGTTCATATCTTTGATTGAACAACTGTCAATAGTAGGGCTAGCGTTGATAGTTGTAATTTCTCCTCCGTACAAATAAATTCCATTGTAATAATAAGCCGCGGGCTGAGAACCATATTGAATTATACAATGCCGCAGTTCTGAAGTAGAATCGCTTCCGGTTTCAAAAGTAATTCCGCCCCAATCGCCTACTGCTGGAACAGTTTGAGTGCCGTCCTTATTTGTGTCGCCGGGATGCCCGAAGTTATCATCTTTTGCAGATGTAAAAACTATAGCGCTGTCTGCACTTCCAACCGCAGTTAGCTTTCCTTGAACAATGAATCTTTGATAGTTGCTGAACGCTTTAATTACAACTCCTTTATTGATCGTCAAACTCATTCCCGAAGGAATCGTAACGGAGTTTAACATTAAGTAAGTAACATTCGGGACAGAAGTAACCGATCTGATTGGAAGAACGGCGCTGCCGAGAAGAGTTCCGCCAAGCAGTCCGATAGCATCGTACTGATTATCCGAGAATGAAAAAGTATTGTTAGTGAAAATAGGATTCGCTTCAAATGATAGAGCGAAAGGAACCATCTGGCTTGCGCCAACAGTATCGCTTACAAAAATTGGATTTGATAAGCCCTGGATCATCGCGCCGTAATAACAATTGGATATTGACGAGCTGTCAATAGTCGGGCTGGCGTTTATAGTTGTAATGCCGCCTGTATTTCCCGCGCCTGCAAAGGTGATGTTGCATCTATTTAATACGCAGGCAGTGTCAACGCTTGCATCGTTAAAAATTATTCCGTACCAGTCCTGGGCGGCAGGAGCGCTGTTTGCGCCGTCGCCGTTTGTATCGCCGAATAGATTATCGTTCTTATATGATGTAAAATAAATTTGCTGACCCATGACGGCAATTGCTTTTAGAGATCCGGAAATATATAAGCCGCTTCCGTTAAATTTAAGAACGTCTGACGGAGCTATCGTTAATGTCGCACCTGAATTTACTGTGAAACCATTAAAGACATAAGGGACATTAATCGTATCAAGGACTAATGAAGTGGAAGTGGAACCATAATTCATTAGTATTCCATTGTGCGTATTGCTTGAAATTGAATTGACACCGTTAAAGATAAGTGATGCGGTGCCGTTATAGACGACGGGCCACGTACAGGATTGAATGCTGGAATTTGTAAAATTAACCGTCACTCCTTGATTAAAAGTCGTACCATTTCCCGAGCAGTTTGAAATGCTAACATTATTTAAGTTTAACATTCCAGAATTGGCATCAACTGCATCGTGATTAGAATTTGAGATTAAATCAAAATTCAAATTCAATGTACCATTATAAAGGTATAGTGAAGTGTTATTGGAATTACCGCCGTATTTTATATTGCATGTATCTAATGTGGCAACTCCAATATTATAATAATCGCCAATTTGAACGTCGCCCCAATCGCCATTATGCGGAATACCACTGGCAGTATCTGCAGAAGAAGTAAATGTAGCATGACCGGCATTCATTGTTCCAAGAACAGTAATGCTGGTATTACTTGTAAATAAAATGACGACTGCTGAATCGACGGTAAGAGTGACACCATGATTTATAGTTACATTGCCTGTTACAAGATAAGGACTGCCGGTTAATGTCAAGGTAGAATCTGAAGAAATGATTCCAGAGAGATTAGTTTTAGCCGATACAGAGGCTATAACAAGCGCTGCAAGAAGAGTTGTAAAAAATATACGCATTTGATGCTCCTTAGAAAGTTTTAAATTATAATTTCTATTAAGAATAAAAGGATTGTTATGTTCGTATTTAAAAACTCATAAAAGAACTTTGTCAAATTCCAAAGAACTAAAAAGTAAAATAAAAACAGCGATGGAAAAGAGGCCAATTTTTACAAATTATAACCGCAATTTGTATGTGAAAAAAATTAACACGCGAAAGTCGATATGTCAACTAACCATTCGATTAGTTTTTTTAGAAAGGAAATTAGATTATTCTATTTTTTATTGCTTTAGCTATTGCTTCTGCTCTTGAACTTACATGAAGCTTATTATAAATATTATGTAGATGAAATCTTACTGTATGCAATGAAACAAAAAGTTTTTCGGCAATCGCTTTGGTGCCGTGTCCTTCGATTAATAAATTCAAAACTTCTTTCTCTCTGTCTGATAAT
This sequence comes from Bacteroidota bacterium, assembly GCA_021824565.1. Taxonomy (GTDB): domain Bacteria; phylum Bacteroidota; class Ignavibacteria; order Ignavibacteriales; family Ignavibacteriaceae; genus FEN-1297. The sequence goes on along the minus strand of JAKAKL010000110.1, from coordinate 11,826 downwards.
AAAGCAGAACTTACTTGAATTACCGGCATCTGGAAATATTGGAGCACCTTTTTTGCAACTTCGCCGGAGAATGGAGCGCCTCCGTGATAGGCTTCTTGAATTGCATCAAGCAATTTTTCAGTAGGGCTTTTTTTCAACAGATATCCTACTGCTCCGCTGCGAAGCGATTGGAAAATTTTTTCACTATCGCAGTAAACGGTCAGCATCATAATTACAACAGCGGGGAAAGCGGCTTTAATTTCTCTTAGGCTCTCAATGCCTGATTTGACTGGCATTTCTATATCGAGTAAGAGAATATCCGGAAGATCTTTTTCAATATTTTTTAAAGCTTCTTCACAATTTTGATACACAGCGATACAACAGAATCCTTCGGATCGGTTTAAGATTTCAGAGAAAATTTCCCGGAACTCGTCGTCGTCATCTAAAATAGCAACTCGTATAATATTTTTGTCGTTCATTTTTTTATAACTGGATGCTCAATCTTAACTCGCTAAAATTATAAATACAACTAATCAATTGGATAGTTTTATTTTAGAACCGGAAACTTGATTATCAGTTTGGTGCCTCCGTCTTTGTCTGAATTTATGTTGAAGCTGCCGTTCAGTTCTCGGACATGCTTTGAAATATTAAATAGACCTCTTCCTTTACTTGAAGCATTAATATCGAATCCGATACCGTCATCTTCTAATATTAAATTTATAGATTTATTTATAATTGATAGGGAAATTTTAAATGTATGGCACTCAGAATATTTAAGCGCATTGTTCAAGGCTTCTTTGGTAATTAACTGTAAGCTTCTTTTTGTTTGAGCGTTGGCTTTTACGTTTTGGATACCCGAAGTTTCGACGATTAGTTTAATATTCTTAGCTTCACAAACTTCATAAGCATAAGTTTTAAAATTTGAAACAAAATCCTGCAGCGAATCATATTTAGGATCAATTGACCAGATTACGTCGATCATCGAGTCTACAAGCGCTCTTGAAATTTTTCCGACTCTTTCCAGCGATTTATTCTTAAAAAGTTTTTCCGGATCTGTTTGACCATCTCCATTTGGCTGATAATTTGCAAGCGTTTCGCGAAGAGCATTCTCGGAAAGGATTGCGATCTTTGTTAAGCCCGACCCAATTTCGTCGTGCAAGTCCGCGGCAATTTTATTCCTAAGTTTTTCAATTTCAAGCTGGCGTTTAATCCGGATTCTTGAAATGAAAAAGATAATTATAACTGCAGAGACTATCATGAGCATTATAAACCATAGCTGAAAGTAAAAAGGAGATTGTATAATAAAATTTATTACAGCAGGATGCTCACTGACCAGGTATTTACCGCTCATCGCCATTACTTGAAATGAATACATCCCCGGGCGCAGCGCCGCATACGTTACGGAGTTTTTGTTTGTCAACTCGCTCCAGTTTTTGCTAATGCCAAGGAGACGGTATTTATAGATTAAGTCTTTTTGCTGACGGTTTAAGATGCCGAGAAATTCAAATGTAATTGTGTTTTGTCCATTGTCGAGAGTTAGGTTGTTCTCTACCTTGCTTTGCTGTCCATTAATTAAAAGACGATTAATATAAATCGGCAACCCAATTTTGCTATCAATTATTTTTAAAGGTTGATAAATATATATATCGCTTTGATTGGCAAAACATAAATCTCCGTCAGCGGCAGAGCAGATAGAATAATACGGTACTTTAGGAAGTCCTTCAAATAATTTATAAGTCGGCTTATTGTTCTCATCTAATTCCTGTATGCCAGACTGGGTGCCGAGCCAGACATTTCCTTTAGCTGATTTAGTCATGCTCCATATAGCATTGCTGATCAAACCGTTTGTTTTTGTAACGGTGCTGATCTTACCGTTATTATAAATAGCAATGCCGCCGTATCTTGTTCCGATGATTATTTCATTTAAATCATTTTCAATTATTGATCTTACGCCGTTATCCGGCAAGCCGTTGGCAGTTGAAAAGTGAATAATATAATTCTTCTCCGAAGATCTTTCTTTTAATATGTCTGATAGAATTTTTCCGTGCGAAAACATAGAAAGCCCGCCGTCATAACCGCCGAGCCAAATATTGCCTTGCTGGTCCTGATAAATTTCTCTCACGGAATTATCGGGAAGCCCGTCAGCTTTGCTATAAATTTTTACTACATTTCTCTTAGCAGTATTATCGAGAACAATAACTCCGAGGTCCAGAGCGCTGCACCACAAATAACCGTTTGCATCTTCTAATGTTTGATAAATTACATAAAATTTGTATTTGTTCGAGAGATTAATTTTTTCTCTCAAAATCATTTGTGAAGGTGTATCTGAAAGAGGATTTTTTTGAATGATATCGTAAATAAAAATCAATCCGGAAGGGTTAGTAACGATAAGCTTATTGCTGTTGGCGCAATAAAAGTATGCATAGTTTCTTGAATAATATTTTTTTAATGGGTGAATAAAATTATGCCAAGATTCGTCTTTATCCATCCAAACTTCCATTGCATAGCCGGCAAGAGAAATCCAGAAGTGACCGTTTACGTCGCAAGCTGAAGAAGACCAACTCGCCGTGCTATATTTTTTAGGGATTTTAAATCTGATTAGATTTGGATAAGTGAGCTTTGAAATTCCGTTATCATTTGTACCGATCCATAAAATATTTTCTCTATCACGATAAAGCGCAGATATATTATTTTCGATTAATCCATTGTCGGATGTAAATTTTGTAAGTGAGCTTCTGCTGGAAAAATTTTTATTTAGTTTGTATAAACCGTCCGTGGCGCCTAGCCACAAATTACCTATTTCATCTTCGGCAATAGTTCTTGGAGCAAAATTTAAATTATAGTATTTAATACCATCGCTGCTAATTCTATATATTTTCCCATTTGATGAAGAAGCAAAAATAATTTTATCCTTGTCTGTTATCATGGACAGAATTGAACCGTGTTTTAAATTGGGCAGATTAACAGATTCTATTTTGCCTGTCCCGGGGTTAAATATAAAAAGTCCTTTTGAAGCGCCGATTAAAACTTTGTCGCTGGAGGTTTGTGCAAAACAATAAACCGATCCAATTTTTAGAGCGGTTGTTAATTTTACATTATTGTTGCGGATCATGTAAAAGCCGCTGTCGGTACCGCAAAAAACATCGTCATTATAATCAGCATAAACAGAATTTATAATTTTCATTCTTAAAGGGAGATATTGTCCGAAGTGTAAGAACTTTCCATTTCTAAAAAGATCGACACCGTTTTGATCCGTTCCAATCCAAACCGAACCGGGATTTTTTTTGTCCGCCGAAATGCTTGTAATACTATTTGAAGATAATCCGTCGGTGGTGTAATAATTGTGAAACTGCTTGCTGTCAAAAACACTAAGCCCTTCACCGGTGCCTATCCAAAGGTATCCCATTGCATCCTGGCAAATCGCTTGAATATTATCCGAAACAAGTCCGTCTCTTAACGAATAACTAAAAAGAGGAAAAATCTGGCAGAAAGCCAGATTACAGCAGGAGAAGAGCATACAGCAGGTAATAATAAAAAACTTTAACCGCATTAAAATTTCGTCATGTATTGATAATAAAATTTGCAAAAAAATATTGACAAAAAGAAATTTATGCTCTAAATATATTTAAGAATTTAATTTTTTCTGTCCATACATTTTGTTTATAATAAAATTCTTATATTCGTAAAGCAGAATATCAGGTATATCTTATATGTACAAGATTTTAATAATAGAAGATAACGAAACAGTTGCCGCTATTTTAAAGCATGTAATAAAACAGAAATTTAATTTTTCAATCCAAAGAGCCAATAACGGTCTTGAAGGACTAAAAGTCATTCATGCATTTGATCCTGATATTATCCTGCTTGATCTTTTTATGCCTTTAATGGACGGAAAAGAATTTTTACACAAGCTTAGAAGGACTATTAAATTTAAAAATACTCCCGTCCTTGTCATAACTTCCGATAACGATAAAGAAACTATTAAAGAATTAATTGGTCTTGGCATTTCCGATTATATTCTTAAGCCCATTGATCCAGAAGCAACCGCACAAAGAATTCAAACTATTATTGACGGTTTAAAAAAATCTGAATTAAATAATTAAGTTTAAAGTTTCCCTTTGTTTTCAAAACTGTAAACTGCTTTACAGTAATTAGAATTTCATTCATTTATTTTCGTTACTCATAATTTCTTTATTTAAAAACTTTCACAGGAGATTCCGTTGAAAGGAAAGCTTTTTATTAATCTTTTTATCCTTAGCTTAATAATTTTTCCCGGGTTATGCAAAAGTCAGACGCTGACTTATGTCCCGGGAGGCGGACTTCATTTGAACTCCGCGAAAAACGATTGGCAGTTCTTGTTCACCGGCTACCTTAACAATATTTATTCTTTTCATAATGTCGATCAAAATAATTCCGTGCAAAGCTCATTCTATGTTCACCGCGCCCGCACAGATTTTGCTTTCGATTATCTAAACGATTACGAAATATTTTTTGAGTTTGACGCTGCCGGACAAAGAACGCAAATGGTTTTGGCTCAGCTCCAGGCAAAACTTTTTGCCGATAATAAAATTCTAATCGGGAAATTTATAAATCCTTTCTCGCCGGAAAATAACCGGTCTACCAGCGGGCTCAGCACGATTGAAAGATATTCGGGATTGAATTCGATGTTCTTGCTTCCAGCGCTTGATACACAATTTGGAATTATGTTTTTTGGTTCGGCTTCAAATTTAAATTATTATTTAAGCGTTACAAACGGAAATGGCTAAGCCGCTCAAAACATACCGGAAAATAACAACAGCAAAGATGTAACTGTTAGGCTTGAATATAAAACGTCTCAAAATTTTGGATTCGGCGCCAGCGCTGATTACACCAAAGAAGAATCCCAGCAGCTAAGCCTTCTTGATCATACTTTTGAAAGCTTTAATAATGCTAATGTGTTCGGACGAAGATTCGGTTACCTTGGAGATTTTTGGTTCGATAAAAATCCTTATTTATTCCGCGGCGAAGTTTTCCAATATAATTTTAATGAAGATCTATCATCGGCGAATGAAATAAAAAATTTCCTCGGCGGATATTTAGAAGCAGGCTATTTTGTATGCGGAAATAACACCGGCGGCGTTCAATTTGTCGGAAGATTTGAAACAGCTCGTTACGGAAAAACAATCCCGAACTTTCCCGGTCCGACCTCATTAAATAGTTATTTGCTCGGCACAAACTGGTATGCCAACACAATCTTTTGCTTCCAGTTAAATTTAATTTATGAAAATGCAAACCAAAAATCGGATTTGCCTTTTACAAGATTGGCAAACAGGAATGATGAATTCGAAATTCTCTCAACAGTTCAGTTGAAATTTTAGCCGGAGAAAAAATTTATGTCGACAGTTTTATATTGGCAATGGGGAGTAGTATTATTTTCAAGCACGTTATTGTATTTTATATCGCCGCGGGTAATAAGCAAAGAAAGTTTTTTCAAAGGCGCGTCAAGACAGCTGGAAAAACCGGGCTATGCAATGCTTACATTCAGTTTGGTCATCTCCTGGATCTTTGCTAAGTCCGTTACCAACGTTTCAAATCTTGGAATGCAGTTCGGGTTTGTCGGAGGTGTTGCTTACGCAACTTATTACTTATCATTTCTCGTCGCGGGAATAGTTATTTATAAAATAAGAACAAAATCTAAAGTTGGAAGTCTGCACCAATTTTTAGAAAAGAAGTTTGGACGAAGCGCTGTAGCAGCATTTACAATTGTAATTGCAATAAGACTGCTGAATGAAATTTGGTCGAACACCGAAGTAATAGGTTCATATTTCGGAGCAACCGGCTCACCGCAGTATATAGCATCAATAATTGTTTTCACCGGACTAACACTTGCATACACGCTTAAAGGCGGGTTTAGAACTTCGATGGTTACCGACCTGATTCAAATGGGATTGTTTGCTGTTTTACTTTTTGTCGTTTTAAGTTTTATAATTCCAAGCACCGGTTCGATCACGCCTTACATTAAAACTGGAAGCTGGACATTGTCCGGGGGAGTTGATTTAATTCTTGTCGCGCTGATTCAAATTTTCAGTTATCCGTTTCACGATCCAATATTAACTGACCGCGGATTTTTATCAGATCCGAAAACCACTTTAAAAAGTTATATTACCGCCACCGTCGTCAGCTCAATAATAATTATGCTTTTCAGCTTCGTAGGAATTTACGGAAGCTTTGCAGGTCTAAAAGGAGAAGCTGCCGTAGAAGTTTCAAAATCATTCGGAGTGTTCACTCTTATTGTTATGAATTTTATAATGGTCACATCCGCCTCTTCCTGTATCGATTCAACTTTTTCCTCCGTTTCAAAGCTCATAGCTGTTGATCTTACCGGTAAAGACAAAACTTCGATATCAAGAGGAAGAATCACAATGATTTTAACCGCCGTTGGAGGCACGATCCCGTTGATTTTTTCGCCAAGCATTTTATCCGCTACAACGTTAAGCGGAACTATGGTTCTGGGACTTGCGCCCATATTTCTATTGTGGAAAATTCCCGCGCCGAAAATTTCATTTCATCTTGCGCTCTGGACCGGAGTTGCGGCTGGTGCTGTGCTCGTTTTTGGTTTGCTGCCGAAATCATTATACTTAGGCGAAGGAAGTTTTGCTGATTTGCTTGCAATAAATATTTACGCAACAGTAATAATTTTTATTTTATACTTTGTACCTTTCTTATTCAGCAAGAAAGAAAATTTTATTAGTGTAGCCGAAAATTAATTTGACGGAATTAATTTGAATCAAAAATATCCGGAAATATATCTCGACTCTCTTGACAATCTCTGGTTCCAGGTAAGCGGAACCCTATGCAATATTAAGTGTGAGCATTGCTTTATAAGCTGCAGTCCGGTTAATCATAATTTTGAATTTATGACTTACGAAGATGTTAATAAATTTCTTGAAGAGTCTGTCGAACTTGGCGTGAAAGAATATTACTTCACCGGCGGCGAACCATTCATGAATAAAAATCTTTTGCAGATAATCCGGAGAACAATGCAATTTGGTCCGGCAACGATTTTAACGAACGGAATGCTGATCAAGCCGGATACTGCTGAAAGATTAAAAAAGATTTCGGATGAATCAATTTATTCGCTTGAAATTAGGATAAGCATCGACGGCTACACTGAAGAAATGAATGACGCAATCCGCGGCAAAGGCGTTTTCAAAAAAGCGATGGCTGGTGTAAAGCTTCTTGCGGAAAATAATTTTCTTCCGATCATCACTATTACAAAAACCTGGGAAGATAAAGATGACGGCATTGTCCTCGATGGATTTATTAACACATTAAAATCTTACGGCTATCCGAGACCGAGATTGAAAATCCTTCCTTCAATAAAAATTGGAAAAGAAGCGGCGCGGACAAAGGGCTACGAAGAATTTGAATATGTTACCGATCAGATGTTAGTTGATTATGAAATAAATAATTTAATTTGCGCCAACAGCAGGATAGCAACAAGCAAAGGCGTTTATGTTTGCCCGATATTAATAGATTCGCCGGACGCGAATCTCGGCGGCACCTTGAAGGAGGCTTCGGCGGCTTATGAATTAAAGCACCAGGCATGCTACACTTGCTATTTATTCGGCGCAATTTGTTCAAACTTTAGTTCGGCGGGCAGAGATGCCTGAACGAGTCGCGATGTTCGGCGGCGTGTACAGCAATTATCTTTCTCTTGAAGAAACTTTGAAAGACATTAACCTGCGCGGCGCTGATGAAATATTTTGCCTTGGCGATCTCGGCGCATTCGGTCCTAATCCGAACAAAGTTTTTCCTTTGCTTCAAAAATATAAAGTAAAGGTAGTCCAGGGAAATTATGATAACTCGATTGGCAACGGTCTTGATGACTGCCAGTGCGGCTATACCGATCCGCGCGATAATTATTTTGCGAAGCTTAGCTACGATTATACTTATAAAAATACTTCCGAAGAATTTAAAATATGGATGAAGGAACTTCCTAAAGAAATAAAATTTGAATTTGGCGGTTACAAAGTTCTGCTTTGCCACGGCTCGCCTCGAAAGACAAATGAGTTTTTATGGGAAACTGCTACGCCGACTCACTTTCTTGAAAAACTCTGCAATGATTTTGATGCCGATATTATTTGCGCAACTCATACCGGAATTCATTGGAACAGAAAATTCTTTCATAAGGAAAAGTTAAAAGAAAAATTTTTTGTTAACGCCGGCGTCATAGGAAGACCGGAGAATGATGGAAACACTTTTGTCGGCTATACTCTTTTAGAAATTGAAAATGAAAAATTAAATATTCAATATATTCCGGTTGAATATGACTATAAAAAATTAGCCGAAGAAATGAGGCGGGAAAAACTTCCGCCGGAATTTATTGAAACTATTTTAACCGGCTGGTGGACAACCTGTCTCGAAGTTCTTCCGGCTAAGGAAAGAATTAAAGGAAAATATTAATTCCTTTATCTAAAAAATTTTTTTCGCGGAAATAAATTTTAATCTGTAAACAGCACGACATTTTTCAGCGGATTCGTTTCTTAACTTGGTAAAACAAAATTTATAATTTCTAACAAGGAGCCGGAATGGAACATCTTGTTATTATCGGTAATGGAATTACCGGAATCACCACGGCGCGCTATGTACGCAAACAAAGCGGCATGCGCATTACTATTATTTCTAATGAATCAAAATATTTTTTCTCAAGGACCGCATTGATGTACGTTTACATGGGACACATGAAGTGGGAAAACATCAAGCCTTACGAAGATTGGTTCTGGAAAAAAAACAGGCTGGAATTGATTTTTGCAAAAGCAACTTCAATTAACACCGATTCAAAAAAAGTTTTACTCGATAACGGAGAGGAAATTTCTTACGACAAACTTGTAATTGCGACCGGCTCGCATTCAAATAAGTTTGGATGGAGCGGGCAGGATTTAAAAGGCGTGCAAGGCTTGTATTCTAAACAAGATTTGGAACTGCTGGAAGAGAACACAAAAAATATTCGCAGCGCGGTAATAGTCGGCGGAGGGCTGATTGGAATTGAGCTTGCAGAAATGCTTCACTCCCGCGGTATTCATGTGATGTTTTTAGTCAGAGAAAAACTTTATTGGAACAGCATTCTTCCGGATGAAGAAGCGGCAATGGTAAGCCGCCATATTTTAGAACATAACATGGAACTAAAACTTGGCGTTGAGCTGAAAGAAATTTTAGCGGATGAAAAAGGAAGAGCTCGCGCTGTTGTTACATCAAAGGGAGAAGAAATGCCATGTCAGTTTGTAGGATTGACGCCGGGAGTTCATCCTAATATTGATCTTGTAAAAAATTCCGGGATAGAAACCGGCAGAGGTGTTTTGGTAAATGAATTTTTAGAAACCAATATCTGCGATGTTTATGCCGCCGGCGATTGTGCGGAAATAAAATCGAATATTGAAGGCGATAAAAATAAAGTCGAGCAGCTTTGGTACACCGGGAAAATGCAGGGAAAAATTCTTGCGCAAAATATTTTGGGGAACAAAATAAAATATGACCGAGGCATCTGGTACAACTCCGCTAAGTTTTTGGATATCGAATATCAAACCTACGGCTTTGTTAGCGCCGCCCCGCGTGCAGGCGAGGAAAATTTTTACTGGGAACATTCATCCGGGAAAATATGTTTGAGGCTGGTTTATAAATCAGACGACCGTTCGGTTGTCGGCGTAAATGTTTTTGGAATCCGTCTGCGGCACAGGCTTTTTGAATCTTGGATAAAGGAAAAAAAGACTATAGAATATGCTTTGGAAAATTTACACTCGGCTAATTTTGATCCGGAATTTTATAAAAAACACGAACAGGAAATCATAGATAAGTTTAACAAAGAAAATTCGGGACAGAAATTAATATTAAATAGAAAAATGTTATCAGGTATTTTTTCATAGGAAGATGTATGAATATAATTCAGATAGAACCTTATAAAGTTTACGGCCATAATAAGAATTTGGAATTTTTAAAGAAGCTTGGTTTAACAACGATAGGAATCGGTTTTTTGTTCTTCATGATTAGCCTTACCGGTGTTTCGAACCGGCAGACTCTTCTGTTTTTTTTCTTAAGCTTCGGACTCTTAACGGCGGGTTCAATTTTTTATTTTACAATTCAAATTAAAGAAGCGCCCGCGGGAATAAAAAATAACAGAATCTTTTTTGACGCTTTAACTTCTCGTAAGGCAATTGCATGGCTCTTAGGAATTGTACTGACCGGGTTTTACGTTTTACTATATTGGTTCCCGGAGACTTTACAGAATTTAGTCAACCTGGTAAATCCGCTTAGCTATACTCTGCGCGGCACCGCGGCTGACCGGTGGTTTTTATACGGATCTTTTTACACTACCGCAGTTATAATTATGGCAATTAGAATGATTGCCAAGTACCGGCATAATCGTTACCAGATTATCAGATCTGTTTCTGTCAGTTTTTTTCAATTGGCTTTTTCATTTATTATTCCCGGAATTCTTGTAAGCTTAAACAAACCGGAATTTTATTTTAATTATTTCTGGCCTTTAAAATTTCAATATCTTTTTCCTGATGAAATAAAATATTTAACTTCCAGCGGAGGAGCGCTAGGCTACTTTATGATTTTTTGGGGAGCGGCAATGTTCGTAATTGCTACTCCGGTTCTTACGTACTTCTTCGGAAAGCGCTGGTATTGTTCGTGGGTTTGCGGTTGCGGCGGGCTTGCGGAAACAGCCGGCGATCTGTTCAGGCAAAACTCCGATAAATCCTTAAAGGCATGGAAGCTTGAAAGAATTTCGATTCATTCGGTTTTAATTTTCGTTGTCGTTACGACTTCTTTGCTATGGATTAATTCCGCGTCAAACGGAAAAGTTCTCGGAACGGTATCGCAAGGTTTTGCCGAATGGTACGGATTTATTATCGGCGCTTTATTTTCGGGAATTATCGGTGTAGGATTTTACCCGATCTTCGGAAGCCGAGTCTGGTGCCGCTTTGGATGTCCGATGGCTGCGACGCTTGGAATGCTTCAAAAATATTTTTCAAGATTCAGAATTACGACAAACGGCGGGCAATGCATATCGTGCGGCAATTGTTCAACGTATTGTGAAATGGGAATTGATGTAAAATCGTATGCGCAGCGCGGACAAAATATTATTCGCTCGTCCTGCGTCGGATGCGGAATTTGCGCTGCTGTTTGCCCGCGGGGAGTTTTGAAGTTGGAAAATCTTCCGCGCGAAGGAAAATATAATCAAGTAGATTAAACTTTTCGGAAGGAGAAAATTTTCATATGAAATTTTCTGATGAGCTTTTAAAGAAAATAATTTTATTAATCTGGGCGCTGTGGTTTACAATTGTATCGCTGACAAATATTTTCGACGCTTTAAGAAACCTTGGAGCAATGCCGGACTGGTTCCGCTTTGTATCAGGGAATTTCCAATACATAAGCGCCGTTACTTCAATTTATCTATTAGCTGCGTGGCTTAATGCAATTTTATTTTTCTTTGTAATTGTTTGGGAAGCTATTACAAGCTGGCTGTTCTTCAATGCGTACTTAAAATTTAAGAATGAAAAAATTCTTGCGCCGTTTACTTTCGGTATTATTCTCTTCGGCGGCTTCATGATTATGGACGAATTGTTTGTAGCTTACGACCGCATGGGAAACATTGAGACTACTCATCTTGGAATTTTAGTGGGGCTTCTAGTTTCTTTTATTGCGGCAAAAGTCCAGTAATATTTTTAAAGAATCCATGTATTAACTCTTTAAAAATGTCAGTATATAAAACTATTTAGAAATGTCAGTAATAAAGTTAATAAATATGTTAGTTAAAGTACTGCATTCGGGTAACGTAAGGAGGGCGTAGCCCGACTGGAGTTA
>JAKAKL010000043.1 GCA_021824565.1 Bacteroidota bacterium | reverse complement strand
TCTTTTTTTGATGTAATTATTTTTAATGTAATGCTGTCTAAAATTATTAAGAAGGTAACGCTCAATATTTATTTTAATATTGGTCATTGTCGGAAAGATGATAGGTGGATTGAAACGATGGATAGTCTTCCGGGATGTAAAATTATTAGTTGTATCTCTAGAAGAAGCGCGCAGAAAACCAATTGCGGATAGGAAATTCAACTTATTGAGAGCATGAAAGAAAAAATATTTATCACAATTTTCTTTCTTAACAAGGAGAATGATTTTTTTTTCTTGTTGTAATGCTTTATTGTGCATCGGTTCTTCCACTTAGTTCTATTAAAAAAGATTTACTAAGTAGATGAAAAATATAAGAGTGATCTACAATTGGAAATTAGCAGTCTTGTTAAATAATGTCAATGTTAATACAAAAAAGAAAAAAACTTTTTAAATAATCTATTTTATAAATAGATAAATAGACAAATTTACTTTTTATAAAAATGTAAGATCGTATTATGTTTACTATTGTTCTCACTAAAACAGTTACTGTTCACTCCAATTTTTTGAATTGTTTGTAATTTCTTTTTTGATACCTAAAACAACGAGGTATTCGGCTGCACGCGAAAGCTCTGTATAAAAAAAATTATCTATACCGTATTCCATCTCTGTTTTAAAAATTTTAAACTTATTAGAGCAATCACATAGTAGTCATAGGAAAGTTCCCCGGTTTATTTAACACTAAGAGTTAAATTCCCTGCCGCTTGCGGCGAAAAGAATTAAATTAGTGTATGTCAAAGAGTGAATACATACACAAGTCACATGATGTTACAGTGTTGCTGTATCATGTTGTAATACCAGCAAAGTATCGGAAAGTAGTATTTAGTAAAGCAGTAGATGAAACGCTCAAAGAAACATGTATAGAAATAGCGAAGCGATATCAAATACACTTTTTAGAAATAGGGACAGATAAAAACCATGTACATTTTCTAGTGCAATCAGTCCCAAATTATGCTGTCACAAAAATAGTAACGATGATAAAAAGTATAACAGCAAGGCAAATATTCCAAAGCCATCCGGAAGTAAAAAAAGCATTATGGGGAGGAGAATTTTGGAGCGATGGATATTATGCAAATACAGTTAGTCGGTTTGGAGACGAAAGCACGATAACCAAATATGTAAAAGAACAAGGAATAGAAAAAGAATACACTGTTTTGCACAAAGAAACACAATTAACACTATTCCAGTAATTTGATACCCCGCTGCCTACGGCGGGGAGCTTCATTGGGATTTTTATTCTCAAGAGATGTATATTTATAGAAATACTCTCCTCTCTTATATTAAAAGTAAATAATGAACACATATTCCATTATACCAATAGTAGCACTTTTATTTAATGGGGCAGTTTGGAGCTACATATTTATTAATAGAAAAGAACGGCCAGTAAACAATTCATTTCTACTCTACTCAACAAACTTAATGCTCTGGATTATTGTTGAAATTATTCTTCGCCAGCCCCTGCCTACAGAATACATTCTGCCCCTTATTAAAATTGATTCGATAATGAGTTTGGCTCCAACTTTTTGGTTTCTAAATTTTACCTATACTTTTATTGGAAGAAAAAGAGATTTAATCTATTACATTTTATCCACTTCTGTTTTTACAATTATATTAATAAGTATAAACTCTAATCTTATTTTAGCAGACTATCTTAAAACAGGTTGGGGTTATGATAGAATTCAAGGGGTCCTTTATTTTCCGGCAATTTTAGTTGCTATTATTTTACCAGCTATTTACTCGGTATATCTCATAATTGAAAAAATTAAAACAACTTCAGACTATACTTATAAAAAATCATTGCCTTTAATTCTTATCGGTTCCTTAATAAGCTTAATGTTAGGACTTATCTCAAATGTAATAATCCCTCAGATATTCAACAATCATGATCTTGTACAAATCGGAGAATCGGCAACAGTTGTTCAATCGTATTTCATTTTGGTAGCTGTTATAAAATATAAATTATTTACTCCAAGTGTAGAAGACATTGCAAACGATTTATTTGCAAGCATGAAAGAAGCTGTGCTCATTCTTGATAAAGGGGGTAAAATACTTCAGCTTAACGCATACGCAGAAAAATTATTCAGATCAAAGCTTTCTAACAAAGAAGAAGTTATTAATGTGAATAACCTGTTTTATAATTATGAAATAAACAGGGATGTTACGGATTACGAAGTAGACTATATATCGGATGGTGAAAAGAAAATCCTTTCGCTTTCACAAATTGGAATTATTAATAAAGATGTTGAAATTGGAAAGATTCTTATTGCGCGCGATGTTACAGAACGAAAAAGGGCTGAAGAAGCATTGAGTGAGTCCGAAGCGAAATTCCGGTGGCTGTTTGAAAATGTTCCCGATGGGATCTACCTTAGTACCCCGGACGGCAAGCTTGTAAATGTCAATGATACGTTAGTCCAGATGCTTGGCTATAATTCTAAGGAAGAACTTTTAGCTGCCGATATTGTGAACGAATTATATCTGAATTCATCGGAACGAACATTTTGGATCGAAAAACTTGAAGTTAACGGCAAGCTGCACAGTATTGAGCTTCACCTTAAACGCAAGGATGGCACACCACTAATCGTGAGAGAGAATGCTCATTTACTGGCAGACGAACGGGGCAACCTATTTTACGAAGGTACGCTAACTGATATAACCAAGCTCAAAGAAGCAGAGAAGGCCTTACGTTCATCCGAAATCCGTTTTCGTTCGGTATGGGAAAGTTCTGCAGAAGGAATGCGGCTGACTGACAAAAATGGAATCATAATTGCAGTTAACGAAGCGTTTTGCAAATTGGTTGAAATGAAATCTCAAGACCTTTTAGAACATCCCCTCACAGTAACTTATAACGGAGGGAAGAACAAAGAAGCAATGCTTCAAAATTACCGGGCCCGTTTCAAAGAAAAAAGCTTTCCGACTAAACTTGAACAAAAGCTTATACTTCCTTCGGGGAAAATTGTATATCTCGACGGTACTTATACGCTAGTTGAAATCGAATCCGGTGATGCACTGCTGCTAAGCGTCTTTCGTGATGTTACCGAAAGAATACTAAATGAACAGATGCTCAAGAAAAACAAATTAATGATGAACCGTGCAGAAGAAATTGCTCATCTTGGAAGCTGGGAATGGGATTTAGAAACAAATAAATTAAATTGTTCAACAGAACTCTATCAAATATATGGACTTCAGCCTGAGATTTTTGACGGGGAGTTTGAATCAATTTTAAAATTAGTTCACCCTGAAGATTCCGGTAAAATACTTGCACATATTAATCGTGCACGCGAATCGAGCGAGCCT
>JAKAKL010000089.1 GCA_021824565.1 Bacteroidota bacterium | reverse complement strand
GGGTTTAGCACACTTCGGATTGCTTGATATGAGTCTTGTTTATATTAATCCAACTTTTCTTTGGTCTGCAATAATTGGCGGATTAATTATGGGATTGGGTTTTGTAGTTGGTGGATTTTGCCCCGGCACCAGCGTATGCGCAGCAGCAATCGGAAAAATTGATGCTATGATTTTTATTGTTGGCGCCTTTTTGGGTGTTATTGTTTTTGCAGAAGGTTATCCAATTTTTGAACCTCTTTACAAGGCAACCAATTTAGGTAATCCAAGATTTTTTGCAACACTTGGAATGTCTCAAAATGTTTTTGCTTTCATTTTTATTGTTGCCGGTTTATTTTCTTTTTGGATTGCTTCGATTGTGGAAAACAAAGTTAATAAAGTTAGCAAACCACCTATCCGATTTACTCCTTATTACATTGGCATTGCGGCTATTGGAATTTTAATGGCATTATCTGCTTTTATTTTCCCTGATCGTAAAGCATCACTAACACAATTAGTTGAAGATACAAATTTTGTTAAAAATTATAATCTTGAAGTAATGAGTGTAGATGAATTTGCATATCGTTTAATGGATGAACAGGATAATAAGTTTCAGATAATAGATTTCAGACCTGAAAAAGAATACACAAAAGAAAGTATGCCCAAATCCACATTATTCACAATTGATAATCTGTTTGAAAAGGAACCTGTTCAATTGCTTCGGCTAAAACATAAAATAAATGTGTTTGTTGCTGATGATGAGTTGACCGAAAGAAAAATGGCTATCATAGCAAATGAACTTGGTTATAAGCGAATTAAAATTTTGCAAGGTGGATTAAATGCTTTCAGAGAACAGATATTAAACTTTAAACCAATCGAAAATCCAAAAAATATTGATGAAGTTTATCAGAACCGTTTTCGTACAAAAGCTAAAGCAGTAATTCCTGTTTTGATTCAAAATAATAAATCAGCCGGACCTGTAAAGAAAGAACAGAAACGCGTTGTTGGCGGATGTTAGTTTTAAATTAATAATTCACCTTACGTATGGATTATAAAATAGATATATCATACCCGCAAAAGCGGGTATCCATTTTTTCGTTTTATTTTAGCATAGCAGATACCCGCTTTCGCGAGTATGACATGCAGTTTTTGCGATTTTTCGTAACTTCAGTTATTAATTTGCTTTTACTATTTCTATGAATACAAAACCAATTCAGGATTATTATCCCGATGAACTGAGTTATTGTTACGGCTGCGGACGAAACAACGAGTATGGTCATCACATAAAAAGTTACTGGGATGGAGATGAAACAATTTCACATTTTACACCCAAAGAATATCACATCGCAATTCCGGGTTTTGTTTATGGTGGATTAATTGCATCGTTAATTGATTGCCACGGAACCGGAAGTGCAGCACTTGCTGCTTATAGAAATGAAAATAGAGAACCGGGTACACTTCCACCTTTTCGCTTTGTTACAGCTTCACTTCAAGTTGATTATCTTAAACCAACACCACTTGGTATTGAGCTTGAATTAAGAGGAAGAATAATTGAAGTGAAAGGAAGAAAAGTAATTTTTGAAATTACAGTTTCGGCAAATGGAGAAATCACAGCACGCGGGAAAGTTATTGCAGTACAAATGCCTGAGAATATGTTGTAAATAAATAACTGTACCCAAAAGAAAGACAGATCTAGTTATATATTTATTTTAGAATCACAAATAGAGCACAATAATTAATAAACATTAATTTTTATAAAAATCATATCGGAGAAAAATTGGAAATCACAACAATCAATATCGCAGCAGTTACAGATGATGGATTAACTATCAGTCAGCATTTTGGTAGAGCAAAATTTTATGAGGTGTTATTTGTTGAAAACGGTAAAGTTGTTAAGCGAGAACGCCGCGAAAAACTTGGTCATCATAATTTTGCGGATGAAGAACATCAGCATCATGCTGGTGAGCAGCATGGACTTGATGAGCATTCTCATTCCAAACATATTAGTATGGCGGAAGCAATTAAAGATTGCCAGATTTTACTTGCACGCGGAATGGGAAACGGTGCTTATCAAAGTATGCTTCAGTTAAATATTAAACCTGTTGTAACTGATATTAAAAATATAGATGAAGCCGTTCAAACTTTTATTAGCGGAACAATAGCAGATCACACAGAAAAATTACATTGAGGTAAAAATGGTTTCAGTAAAAGTCTTTGTTGCAAAAGGTTAAACAAAATTTATGTCACACAATCATTCACACGACCACGGCGCTGAAACTTCAGAGAAAAATCTATTCATCACAATGTCGTTGAACTTTTTAATAACAATAGCAGAAGTTATAGGCGGTTTTATTTCCGGAAGCTTGTCGTTGATTTCCGATGCACTTCATAATTTCAGCGATGGCATAACAATTATCATCACTTACATTGCGATGCGTTTGAGCAAAAAACCAAAAACATCCAAATATACTTTTGGCTTAAAACGCGCTGAGATTATTGCCGCGATAATAAATGCCAGCACGCTGATCATCATTAGTTTCTTTCTAATCAAGGAAGCAATCGAACGGTTTTACAGTCCTTCTCAAATCACTGGAAACTTAATGTTGATAGTTGCTTCGTTAGGATTAGCTGCCAATGTAGCCGGTACACTACTTCTTAAAAAAGGTTCAAAAGGTAATCTTAATATCCGCGCCGCATATTTCCATTTGCTTAGCGATGCGGTTTCTTCACTTGCCGTAATAATAGGCGCTGTATTTATAATCTTCTACAAAATTTACTGGATTGATCCGCTCTTAACAATTCTTATTTCGGTTTACATATTGAAAGAAACGTATGAGATAGTTAAAGAAGCTCTTGATGTTATTATGATGTCTTCGCCGGAAGGGATTGAGTTGAATGAATTAAAAGATTTAGTAGAATCGATATCCGGAATAAAAAATGTTCATCACATTCATTTATGGAAGATGAATGATAACGACACTCACTTTGAAGCGCACATTGAGGTTGAAGATATGGCTGTTAGTAAAACCATAGAGATTCAAAAACAGATTGAACATAAGCTGCACGATAAATATGAAATCAATCATACCACATTACAGTTTGAATGCGGCGCATGCGAAGAAGTTAACTTGATTAAGAATGGGAATTAAGTGTAAGGTTTAGTTACAAGAGAAAGTAAAAGAATTTTAACTAAGATAGCAATAGAACTATTACGCTTCAAAAAAATCTTTTAGAACTCGTTTTGCCTTGATCCAATTTTCTACATTTAAGTGATATTCAATAGCTGGAGCTTTCTGAATACCATCAATAAGCCCGGCTTCTTTTAATATTTTCAAGTGCTGAGAAACAGTGGATTGTGCCAGTGGCAAGCTTTCTACTAAATCATTACAGATGCAG
>JAKAKL010000020.1 GCA_021824565.1 Bacteroidota bacterium | reverse complement strand
TTTAAATAATAATCTAATTTCTTCTTTTGATAATTTTATTTTGATCGCGATAAAGAAAGCCGAAAGAACGACTGCCGTTGCATAAGTCCCGATCAATTTTGATGTTACATCAAGACCGTGTATTAAGCGATCGAAATTATAGTAGGTAATTATTGGTGAGACAAATAAATATATTATTGAGGCTATCAAACTGTAGAGAAGAATTTTCCTCCATCTCTCGCTGAATTTTTGAACAAACGTTGCCGAAAGAAAAACAACGATGCAAAGCAGCAGCTCAACTGCTTTTTGAAAAAAGTACAGGGTGAAATTTATTTCCATGGGCGGATTGAAGTTTTTGGTAAGAGATCTCATGTTAATCATTGGCGAGTAGCCGCGAGAAACAAATACGCCGAGAAGCAAAAGTATTATCGACATTACGATTAATGCCCAAGAGTATTCTCTAACCGTTTCCTTGTTCTTTTCTTGTGATGGTATGGGTTTCATATCACCTCGCAAGTTGCGTTTACTTTTCTACTCTAATTTTAGTATTGTTAATAAAAACATTTATTGAATCATTTTTATTCAATTCTTTACGAACGCTGACGCCATTGTGTTTTAATTCAATATAGTCCCCTTTTTCACTATCCTTTTCTGGGACATATGTCAACGTATAAAAGCCGATCAACAATATTGGAATAAGAAACGACAGCATTTGGAAGATAGTTATATAACGAAGTCGTGGCAGGTTAACATTGTAGTTTGCAAATTGATTGATATGTCCAACAACATTCATTAAGAAAAATAAACCCAGGATAATACTTAAAGAGAATGAACCAATTGACAACCAATTTATAAATGTTGGACAAAAGTTTAATCCACCAACAATAATGCTAATAATAAATGCTATGCCCGCTGATGAGTATGATAATAGAGTTTTTGTAATACTGATTGCGTGATTACAAGAATCTTTAAAATGTTCCTCATTTTGTTTTTCAGGCTTATTCATTATCTACCTTCACACAAAGGCCAAATACCACAATAATTTTTTAAATAAGCACGTTCAATATCGTCTCGCTTGACAAAGTCTCTTTTTTGATTTCTCGCGAAACGAATCGCATCTTCCAATAAAAGATTTACTGAATACGCTGCGTCTTCAACAGTTCTTTGATTCGGTGAAGATTTAACATTTTCCGTTAGGTAATTTTTCTCTTTATTCTCTTCATATTTTTCAATGACAAAATCTAGTCCAAATCCACTAAATTCAATTTTGTGTTTACTTTCTAAATCACGAGCAACAACCCTAATAACTGAATGGAAAGTATTGCCTTTGAACCAGTCGAGATTAGCCATTTTTCATCCTTATTTAATTAACGCATAGCTATTACTTAACCCGCAATAAAGACGGCGACAAGCCCGCCATAAGACACCTTGGCGGTTGCTGTTTATTTACAAAATTAACCGGAAGAGTAAAAGTAAAATCTATATTGTAATTCTTGGTTCTAAATAAGCGTACCCCATTTTTAGAAGCCGTTCGGTACTAACTCAACTTAGCGGAAAAGAAAATTGTTGTCAACCTTTTTTATTCCGGACCGCCTCTTTTAATTCTCCCTCCTTAGTTCGCCTCACTTCCATGGCGAAGCGGTCAAGGAGGAACGCAATGAGAAGGGGGTAGAAAAATATTTATCACTTTTTATATATGGAAGTAATTTTATAATGCAACCGTCTGCATGTTACTAAATTCTACAACTTCATAGTTTAATTGCGGCAGCAGCCAACAGCCCACTTACACCACCATTTACAATTGCATCCGCAGCATGCAGCTATACCTGCGTAACAGCCGCCGCATGCCACTGCAACGCATCCTAGATATGCCGCCCATGTCCCAGTACAAGTACCAAGTGCTGCTACACAAGGCCCGGCGCATTTTAGTAATCTACTTCTAACGCAGCTCCACCAACTGTTTGCTCGTGACACTTTCATGTCACTGCCAACGAAATACTCTTCTACTTTACTAAAATCTCCCTCTTTTGCAATTAAATAAAAAGTATATACTTCCGAACGTTTACCGAGGGATAATACAACCTGAGCTAATGCTGCTTTGTCTTTTGAACCCGCTTTTTCGTAGTCACGGATATAAGTTTCAGCTTTTAATTGACGACCAAGTTTATCTGTATAGGTCTCTGCTTGTCCCCAATAATTTGAATTTTTTACGGCTGGTTTGAACCCTGCCTTCGCTAATTCTTTATGGAGAACTATACCTTCATCGTCGAACTTTTCCAAATTCTTGAATTCCGCCTTTAAAATTTCTGCTTTGATAAGTTTCTTTGTTTGTTGCTTGATCACTACTGTGTCGGCTTGCGGATAAATCCATGTAGAAGTTAAAAAAAGGAGTGACCAGAAAAAGATGCTAAGTAATAATGCATTGCTTTTCCGCATATTCTACCCCGTTTGATTATGTTATTTTTTTGTTTGTTGATGCAGACGGTTGCTAAGCATCAAAACTTTTGCGTAAATACAAAGATTTATTGAGACAGCACAGTTGACAACTAATAATTAGCTTTAATGGAATGGAATTTTTAACCTTCTTGTTATGACCAAATAAGTTGCAACTATATTAAGCTTGTACCCCATTTTAGATGTTGTTTGGCACAGATTAAAATTACCCTAAAAGAAAGTCGTTGTCAATCTTTTTTTTGGTATTCCTCTGTGTCCCCATCCTTAGTTCGCCTCGCTTCGCGGTCCAAGCGGGTAAAAGGAGGGAATAAAAGGGGGTGGTTAGGAAATTTTTCCGTCTTTCATTTCGAAAACTTTGTCGCCGAGTTTTACCAGTTCCGGGTTGTGAGTAACAACCAGAAAGGTTACGCCAAGTTTTTGTTTCAGTTCAACAAAAAGTTTGTGAAGCATTTCACTGTTAACAGAATCCAGATTACCGGTAGGTTCATCGGCGAAAACAATATCGGGATTGTTGGCAAGCGCACGTGCAACCGCAACACGCTGCTGTTCACCACCGGATAATTCAGACGGTTTGTGATGAAGTCTTTCGTTCAAACCGACCAGGTTAAGAAGTTCATTCGCGCGGGCAAAAGATTTTGTTCTGGACTCACCGGAAATCATAACCGGTATTGCGACGTTTTCAAGCGCATCAAACTCCGGCAGAAGATGATGGAACTGAAATACAAATCCGATGTGCCGGTTTCGGAATTTGGAAAGTTTATCATCGCCCAGAGAAAAAATATTCGTCCCTTTCAAAACCACTTCGCCTTGATCGGCATTATCCAAACCGCTCATAATGTGAAGCAGTGTGCTCTTACCTGCGCCGGAAGCGCCGACAATCACGCTGATCAAACCTTGCTCTACTTGAAGCGAAACACCTTTTAAAATTTCAAGCCGCTGCTCGTCCTTTTTCAAAAAAGCTTTGTGAATG
>JAKAKL010000018.1 GCA_021824565.1 Bacteroidota bacterium | reverse complement strand
CTTCTTTTTGACTCATTGTCAGTATTCCTTCCATTGCGAGAACTCCTTTTTTCTGAGTTCTCTAATTTAATTTTTACTGACATTTCTACTGAGTCCAATCTATGACATTTCTATGGAGTTATTACATTGATAAATTATTACCCGCAGAAAAATAGGATATTATCAATATAAGCTTTATTTTAACATCAACCTCACGAAAGCGGACAGCATGTTAGAACAAAATAATTTTGCTTCAAGATTTGAAGTAATAAAAAGCATAGAAGGATTTGTTAGTCAAAACCTGAATGAACTATTAAAGCCGGTCAATGCAAGCTGGCAGCCGAGCGATTTTCTGCCGGATATGCGGGCGGGCAACTGGGATGATGAAGTCATAGCTTTTCGTAAAGCCGCAAAAGATTTGCCGGATGATTTGCTCGTAGTATTAATTGGTGATATGGTTACGGAAGAAGCTTTGCCAACATATCAAACCTGGTTAAACAGACTTAATGGTATAACTGATATTACCGGCAGCAGCGAAAATCCTTGGGCTAAATGGGGTCGAGGATGGACTTCGGAAGAAAACCGGCACGGAGACCTGCTTAATAAATATCTTTACCTTACAGGCAGAGTTGATATGCGCGCAGTTGAAGTTACAATTCATCATTTAATTAATAATGGCTTTGACCCCAAAACGGAGAACGATCCTTATCTCGGATTTATTTATACTTCATTTCAGGAAAGAGCTACAAAAATTTCTCACCGTAATGTTGCCACACTTGCTAAAAAAGCAGGCGATGATAAGCTTCATAAAATATGCGGGGTAATTGCCGGAGATGAAGCACGCCATGAAAAGGCTTACCGCATGTTTATGTCAAAAATCTTTGAAGTTGATCCTGTTCAGGCAATTCTTTCATTTTCAAAAATGATGAAAACAAAAATCGCGATGCCTGCAACTTTGATGTATGACGGAAGCGATGAAAACTTATTTGCAAAATTTTCTAAAGTAGCCCAAAAACTTGAGGTTTATACTATAAAGGATTATTCTGAAATAATTGGCAATCTTGTTAAAGGATGGAATATTGAATCACTCAGCGGTATGTCCGGTATTGCAGCAAAAGCCCAGGATTACTTATGCACACTTTCTGAAAGATATTTGACTCTTGCAAACCGATTTTCATTTGCGGGTGCCAGTGAAAAGTTTAGCTGGATTTTTAATAGAGAGATTTCAATATAATGCATAGAATCAAAAGCTTGTGAACACAGGCAGCATCAGGTTAAAAAGTCTTCCACAGAATTACAAAGAACCGGTGCACATAAGTTAACGAATATTAATCTTTATTTTTTCTATTCACTTAAAGTTTTTTTGTTGAGCACTTGTTCAAGCATTTTTAATTGATCTTTTTGCAGCTGGATTAAATCCGATAGTTGTTTCTCTCTCATTTCATCTATTTTTTCATGTAAAGATAGAATTTCGATTTCAGCTTTTAAATTAACTTCATAATCATGCGATGCGTCCATTCTATCGCGTGCAGCCTGCCTGTTTTGAGACATCAATATTACGGGCGCCTGTATTGCAGCTATCATTGATAAAACAAGATTGAGCAATATATAAGGATAAGGATCAAAAACTTTACTACTATTTAGGAGTATAAAAGAATTAAGTACAATCCAAGAAAACAAAACAAATAGAAAGATAATTATAAAAGTCCAAGACCCGCCGAATGCCGCAACTCTATCTGCTATTTTTTCTCCTACCGAAAGCTTTTCCTCATATTCTTTATTAACATTTCGGCTAATATGAGTCCGTGTAGTAATATGCCGGATGATTTTCTGCTCCCGTTCGGAAAGGCTTTCATATTCAGAGTTAAAAAATTTCCTGGCAATTTCTTTTAATCCGTTTTCCATTTTATTATCTCAATTTAATTTTACAATGATTTTTAAAAAATTTTAGATTACCGGAAAAATATATAAATTATCAATAAACCTATAATGTTAGCCATTCGTTTTTATTTATAATTATTGATGCCTATTTTTAATTAAACAAATTCATTTTTAAATATCGAAGTAGGAAGACAAATGAAAAATAATTTTCAACTTATAAGACCGTTCATTGTGATCTTTTCGATCTTGTTTTTTATTACTGTTCCGGCTCAAGAAAAAATATTTTATAAAGATGTAAAAGAAGCCGTACAATCAACATCAAAGCTTGCAGGCAAAGCCGGACCAAACGATGTTAACTGGATAAACGGCGGAAACAGTTATTCATACATTACCAAAAATGATTCGACAAAGCGCGAAGAGATAAGATCATATGATCCTCTAACCGGCGAAGACGAATTAATTTTTGATGCTTCAAATTTAACTTTCCCGGATACAAACAAGCCATTTGAATACAAATCTTTCCAGTGGGCTCACGATTCGAAGCATCTGGTGTTTGAAACAAACTTTAGAAAAATTTACCGCAGGTCAGGTATTTCTGATTATTACATTTATTCACTGCAAGATAAAAATCTAAAACTGGCAGCTAAAGACGCAAGAACAGCAGAGCTTTCTCCAGACGGTTCTATGGTGGGCTACGAACGTGAAGGAAATATGTACGTCTTCAACTTCAATACAAAAAATGAAACTAAGCTGACAGATGATGCTGCAAAAAATATTTTCAACGGACATTATGATTGGGTATATGAAGAAGAATTCGGTCAGGCGCAGGCCTGGAACTGGTCGCCCGACAGCAAGTATATTGCTTATTGGCAGTTTGATGAAAGCGCAGTGCCGGAAATTCAGATTACAAATTTCGAAGGCTTGCATTCAAAATATATTGATATACCAATTCCGCAAGTCGGCGATCCAAATCCGAAAGTTAGGATTGGTGTTATTAATGTTAAGACAAATAAAAAAATCTGGCTAGACACCGGGGAGCGCGGAGATTTTTATATCCCGAGAATTTATTGGACAAGCGAACCCAATACACTTGCAATGATTGTTCTGAACCGTGCTCAGAATGATATGAAATTATTTTTCTTCAACGTTGAAACCGGTGATCGTAAATTAATTATGGAAGAAAAAAATAATACGTGGGTAGCTATTTTTAATTTTTATACCGATGTAAACGACATGATTTATTTCCCGAAAAATCTTAAAGAATTTTTCTGGGTATCCGACCGCAGCGGTTATTACCATATTTACAGATATAACTATGATGGAAAACTTCTTAACCAGGTCACAAAAGGAAATTGGGACATTATAAAAGTTTTAGGTTTTAATGTTGAAAATAAAAAAATATATTATTTATCCGCAGAAGCTTCGCCCCTTGAACAGCAGCTATATTCTATAAGGTTTGATGGATCTGATGAAAATCGATTAACAAATGTTACGGGCTATCACCAGATTGACATGTCACCCAATACTAAATTTTACATAGACACTTATTCAAACATAAATTTGCCAAGGCAAGTTGATTTGTGTGAATCAAACGGTAAGCTGTTAAAAAAGCTTGAAGATAATTCTTCTGTAGGCGAATATATAAAAACACATGCTTATTCGGCTAAAGAACTTTTCAGCTTTGTAACTTCTGACAATGTAAAATTAGACTGCTCAATGATTAAGCCTGTAAACTTTGATTCAACAAAAAAATATCCGGTTATACTTTCTATTTATGGCGGACCTGAATCTCATTCAATTTATAATTCGTTTGAGTCATACGGCTGGAATGAATATCTGGCACAACACGGATACATAATTGTTGACGTTAATAACCGCGGCAACGCTAATTACGGCAGCGCATTTATGAAAATAGTTTACGGGCAGCTTGGCAAATGGGAAAGTCATGACTTTGTCGAGACCGCTCATTATCTTTCAAAACTTCCTTATGTAGATTCAACAAACATGGCAATAATGGGAACAAGCTACGGCGGCTACAGCACGGTATTTACAATGCTCACACATCCTGGCGTATTTAAAATTGGAATTGCAAATTCTCCGGTTACGGATTGGCGGTTATACGACGATATTTATACCGAGCGCTATATGAATCTTTTAGACGCGAATAAAAACGGTTATATTCAAAGCGATGCGATGACACATGCCGCGAATTTAAAAGGAAAATTATTATTAGTCCATTCCACAATGGACGACAATGTCCATGTACAAAACACGATGCAGTTATTAACCGCATTAATAAATGCCGGAAAAGATGCCGACTTAAGAATCTTTCCTCCAGGCGCTCACGGAGCAGCATACAGCTTGAACAGCTATGTTTTAATGCTGGAAGTTTACGATCATTATCTAAATAGAAATTTAAAAGGCGTTTGCAATCAGCCGAACATAAATAATAATTAGTCAATAAAATTTTGCTAATAAAAAAAGGAGGTTTAACGCCTCCTTTTTTAGTTAGTTTCCGCTTGGAATAATTCCATCGTTGGGCACTTGGGGAAGTTTTAAAGTATATATTCTTTTCTTTTTATTTATCAAAGAAATATCTCGCAGCCAGGGATTATAATATTTTAAAATTTTATAATTGACACCGTGGTTAGCAGCAAAATCAGCCCAATCGTCAACGGAAGAATCGACTTTAATATTTATTGTTTTAAGAACCGGATACAAATCTTCCGGCTTTAAAAAGTAACCGTATTTTTGAGGACTCTTATAAATAATTTTCATCGCGAGAATTCTTGCGACGTATCGCATAGTTTCGTCGCTTAAAATGAGATTATAATAATCGTTGGTCTTCTCGCGATCAATTTGTTTTCTCATCCCATTGAAGCCCATATTATAAGTTGCTGCAGCCAGTGTCCAGCTTTTAAATTCATCATACGCATCTAAAATATATTTACATGCGGCTTCAGTGGATTTTTCAACATTATAGCGCTCATCTATTTGATCGTTTACTTCTAATCCATACTTTTTTGCTGCTTCCACTGTTAACTGCCAAAATCCAACTGCGCCAGCGTATGATGATGAATTTGATAGATTGCTTTCTATTAATGCAAGATACTTAAAATCATCCGGGACATTATATTTTTTTAGAATTGGTTCAATTACAGGAAACCATCGGTTAGCACGCTTCATACCAAGAATTGTCGATGAAAACCAGTATGTATTAACAATTAATTCACGATCAACTCTTTCTCTAACTTCAAAATCATTAAGCGGAACTTTCTCGCCGGCAAAAGAAAGTGCTTGCGGTATTTCCGGCGAAGTTATTTTTAACAATTGGTTCGACGCATCATCAAAAATATTTTTATTACTGTCCTGAATTCTGATTACGCCGATAATAAATACTATGGTTATTATTGTTGCTGCGCCAAAAGCAAAGAAAAATATTTTGGAATTGAAAAATTTTTTAAAACTTATTTTCTTTAACATAGATCAACTTATTGATTTGTTAGAATGAAATATACTTTAAAATTTAAAGGGAAAAAATGGTATGCTTTATAAAAAGAATTCCACTTCACTTTTTAGCGAAGTGGAATTTTAAAAGATAAGATTTATCCTAAATAAGCTTTGAGGTTCTTGCTTTTTGAAGGGTGTCTCAGGCTTCTGATAGCTTTTTCCTTAATCTGGCGAACTCTTTCGCGGGTTAAATTAAAACGCTCGCCGATTTCTTCTAAAGTTGCAGATCTTTCACTGTTGATTCCAAAATAAAGTCTAAGAACATTAGCTTCTCTTTCGCTTAAAGTAGAAAGTACGCTTTCAACTTCACTCTTGAGAGACTCATGCATAAGCTTTACATCTGGCGCCGGCTGCTGATCATTTGGGAGAATATCTATCAAACTATTTTTATCGTCATCTCCGGAGAACGGAGCATCCATTGATACATGTCTTCCATAAAGTTGCAAAGTATCGGCAACCTCATCTGCTTTCATGTCAAGTTCTTGGGCTAATTCGGCGGCGCTTGGTTTTCTTTCATATTCTTGTTCCAATTTCGAATATGCTTTCCCAAGCTTATTTAAAGTACCGACACGATTTAGCGGCAGTCGAACCATCCTTGATTGTTCTGCAATTGCCTGCATAATTGACTGCCTAATCCACCATACAGCATAAGAAATAAATTTGAAACCTCTTGTTTCATCAAATCTTTCGGCTGCTTTAATTAATCCGAGATTTCCCTCATTAATTAAATCGCCTAATGATAGCCCTTGATTTTGAAATTGTTTAGCTACGCTAACTACGAATCTTAAATTTGCTTTAGTTAAAGCTTCGAGAGCACGACGGTCTCCTTTTTTGATTCTCTTAGCAAGCTCGATTTCCATTTCTGGAGTAATTAAGTCAACCTTACCGATTTCAAGCAAATATTGATCTAAAGATTTACTTTCACGGTTTGTAAATTGCTTAGTTATTTTCAATTTTTAGCTTACTCCTTGTTGTTGAATTATTTGAAATTAATAAGTTCAAAAAAAATAAGTGTTAAATATAAACAATTTTTAAGAATTTTTGTAAGGTAAAAACTAATCTACTTTTACTTTCCGACCTTTCGGTTTGACTTTGAATATCCGTTTTTTATCGATTTTCCTTACTTTTTTAGAATTAGACGTTCGTCTTTATAATTGGGTTCATTAAAAATTAGTTCAAAAATCCAGATGCGTTTGATTTCCTTCCGAATCTTTCCTTTTATTGCGCTGATCTTTTAAAAATTCCCCGAAATGTTCGCGGGAGATTATATATACTTTTCCAACTTGAGCAGCTTTTAATCTGTCTGTTTTAATATAGTATAAAACAGTAGACCTGCTTATTTTTAATAACTTAGATATTTCCTGAACACTAAAAAAATCTTTCATTTGCCGGATCCTGACAAAATTAAAAGGCTTACTATAAGCGAATTATTAGTCCAAATTTAACCTTTTCTCTGAATTTTCAAAGAAGAAAATTCTATAAGAAATTTTCCGCTATCTTAAAATTGTACATGATAAATTTTTATTTGCACTTTTTCTTGTTGATTTATTTATTTTTAATATAGCAATTTTTTATAAAAATTAATTCAGAAATGCACTTTAACTTGTCTTTCTATAAAATTTATTTTAAAATATTTTTTATTGTCTTTTTTATTTCGTTCCAGATTAATTTCAAGACCTACTCTCAAGATTTACCTCCGATAAATCTTCTTTATTCATCTTATGCAGTAACTTCAGATGGACATTTCATTGGCTTTTACGGTGAGAAAAATCGCGTGGATGCACGAAGTACCGGTTACATTTCAAAATATGTTTTGTCGTCTTTAATCGCTACAGAAGATAGAGAATTTTATAATCACGATGGTGTTTCGATAAAAGGAATTTTGCGCGGTATTTTTAAGACACTCACCGGACATATTCAAGGCGGAAGCACTTTAACTATGCAGCTTGCCCGCAACTTATTTTTAACAAATGAACGAACTATTTCTCGAAAGCTCGAAGAGATAAAGTTAGCAAGAGAGTTAGAAAAAAAATTTACAAAAGATCAAATACTGTTAATGTATTTAAACACTGTGTATTTTGGACACGGTGCTTATGGAATATGGGCTGCCTCGGAAGAATATTTTGATAAAACACCGGACCAGCTTTCTATAAGTGAAAGTGCAGCTTTAATAGGATTGGTACAATCACCCAATGGTTACGATCCGGTAAGACACCCAGGAAGAATG
Source organism: Bacteroidota bacterium (assembly GCA_021824565.1). Taxonomy (GTDB): domain Bacteria; phylum Bacteroidota; class Ignavibacteria; order Ignavibacteriales; family Ignavibacteriaceae; genus FEN-1297. The sequence continues at coordinate 65,229 of JAKAKL010000018.1, read as the reverse complement.
CTCGCAAGAAGAAATATTGTACTGCACAACTTAGTCGAAGTAAATAAGCTTTCCGAGTACGACTATGAAAAATTAATTAAAACCCCATTGGATCTTCATCTTAATGACAATTTCGGAAAATTCTTTTTAGAAGATGTACGTAAAGAAGCTGTTGATATACTTGGTAAAAAGGGCTTGAGTTTAGATCATAATGAGCTGAAGATTATAACAACAATGAATTACGATGATCAAAAAGCTGCCGAGGATGCCGTCAGATATCAATGGAAAAGATTTCCCATATCAATGCAAGAGGCGCAGATAGGACTAATTTCCATCGAACCTGGCACAGGGATGATTCGAGCAATGATCGGAGGAAATCTGAACTCTGATCCAAGAGGATTAAACAGAGCACTTCAGATAAAGCGACAACCGGGTTCTTCATTTAAACCATTTTTATATGGAGAGCTTTTGGAAAAAGGATACACTTTAGCTGAGCCGTTGCAGAATGTTCCAATAATTATTGACTCCGGTACAACACATGAATGGCGACCGCAAAATGATGATAATGATTTTACTAATTCGCCTGTTCCTATGGAAACTGCGATAGAGCATTCGATAAATCTTTCTGCTGCTTATGCGATAACACATTTAACTACTGCTGATTCTGTAGTCGCATTTGCGCACCAGCTTGGAATTGAATCTAACATTCCGGATTATCCTTCTATCGCATTAGGAACCGGGGAAGTAAGTCCCTTAGAAATGGCTTCTTCATATTCTGTTTTCGCTGACGAAGGAAAGTATGCGAAGCCGTTTTCTATTTTAAAAATTGAAGATAAAAATGGAAGAGTTTTATATGAAAGCACAATTGATACTTCAACTGTACTTGATTCGGCGACAGCTTTTCTTGTAACAACGGCGTTAAAAAAAGTTGTTGAAGGAGGCACAGCCTCATCTATAAAAAAATTTTACCGGGGGATTGCTGCCGGTAAAACTGGTACAACTCAAAACTATACAGATGCATGGTTCGTAGGCTACAATCCAAAATTAGCTACTGCAATATGGATCGGATTTGATAATCCGCAAAGGAAACTCGGCAGCGGCTATCAATACGGCGGGACGGCGTGTGCTCCTATTTGGGGAAAAATGATGTTTGAAATTTCTAGAAGCGTCCCAGGATTTGCATCTGAAGATTTCAGGGTACCTTCAAACATTAAACAAATTGAAATGTGTCAAAGCAATGGTGAACCAGCAAAATTAAAATGCGATGATCAAAAATTATATGAAGTCAATGCAGATAAAATAAATGAAATTTATACTCTGCATCATCCTGTTGTAAAAGAAATTTTTTCAATAGATCATGCATGGTAATAATGCCATCAATTTTCTGCTACAGTTTTTAGTTCTTCAGGACGGTTTTTTAGATTTAAAGAAATTATCATTAACAAAAATATAATTGCTCCCACCATTCCATAAGCAATTTGAAGACCGGCGGCACCGCCTCCTTGAGAACTTGCGACTGAACCCACAAGAGCGCTTCCCAATAGCTGCCCGATACCGGTAAACAAAGTCAAAACTCCCTGAGCAGATGCACGCTCTGTTTCATATGCTTCTTTCAACATTATATAACGAAGAGGTGCGCCAAGCAAAAAACCCATTCCTATACCGCAGATAGATGCAGCAGCATAAAACAAAATTAGACTTCCGCTGTTCTCCGCAATACCAAACATCCCGATCGTTAATAAAATTGTTCCGGTAATTATAACTATTTTTGATCCAACTTTATCAAGCATTCTTCCTGCAAGCGGAGAACCCGCCGCCATGGTTAGTACAACCGGAAAGAGCATAAAGCTTGCAGTTGAACTTGTAACTTTAAAAGTAGACACCAGCAATGGAGGAACAAAAACAATTGCCGCTTCAACAATTCCTGCGCCGGCAGCAAGAGCAGATGCAAGAACAACCTGCCTGGATGAAAATAATTTTACACGCAAAACCGGATTAGCAATTTTCTGTTCAATACTTTTGAAAAGAACTATTAAAATTATTGGAATCAGAATGAAAGGTAATACGCTGAACGAAAATATACTTTGAAATATTTCTTTTGAATTAATTTGGTTAAAGCCATATGCAAGTGAAGCTAATATTACTCCAAGTAATATCATTCCCGTTAAATCAAATTTTCCTTTGGAAACTTTATTATTATTAGTCAGCATCTTCATACTTACTACAATGACAAGAATTGCGATAGGTATATTAATTATAAAAAGCCAGTGCCAGTTAAAGAGTAATATTATTCCCGCTATAATTGGACCGATAATAAAAGCTATTCCAAAGACAGCTCCAATAAGCCCAAGAGCGCTTCCTCTTTTTTCTTCTGGAAAAGTATCGCCAATTACCGCACTTGCAACAGGAAATATTCCTCCAGAACCGAATCCCTGAATTGCTCTTCCTAAAAGCAAAATAGAAAACGTAGGTGAAATAGCTACGACTAAAGAACCAATTGCAAACAAACTTATATCAGCTATATAAATTGTTCGTCTTCCAACTGTATCTGCAAGTTTAGCCATAAGAGGTGTGCCCACTAAGTTAAACAATACGTAGATCGAAAAAATCCACGCTATAGTTCTTTCATCAATATTAAATTGTTTTTGGATTGAAGGCAACGCCGGTCCAACGATTGCAATATCAAGCGCCGCCATTAGTACCCCTACAAAAAGAAGTGCAAGAAGTTTATTTCTAAATTTTTTTTCAATATCCGGTTGTTTATTCACTCAACTTCCTTATAAATTTGAATTCATTTGATGGACTAAAACGAAAATGGTTTCTCCCTGTTGCCAGCAAAATCGGGACGATAGGATTCAAAGCTTTCTATCTCCTGAGTAAAAACATTTTCAAATCCGTATTTGTCAAGCAGTCTTAGTATTCTATCATATTCAGATTCTCGAATAGTCCTATTAATTAATATATCTCTGTTCGCATGAAAAGCCGGATAATATTGCGACATTATAGAAAGATGAACTTTATTGCTTAGTTCTTTTGAAATAAATTTTAAAACTTCCTCGGTTTCTGAAAGTTCATTCGGCAAAACAAGATGACGTATTATCATTCCTCTAACTAAAACTTCTCCGTCAAATATTAATTCGTCGCCTATTTGCCGGTACATTTCCTTTAAAGCAAGTTTAGTCTTTTCAAAATAATCATCAACCTTAGAATATTTCTTTGCGTATTCGTCGTTGCCGTATTTACAATCAGGAAGATAAATATCAACAATGTTCTCATAGAGCTTTAACATTTCGACGGAATCATATCCGTTCGTGTTGTAAATAATGGGAAGGTGAAGTCCCTGGCTGATTGCTATCTCAATTGACTTAAGAATCTGAGCGGAAAAATGCGTCGGTGAAACGAGTCCGATATTATGACAATTTTTTTTCTGAAGTTCGATCATAATATTTGCAAGTCTTTCAAAGCTGACCTGATTTTTGATTTCAGATTTCCAGTTTTGGCTTATGTCCGAATTCTGGCAGTATATGCATTTAAGATTGCAATTTCCGAAAAAAATATTTCCTGCCCCATTAGTTCCGCTTAAAACAGGCTCTTCTCCAAAATGCGGTGTGTATGCAGAAACAATCGGAAGATATCCGCTTAGACATTTTCCAAATTCATTTTTGGTTCTGTCGGTCAGACAGTTTCTCGGACAGCTTGTGCATGACTTAAGAATCTCTTCAGCGGCAATTACTCTTTTTTTTAATTCGCCTGAATCAAATAGGTCTATGTATGATGGTTTGAATGACATAAAATTTTTTAAAAACAATTACAAAAATAATTAAATAAAAAGAAGAAATTATTTAAATCTCTCTATTTAATCATTTTGTGTTAAACATCAATTTAAACTAAATTACTACCCAAATAGGTAGTATATTCACCCCAGTTTAAATAATAAAAAAGAAAAAACCTACATTTAGGTAGTGGAACGGCGCTGAACAAATTGATAGGTTAGCCGTGTTAAACGTTGATTAACATTATTATCCTATTGATTTAATTCTACTATAAAATTTTCTTCCCATCCGAAAAATAATTGCAAGGAGAACGGCTATCATGAAAAAATTTTACCACATGATTTTTAATATAAGAGGATTAAAAATTTTTTTGTTGTTGTTTGTTCTACAGACAACCCAGTTTTCAAATTTATTTGCACAGGTAGCACCCGGTGATCCAAATGCTATTCCTGTCTTCTTCATGTTTAATTATACCCTGGCACAGGGAGATTCAGGTGTTGGATTGAACGGGGCATTTAATAGTTGGACTAATGGAGTTTTTAAAATGAAGCAAGTTACTCCGGGATATTGGACAACTACCATTCAGGTACTTCCTTTAGGTTATGAATATAAATTCGTTACATATAAAGATACGGTTGGTCAAAGCGGTGTTATTAATTATTATTCAGATCCACTTAACCCAAAGATAAGTTCAAATTTTAATAATTCAGTCATTAATGTTAAAAGCCCGATGATTTATTATTTTTTGCCAATGACAGGAACTACTGTTTCAAATAATAAACCAACCATTAGAGCCAATGTTTCCTGGGCAAATAAAGATCAGCTTGATTTATCAAAAATGGTTTTTAGTATCGACGGAACGGTTATTTCTAATCCCCAACAATTCTTCGATACGACAACCAGAGTGTTAACTTATATACCGAATCAAGGTCTTACAGCGGCAAGCCATACTGCTTATTTATTTGTTGAGACAACAGGCGGAGATACAGTTTCGTTAACCACAACATTTAAGGTCAGTGCTGGCGGACTTCTGTCGGCGCCGTATACTTTTCAGTTTGATTCCAAGAGCCCCAACTTCAAATTTCTTGGAAACATAACAAGTGTAACTGTAAAATCTTCTTTCAACTCTTTTGGCGCTGATCCTCTTATTGATGCCGACAGCACTGGGGTTTACACGTTTACAACAAACTTAAATCTTGATCAGCAATTTGAATATGTTTACGTAATTAACGGTGGTCTTTACACGAATGATCCCGACAATCCAAACTTATCAGTAAATCACGAAACTATTGCAGCCGCAGTTGTTGATTCATTTCCAAGATTTCATAATTTAACTCCTAAATCCGGAATTATTTATAACTATCCGGTTTCATCAGTAAATGTTTCGTTGGTTTTAAGTCAAAGTGATTTAAAAGGTTTTTTGGATTTTTCATCTCTTAAAACAATAGTGGACGGTTCGCCTGCAACACAAAATGCAGTCTATTCAGGAAATGATATAGATATTAACTTGACGATTAATAATCCTACTGCTGGACGCCATGTCGTTACATTTTATGGAAAAGATTTTTCAGGGCGAGCTGCCCCGCCAATGACACTTGTGTTTGGAGTTTATCCGCCTAAAACAGGCTATCACTACGTCGACGGCGATAATGATGATAATGGTCCTGGGACATATAAATATCCAGCGGGTATTGATTCGGCTTCTGCAGATATAAAAGAAGTTACAATTACCGACAATCCAGGAAAGGACTCTCTTAATTTTTCTATTAAGATGGGAAAGATTTCTAGTTACACGAGATTGGGTTTCAGCATAGTAAATACGCTTGACAATACTTATGTAGATGCTTCACAAAATATTAATTTAAGAATCCCCGAATGGAATGGAAGAGGAGTTTTTGCAATCCTATCCTCACCTACGTCAGCCTATCTAGATACCGCTGTGGAAAACGATTTATATACTTCGAGAATACCGCTTCAATCCTCTTTAAAAATTAAATTGGATTCCACTGCTGCTGTAAATGGAGAATTTAAATTTACTCTGCCTCTTTCTCTTCTTCAGAGTATTATGGGCACATATCAAAATGCATGGTATTTGGGAGTCTATTCATATTTAAAAAATCAAAATGGTGCAATCAATCCTGGACCGAGTGAAGCTGGCGTAGGATATCCAAACAATCCTTTGGTTTACGATGTCGCTTTTTTTGCAAAGACACAAATTCAGCAAAGACTTCTTGCAAATTATAGTTCAAGTGCGCAAATCGGCGGACCAACCGAAGCTGTTATTGGGAGCAATCAAAGGGGATACATCGGAATCATGCCTGCCGATATTGATTCACTTCTTGGTCAAGTACCACCAGTTCAAATCTACGCTAACGGCGGTCCTCTTTATTATGACACGGTTACAGTTTCAGGGTATGTAGGAAAACCTGCCGGAGATACTGTTTATTTAAAAGTTAATGATACAACTTATACTTCAACAACAAATACTTCTCAAGAATTTCACATTCTTGTAAATCTTAAAGCGGGAAATAATTTGATAACCGCTTCGACCGCTTTCGGCAGCGGCTTTAGTGTCAGCAAGTCTATCGTTTATAATTACATTGTTAATCATATACCGGTAGTAAAAATTTATTCTTCAGTAAATGGAAGCACTGTTACAATGAACGGCGACAGCACTGTTGATCCGGACGGGACAACACTTAGTTATCACTGGAGTCAGGATGCAAGCAATCCGACTCAAGTTACTATTTCTAATCAGACAAGTTCTTCAATTTCATTTACTGCTCCATCGGTGAAAGGAGAATATTATTTTACTCTTAATGCCGTTAATGCCGCTAATGACACCGGCTGGGCACGAAGCGTTTTTATCGTAGGAGACTCGGCTTATATACCAAATATGAGTACATGGCGTCCTGCATGGGTTGAAAGCGCAGTTATTTATTGTGTTTTCTTAAGAACATTTAGTTCTTCAGGAACCATTAACGCTCTAACCGCTGAATTGCCTCAGCTTCAGCAGTTGGGAATTAACTGCATCTGGCTTTTACCAATTCATCCAACGACAGGAAATTTAGGTCCGGATAATCCCGGTTACGCTATAACAGATTACTATGGAATTCTTCCGCAGTACGGGACAAAAGCGGATTTTAAAAATCTTGTACAAACTGCTCATCAATATGGAATAAGAATAATGATGGACTATGTAGTAAATCATACATCCGATTTACATCCGTTCATGATTGATGCGAACAAGTATAAACAAAATTCCCCTTATTATCCTTTCTACGAATGGGATCAAAATAATAACTATGAATATTATGCAACCTGGGTTGATCTTCCTTCAATTAATTATGAAGCTGCATCGACAAGAGAATATTTGCTGCGTATGGCAAAGTATTGGCTTGAAACTTATAATATCGATGGCTTCAGGTGCGACGTTGCGTGGGGTGTAAATGATCTTCGTCCTTCCGGACCAGCTTATTGGCAGGCTTTCCGCGCTCAGCTTAAAGCTATTAAACCCGATATATTTTTATTAGGTGAAGCGGACGCGTCGAAGCCGCAATATTTCAACGCTAAGTTTGATGCTGGTTATGATTGGAATTGGTTTGCACAGATGAAAGGTTTGTTCAACGGTACAGGCAGTATTAATCAACTTGATTCAACAACAGATTATTATTTAAATAATAGCAATTTTACTCCGAACGTTACTCAGTTTAGATATCTCGAAAACCAGGATGAGCAGAGATTTATAAACCAGTTCGGCGCTGCGGACACGAAAGCTGCTGCAGATCTTTTGCTGACAAGCCCAGGTGTTCCGGAATTGTATGCCGGGCAGGAAGTAGGAGAGCTAACATACCGCGGAAATATTAGCTGGGGCGATCCGGATAATTTACGTCCGTTTTATACAAGGCTTATAAATATTAGAAAGGATAATCCAGCTTTAACAAGAGGAGATTATTTGCGTTTGAATAATACGGCACCAACGCAGGTATATTCCTATTTAAGAACCAGCAGCGGAAACGACGTAATCGTTAATATTAATTTTAGCCCTTCTTCTCAAACAGCAAACATTTCTGTACCTTTAAATAAACTGTCATTTGACTCCACGTCTTCTTATTTTTTGAACGATGAGCTTAACCGGGTTTCATATCCCGTCTCAGGAACAGCATTAAGAAACTATCAGGTAACGATTCCGGCAACTAGCGCACAAATTTTGGTTTTGTCTGATAGTGAATTGACATTAGTAAATGATAAGCCTATTAATGTTCCATCAACATTTACTTTGTTCCAGAATTATCCGAATCCGTTTAATCCATCAACTGTAATCAAATATGATTTACCAGTCGACAGCAAAGTGAAGCTGGATATTTATAATATACTCGGACAAAGAATTATTGAGCTTGTTAATAATGTCGAATCTGCTGGCACTCATACTGCCGTTTGGAATGCTTCAAGGTTTGCTTCGGGTGTTTATATTTATAGAATTGAAGCAACATCTAATTCGGGAGGAAGAATTTATTCTGATGTTAAGAAGATGATTATGATAAAATAAATTTTTAGTACTCACCTCGACAACAAAAAGCCTTGAAGATTCACAAAGTCTTTGAGGCTTTTTTATATAAAGAAAAATATTTTACCTTTCACAAGATGCAATTTAAGAGATTAATCTTGCTATTAAAAAGGCTGCGGAGGCTGCAAGCCCGCCAATGGTAATTGTTTGAATCCCACCACGAAGCGGGTTAATGCCGGTAAACTTTCCCTTTACAAATCCAAACGCAAATAAAGCAGCTAAGGTAACTGCAATGGAAACATAAAGAGCTATTATGATATTCTTTAGGAAAATATATGGGGCTAAAGGAATTAGTCCGCCGACAATGTAGGAGAACGCAATTGTAGAAGCGCTTCTTAAAGCACGTTTCGGATCCGGTTCTTCAAGACCTAACTCGAAGCGCATCATAAAGTCAACCCATTTTTCCTGGTTTTGTGAAAGAGCGGCAGAGATCGGCTTTATTTGTTCATCGCTTAATCCATAGCCTTGAAATATTTCTTCGACTTCTTCAATTTCAACATGCGGTAATTTAATAGTTTCTTCAATTTCTCTTTGCCGTTCAGAATTATAATGCTGCAGATCAGTCTTTGCGGCTAGATAACCGCCAAGTCCCATAGCAATCGATCCGGCAGCAATTTCGGCAAAGCCTGCAGTAACAACGACATTAGTGGCTGCCACAGCGCCAGTTAGACCCGCAGCTAATGCAAAGGGTACTGTTAGCCCGTCGGACATTCCTATTACAACATCTCTAACGGCTTCCGACGCAGTAAAGTGTTTTTCTGAATGCGGTGTACTTGGCATAATATTTTTTCCTTAATTTATTTCACTTTGGATTTTTAAGTTCGTATTAAATTATTATTAATGAAATGTTTCAGATCAAATGATGCAAGGTTTTTGCGCAAAGAATAAAAAATTGTATTTGCCCGTAATATAAGATTTATTAGATTTGCTCCCGTTTTTAATCGTTACAAAAATCTGATGAAGAAATTTAAAGTTTTATTATTCTATAAGTACGTTCATTTTAAAGAGCCGGAAAAATTTATGAACGACCATCTATCATGGTGTACTGAAAATGATATTAAAGGCAGAGTCTTTATTGCTACTGAAGGAATAAACGGAACGATTTCAGGCAGCGTATATAACATTGAAAAATATAAATTGTTTCTGAGAAGTTATCCGGAGTTTAGTGACATAATCTTTAAAGAAGATGAAGAGGATAAGCATGCTTTTAATAAAATTCATGTGCGGATAAAAAATGAAATTGTTCATTCAGATCTGAAAGGAATTTCGTTAAAGAATGGCGGTAAACGATTATCTCCGGAGGAACTTTTAACATTCTACCAAGATGGAAAAGATTTCGTAATTGTAGACGCAAGAAATTGGTACGAAAGTAAAATAGGAAAATTTAAGAACGCAGTTACACCTCAAATGAAAAATTTTAGAGAATGGATTCTTACCGCTGAATCGCTCAAGGAACATAAAGATAAAACAATAGTTACTTATTGCACCGGCGGAATAAGGTGCGAGAAAGCTTCTGCATACTTGGTTGAAAACGGATTTAAGGATGTTTATCAGCTTGAAGGCGGCATCGTCACATACGCAAAAAAATTTCCCGATACATACTGGGAAGGTGGAATTTTTGTTTTTGACGAGCGAAGGGTTGTTAATCCGAATTCAAAACCGCAATTAAAATATATTTCCAATTGCTATTTTTGCGGCGAGCCGACGTCGTATTACATTAATTGCCACAACTTGAAATGCGATAAAATTTTGGTATCATGCAACAAATGTAAAACTGAAAACGATTACTGCTGCTCTGAAGAATGCCGTAATTCCCCTTTCAAGCGTAACAGATATTTTGGATAAAAAAATCTAATTAGAATTTACTATCCTCATAATTTCTTCTTTGCTGTATTTTTCAAGAAGAAATATTTTCATCTCGTTCAGAGGGAAAAAAGATTTATCAAAAAAATAATCAACCCCCACTCCATCAAGCAAAGCGCCAAGAAAACGTAATTCCATTTTGGGGTTTTTAAATCCAAGCGCCTTAAAAACTTCTTCCATTTTTTCTAAATATTTCTGATTGAATTTCGCTGCAAGTTTTTTCCCTTTCTTCAAAACCTCCGGCTGGAAAATGAATGAAGCATAAAGCAGCCACTGCTCTTCATTTTCCTCATAATATTTAAAAGTAAACTCAATCATAAGTCTTAGCTTTTCATACGGGTCTTTAATTGAATCCATGATCTCAATAAACTGTGCGCCCTCTTCAAAATATTCTTCAAATATTGCATCAATTATTTTTTGTTTGCTTTCAAAATAATTGTACGCCAAGCCCTTAGAAATTTTCGCCGCTTTAGCTATATCATTTATGGATGTACCGTGATAGCCTTTCTTTGCGAAAAGTTTAAGAGCCGCCTTAAGAATGTTCTCTTTAGTTTTTTTTCTTATTTCTTCAAATTGCTCTTTTGAACGAGGCATTGGATAAAAATTATTTGATTGATTAAATGTTCAGTCAAAAATTATCTGTAAATTTCTATTAAATCAAGGGTTATTTCTGATTATAATCACTAATCCCAAAAAATTCCTGACTGAATTTGACTTAATAATAATTAATATTTATGTTTGACCGAACGTTTAGTCAATAGTAAATTTATAGAGAGCAATATGAAAAAAATATTTGCGGGAATTATTCTATCTATATTAATATTAATTACTCCGGAACTGCACGCTCAAACTGCAGAAGAAATAGTCAGCAAAGCCGAAAATGACGTTAAGGGGAAATCATCCTATGGAACGATTGAGATGGTAATTACTACGCCTGATTATACACGCGCTTTAAAGATGGAATCATGGTGGATAGGAAATAAGAAGGCTTTAATATGGACCACCTCGCCTGCGAAAGAAGCAGGCAACAAAACTCTTAAGATAGGTAACGAAATCTGGACTTACCTTCGCAACACGGAAACTACAATCAAAATTCCGCCGTCGATGATGCTCCAGTCGTGGAACGGTTCCGATTTTACAAATGATGATTTAGTGCGTGAATCGAATTTAGTAAAAGATTATGATTTAAAAATTTTAGCCGTAGAAAAAATTAATAATGAACCTTGCTGGAAAATTCAATTAATACCGAAGCCGGACGCGCCCGTTGTTTGGGGAAAAATTTATTATTGGGTTTGTAAAGCCGATTACCTGCCGGCTGTTGTCCAATATTTTGATGAAAAAGGAAATATGGTAAGGTACATGGTCTATTCAGATGTAAAAAATTTCCACGGAAGAATAATGCCTTCAAAATGGGTTATGTACAACGAAGCAAAGAAAGGTCATTCTACGGCTATCATTGTAGACGACATGCACTTCGATACAAAAATTCCGGACAAAATATTTTCCTATCAGGAACTTGAACGCGGAAATTAAGAGTGAAGTTATTAATAAAACTTGCATGGCGGAATATATGGCGCAATAAGCGCAGATCAATTTTAACTTTAGCGGCAATCATGTTTGCGTCATTACTTGCTATCGCAATGCGAGGCATCCAATTAGGCACTTATGATTTAAATATAAAAAATGTAGTTGAGCTTTTCTCAGGCTATTTGCAGATTCAGGAGAAGGGCTACAACGACAATCCTAATTTGAATTCGAGTTTTCAAGTAAGCACAAATATTATTAATGCATTAAAAGATACTAAAGGAGTTTCCGGATTTTCTCCGCGTATTTATGCCGACGGCTTAATAAGTTACAAAGATGAATCGCGCGGTGCTTCTATTTTTGCAATCGAGCCAGGAGCGGAAAGCCAGGTTACAAGCTTTATGAAGAATGTAAACAAAGGGAAATTTTTCTCTTCTGATTCTTCAAATGAAATTGTTCTGGGCTCGGAATTACTTGATAATTTAAACGCTAAAGTCGGTGACAATGTTATTATACTTGCGCAGGGATACGATGGAGCTTTGGAAAATAATAAATTTAAAATTGTTGGAACAGTAAAGTTCGGCGCACCTGGAATGGAAGCCGCGACTGTAATTATGGGAATAAAAACTGCTCAGTCACTGCTTGCAATGGAGAATCATGTTAATGCTATAGCAATTAAAATTCAGAATATCGAGCAGCTTAAAAAAGTTAAATTTTCGCTTGCAGGCAAAATAAAAAGTTCGAGCCTTAGTGTACTTTCCTGGGAAAGCATAAATCCCGGGCTTGAGCAATTATTGGAGTTCAGCAATGTTAGAGGTATAGTTTTCCTAGGTATACTATTCGTGATAGTCGCGTTTGGAATTTTAAACACTGTTCTGATGTCGGTTACAGAAAGGTATAGAGAATTCGGCGTAGTACTTTCAATCGGGATGCCGCAAATTAAGCTCGCTTATTTAATTTATCTTGAAACGTTCTTCATAACACTGGTAGGTATAGTTCTCGGAAATATTTCTGGATATATTTTAAATTCTTATATTGTTCATCATCCGATAATGTTTGGAGGTGAGTTAAAAAAATTTTACGAGACTTATCACTTTCTTCCGCAGGCGCAGTCTTCGGTGCAGTTTTCAATTTTCATTAATGTTTCAATTTCAATAATTTTTATCTCATTGCTTTCATGTATTTATCCCGCTTACAAGGTATACAAGCTCGAACCGCTGAAAGGGATAAGACACACTTAATCAATTAAAATTATGTTATTAAAATTAGCCTGGCGAAATATCTGGAAAAATAAAAGGCGATCGCTGATAACGCTTGCCGCCGTTGTATTTGCCGCTGTAATGGCAATCGCCATGCGAGGAATTCAACTTGGAACTTATGCATTAAATATCAGGTCTGTAGTTGAATTGTTTTCAGGATACTTGCAGATTCAAAATAAAAATTATCTTAATAATCCTTCTTTATCCGCGAACTTTTCAGTACATAATAATATTATCAATGCACTAAAAACAACTAAAGGAATTCTTGGATATGCGCCAAGGATTTATGCCGACGGCTTGATAAGTTATAAAGATAATTCCCGCGGCGCTGCAATATTCGGAATTGAACCGGATAAAGAGAAAAATGTAACTACCTTCGTTCAAAATATTAACTCGGGAAAATTTTTTACGTCTGATTCATCGAATGAAATTGTGGTGGGTGAACAGCTTTTAAAAAATTTAGATGCAAAAATAGGCGATGAAGTTGTCCTACTTGCACAATGTTATGACGGCACTCTTGGAAATCAGAAATTTAAAATTGTTGGAACTGTCAAATTAGGAGTTCAGGAACTTGAAGCTTCTTTGATATTTATGGGGCTAAAGTCAGCTCAATCATTATTAATAATGGGCGGCAAAGTGAATGTTATAGCTGTTAAAGCAGACAATTTAAAAAATCTTGGGGCGATTGAAAATTCTCTGTCCGAAAAAATAAAAAACCCTGATCTAAGAATCTTGACGTGGAATAAAGTTAACCCCGAACTTGAGCAGGCAATTCAGCTTGACAATGTCAGCGGAATATTTTTCCTTGGAATCTTGATTGTTATTGTTGCATTTGGAATTTTAAATACGGTTTTAATGTCTGTTATTGAGAGATTCAAAGAGTTTGGTGTCGTACTTGCCATCGGTATGCCGCAGATGAATCTTACTTACCTTGTCTATATAGAAACTTTGTTACTTACATTCATTGGTTTATTTATTGGAAACGTTCTGGGTGCAGCTGTAAATTATTTTCTAATTATTCATCCTATAACATTCGGCGGAGAGCTTAAACAGCTTTATGAAATTTATCATTTTCTGCCGCAGTTGAGATCAACCCTGGAGCCTTCAATTTTCTTAAATGTTTCTTTATCAATTTTAACTATATCGTTACTTTCATGCTTGTACCCGGCTTATAAAGTTTATAAGCTAGAAGCTTTGAAAGGAATAAGACATACTTAATCAATCAAAAATTATAAATTCAAAATTAGAAAAATATGTTATTAAAATTAGCATGGCGAAATATCTGGAGAAATAAGAGGCGTTCGATTATTGTCCTTATTTCAATTGTTGTCGGACTAACCGCAATAGTTTTGACAGACGGATTATCAAATGGTATGATAAGGCAGATGCTATTCAATCAAGTCAATCTTGATATTTCACATTTGCAAATTCATAAAGCCGGATTCAACAGCAACAAGGTCATAAAGAATTTTATTCCGGATTATCAGCACGTTGAATCAATACTAAAATCTAATCCGGAAGTAGCAGCTTACAGCAAAAGAGTTTTTGCAACCGGAATTTTGAGCAGCGCTAATAATTCTTCCGGAGTAATAATTTATGGAATTGATCCCGAAGAAGAAGCAAGAGTTTCCATAATTAAAAGCTCGATCGTTGAAGGTAAATATCTCAGCGGCAGCAAAAGAGAAATTATAATAGGCAAAAAGCTGGCTGAAAAATTAGGCGTAGATGTTGGCGATAAAGTTGTTGCCATGTCGAATACTCTAAAAGGAGATATCGGCTCAGATGCTTTTAGAGTCGCAGGAATATTTCAAACTGCAAACTCTGAGTTTGATAAGATGACTGTTTACATTGTTGCGGGCGCCGAACAGGAAATGCTTAATACCGGGGATAATTATCATGAGTTTGCAGTGATACTTAAAGATTATAATAACGTTACATCTATTAAAAGCAAGCTTGAGTCGGCTCTCGGAAGCAGATACGAAGTATTCACTTATAAAGATTTGCTGCCTTTATTTATTTTTCAGATGGATCTATACAAAGAATCTATGATGATATTAAATATCATTATTGGCTTGGCATTAATATTTGGAATCGTCAACACAATGTTAATGTCTGTGTTCGAAAGGATACGCGAATTCGGCGTGCTGATGGCGATCGGCATGAGGAACAGCAAACTTTATTTAATGATATTGTTTGAAGCATTTATGCTGGGAATATTAGGAACCCTGGTTGGTTTGGTTTGTGGATTACTTCTTGATATACCTCTTGCGCACTCCGGAATAAATTTAAGTTTATTCGCAACCGGATTGGAATCGTTTGGAATTGGAGCAATTATTTATCCGGTTCTTTCAGTCGGCAATTTAATAAACGCCGCTTTGTTCATGCCATTTGTAGCAGTGCTCGGAGCATTGTATCCGGCTTACAAAGCAATAAAACTGGAACCGATTTACGCAATAAACTATGTTTAATTTTTTTTATAACAGCAACGCTGTATAACATTAATTTGGAATAATTATGGAAATATTAAAAGCAGAAAGATTAGTTAAAATATATCAGGATAACGGAGTTCCTGTAAGCGCCTTAAACAATATTAACCTAACAGTTTCTAAAGGAGAATATGTTGTTATTGCCGGCCCCTCCGGCTCAGGCAAAACAACGCTGCTTAATCTCCTCGGTGCACTTGATAAACCGACTGAAGGTAGAATTTATTTTGAAGGCGAAGATATAACTACTAAAGACAAAAACGAACTTTCAAAAATTAGACTTCATAAACTTGGATTTATCTTTCAGGCATATAATTTAATTCCGGTTCTCACAGCAATTGAAAACATAGAATTCAGTATGATGCTGCTTGGAATTTCAGATAAAGAAAGAAAAGAAAAAGCTCTTGCTCTTATGGATGAGTTGGGCATTAAAGAATTAGCGAATAAACGTCCAAATGAAATGAGCGGCGGGCAGCAGCAGCGAGTTGCCGTAGCGCGCGCGATTGTAAATAATCCATCCGTTGTACTCGCTGATGAACCTACTGCAAATCTCGATTCAGTAACTGCGGGGCATTTGCTTGATCTGATGGAACAAATGAACAGTGAAAAAAATATTACTTTTATTTTTTCTTCTCATGATAAAAATGTAATTGACAGGGCAAAAAGATTAATTATACTGAAAGATGGAAGAATTGATAATTAAGAAATTAATATCCTTGCTCAATCAAAAATCCTCGGCAAAATTAATTATTATATTAATCTTATTCGCATTCCCGACTATCGCACAAGTAGATTATTCATTCTCCGGATATATTGTTGATCTTCCAACTTACTCAATAAATAACGGCATGCTTTCAAGCCTTGCCGGTATTAATCAAAATCAGTTCCTCAATCTTACCCGCTTAAGGCTTCGACCTGAAATTCATCTCTGGCAAAACGGCAGAATTAATCTTGAATATGAAGCGGACATCCTTTACTCAAAGGCAAATCCTTTTTCGCTGCTCAATCAAACGAGCGTAAATAGACAAACAGTCAATTTGAAATGGCAGTTGCTTAATCAAGACAATATCAATATTACGCATTACATTGACAGACTGTATTTCCGGCAAGGTTTCGATCAGGGAAATATTATTATTGGACGGCAAAGAATCGCGTGGGGAGTCGGAAGAGTTTGGAGCCCAACAGATCTTTTCAATCCGATTAATCCAGCCAACTTTGGAAAGATCGAGAAGGATGGCGTTGATGCCGCTTCATTAACCTACAACTTTGGCAATTTTACCGATCTAAATGTTGTTTATAATCCGCAGGATAAGTTCGTTAACAGTAATGCCGGTTTTAGGTTGAGAACAAATTTTTTCCAATATGATTTTGCACTGGTTGGCGGTTACTTCGATAAAAGAATTGTTGCGGGCGGAGACTTTGCCGGAAATTTTTTTGATGCTGGCATTCGCGGTGAAGGAATCGTTTCGATGGATAAAGAAAATCTAAATAATAATTTTTTAAAGTTGGTTTTCGGAATGGATAATCAATTCACTTCTAAACTTTATGGGATGATTGAGTACCAGTTCAACGGAGAAGGAGCTTTAGATAAATTAAATTATGATTTGCTTGGACTTCTTGAAGGAAGAATTATAAACCTCAGCAGAAATTACGTTGTGGTAAGCGCAAGCTATCAGCTTACATCACTGTTTACACCCACGGTTTCAAATAATTCCAATCTTAATGACGGCAGCGGGTATTTAAATATCAGCGGAGTTTATTCACTATCGGATAATTCTTCATTAACTGCCGGCGGATTAATTCCGTACGGAAATATGTTTTCAGAATATTGGTACTACCCGACTTCTTATTATCTCGAAGCTGAAATGTTCTTTTGAAATAGGAAAAATCTAAATTAGTTTTACTGTTAAAATTTAATTCAGCATTGTACCCGGTTCTTCTTACACAAAATTAGAGGTGTCCTTCATGGCTTTTATCAAAAGATGGTTACTCTCAATTATTTTATTGCCGGTATGTCTTTATCTTTTGTCTTCCCGCGGTGATTATAGCTGGATAGATAATGCTGATCTTGTAATTCACGAAGCGGGACATTTTTTCTTCTCTCCCTTTGGTCATTTTGTTTATATGTGCGGCGGAACTATAATGCAAATTTTTCTCCCTTCTTTGATCGCATGGTTCTTTTTTAGAAACTATTATAAAACAGGAGTACAAATTTCTCTCCTTTGGCTCGGACAAAATCTGATCAATATCAGCGTGTATGCAGCTGATGCCCGCACACAAAGCCTTCCTCTGCTCGGAGGAAATTCAGTACATCACGACTGGAATTATATTTTGAGTTCATTAAATATGCTAGACCTTGATACCCAGGTAGGTTATTTCTTCTTTGGAGGCGCTATTATTATTTTTACTGCGGCTATTTTAATGCCATTTATCATTCGTGAATAAATTTTTAAACCGTCTTAAATTATGATTAAAATTTTTCTTTTAATGTTCATAACGCTTACCAGCGCTTACGCACAGCAGGGGCTGATCAAAACGTATTACGATAACGGCAAAGTAAAATCCGAAATAAATTATTCAAATAATGTTCGGGAAGGTGCCGCTAAGTTTTATTATCCGGATGGGAATTTAAAAGAAGAATTAAGTTACGTAAACGGAGCTGTTGACGGAGTGGTTAAAGAGTATTATGAAAATGGAAAACTCAAAGAGCTTTATACAATTCAAAATGGTAGGCGAGAAGGAGCTGCGTCGGAATATTCTCAAGACGGTGATTACTTGAAAGATAATAATTACGAAGCAGGTATATTACAGCACTTAGAAGTAGACACGACGACACTGTTTTCTGCAATTACTTCTTCTGATAGTACTTCCAAGAAGAATCCCCCTAATGACTCGGTACAAGTACAAAAGACTAAAAACGAATTTGATAATTCCGATTATCTAACAGCTGCGGACATAATGCCGGAACCAGTGGGCGGAATGAATGCGATTGAAAATAAATTGGTATATCCGCTTGCAGCTCAAAAAAATAAAATTGAAGGTACCGTCTTAATCTTAGCAGACATTGATGAGTACGGGGAAGTAAATTATGCAAAAGTTCTAAAGGGAATTGGTTATGGCTGCGATGAAGCCGCAAAGATAGCTGTGTTCTATGCGATGTTCAAGCCAGGCATGATTAAAGGCAAGCCTGTAAAGGTTGAAACAAAAATTCATGTTGAGTTCAAATTAAAATAATTTTCTAAATAACTAATTTGCTTCAACATAAAATCGGAACTTTCTCAAAGCATTCACAATTTTTTCATCCGCATTTGACAACGTTACTTTATAATTTTTAAACTCCCGGCGCAAAGGATATTCTTTCCGTAATTTATCAAAGTAAGCTGCACGATCTTTATCTTTCATGTTTTTCATAGCACGCATCCTTGAATCATCTTCTTTAATAGGATAAACAGAATTAAATATTTCATGCAAAGTCTTCGTTAAATTGCCGTCATAATTAATTTTAATTTCGTTATTCTGAACTTCTGGTAAAAAAGGCGACCAGGTTGCCGCAGCATTTAGAAAGTTACAAAGTGCCTTATATATTATTACAGTTCCATTTATTTTTCCTTCAAGAGAATAACCGGCAATATGCGGGGACGCTAAATGAACCCAGTTCAACAAATTAACATTTATTGCCGGCTCATTTTCCCAAACATCAAGATTTACAAGTAAGTTTTTTTCACTAATAAATTTCAGAAGGACAGGATTGTCAATTACCTGCCCGCGTGAAGCATTTATTATAATTTGTTTTTCTCGGAGTGTTGATAATTTTCTTTCATCGATTAGATGGAAGGTTTTATCTATCCCGTCAAGATTTAATGGAACATGAAAAGTAATTATATCCGCTCTCAGCGCCTCTTCTAGAGAAACGTAATCTTGATCGCCGGTTTTCCGCTGCTGCGGCGGATCGTTTTTAAGGACATCCATTCCGAGCCATTCTGCAAGCCTTGAAATCCGGCTGCCTATATTGCCGATGCCGATAACTCCGATGGATTGCCCTTCAATTGAAAATGAATTATCGACAGCAAAATTTAAAATTGATGTGAAAACATACTCAGTAACTGCATCAGCATTACATCCAGCAGCATCTTTGAAATAAATTCCTCTTGAGTTTAAATATTCTAAATCTATATGATCTGTCCCAATCGTTGCCGTCCCTACAAATTTCACCGGAGTATTTTCGAGCAGTTCTTTGTTTACTTTCGTGATAGATCTGACTATCAAGACATCGGCATTCTTTAACTCTTCATTAATTATTTTTCTTCCGTGAAGGAGTTTGACATTTCCAAATTGTGAAAATGCTTCCTGACCGAATGAAATATTTTCATCTACTACTAAATTCATGTTCTCTAAACGAAATTAATTTTACACTTTAAATTTAAGAAATTCGCTTATTATGGCTTTAAGCTAAAATACTTCTCAAAAATAAAAGAAGGAAAATTTGAGATTGGCTCTTGAAGTTTTTATTTAAAAAGGAGCGGCTTGAACCGCTCCTTCTGTTAATATTAATTTTCCACCTCTTCCAGAACAGGCAGTTCAATTTTAGTTATTTTAATTTCTTTCGGTTTACTTCTGCCGTTCTTGCCGTTTTTACCGTTAATTCCGTTTTTCTTAACAGGATTATTTTTATCGTGATAATTCTTATAAGAATAAATTTTTTTCTGGTAATTGCGGAGAATAATTTTTTCTTCGTCAAAATGAACTACATAATTTGGCAGGAGAGGAATTTTTCCTCCTCCGCCTGGTGCGTCAATTACAAAATGAGGGATTGCAAGTCCGCTGGTATGTCCTCGCAGATTTTCAATTATATTTAACCCGGTCTCTATCGATGTTCTAAAATGATTAGCGCCTTTTGTTTCGTCAGCCATATACATATAGTAAGGTCGAACGCGAATCTTAAGAAGCTTTTGCATTAATTCTTTAACTACTGCCGGATCATCGTTCACGTCTTTCATCAGAACCATTTGGTTGCCTACCGGAATACCCGCATCGGCAAGCATTGTACATGCCTTGGAACTTTCAGGGGTTATTTCCCAAGGATGATTAAAGTGAGTGTTGAGATAAATCGGATGATACTTTTTCAGCATGTTGCAAAGCTGCGGAGTAATTCTCTGGGGAAGAACGCATGGCATTTTTGAACCGAGACGAATAATTTCAATATGCGGAATTGAACGCAAACGTTCTAAAATTTTTTCAAGCATAGCATCCGTAAGCATCAACGGATCGCCGCCCGACATAATTACGTCTCTTATTTCCGTATGCTGCTCAAGATATTGAAAGGCACTTTCTAATCCTTTCATAGAAATTTTTTCGTAATCGCCTACTTTGCGTTTGCGTGTGCAAAAACGGCAATACAAACCGCACTGGCTTGTAACAAGGAAGAGAGCGCGATCTGGATAGCGGTGAGTAATGTTGGGAACGGGGCTCATAGCATCTTCCATCAGCGGATCTTCTTCAGAAT
Source organism: Bacteroidota bacterium (assembly GCA_021824565.1). Taxonomy (GTDB): domain Bacteria; phylum Bacteroidota; class Ignavibacteria; order Ignavibacteriales; family Ignavibacteriaceae; genus FEN-1297. Next base: position 44,278 of record JAKAKL010000018.1, on the reverse strand, counting down.
CGATATCATCAAGTTCAACTTTATCCGGGACGCATTGACGCCAGATAGGATCGCCCGGATATCTAATTAAACTTAAATAATATGGATTTATTCGCGCCTGGAAAAATTCATCCAGATCCTCGGCAACTTTTCGATCTATATTAAATTTTTCTACAAGCTGATCCACAGTGTGAACACTGTCTCGGATCATTTGCTGCCACAGTTCCATGACTAAGCCTCAGTTTGTTTTTGATAAAAATATTTTCCGAATATAATCATACCATCGCCAACAGTATAGAAATCATTTATCTGCGCGATAATTGAAAAATTGTTCCTTAAATAAAAACTTCTTGTCTTTTCATATCCAGCTTTGGAAGACGTTTCCGCAAGAAGCCATCTTCCTTTATTTTCTTTAACAAGATCTTCTGCATGTTCAAGAAGTTTTTTGCCAATGCCTTTTACAGTGGATTCCGGATCGGCAACAATCCAGTATAAATCAAATACGCCATCTGTTAAAGGTCTTCTGCCCGTACAGTGATAACCTAATATTTTATTTTCATGCTCATAAATAAAAATATTATAATCATTCTGCAGCTGGTTATTAGCCGCTATATTTACCAGCTCCATAGCCACATCTACTTCAGTTTCAGTGAAGTTGGAAATCTTTTTCAACATTTTTTCAATCGCAACAGCATCAGCTTGCTTTATTCTGCGAATCATTTTTTTCTCTTAATAAAGCAAAATCAGCTATCCGCTTGAGCAGCATATCGTACGAGATACCTGCTGCCTGAGCGGCCCGCGCAAAGCCTGAGTCTTTTGAAATATCCGGATTAGGATTTATTTCAATTACAAAAGGAACATTATTTTTATCAACGCGAATATCTACGCGCGCGTAATCTCTGCACCCCATTGCTTCATATGCCCGCAAAGCGGTTTTTTCAATTTTATTTTTCAGTTTAGCATTTACTTTTGCCGGACAAACGGGTTTAGTATGTTTATAATAAATACTTTCTTCAATCCATTTACCGTCGTATGTTACTATCTTAGGTAAGTCTTCGGGAAGACCTTCAAAATTTATTTCTGAGAGAGGAAGAACAGTGCCGCCGAGTATTGCCGCGTTCAACTCGCGACCTTCGATGTATTCTTCTATCATAATATCCTGCTTATAAGTTTTTTGCAGGAACTTTAAATGTTTTCTTAGAGAGTTAATATCTTTTACAACCGAGTATTCGGAAATGCCTATGCTCGCATCTTCTTTGAGCAATTTTAGAATGACCGGGAAGCTCAGATTAAATTCCATATCAGGAAAGCTGTCAGATATTTTTACTACAGAGGATTGGGGTGTATCAATACCAAATGATCTCAAAATATTTTTCGCCCTTTTTTTGTTAAGACAATTACCAAGAGTAGCCGGCATGTTGCCTGTAAAATTATAATCGAGAAGCTGGTAAACTCCCGCCATACAATATTCGTAAGCGGCTATACCTTCAACCGACTCGACAAAGTTAAAGATTATATCAGGCGAGTAATTGTTTATTTCTTTTATAGTGCGTTCAATATTTTTATCAATCGCAAGTGTTTTTACTTCGGAGTAATTTTGTAACAGATTTTTCTTGATTTTTGAAATTTCTTTAGTGAAACCGCTCTCCGAAAGATCGCTTGAAGGCTCATTATCGCTGTCCGGTTTGCCATTGTATATAGAAAAAACAGCAACAGGGGAATTATAGCAGATCAATATCTTTGCGTCGGTTTTCATAACAGGTTATGTCTCTTGGCCGCGACAAAAAGAACTTTGTTGATCATATCATTGTACCCTAAACCGCTTGTTCTTGCTGCTTTAGGAAAGCAAGAATTATCTTTCGGATCGGGAAGAATTCCAGGAAGCGGATTTACTTCAATTATATTCGGCATTCCATCTTCATCTAGTCTTAAGTCAATCCTCCCCCAATCTTTGCAGCGAAGTACATTAAAAGTCCTAAGCGCAGTTTGTTTTATTTTATTTTCAAGTGAAGAATTGATTTTAGCCGGACATGAAAAAATATCGAGGGGATTTTCTTTTGTATCGAGAATCCATTTTGCTTCGTAGGAATAAAGCGGAATAAAATCTTCGGGAAAATCTTTATAATTAATTTCTACGATAGGGAGGATTTCTGCTTCAGCGCCATTTCCAATAACAGCAACCGTAAATTCTCTGCCCGGAAGAAATTGTTCTATCAAAGCCGGCTGGCTGTATTCGACTACAACACGTTCAACTTCATCATCAAGCTCTTTTTGATTTCTAACAAACGAAGATGAAAAAATTCCCTTGCTTGATCCTTCGCAAATCGGCTTAACCACAAGCGGAAATTTTAATTTAATATTTTTAGCGTCGTCCGGAGTAAACGCAATTAAAAATTTTGCATTAGGAATATTATAATAAGATAAAACTTCCTTTGTGCGGGCTTTGTCAAGGCATGTTGTAAGCGTTAGTGGATCCGAACCGCTGTAAGGAATTCTAAGCATGTCAAGTATTGCCGGTATCTGCGCCTCTCGGCTTGATCCGGCAAAACCTTCAGCAACATTAAATACAATGTCGGGGTCTGCTTCCTTAAATTTATCGAAGGCAAAGTCATCTGCTTCGATTAAAGCAACATCATTATAGCATTCGAGAGCTTCTTTAAGTGCGTTTATAGTATCCCATGTATCCCATTCTGCATAAGTATCTATTGACTTTTGAAGCTGTGCAGGCTGATCTTTCAAATTAGGGGGTACGATTTCAGGGAAAGGTTGACTTTCAGGCTTGACATTAAAACTTAACGCAACGTTCAATCTAACATTGAACAAAGAGGATAAAATATTTTTCTCCTTCAGTATTTTTTTAACAAATATAACTAATAAAATTTTTAAGTCAACAATTTTTGCTCACGAGTAAAAATTTTTTCAAGCGCCAATAAAAAATTTTCTCGCTGAAGAAAAATTTTTTTTATCTAACAATGATGTCAAAGAAAAAAATTTTTTTTGCACGACAAATTTATAATAAAAAAATTTTATTAATCAAATAGCTGAAGAGATATTTCAGAAAAAAATTTTTGTTCTGGTGATTTTAAAAACAAATTCTAATTCTTAGTTACGCAATCTGAGCGTATTTAAGATTGTGCGAGTAATGTTGAAGCAAGTTTTTTTTCACGATGGAATTTTTTTCAAGCGTTAGTTTCGGATCTTCCCTGACAAGATCAAAAGCCTTTTGCTTTGCGTTCAGAATTAGATCGCTGTCTTGACTAATATCTGCATGACGAAGCTCCGGGAAGCCGCTCTGCTGCGTGCTGAAAATGTTCCCCGGTCCTCTAAGCTTTAGATCAACTTCGGCAATTTTAAATCCGTCGTTAGAATTAATCATAGCCTGCATTCTGACAGCAGCACGGTATCTATCTAATTGGATCTGGGAAAGATAGTCGAGATCAAGTTTGTATTTATTATTTATAACGGCGTATTCATCTTTCGTAACAAGGATACAGTATGCTTGCTTAGTACCTCGTCCGACTCTTCCTCGAAGCTGGTGGAGCTGCGAAAGTCCAAATCTATGAGCGTCATTAATTAAAATTATATTTGCATCAGGAATATCAATTCCTACTTCGATAACGGTGGTAGCAATTAAAACGTCAAATTTTTTTGCAAGAAACATGTACATCATTTCTTCTTTTTCCCTCCAAGACATTCTGCCGTGAAGCAAACCGACATTTAAATCTTTGAGATGGGAATCTTTTAAGTCCTTATAAAAAGTCTCCGCGGCTTTAAGTTCAAGTTTTTCAGATTCTTCAACGAGGGGATAAACAATAAAAGACTGATAGCCTTCTTTCAACTTATCAACTATAAATTTATAAATATCTGGAAGTGATCTGTCTCCGCGCAAAATAGTTTTAACGGGTAATCTGTTTTTAGGCATTTCATCAATGATTGAAACATCAAGGTCGCCGTAAACTGTCATAGATAAAGTGCGCGGAATAGGTGTTGCGCTCATTACGATTATATCCGGCGTTATTCCTTTATTCTGAAGCCTTGCTCTTTGATCTACGCCAAAGCGGTGTTGCTCGTCTACAATGATCAAACCAAGTTTTTGAAATTTAACTTTCTCTTCAAACAATGCGTGCGTGCCTATGATTATGTCAGCTTCTTTCAGTTCTATCTCTTCAAGATTTTTTTCTCTCACGGATTTTTTCTGTCCGCCGAGGAGCAAGCTGATTTTTATTTCTCTGCCCGAATAAATCCCGGACATGTTTTTCAAAAGCGCAGAAATATTCTTAGCATGCTGGTCAGCTAAAATTTCTGTTGGCGCCATCAGCGCAGTCTGGAAACCGTTGTCAACAGCGATCAGCATAGCTATAAGGGCAACTATTGTTTTCCCGCTGCCCACGTCTCCTTGCAGCAATCTATTCATCGGCTGCGGTTCTTCCATATCTTGTCTTATTTCGCCTAAAACTTTTAACTGAGCGTTCGTTAATTTGAAAGGAAGTGTTTTTAAAAAATTACTAACAAGGTTTGTTTGAACTTTCATTGAATGCCCGGCAAACTTCGTTTTATAATTATGCTTTCTTAACGCGACGAGCAACTCGAGATAAAACAGCTCTTCAAACTTGAATCTCTGTATTGCCGACGAAAGCTTTTCTCTGCTCTCCGGGAAGTGATAATTTTTTACAGCCTCTACTAATCCATAAATGTCATTCTCCTTCAACACATATTCAGGCAAAGTATCATCGAGATAATTAGCATAATTTTCTACGGTGGAACCGATTATTTTACGAAGGCTAAAGTCGCCGATATTCGTAGTCTTAAGTTCCTTAGGAATTCTATAAAATGGAATTATCTTTCCAGTGTTCAAAAATTTTTTCGACTCATCCTCACTTATCCTATCAAAGTCCGGATGCGTAAATTGAAGGGCATTGAATTTGGAAATTACTGGCTTGCCGGAGACTGCAAAAATATCACCAGCGTTGAAAACATTTGTAAAATATTTTATTCCTTGAAACCAAACACATTCAAAAAATCCAGTTGAGTCTCGAAACTGTACTTTAAATAATTCTTTTTTGCCGAAGTGGAGTTTTTCTTTTTCAACTACAGTTCCGATTATCGTAATCTCTCCATTAAAACCGTTGAGCAGATAGTCATAGGCTTTTGATGTGTTTAATGTTGTTGTTCGATCAAGATGTCTTGATGGAAAATAAAAAAGCAAGTCACGTATTGTTGTAATATTAATTCGCTTAAAAGATTCTGCACGCTTAGGTCCAACCGACTTTATAAATTGAACAGATTGATTTAATATTTTTTCATTTTCAGAATTCATAGAATAAAAATAATTCCCGGCAAGAGTATTTACAAACCAATCGAACTTTCAGTTTTTATCTTTATTTTGCATTAGCGAAAAATAACTTTGGATGGCAAGTGAACTGGAAACAACTTTTATCTAGAAAGCTTTTAGGCGAAGAAGAAAATATTTCAAAAAATAATTCCGATGGAAGAAGTGAATTTCAAAGAGACTTCGACCGTATTGTTTTTTCTTCTGCATTTAGAAGACTGCAGGATAAAACACAGGTCTTTCCTTTGCCGGAAAGTGATTTCGTTCATAACAGGCTCACCCACAGCCTTGAAGTTTCATGCGTCGGTCGTTCGCTTGGAAATTTGGTAGGAAAAGGAATCTTACAAAGAAATAAAAAATTAAAAAAATATTTTACGGAATTTCATTTCGGCGAGATAGTAGCTGCCGCTTGTCTGGCTCACGACATAGGTAATCCGCCTTTCGGACATTCCGGTGAGGATTCAATATCGGAATATTTCAAAAACGGAAATGGAAAACTTTTTGAGAATGAACTGAATGAGAAACAGTGGAGCGACTTAACAAAGTTTGAGGGCAATGCGCAGGGCTTTAGAATTTTAACAAAGCTGCAGAATCCCAATATCAACGGCGGATTGCGTCTTACATGCGCTACGCTTGCCGCATTTACTAAATATCCGAAGGAATCGATTCCTATTAATAACGAAAAATTAAAATCAAATAAAATTTATAAAAAATTCGGATTTTTCCAATCAGAAAAAAATTTATTTAAAGACGTTGCGGAGGAAGTTGGACTAAATAAAAAATTTTTTAATGATGATATTCTATGGTACGATAGACATCCGCTGACATTTTTAGTCGAAGCGGCAGATGATATATGCTACCAAATTATGGATCTTGAAGACGGATTTCGACTTGGGCTTCTTTCATTCAAAGAAACCGAAGAACTTTTATTTCCGCTTGTCGATAAAGCAGGATTAAAATACTACAAACAGAGAAGTGAAAATGATAAGGTAGGTTATCTCCGCGCAAAATCCATCAGCGATTTAGTGCATTATTTATCAGATATTTTTTTAGATGAAGAAAAAAATATAATCGAGGGGAAATTTGACAAGGACTTGATTTCAGTTATTCCACAAGGCAAGTATCTCAAGAAAATAGAAAATATTTCAATAAGAAAAATCTACTCTTATGAAAGTGTGGTTGAAAGAGAAGCCGCCGGCTACGAAGTTTTAGCCGGATTGCTTGATACTTTTATCAAGCCGGTAAATGAAGCTGTACTAAATAAATTTTCTTCAAAGAGCAAAACAATTTTTAAGCTTCTGCCGGAAGAGTTTATATCTGCAAATGAAAAATCCGGTAATAATTTATATGAGCGCTTATTAAATATTATTGATTTTGTCTCAGGCATGACGGACTCTTATGCAGTTTCCTTATATAGAAGAATAAAAGGAATCTCTCTGCCAGGAAAATAATTTTGATATGGAAATTCATCTTTACTATTTTCACATGGAGTTTAAAATATTTTATTTCAATTAATTTCGTTATGAAAAGAGTTTTATGAAAGGAATAATTTTAGCAGGCGGATCAGGCTCAAGGCTTTATCCAATTACAAAAGTGTACAGCAAACAATTAACGGTAATTTATGATAAGCCGCTGATATATTATCCGCTTTCAATTTTAATGCTTGGTGGAATAACAGAAATATTAATTATCTCGAACGAAGAAACTATTCCTCTCTACAAACAACTTTTTAGTAACGGCTCACATCTCGGCTTAAGCATCGAATATGCAGTCCAGCCAGCGCCAAATGGGATTGCGGAAGCTTTTATAATCGGAGAAAAATTTATTAATAACGAAAGTGTTGTGCTGATACTCGGCGATAATATTTTTTACGGTTCATTGGAATTTTTTTACAGTGGGATTAGGAACAATACCGGCGCAACGATTTTTGGATATCAGGTGACTGACCCTGAACGATACGGCATAGTTGAGTTTGATAAAAATGGAAAGGCTATTTCAATTGAAGAAAAACCAAAGCAGCCAAAATCCAATTATGCCGTCCCGGGAATTTATATATACAATAACGAAGTTGTAAAAATATCGAAGAATTTAACACCATCAGCGCGTGGAGAACTTGAAATAACCGATGTCAACAAAAAATATTTAAATGAAGGAAAATTGAAAGTTGAAAAAATCGGACGCGGTATTGCCTGGCTTGACACAGGAACTCCGGAAGCACTTCTGCAGGCTTCTAACTTTTTCGGCGTTATTGAAGAACGGCAGGGATTGAAAGTTGCCTGCATCGAAGAAATTTCTTACTACATGAAATATATAAGCCAAATACAATTTGAAAAATTAATTAATTCTATCCCGAAATCTTTATACCGTGATTATCTTGAAAAAGTATTACGCGAATCATTAAATCAGTAGACAAAAAAATTAAAAATGAAAGTAACACAAACAAACATCAACGGGCTGCTTATAATTGAACCCGATATTTTCCCGGATGGAAGAGGATATTTTTTTGAATCGTACAGCCAGATAAAATATCAAAACAATAATGTGAATTTTAATTTCGTGCAGGATAATATTTCAAAATCAAAAAGGGGAACGATCAGAGGACTTCATTATCAGGTAGGAAAAAATGCGCAAGGAAAACTTTGCCAGGTTATTATAGGAAAAGTTCTTGATGTTGCGCTTGATATAAGATTTAACTCGCCAACTTTTGGAAAACATTTTTCTATTGAGCTTTCCGAACAGAATCATAAACAACTATGGGTGCCGCCCGGTTTTGCACATGGCTTTTCCGTACTGTCTGACGAAGTCATTTTCCATTATAAGTGCACTGCATATTACAGCAAATCAGACGAAAGGTCTATCTGGTTTAATGATCCCGAATTGAATATAGATTGGAAAGTAGATAATTATATTCTTTCAGATAAAGACAAACGTGAAAAATTCCTTAAGGAAATTGATAAGGATTTTTTTTATTAAAAAGTCTTACCGATTTTTATCTTTTCCTTTACTACCAATACTTTCGTAAATTTGTTTAAAAAATTTTTGGAGTTATTTATGCGCGTTCCTCTTTTAGATCTTAAACCGCAATACCAATCGTTAAAACAAGAATTAGATGAAGCAATTATAAAAGTAGCCGAGTCGCAGTATTTTATTCTCGGTCCTGAAGTGGAATCGATGGAAAAAGATTTTTGTAATTACCTAAACTGCAAACATGCGCTTGGCGTTTCTTCGGGCACCGATGCTTTGCTTTTAGCATTGATGGCGATTGGAATTCAGCCAGGAGATGAGGTTATAGTTCCAACTTTTTCTTTTTTTGCTACAGCAGGTGTTGTGTCAAGGCTTAACGCCACGCCGGTTGTTGTTGATATTGACCCGGTTACATTTAACATAGACGCGCGTGAATTAGAAAGAAAGATAACAAATAAAACTAGAGCGGTTATTCCTGTTCATCTATATGGACAAAGCTGTGAGATGGAAAAAATCGTGGAAGTTGCCAAAGCCAATAAAATTAAAATCATAGAGGATGCCGCTCAGGCAATTGGCGTTCAATATAAAGACGGAAAGTTTGCTGGAACAATCGGCGATGCAGGATGCTTCTCATTTTTCCCGAGCAAAAACCTTGGTGGATACGGAGACGGCGGTCTAGTAGTAACTAATGATGATGAGCTTGCGCAACGCTTGAAAATTATGCGTGTCCATGGCGCTGAACCGAAATATTATCACAAAGTTATCGGCGGTAATTTCCGCCTTGATGCAATTCAGGCGGCGGTATTAAAAATCAAACTTCCACATTTAGATAACTGGTCAAAAAAGAGAAGGGAAAATGCTGAAGCTTATAATAAATTTTTTATTGGGTCGGGACTTGCTGAACAAACTGGAAAAATTTCTTTTGATTCCAAAAATAAAGTCTTGCTTCCCAAACCTGTTTTTCAATCAGACTCAATTAAGAATTATCACATATACAACCAATATATAATTAGGGTTGAAGATCGGGATAAGCTGCGCGGGTATTTAACTAAAAATGAAATTGGAACGGAAATTTATTATCCTGTACCTTTCCATCTTCAGGAATGTTTTTCTAATTTAAATTATAAGCCCGGCGATTTTCCTCTTGCAGAAAGGGCTGCTGATACATGTTTAGCTTTGCCGATTTATCCTGAGCTTTCTAAAGATCAGATTGAATTTGTTGTGAGTAAGATAAACGAATTTCTTAAAAATTAATTTTCTTATGGCGGAAATAAATTGAGTTCATCAAATAAATATTTAAATAAAAAAATTTTTATTGCCGGTCATAGCGGCATGGTTGGCTCCGCAATATTACGAAATCTTGAAAGCAGCGGATATAAAAATATAATTACGCGCAAACATAGAGAATTGGACCTGGTTCAACAGGATCAAGTAGAAAATTTTTTCTTTTCCGAAAAGCCGGAGTGCGTTATAATAGCTGCTGCGAAGGTCGGCGGAATCTTGGCAAACAATACTTACCGCGCAGAGTTCATTTATAAAAATTTAATGATCGAAGCGAACTTAATAAATGCAGCTTATAACAGCGGAGTTGAGAAATTAATTTTCCTCGGAAGTTCATGTATTTATCCAAAGCTTGCTCCGCAGCCGTTAAAAGAAGAATATTTGCTTTCAGACTATCTTGAATTTACAAACGAACCTTACGCCATTGCTAAAATTGCAGGCATAAAATTATGCGAAAGTTATTACCGTCAATACGGCACAAACTTTTTTTCCGCAATGCCGACTAATCTTTACGGTCCATTTGATAATTTTAATTTAGAAACCTCTCATGTACTTCCGGCATTGATAAGAAAATTTCACGAAGCAAAAACTCCGCAAGCCGAAAATAATTCTGTTAAACTTTGGGGAACCGGCAAGCCCAAAAGAGAATTTTTATACGTCGAAGATTTAGCAGAAGCTATTCGCTTCCTGTTGGAAAATGTTGAAGCAAAAGATTTATATGAGAAAGGAATTTCTCAGCTAAATATAGGCACCGGAGAAGATTTGACAATCCGCGAGTTGGCAAAAATAATTTCCGAAGTTGTTGGATTTAACGGATCAATCGATTATGATGATTCTAAGCCGGATGGAACGCCCCGTAAATTGATGGACGTTTCCCGCATTCATAATCTTGGATGGAAGCATTCTACTTCGCTTAAGGATGGAATTGAAAAAACATATAACTGGTTTCTCGAAAATTTTAAATCATAATAATTAATAAAAAGGATTCGATTTTGAAAAAAGCAATCATCACCGGAATAACAGGTCAAGACGGTAGTTATTTAACCGAAATTCTTTTAGAAAAAGGTTATGAGGTTCACGGAATAATTAGAAGAAGCAGCTCGTTCAATACAGGAAGAATTGACCATCTATACGGCAATAAAGAAATCCTCAACAAGAAAATGTTTCTTCATTACGGCGACCTTGTGGATACAAGTAATTTAAATCGTCTGCTTGAAAAAATTGAACCGGATGAAATATATAACCTTGCGGCGCAAAGCCATGTCAAGGTTTCCTTTGAGGTTCCAGACTACACTGCGCAAGTTGATGCGCTTGGTACTTTAAGGTTTTTAGATGCAATTAGAGAAGTCGGATTAAAGCAGGTAAAATTTTATCAAGCTTCGACAAGCGAACTTTATGGCAAAGTTCAGGAGGTGCCGCAAACAGAAAAAACTCCATTTTATCCGCGGTCGCCGTATGGAGTTGCAAAACTTTATGGCTACTGGATAATTGTAAATTACCGTGAAGCCTATAATATTTTTGCATGCAACGGAATTTTATTTAACCACGAATCACCGAGGCGCGGCGAAACTTTCGTAACTAGAAAAATTACGCGCGCCGTTTCGCGAATTGCTGCCGGGCTGCAATCGACTCTTGCTCTTGGAAACTTAGACGCAAAACGCGATTGGGGCTTTGCTCCCGAGTATTGCGAAGGCATGTGGAAAATTCTTCAGCATGATAAAGCCGAAGATTTTGTTCTTGCAACTGGCGAAACACACACCGTTCGCGAGTTTACTGAGATAACCTTTAGAGAAATCGGAATTGAGTTGGATTGGTCCGGCAAGGAAGAAAATGAAAAGGGAATTATAAAATCCATTAACTGGGATAAGGCAAAAAAATTAATTGAATTTGACAAGAATTTTTCAAACTATAAATTTAATTTTAGTAATAAGCTTAAGCCAGGCAGCATTGTCGTTTTAGTTGATCCGAATTATTACCGCCCTACTGAAGTCGAATTGCTTATCGGTAATCCGGCTAAGGCTGAAAAGGTTCTAAGTTGGAAAGCTAAAACAAAATTTGAAGATCTTATTAATTTAATGATCAAAGCCGATCTCGATAAAGTCCTGCAAAGAGGATATTAAAATTCCGGAGCAAAAAATTTTATTTTTTGTTCACTAAAATAACGCCGCCGGTAATTATTATTCCGCTCATGATTACCATACCGGTTACTTTTTCGTCAAGAATCAGCCATGCTGAAACCGCAGTTATGAAAGGTTCAAAATATAAAAACACTCCTGTCTTTGAAGCCTCAAGTTTTTTTAATGAATTAGCCCAGAGGACATAAGAAATTCCGGAGCAAAAAATTCCAAGGAAAAAAATCGAAGTCCATCCACCGAAAGAAAGATGCTCTACTACGCTTATAGACTTTGAGGAAACTGTAAACGGCGCAATGATAATTGCCATCATTATAAACAGGAATAGAATCGTCATGGTTGGAGAATAATCTAAAGTAATTTTTTTATTAACCATAGAATATACGCCCCATGTGAAAGCGCTGGTGAGAATTAAAAGATCACCTTTATGAGAAATAAAACTTAGGCTTGATATGTCGCCTTTGCTTACAAGCAGTATTAAGCCAGTAAAAGCTACTAATATTCCCGCAATTTTTGTCTTAAAAAATTTCTCTTTAAAAACTACCGCGCTTAAAACAGCAATAAAGACAGGCGAGGTTCCTACGATCCATCCAGTATTAACAGCAGAAGTAAATTTTAAGCCGGTAATTTGTATCCACAAATGAAAGACTGCAATCAGGGCGAGAATAAAGATTGCTCCGTGACTTTTAAAATTAAGAGAAAAATCTTTTTTATTATAAATTGCTATTACTATCAGGAAAGCGCTTCCCAATAAAAGTCTAAGCAGAATTATCGTTTGTGGGTCAAGTTCTTTAAGAGCAATCTTTGTAGCGATAAAAGAATTTCCCCAAAAGAAGACGGCAAGAAGCGGCTCCCAAAACTTAATTAAAAGTTTTTTCATTTTGTCTACGAAAATTATTTTGACTTTTCCGTTTTCCTGGCAGAAGAATATTTTTCCAATTCATATTTTATAAGCCTATCCGGAATACCAAGCTTGGAAATTTCTACGCCGGATTCGGTATAAAATTCAGTAGCAAGCGTATCATGGAAATCTGAAAAAACAACAACTCTTTTTATTCCGGCAGCAATCAAAGCCTTTGCGCAAGTAGTACACGACATATTTGTAATATAAGCCGTAGCTCCTTTTACAGTAACCCCATGAGTTACGGCTTGAGTAAGGGCATTAATCTCAGCGTGATTGGTTCTTACACAATGATTATCTACAACGAGACAGCCGACATCTTCACAGTGCGGAAGACCCGGAAGTGATCCGTTATAGCCAGTTGCGAGTACGAATTTATCTTTGACCAAAACGCAGCCGCAATGCATACGAGGGCATGTTGATCTTTCAGATGCGAGCATTGCAAGCTTAAGAAAATATTCATCCCACGTTGGTCTTTTATTGTTACTCATAATTATTTATTACTCCAATTTTTTTTAATCATAGAAAAAACATAAAGGTTCACATATCTGTCATATAAAAATTGCCCCTCGTTTTCAATTCCTTCAAAAGTAAAATTTAATCTTTTGGGAACTGCCTGGCTTTTTATATTACCATCAGCGCATTTAATCGTTATCCTGTTAAGACTGGCGTCATAAAAGGCATAATTAATAATCGCTCTGCACGACCTCGTCATAATTCCTTTCCCTTGAAATTGTTCCGCCAGCCAATATCCTATTTCTGCCTTCTTATTAATCTTGTCTCCGTTATGAACATCAATTAAACCAGCAAGTACATTATTATACCATATCTCCATAACATACCTGCTTGAATACATGTCATGTTCAGACATTGCGAAAATATAATTAATCGTGTCCATAACACTTCTTGTATTTTCAACCCAGCTCAACCATTCGCCAAGATAATCGCGGTTTGAGTCGATAAGCCTGTACAATGCATCCGAGCTTGACATTTCAAGGTCCATCAAAGTAATTTCTGAATCAACAACAATCATAATTCACCATTGTTTGTTAAAACTTTTAGGGGAAAAACTTTTAGCCAAAATATAATTGTTTTCTTTTTAAACTTCTCTTAATTTTATTTTAGAATAATTGAAAATGCTAAAAAATTTTGAAATAGTGTTGGAGGATAAAATGATAGAATATTTTTTAAAGCTGATAAAATATAATGAATGGGCGAATAAAATATTAATTGATTCACTGAAATTGCAGAATATAAGCAGCGAAGCGATCATGAAAATTCTTTCTCATATTCTTTTATCGGAACACATCTGGATGCTTAGAATGCAGAAAGGAGAATATGAAAACCTTGATTTTTGGAAACCTTTAAATATAGAAGAATGCATAAAATTTGCCAAGGACAATTCCTCTGTCTATTTCTCTTATCTTAATAAAATGGAAGAAAAAAATTTAAAAAAAATTATTCATTATAAGAATAGTAAAGGAAACGAATATTCAAATACTATTGAAGATATATTAACTCATGTTTCCCACCATTCCGCATATCACCGCGCCCAAATTGCACGAGAGATTAGAAGGCTCAATCTAAATCCGCCGCTTACTGATTACATTGCGTTTGTAAGAGAAAAAAGTAAATAAAATTTTTAAGATTATGATATCCCGAAAATAGCCCGTAACATTCGGGCTATTTTATAAAATTATTTTTAGTGATGATGCCCGCCGCCGCCGTGGACATGACCGTGAGATAATTCTTCCTGACTGGCATCGCGTAGGCTTAAAAGCTCTACATTAAAAGTGAGTGTTTTTCCCGCAAGCGGATGATTAAAGTCTAAGGTAACATCATCCCCATCTATTTTTTTTATGATGAAAGGCATTTCTCTTCCATCCGGCGAGTCTGCAACAAAGCTCATTCCTTCTTCAATATTTACATCAGCAGGAAACTCAGATTTATTAACTATCTGCAAAGCCATTTCATCATAAACTCCGTATCCTTCTTCAGGCTGAAGCACAACTATCTTCTTGCTGCCGATTAACATCTCTCCTAATTTTTCTTCAAGCGCAGGAAGTATTTGATTCTTCCCGCTTATAAAAGAAAACGGCGACAAAGAGTTTGCAGTGTCTAAAATATTTCCATCATCATCGGTCAATGTATACCCTATCGATACAACCTGATTGCTTTTCAGAGGCATAAAAATCCTTTCTTTTTTAAATTGATTTACTGCGACCGGAGGGATGATTTTAAAACGAACGGTCTTAAAGATAAGTTATCCGGAACAGATTTTTTTTTGCGGCACAATTTACTAAAAGATTAATTAAAAGTTTTATTCGTTTTAGGTAAAAATATCTTCATTATCTTTTTCAGTTGATTTTGGCTCCCAGTCAAAGCCTTCACACGGCAGGTAATCTTTTGTAGGATGTTTATCATGAAGCAAGCAAAGCACAGCAGTTTTATCAAAATTTGTACAAGTTGAACATAATGTCGATTCAATAGTCTCTTTATTTTTTTCTTTAAACAAGCGGTAATGGATTATCGCCGGATGAATTATTATTCCGTAAATAGCTGCGACACTTATTAACCACCAGACAGGATAATTAATATATTCTTTTAGTATCCAAACTGCAGGGATCGTCAATGCTGCGCGCATTATAGTCCAAAACACAACTTCGCCCAAGTATATCTTCCTTGTAATTATTCAAAAAATTATTTAGTAATTTTAGCGTGAAGATATAAATCATTTTGTCAATAATAAATAGCCAGGTATTTACTTAAATAATCCATCACAGATTTAACCATTAAAATTTATGATAAAGAAAATTCTCCCTTTAATTCTTTTTATTACAATAATATTTTCAGTGTCAGCATATTCACAAGACTTTACACTAATGCCATTTCGCAGCAAAGATAAATGGGGCTTCTGTGATAACAACAAAAAAATTAAAATAGAACCCAAGTACGATAGCGTAAATATTTTTTCGGATGGTTATGCAAGAGTTATTTTAAATAAAAAAACCGGCATGATAAATATGAGAGGCAAGGAAATCTGCAAAATCAAATATGATGAAATTTTCGATTTCTCCGAAGGACTCGCAAAAGTAGTGCTTAACGGTAAATCCGGTTTCATCAACTTGCATGGCGAAGAAATAATTCCTTTAATATTTACTGAAGCGAATTCATTTAAAGACGGTCTTGCTGATGTTCAACTTGGCGATAAATGGGGGTTCATAAATAAAAAGGGAAAGGTTGTAATCCCCATTAAATATGATTTGGCTTATAGTTTTAAAGACGGTCTTGCAGGAGTAAAATTAAATGGTAAAGCCGGTTTTATAAACACCAAAGGCGAAGCTGTTATTCCATTAATGTTCGACGAAATCCCTTTCTACTTCGGAGATGTTTTTAAAGATGGATTATCTGCCGTACGACAAAATGAAAAATTTGGATTCATCAACGAAAAAGGTGATTTAATAATTCCAATGAAATATGATGCTGTAAATTCTTTCAGCGAAGGAATTGCAAGCGTTAAATTAATGTTTGATAAATACTGGGGATTTATAAATAAGAAGGACCAGGAAATTACGCCATTTATTTTTGATAAAGTTTATTTCTTCCATGAAGGCATGGCTGGCGTTGTAGTTAAAGATTCCGTTGGTTTCATTAATACAGAAGGAAAAATTGTGGTCCCAATTAAATATCAGGACGCAAACTCTTTCAGCGAAGGTTTAGCAAGAGTAAAACTTCATGATAAGTTTGGATTCATTAATAAAAAAGGAGAAGCAGTTATTCCAATTGAATACGACGGTGAAGGAAATTTTTCAGAGGGATTAGCCGCTGTTAAGAAATCAGATAAATGGGGTTATATAAATAAAAATGGGAAAGTAGTCATTCCGATAAAATATGATATGGCATTGGCATTTGAAAATGGACTTGCTATTGTAAAATATAACGGAAAATTGGGCTATATAAATTTAAACGGAGTTGAATACTGGAAAAACTGAATACGAAATTTTTCAATCTGCCTTTTTGTAAACTCTCACATAATCAATAACCATCTGCTGGGGAAAAATTTTCGGATCTACTCCGTACAATCCGCCCCACGTTCCTCCAACGGCAATGTTTAGCAAAAAATGGAAATCTTTATCAAATGGCCACCATTGATATCCGTTATGATTATTTACGTAAGTAAAATACTTTGTCGAATCGACAAAAATATTAATCGTATCGGGAGACCATTCCATTGCGTAAACGTGAAAAGCTGCTGTTGCATCTTTAATGTATATTGTATTTGTAGCATTTGAATTATCGCAATGAATTGATGCATGAATAACTTCCGGATCATAGCCGACATGCTCCATAATATCTATTTCGCCATTATCAGGCCAGCCGCCGTTTCCGTATGTCCAATCTGTCGGAAGCATCCAGATTGCAGGCCAAGTTCCTCTTCCAAATGGAAGCTTTGCTCTTACTTCAAACCTGCCGTAAGTCCAGTTTCCGGTACCTTTCGATACCAACCTGGCTGATGTATAATTGCTTCCGTTATAGCTTTCCGAATCTGCTTCAATAATTAAAACACTGTCTGCTACTCTTGCGTTTTTAAGTCTGGCTCTGGTGTAATATTCTAACTCCTTATTTCCCCAGCCGCTGTTTCCGACATCGTAGGTCCACTTTGTAGAATCAGGAAGCCCATTATAATTAAATTCATCAGACCAAACCAAAGTCCAGCCGTTAATTGCAGCAGGAGGATTATTGTTTGTGGTTGAATTATTACCGGTAGGATTGGATTTTTTGCAGCCGAAGAATAAAATAATAAGTATTGCAGACGCCAGAATTTTTTTTAACATAAGCTTTTAAATTTTAATTTGATTTCACAAAAGACAAATTGATAATTCTTTTTATAAACACTGTAAAAATATAACAAGTTGTATAAATTTTCATTAAAAAACGAAATAATGAATGTGTTTTTTCAATTAAAATTTATTATGTTATCGGCAAGATTTTTTAGAATTGTGACTGGTTAGTGAAGATAGAAGGTAATATTTACCTTAGATAAAAAAATACCACTTAAAAAAAGTGGTAAAAAATTTTTTGTGAGCGCGGGTGGTTTCGAACCACCGACCCTCTGCTTAAAAGGCAGATGCTCTACCCCTGAGCTACGCGCCCATTTTTTTAAGAGTTCCAAATATAATTATTCAGTATTTCTATTCCAAATAATAAAACCGATATTTACTTTTAGTGCTTATGCTTAAAAACTCCAAAATTCTTGTTTGCGATGATGACGAAACACTATGCTATCTTCTAAAAGAACAGCTTCTTGAAGAAGGATTCATCGTCGACACTGTTTATGACGGCAGTCTTGCTATTGAGGCTATTAAAAAGAAAAATTACGATCTGTTATTGTTGGATTTAAACATGCATGAAGTTTCCGGCGAAGATGTTTTAAAATTTGTCACAGATTATAATTCTTCAATCCAAGTTGTAATTTTAACGGCACAAACGGATGTAAGAAATGCAATCGACTGTATCAAGCTTGGCGCTTATGATTTTATAACTAAGCCGTATAATTTCGATGAATTATTAATTACGATTAACCGAGCTCTTGAGCATAAAGATCTTATTGTAAAAACAACTTTATTAAGCGAGCAAGTAAATAAAAAACTTTCTACCAGGATAATCGGCGACAGCAAAGAACTTCAGCGTGTAATTAATCTTGCAAATAAATCCGCTGTTTCTGATTCCAACATACTGATTGAAGGCGAGACCGGTACCGGCAAGGAGCTTTTTGCCGAGTACATTCATAAAAGATCGGCAAGACATGATAAGCCTTTCGTTGTAATTAACTGTGCCTCGCTGCCGGATCAATTAATCGAGAGCGAGCTTTTCGGTCACGAAAAAGGAGCTTTTACCGATGCAAAAAATACCAAGCAAGGCCTGGTAGAAATTGCGCACGGCGGAACTTTATTTTTAGATGAAATTGGTGAATTGAGCCTTGCACTTCAGCCAAAGCTCCTTCGTTTTCTTGAGAATGGAGAATATCGAAGAATCGGCGGCGTAACAAACTTAACTTCGAATGTTCGTGTTATCGGTGCAACCAACAGAAATCTTTTAGAAGAGGCTGATAATAAAAATTTCAGGCGCGATCTTTTATTCAGACTTAACGTAATCACTCTAACTATTCCTCCTCTCCGGGATAGGAAAGAAGATATTCTTGTGCTTGCAAATCATTTTCTTGAAGTAAAGTCACCAATAAAATCTCCTAAAAAACTTTCCCATGATTCTGAAAAAGTTCTTTTAAATTACAATTTTCCCGGAAACATTAGAGAGCTTGAACATATCATTGAAAGAGCTATTATCTTTGCAGAGAACGATCATATAGATCCGGAAGATTTAAATTTACCGGCAAATGCTTCACAGACTGTAATCGCACAAAACAT
Source organism: Bacteroidota bacterium (assembly GCA_021824565.1). Classification (GTDB taxonomy): domain Bacteria; phylum Bacteroidota; class Ignavibacteria; order Ignavibacteriales; family Ignavibacteriaceae; genus FEN-1297. The sequence goes on along the minus strand of JAKAKL010000018.1, from coordinate 25,267 downwards.
TTCCGCCGTTTTGGAAGATGACGGCACCGGGCTATTAAGCATGGAAGAAATTGAAAAAATACATATTGCAAAAGTACTTAATTCGCTGAACTGGGATAGAACACGGACTGCACTTAAACTTGGCATTAGTCCGAAAACTTTATATACCAAAATCAAAAAATATCAACTGAAAGAACGATAATTTTTCATGCCGGAAAAAATAGTTTCTAAATACGCAGCGAAAGCGTTATTGGGGATTGAAAATATTGCAATGGCAATTGCAGACCGCGATCAGAAAATTATTTGGTTCAATAAAAAATTTAAGCAGCTTGTAGGTTCTTCTCAAATTAAAGGAAAAATATTTTTAAAACTTTTCAGCCTTTCACTACCGCAAAATTCATTATTAAAAAATAATACAGCAAGATTTCCCGTTCAGTTAAACGGCTCAAACAAAAACCTTGTTGTATCAACTTTAAAATTACAAAAAGATGTTGGGGGTTTTTTAATTACCATTGACGAGCAAAAACAGGATAAACCCGGAAAAATCTCTCACGAAATGCTGGAAGAGAATTTTCTTTTTCAGAAGGAAATGCAGCAAATACTTGCGCTGCTTCTAAAAGAAAAATCACTGCAAAATATCTCCAATAGAATTCTCGAAAGAATTACTCTTCTTACTGATAGCGACTTCGGCTTAATTTATTTCAGCGGCGCAGACGACAAAACGGAATATTTGTTTTTTGACCCCGGCTCTTTGCTAAAAGCAAATAAAGAAATTGAAAAAACTATATCAGCAAATTTCTCGTACATAAATAAATGGATCAAGAATAACAAACGCTCACTCGTTGTTTCCGGTTCGCCTCAAAATATCGGCTATAATCTTGCTCAATCGCTGCAGTGCAGCAATTTAATAATCACTCCTTGTCTTTTTGATGATAAACTGCTGGCTTCAATTATAATAGGGAAAAGAATTTCAGATTATACATCTTCAGACTCCGGTAATGTTGAGCAGTTTGCACTATTATTAGCCTTTGCCATTTCGAGCATACGTTCGAGAGAATTAAATACTGCTTTAGAGGGAAGACTTCTTCAAGCACAAAAATTGGAAACGATTGGCAAGCTTTCAAGCGGCATGGCTCATGACTTTAATAATCTTCTTTCAAGTATTTTCGGAAGTCTTAACTTATTGAAAAAAAGAATTCCTGAACGCGATGATGTTGCTAAGCTGCTGGAAAATATTGAGAGCTGTTCTATAAGAGCAAAAGATTTAACAAAAGGACTTCTTTCTTTCGGCAAGCCCACGCCTAAAAGGAAAGAGTTGATAAAGCCAAATTTTCTGCTATCGGAAATTTCAAAGGTAATTAAAGAGACTTTTCCAAAGAGAATTACTTTTAAAGACAGCGTGGCAAAAGACCTTTACGATATTCTTGGCAACAGCACGGAAATTTATCAAGTGTTATTAAATCTTTGTGTGAATGCAAAAGAAGCAATCTCTAAAAGCGGAGAGATTAATTTAAAAGCTCGCAACATCACGATAGATGAAGAGAAATTAATCCAGCATCCGTTGTTATCAAAAGGAAATTATGTGTGGATTTCAGTTTCCGATTCGGGCAGCGGTATTGAAGAAGAAAACTTAATTAAAATTTTTGATCCTTACTTTTCAACCAAAACAAGCGACAGCAATTCCGGCTCAGGATTGGGTTTATATGTAACCTATGGTATTGTAAAAGCACACAACGGCAATATCGAAGTCTCAAGCGTAGTAAACAGCGGAACTACCTTTGACGTTTTTATTCCTGCTTATGAGCCCGCTAAAACAGAAACTGTAGTCAACGCCGAGAAAATTGTTCTTCTTGCGGATGACGAAATAATGCTCCGGGATCTTTTGGCAGAGCTTCTGGAATCTTACGGCTACAGCGTTATAAAAGTTGGTTCAGGTACAGAGGCGCTTAAAGTTTTGACGGAAGAAATAAAAGTGGATCTGGCAATTATAGATTTTAATATGCCGGAGATGAATGGTCTGGACTGTATTAAAAAGATTCGCGAACAAAATTTATTCTTCCCAATTATTCTCTCTTCAGGAAGTATGGCTATGAATGAAAATTTTGATTATAAAAAATTCGGAGCCAACAGCCTGCTTGCCAAACCTTATGAGTTTGATGCAATGCTTGATACGATTAAAAAATTAATTTGAACTGTCTTTTTTATCGTCATCAAACTCGATCATTTTAATATTTTTAAAATAATCAGAAAAGGTCGGTTTCTTAATAGAATTTAACTGGTTTAAAACATCTGTAATTTCTTTGATAGCGATTTCAATATAATTTAGTCTTTTCAGGATTGCTTCACCTGAAATTTCATCTCTTTTCAATTCTCTTTTAATTGCCGCTGCCGAAAGGCTCATCAAAGTTAGCGGCTGTTTAATTTTATGATTTGCCGTTACTACGGTTGCCGTAAAAGTATTTCTTTGCTCGGCTTCCAGCAGAAGTTTTTGTGCTTCAGAAAGTTTGAGAGCGGAATTAATTCTTGCCAGCAGCTCAACCCTGTTGAATGGCTTTTTAATGTAATCGAATGCTCCGGCTTCCAATCCTTCCTTTGTATCTTCGGCATCAACTTTTGCAGTTACTAAAATAATCGGTATCCGCGAAGTTGATGGATTATCAACTAAAATTTTACAGACTTCAAAGCCCGTCATTTCTGGCATCATAACATCAAGCAGAATCAGATCAGGCAGTTCGTTTTTTGCTCTTTCGATGCCGCTTTTTCCTTCATAGGCAGTAATAACTTCGTAGCCTTCATGTTCAAGCCTGTCTTGAATCATAAAAACATTTTCAGGTAAATCGTCTATAACTAAAATCTTTTTCATTTAACTTATTTTCAATTTAGAAAGTAATTTTTCAATTTTAAATGCCATCACTCCGGAATTAACTGGCTTAGGAATATAATCATCAAAACCATGTCGAAGTATAACTTCTTTATCTTCAAGCATAGCTTTAGCAGTAACAGCAAAGACCGGAATATGCATCCACTTTTCATTTTGCCTTATGCGGCTGATAGTTTGAAAACCGTCCATCTCAGGCATCATAATATCAAGTAAAATCAAGTCAGGCAATTTTAGTTCAAGCGCCCTTAAACATTCAAGCCCATTTTTTGCGAGCACAGTTTTGCAATTACAAGCTTTAACTATTTCACTAATTGTAAATAAAGTATCCGGATCATCATCAACAATTAAAACTTCGCCCTGATAATTATTCTTATCCTCTTCTTTAAAATCGGCTTCTTCCTCAAGAGCATTATCTTTGGAAGTATCCTGGATCTGCTTTTGTTCGTTAGGTAAATTAACTTCCAGCATTTTGATTCTGTCTCTTACCACTTTCAGCACGTCAAGAGGATGACCCTTGGATTTTACAGTAATTTGCTCAACAATATTATTAAGAGAATTTTTTTCTTCATCTGTTAAATCTTTGGCTGTGCTTATAATTATTGGAATATGCTTCGTCTCTCTATTCGATTTTAGTTTGTACGATAAAGTTATTCCATCAACATTCGGCATAAGCAAATCAAGTATTATTAAGTCGGGCTGCGTTTCAAGGATCTTACTGAAGGCGATTTCACTGTCTTTAATATAATCGATCCTAATTTTTTCGTCTTTAAAAGCATTCCTAAATTTTTCAAACTCCATTTCATCATCATCGACGATTACAATTTTTTCTATTTTCTTTTTTGCTAGGCTTTCAAGCTTGCTGAAAGCCGACAGCAGAACATCCGGAGTAATTGGTTTAACAAAATATTCGTAAGCGCCTAAACCGTATCCTAAATTCTTATCACCCATTATTGAAAGCAGGATTACCGGAATATCCTTCGTTAGTGAATTTTGTTTTAGTTCTTTCAGCACCATCCAGCCGTCTTTATTCGGCATCATTACATCAAGGGTAATTGCAAATGGCTGAATATTTTTTGCCATGTCAATTCCCTTTTCGCCGTCTTCTGCATATGCAACATCATATCCTTTTGAAATTAAATACTGACCGATTGTATAGCGCACTTCACTATCATCATCAATAACAAGAATCGGATTCTTTCTATTCTTAATTAATGTTTGAACATTAACTTTCGGCGCGCCTTCGTCGTCTCTTAGTTTAATAAAGTTTAGCGGAATAATAAAAGAAAATATTGAGCCGCTTCCGGGTTCGCTTTCAACTGTAAGCGTTCCGGACATTAAGTCTGCAATTTTTTTACATATAGCCAAACCAAGACCGGTGCCGCTGTACTTACGCGTTGTTGTACCATCGATCTGCCTAAATTCTTCAAATATAATTTTTTGATCTTCTTCAGAAATGCCGATGCCGGAATCAACCACATCAAATTTCAGCCGCTTGTTTTCAAGCGAAGTAACGCGAAGTTCAACAAAGCCTGTGTCGGTAAACTTAACAGCATTCCCCAACAAGTTGATGAGCACTTGAGTAATCTTTCCTCTGTCGGTGTTAATTACAATTTTAGTATTTATGTTCTTTACTGTTCTAAAAGCAATTCCTTTTTGCTGTACAAGCGGCGCTACTGAATTTTCAATTTCAGTTAGAAGTTCTTCAAGATATACATCTTCATTATGAACTTCCATTCTGCCTGCTTCAATCTTAGAGAGATCAAGGATATCATTTATTAATCCCATGAGACGCTTGCCGCTTTTCAAAACGACTTCTATCCGTTCCCGGTTTTTTCCTTTAAGCGATGTGTCTTCAAGAATTAATTCCGTCAATCCAAGTATCGAATTCATCGGTGTACGAAGCTCATGCGACATACTTGCGAGGAAATGAGACTTCAATTCCGTTGCTTCTTCAGCTTTACCTTTTTGGATTTCAAGTTCTTCGGCTTTTTCTTTTAGCTTTTTATGAAGCTCAACTAAAGTTTCATTTTGCTTTCTTATCTGAATATTTTGTTTCTGATAATCTTCATTCAGTTTCTTAAGTTCAGCTACTAAATTTTCAAGCTGAACAAATGCAAATGCGTTTGTCAAGCCGATTGCAAGCTGTTCCTGAATTTTTGAGAGATAATCTTTTGCTTCTTCGGAAGGTTTTTCAAACGATCCGAGTTCCAATATCGCTATTACTCTTCCGTTATAGATTATAGGATTTATAAAAAGATATTTTATCTGCAGTTTAACTGAGCCTGCAGAAATAACAGGAAGATTATCAGACGCCGAAACTATTTCAACCGGTTCTTGATTTTTAATTATCGCTCTAAATAAATTTAAATCGTCCTCGGAAGAAAAATCTCCTCTAATTCCGTATGAACTTGTTAGCGTTACTTTATCTTCTTCCACAGCATACAAGCTGCCGATTATAAATCCGCCTGTCTTAATAATTTTTTGGAGCGCGGCTTCAGAAATTTCTTTTAGCGTAGGATTTTGATTTATAAGAGTTATAAATTCCGAATATTCGTTTTTTGCTTTTTCATTTTTTTGAAGCTCATCCAGCATAGTGTTGAAGGCCTGCCCCAGCATTCCAAGCTCATCTTTAGTTTGAACCAAAATTTTATTTTTAAAATTTCCTTCCTTTGTAATTTCGGTTGCCTTACTCAGCTGGGTAATTTGTTTCCTGATTTTATCCGTAAAAAGCATTGTTAATATCAGCGACAGAAGAACGCCGGCAAAGCCGATCACAATTAAAAAATATTTTAGGTTCGAGCGAAGGTCAGCCGCTTCGTTTAAAGTGTTGAAAATCAAAAATTGAAAATTATTGCTCTTAATTATCCCGGTGTTCGGTTTATAGACAGTTGCAATAATATCTGAGGATTCGGCTCCGTGAGAGTACACATCAAAATTATTTTTGCTCGACAGCTCTTTTGCCGCTTTTGTCAAAACATAAGAATATTTTTGATTTACTGTTTCGTTTGATACTTCCGCCGGAGTTGAATTTTGTATTAAAGCTACCTCTGCATTAATCCTTTTGGAAATATTATTTATGAAATTGCTTGAGACAATCTTTCCATAATAATAAGTAGTGCCGTCTTTAAGTTTGTAGCTGTTTACAATTGTGTAAGGATTAGCAATTAAAAAATCATTAAGAGAAAAGTTCGCGTTTGGAATTTGAACAATGTCTTTGCACGCTTTGTTTTTTATAAGGCTAGAAAACCTGCCGTCTGTAATTAAAATGAAATCTATATTTTTAGAGTTGCTTACTGAAGTCGAAAAGGAATTATTAAAATTGTTATTAGCAAGAGTAAGGAATTCATCGTCCATTTCCTGTATTTGAGTGCTGTATGCATAAACAAAATCATTGGCAGAGTTAAGGAGATATTTAGATTGCTGGGATGAAAGAACTTTATATACGATTGAATAAAATGCAAATGCCGAGCTGCCAAGGATTAAAGCAACGATTGCAAAATTTATTATTAATATCCGATAACTTATTTTCATACCTACCCATCTCTTTGTAATACTTTTCTAATCGTAATCAAAAGCTCATCAAAGTCGTACGGCTTGCTGATAAAGTCACTTGCTCCCATTTTAGCAGATTCAATTGCGCTTTTAACATCGGCGTATGCTGTAAGTACAATAACTTTTATTTTTATTTTCTGCTCTTGAAATTCTCTTAGCACCTGGAATCCGTCTTTGCCAGGCATTTTTAAATCAAGCAGTATAAGATCAACAGAATTATTTTTAAGAAACCGGAACACTGCGTCGCCGTCATTAACGAAAGCAGCTTCGTATCCTACTTCGATAAGTTCATCTTTAAGCACCGAGCAAAGATTAATATCGTCGTCGACTATTAAAATTGATTCCATTATTTATTTATTACCTTCTGGTTCGTTAAACTGATAATATTTTAAGCTACTTCTCTGTTTTTCCAGTTCCTCTTTAAGCGGATTTTTTTCTGGCGGACCTGCCAATCTATCTTTAATTGTTGGTACAAGTGACGCCTTAATTAATATAACAAGCTCTTTTTTGCTTACCTGATTGTCGTCGCTTCCAAAAATGTATCTAAGGCCGAAGAACCACCACGGCAAATCTTTTAATATAGGAACGCCGGTTCTCACTTTCGTAGTTTGATCAATGTACATTCCGCCTATTACTGTTTCCTCGCCGTTAAGTAAAACAACTCTCGTGTCAGCCGAAGTCTTATTTATTATCGTGTTAGTGGGATCTGGCACAAAAGAACTACGCTCAACGTGAATCTTAAGGAGAATATAATGAATATTATCTTCTTTAATTATGTGCGGAGTAACTGTTACTATTGATCCGACTGAATAAAAATTATCTATAATGTTGCCGGAAAAATCTCTTTGTTTAATGGAAATATCCTGCCCGTCCTGGAGCCGCGCATCTGTACCGTCTAATACCGTTATGTTCGGGCTTGAAATAATCTGACCAACATTTTCGTTCTCAAATAACTTAAATATTGCTGTCGCTTTTCCGTAGAAGTCGCCAATGTTAAAATTGGAAGAAGCAGTTATATTAAAATCAGGCGACTGCTGTATCGTAGTAGATCCGGTTCCGCCTGTTGTTCCTGTTGAGCCGGTAGAACCAGTTGTAGACGAACTTGAATTTGCGTTTGTCATCGGTACAAATCCATTTAAATTGCCGCCTACGCTTGATGTCGAACCTGAAAATAATGACTGCCAGTTAATTCCAAGCTGTCTTTCTTTATTTACATCTGCTTCAAAAAATACTGCTGATATTTTTACTTCGCGCGCATTGATTGATACATAATTATCTTTTGTATGCTGCTCTTCGCCGGTGCCCGGTCTTTTTATTATTATCAAGTCCGGAGTTTCATCATAAACAAGCCCTTGAGACCTTACAAGGACAGTAAGGGCTTTTAGGTAATTCATGTTTTTGATTTCAAATCCGATCGCGGAATCTATCTGAACATCAGATACAATTCTTCTGCCGGTTGCTTTCAAACTAATTTTGCTTATCAGTGATATTGCCTGACTGAACGGAATGTTAGAGGAAAGTGAAACGAGCTGTTCAGGATTCTGATATGTTTGAAGTGATTTTTCCAGGTAATCCTGAGAAAATATTTGCACAGAAAATAAAAGAGAAATTATTGCAACGTAAAAAATCTTTTTCATATTAAATTCTCATTACTTAATTTTTTTGCTTGCGTTTTCTTTATCCAATGTTAAATCGACCTTTTCAATAATGCCGCCTTTATTAAGAATAAAGCTAACAATATTATGATCATAATCAATCTTTGTCAGATAGCCGAGGTAGACGCGCTGACCTTCCCACAGTAAAAATGTATTGCCTTTACTATCCGCTATAAAAGCGCCTTCGGGAACTAAGGCTAAAAGCTTCGCACCATGAACATCCAATAAGTTATCAACATTTGGAGGAATTTCATTTCTGATCAAAGGATAAAAAACATCATAAACCGGCGAAGTATATAAATTGTTTTCTATATGTTCGGACGTTGTAAATCTATTATTGTCGGCGAAATAAACATCTACATTCATTACAAAGTTTACAAGGAATTTCGGAAAGCCGTCTTTATCAGTCGATATATAATTTGTTAAATTAATATTTTTAATTTTCTTTAATTCCTTGCTCTGTTCAATTGCGTAAATCAGCTTATACAAATCGTTGTAATCTCCGCCGCCGGTAATTTTATATTCATAATAAAAGAAATTTTTATCCTGCTTTTGATCCACGTATTCAACGTCAGCCTGCGTATTGTCCGAGAAGTTCGCGCTCTGGTCGTTTACAAATTTGAAGAAGCTGATCGAAGATAGATTCTGTGGAATGTTAAATTTTCTTGCAGCAAGCACAGAGTCTAAAGCCGCAGCTTTCTTGGCAAATACCGCGTACTGTGCTTTCAGCGCCTCTGTGTTGTAATGATTCGACTTTAGCTGATCTAATTTTATCTGATCATTTTTAATAGCGCGGACTTGGAAAATGTAGATGTATCCGCCGCCAACTACAAGTATAAAAACCAGCAGACCGAAAAGAGCTAAAGTATTTTTAATCTTTCTGTTCATTCTGCTCCTTTTACATAGCTTGATAAATTAAACGAAAGATTAAACTTATAAATACTTTTATCTCGCAGACTTTCATAGCTTATACTTTTCAGCTCCGCAGTTTTTATCGAATAAGCAAACTCTGTCAAAACACTTTTTGAAATAGAATAACCTTCAATAGAAACTTCGCCATTATCCGCCTTTGTCAGTTTTGTAAGCCAAAAATCTTTTCTTTGACCTACAAAATTTGAAATTTTTCTTAACACATCAGACCATGCACCGGTGCCTACAGAAGCCGAGTCTAATATTGCCTGCGTTTGTGAGAAACCATTTATCTTTCCCTGAAGATCGGAAATTTTTCCGAGTATCTCCTGGTTCTGTCTTAATAATGAAGCCTGCTCCGAAATTTCGGTATTCAGCTTGCTCATTAAAATATGATTATTTAGCACTCTCACCGTTATCAAAAACGCAGCGAAGAACAGCAGGGGAAACATCGCAAAGCCGTGCCATGCGAACTGAAGTATTTTTTGTTCTTCTTTAACATATTTGGGAAGTAGATTAATTCCTTTATGAACTTCATCAACGCCGTCAAAGTAATCAATCGCAGCAGCTATAGGAACACTGAAAGAAGAAAGCTTTTCTTTGGTCTTTGCGTCAATTGTTGAAATATCAAGATCGGAAAATTCCAATCTCGAAACGTTAGCTTCTGGAAATGTTCCATAAAATGATAGGATTAAATTTTCAGAATCATCCTCACCGCAAACCACAATATTATCTAAAGATGAAATGCCGCCGTTTTCCATCTCAAGTAAAATCTTTGAGAAGTAAACATCATAAGTATGAAGATTAACCGTTCCGATATCAAGCGTGCTGCCTATATGTTTTATTTTTCTGCCATGAAGGAAAATCAGCTTGCTGTATTCTCTGCCAATGTAAACCACAAGCGAATTATCGTCCGGGAAAAACTTTTTCCTTTTGGCTATATAATATGCAAGAGAAATCTCGGCGCTTTTTACCGACGGAATTTTATAATATCTTCTTCTGTTATAATGCGCAAGAGAGCTGACTAACTTAATGCAACCAACCTCGCCGGTAAGAAAAACTGACAGCACTGATTTATCCGCAAGTTCAACATAACTTAAATTATCTTTATCAATATATACATTCTGTGCGCTTTGTATATCTCCTATAATTTCCTGCGTCATCTTAGAAGTATCGGTTAACTTACTTTCTTCTACCACATGATAATAAATAGAAGGCTCGGTAACGGTCGGAATAAATATGCTCTTCTTTAAATTGAATTCTTTTAATGAATCGTTTATAAGCCCGATGCTTGAGATAGTAATTTTTCTTTCTTCCGGCGATTTTCTCCCCATTGCGCCTTCAAAAGAAAGTTCATCACCTTCTATCTTAAGTCCTGTAATCGAGTCTTCTAAATCCAGGGCTGATTGTATTACGTCATAACTGCCTGTTTTAAGCAGCTTGACTTTATCTTTTTCTTTAAAAAAGACAGCGATCTTTGTATCGTTACCTTCGCAATATGTACAAATGACTGTGTTCATTAAACCGCTGTTAAAATTTGCTGAATAACTGTTTTATTATTTGCATAAGCAATTGCATTTTCCATAGAGATTTTTCTGCTCATATACAGCCGCTTAAGGTCCTGCTCCATCGTTATCATTCCGTACTGCGAACCTTGATTAATCATCATATAAATTTCGCTGGTGTTATTATTTTTGATTGCCGCCTTAACACTTGGCGTGACTATTAAAACTTCTTTCGCTAAAACTCTTTTACCGTCAAGGCTCGGGACTAACTTTTGCGAAACAATTGCAACTAAAACATCGGCTAGTCTGTTTCTTATTCTCTCCTGCTCTGTTGGGTGAACTTCTCCCACTATTCTGTCTATTGATTCTACAGCGCTGGATGTGTGCAATGTCGAAAAAACTTTATGACCTGTATCCGTAACTTCTAAAGCAGCTACAATAGTATCAGGGTCTCTCATTTCTCCGATGACAATAATGTCCGGATCCTGCCTCAATGATTGAATGACACCATCCTTAAAAGTTAAAACGTCTCTTCCGACTTCGCGGTGCTTTACAATTGCTGCATTAGAATTATGCACATATTCAATAGGCGAAGCAATAATAACAATATGACATGGATCGATTCTATTGTGCTCGTCTATAATTGCATCGAGAGTAGTCGATTTGCCTGAGCCGGTAATACCGGTAATGAGCGTCAATCCAAACTTAATATAAGAATGACTTAGAGTTTTTAAAACATTCGGATGAAAACCGTAGGAATCAAGCGGTCTTATAATAAGGTTAATAGCTCTCATATTCAGAGAAAGACAGTCCAGATCAAAATATGCATCGGCTCTAAAGCGGACATTTATTTTCTTTCTCTCATAAAAATATGTATAACTAAAGTCCAGGTTTCTCGCAACCGACAGGTACTTCCGCTGGTTAGAGTTCAATAAATTAATTATTATTATTGCTGATTCGTCTTCGGTAAATTTGGGAAAATCTTTTACTCTTTCTTTCTTCCCGAAAATTCTCAGCCATATATAACCATCGTTGCCGTGTCCGCCAATTTCAATATCAGAAGCGTCACGTTCAATCATGCTTGTTAAAAATTTATTGAAGAGATTGTGAAGTATAATTCTTTCGTCAGGGTGCATTTTCTCAATATTGTCTAATAAATAGCTAACCCTGTCAGGCCCGGAATAAGTAACGGGTATTGTGCTTGCAAAATTTTTCAGAATCGTTTTGGTATCAGTTACAGGCACTAAATTATTCCTTTGTTTGTGGACAAATTATAACGAACATACTCCAAAGACAAATTTTTAAAATTTATTCTTACAAGGACAAATAAAATATTTTTTTTATTATTCATAAAATAATTACTAATAATCAATCTTCAGTGGTTGAAGCAAGCACTTCTTCGATAGATGTTAAACCAAGCTTTACTTTTTCAAGACCTGCTTCTCTAAGATTCAGGCTGCCGTCTTTTTTTGCCTGAACACGGATTTTTTCTTCATTAACTTCCTCTCCAGAGCTTACAATAATTTTTCTAATTTCTTTTGTAAAATATAAAGCTTCGTGAATTGCTATTCTGCCTTTATAGCCCGTGCCGCTGCATCTATCGCAGCCCTTAGGTTCATATATTTTATACTCTCTCCATTCTGCAATATTCAAACCTGCGGCAGACATAATTGATTCGTCAAAATTAACAACTCTCTTTTTACAATCAGGACACAATCTTCTAACCAAGCGCTGTGCTACTATTAAGTTAATAGCGTATGCAATAAGAAATGGCTCGATGCCCATCTTATATAATCTTGCAACTGCACTTGGTGCATCATTTGTATGAAGAGTGGAAAATGTAAGGTGTCCGGTGTTCGCAAGTTTAATCGCTATTTCGGCGGTTTCTTTGTCTCTCATTTCACCGACCAAAACAATATCGGGGTCATGACGCAGAATTGAACGGATAGCCTGTTCAAAATTCATTTTGAATCCGATTTTAAGCTGGCGTGAGCCTTCTATAACATATTCTACAGGGTCCTCAACTGTTAAAACATTTACTGTAGGATCTATAACCTGGTAAAGTGCGGCTACAAGTGTAGTACTTTTGCCGCTTCCGGTAGGTCCGGTTAAAATAACCATTCCCTGCGGCTGAGTAATTGCTTTCGTAAAAACTTGTTTGGAATATCCTGTTAAGCCAAGTTTATCTAAATCTTTTATAACTTTTCTATCATCAAGGATTCTTAATACAACGCTTTCAAATTTGTTTTTTAATTCCGTGCCCACCATTGGCAATACAGAAACTCTAAAGCGAATTATTTGCCCGTCAATCTCTCTTTGAATAAAACCATCCTGCGCTCTTTCTCTTTCGAATCTATCCATTCCCTTAGAGCGGTCTTTAACAACTGCAACGACTGCTTCAGGCAAGGTATTTTCCTGTATATGCCAGAGCTGAAGGTTACCGTCAATTCGCATTAATATTTCTGTTTTATTTCCCGCCTTTGGAACAAAGTGAATATCGCTTGCGCCTTTTCTTACGCCTTCTACCAACGCTCCTTCAACAAGATTAATTAAAGCGCTCTTATTAATTTCGGCATTAAGAGCTTCTTCATCAAGCGAAGCTTCATCTTTTTCAATTTGTATTTCGGTGGTTGCTTCCTCCATCATTTTTAAGTAAACATTTTCCGGAGGAAGAATTGTCTGAATTATTTTTTCGTAATCTTTTTTCCTTATATAAATTACTTCATACTTTTTAGCATTTAAACCGAATGCTATTTTAGGAATATTTCTTTCGGTAGGATCAATGGCGGCAAGAATTAATTTATCTTTAATTCTTTCGTCGTACATAAACGGAATGATCTTATGCTCGAGGATTTGATTTTTTAATTGATCCCCGGCATTGTTTATCATCTGTTTAATGGCTTCCAATTTTTGCGGAGGTATTTCATCCGGTCTAACATCAAGTTCTCTGAAAGCATAAAGAATTGCGACTTCTCTGAAAATCGTGTCATGGTCATAGCCAAAATCCTGGACTAATATCTGCGCAAGGTTTCTTTTGATTTTACTTTTATCATTAGCCTTCGCATTCAATGCTTTTTCAAGCATTGCTGAATCTATAATACCTTTCTTAAATAGAAGGTAGCCGATTTTATCAGTCATTTCAAGATTAGAATCTATCATGCGATTGTTCTTTCAATAAATGTAGCGTTCGAGAAACCGGGCGCATTAGGATGAATGGTTGCTGTTTCTGCCGAAACTAAAGTAAGCAGAATCATTACAATCATTATGATCATCGCTATAAAAACCTGTACCAGTTCTATCAAATTTTTAAGCTTATAGACCGTTTCGCTTTCGTAATAATTCGCAAGTTGGAGAGCAGTATTTTTAATAGTACCGGTTTCCTCGCCGGAATGAAATCTTGATATTGCAGTATCAGTAAATACGCCGCTTGCTTCAAATGCTTCGGTTAAGCCGACTCCTTTTTTTATCATTAAAGGAATAGCAACGCTTTTTATACGATCCTCAAAATACTGATTGCCCGTTGCCTCTGAAGCGATTCTTACCGGCTCGATACTTTCAGCAGAGCCGCTGTACAATGTGAAAAATACTCTGCAATATACTTCAATCAACGTTTTGTGAACAAGCGAGCCAAGGATTGGGATTTTCAGCATGTATCTATCAAGAACAAATTTGCCTTTTTTTGTTCTTGCAAATCTCCAGAATAAAATTAATGGAATTAATATTACAATTGCTATTTCAATTTTATTTGCAGCAAGAAAATTGCTCATCTTTAAAGTGAAAGCAGTCATTGGCGGAAGCGGGATATGAAACTCTGCAAACAGCCCTGCAGTCTGAGGGAAAATATAACCGACATAAAAAAGTACCGCAATAAATAAAACAAACATAGTTATTGCAGGCGTTATAAGTGCGCTTCTTAAATTCTTTTTGAATTCCTGCCTGCGTTCCAAAAACTTTGCAGTTGCCTTGTATATTTCTGTCATGTTCCCGCTTTTGGAAGCGAGCCCAAGCATATATGCAGTAAACTTTCCAAACACCGTTTGATATTTTAAAAAAGTAGTTTCGCTGTCTGCTCCTTTTTTAAGATCGTTATTAATTTCTTTCAGCGTGTCTTTCAGCGTTTTATTTTGTGTATCGTTGATAAGTAAATTTAATATTTCACCGTACGCAAGTTTTTGATCTAGAAGCTCTGCACTGATTTTCACAAAGGTAACAATATCAGCAGTTGGCGGATTAAAACTAAAATCCAAAAGTTTTTTATTTACAGATACAACATCAAAACCGAGCCGGGCTAGAGCTTCTTCAACTTCTTTTTTAGTAAACGCTTTTTGCTCACCTAATATCGGTTTATCTTTTCCCCTTCTTACTTTATATAGATAGGAAGATTTCCGCTGGATTTCTTTAATCTTAAGCTGATTCTTTTCGGCTAACTGATAAATTTTCCTCTTCCCTTCTCCCACCGTACCGGCAGAGAGGGTACCATTTATAGTCTGTCCATTCAGTTTTTCAGCGGTAAATTTAAATTCAATCATATATGATTATCGTTCCACAAACTTAACTTATTCCTTACAAAAAAACATAGTCTCTATATTGTATAAAAAATTCACCTTTTAATGAAGAAAAATTATGTTCAATAACAAAAATTTATTTCACAAATAAAATAATCTTTTTTAATAATAATTAAAAAGGCTAGTAATGGCAATTTTACTAGCCTAACAACTAAATTAATTCTTTTATATGCGATTTAGTCTTTACGGATTTGTAATTGCAACGCTGTCTGACAGCGGCGGCACTTTTACTACTATTGTTGCAGTTATTGCGCTTCCGTTAGCACCTTTCTGTGTGCCGGTTCCGGTAAATGTAATTGATGTTGTTGTGCCCGTACCTGCCCCGTATGTTCCGTTTGCCGTCGAGCTTAATCCGGTTGGAATTGAAAATCCCGCATAAGAATTTCCTCCTCCGCCCATCGACTGCGGCTTCATATAATATTGATGCGCTAATGCCGCAAGGTTATTCAAATCCGAAACCACCGCATCTTTGTTTGAAGATATTGCGTTTGCATTAAACAGGTTAATGCCTACGACTATTGCGATACCGACGATAATAACGCCGAGTACGATTAAAAGAAGTTGCTGTTGACCCATAACTGATTCCTTATATTGTTAATAATGTTAATAATGTTAATTAAAAAAATTATAGCTGCTTTTATTTTATATGCTTAAGATATTCATATGAAGAATAACTTCAAGTAACTAAGAAAAAATATGCCACAAACACATTTTCTAATTTCAACGAACTAAACTTATGTTAATTATAAAATTTTTATTATATAGAAAAATTTACCGGTTTGTATTACCGATTTCGGTAAATATTTCCTTCTGCATTTTTTGTCTTTTTGCTGAATTTTTTTTCTAGCAGGGGATTTACAAATAAATATCATACCAATCCTAAAAAGCATGATTTTTTGCTTTGTAGAAACTCTTTGAATTTATTCTTATTAATAAATGTATTATTTACCGGTAACAATTTACTGCAAAATTGCTGGGTTCTTCTTATTAATGAAGAAGTAAAAAAATGTATTTGCCGCATCTCTTTTGTTCGTGTATTGACGAATACGTGTATTTGTGGCTTCCTTTGACTTCATATACCGATAAATACGTGTATTTGTACCACCTTTGATTTTTAAGCATCCTTAAATACGCGTATTTGTCCTACCTTTACTTTTTAAGTACCCACAAATACATGTATTTGCCTTATCTTCATATTTCATGTACCTACAAATACATGTATTTATACCATCTTCAATTTTATAAATGCCATAAATACACATATTCAATGCATATTGATTTTTCATAAGCAGACAAATACATATATTTATTTCCGCACAGATGGTATGAGTGGTATGTGAAGTCAATTAGTATTGAGCAGGTTTTTTATAAGAGAAGAGAATAAGTATGAATGCTTTCTATAATGTTTTTCTGTTTATATAAAAATCCACCTTTAATACAGGTGGATTTTTATATTACAATTTTATAAAATTTTTAGTCAACTAAAGGAATTATTTATTAATTTCTTTGTCCGTCTCTTCCGGCTTTCCTCTTAATGCATCCCAAATCATATAAGTACAAAGAAGAGCGAACATAATCAAAGCCAGTAATTCTCCAGAGTGCGAGTTCGTCCAATCGGCGCTAACAGCTAAGTTAACATTAAATTTGCGTAAGAAAGCACTAACAACGCCCATCAAAGCGCCTCCGGCAATAAAGCCGGAAGCTATCAAGGTTCCTCTTTCACCGCGAGCTTTGTTTATCTTTTCATTTTTACTTCTTGTCGATACGAAATATGCTATCAATCCGCCAACCAACAATGGTGTGTTTAATTCAAGCGGGATATACATTCCAAGTGCAAATGCCAATGCTGGAACCCCGATCATGGTCAAAAGCAGTGACATCATAGCACCAGCGATATATAAGATCCAGGGGGCGGGCTGACTTTCCATCAATGGTTTTATTACAGCAGCCATAGCGTTTGCTTGAGGAGCAACTAGTGCATTTTGTCCTGTAAACCCATAGATATTATTTAGCAGCAAAATAACATAACCAACAGTAGCGGCGGAAACTAATGTACCCAAAAATTTCCAGCTTTCCTGTTTATATGGTGAAGAACCAAGCCAATATCCAATCTTCAAATCTGTAATGAAACTTCCCGATACAGATAATGCAGTGCATACAACACCGCCAATCAATAATGCTGCAATCATGCCGCTTGTTCCTTTCAAGCCGATAGAAACTAATATTATTGAAGACAATATCAAAGTCATCAAAGTCATTCCAGAAACCGGATTCGTTCCTACTATTGCAGTAGCAGTAGCAGCAACTGTTGTAAATAGGAATGCAATTATTAAAACAATAAGCAGACCAACTAAGGCATACATAAAAGTATTTACTATTCCAAGCATGAAGAAAATAAATATAGAAACGGCGGTTGCTATAATTGCAATTGCTATTATCTTCATTGTAATATCGCGGTGTGTTCTAAGTTTATCTTCAATAGCTTCTTTCTTACCAAGAATTTCTTTTACTGCTAAGGAAAATGCCGTACCGATTATTTTAGATGATCTAATTATTCCTATAACTCCAGCCATTGCAATTCCGCCAATACCAATGTGCCGCACGTAATTTGAAAATATTTGATCGGCAGACATATCCTTAATTAAAAGTGAAACATTTGCGCCGAGCGGCGCGGTTAGACTTTGCCCGATAAAAGCAATAACAGGAATTAACACATACCACGATACAAAAGATCCGGCACAAATAATCGCGGCATAACGCAGCCCGATAATATATCCCAAACCCATTACCGCCGCACCTATATCCATTTTAAAAATCATCTTGTACTTGTCCGCAATTTTTTCTCCGATAGGCACTACGCGTGAAGTGAATACTTCGTTCCACCAGCCTGTAGAAGCAACAATAAAATCATACAAGCCGCCGATAATTCCGCTGACAATTAATACAACCGCCTGGTTTCCGCCTTTCTCACCGGCAACTAAAACTTCAGTAGTGGCAGTTGCTTCAGGGAAAGGATACTGCCCGTGCATTTCTTTAACAAAATATTTTCTAAAGGGTATTAAAAATAAAATTCCAAGTATTCCGCCGAAGAGTGAAGCTAAAAATATTTTATAAAATTCAGCATTTAAATTTAATATGTACAATGCTGGTATAGTAAAAATTGCTCCGGCAACCACTCCGCCCGATGTTGAGCCGATTGATTGTATAATTACATTTTCGCCGAGAGCATTTTTTCTTTTTATTGCAGTTGAAAGCCCTACGGCAATAATTGCGATCGGGATAGCCGCCTCAAACACCTGCCCGATCTTTAGTCCAAGATACGCCGCTGCTGCTGAGAAAAGTACTGCCATTAGTAATCCGGTTATCACCGAATAAAAGCTAACCTCAGGTACCTTCACATGGGGCGGCATTACCGGGATGTACTCTTCGCCTGGCTTTAGTTCTGTATAAGCATTTGCCGGCAGTCCTTTTAAATTTTCACCGTTGATATGTGTTTCGCTCATAATATTACCCGTTCAATTTAATTGTTGACACAAGCTGAATTTCTTAGTTCCCCAATTAGACAAAAGAAAATTAAGAAGATTTTAGCAGATAAGACAACAAAAAAATTTTTTTGTCCAAAAGATTTATTTCTGTTTGTTGATTATCTTAATGTTATGAAAGGAAAACTTTTTTTGGTTTCTACGCCTATAGGTAATTGGAACGATATTACTCTGCGCGGTTTAAAAATTCTCGGCGACGTTGATTTCATTATCTGTGAAGAGTTCAAAGAAGCGCGCCGCCTGCTTGCAGAATATAAAATTGAAAAAGAACTTTTATCGCTTAATGAACATAATGAGAAAGAAGCAGCAAATGAAATCCTTTTCAAAATATTGGAAGGAAAATCGGCTGCATTAATATCTGACTGCGGTACGCCTTTATTTTCGGACCCGGGACACTTATTGGCGGAACTTTGCATTTCTCAAAACATTCAAGTGATTCCTATTCCAGGTGCAAATTCATTATTGCCTGCTTTAACAGCTTCCGGTTTAGACTTCGAAAAATTTTATTATTTCGGCTGGCTTTCTCCTAAAAAAGATGAACGCCGTCTGCAACTACTAAAACTAAAAAACATTCATGAAGTCATTATCATCCTAGATACACC
Organism: Bacteroidota bacterium; assembly: GCA_021824565.1. Taxonomy (GTDB): domain Bacteria; phylum Bacteroidota; class Ignavibacteria; order Ignavibacteriales; family Ignavibacteriaceae; genus FEN-1297. The sequence continues at coordinate 6,077 of JAKAKL010000018.1, read as the reverse complement.
CTATAGATTAAAAAGCTTGCTTGCAGATGTTGTGAAAATATTGGGAAAAAATATCCGTTGTGTTCTCGCTTTCCAGCTGACAATGATAGATGAAAAATTCTACCGGGGAACAGCTGAAGAAATTCTTGCTGACGCAGAAAAAATGAACCTAAAGGGCGAGTTTGTTTTGCTGATAGATAACAAACGTCATTCTTCTTTTTGAAGCAGTGCTACATTTTCAATATGATAAGTATGCGGGAACATGTCCACCGGACGAATTTTAATCAGCTTGTAATTTTCCGAACAAAATAATTTTATATCACGCACCTGCGTTGCCGGATTGCAGCTTACATAAACTATTTTTTTAGGATTTAATTTTATTACATCATCGACGGTATTTGTATGCATGCCGCTTCGAGGCGGATCTATGATTACGACGTCAGGCTTTTCCAGATTATTTTCTTCGAGCTTTGGCAAAAAGGATTTATAAAGATCGGCTGTTATAAAATTTACATTTTCAATTTGATTTAATTTTTTATTCTCGTCTGCATCTGCAACCGCTGATTCAACTGTTTCAAAACCAATTACTTGCTTTGCTTTAGAAGAAATAAAAATTGAAATTGTTCCTGCGCCGGAATAGAGATCGTAAACCACTTCACTGCCGGATAAATCTGCAAAGCCCATTGCAGTTTGATAAAGTTTTTCGGCTTGCAAAGTATTCGTCTGGAAAAATGAATTCGCGCTTACCCTAAATTTATATTTACCAATCGTATCAAAAATAAATCCGTTCCCATAAAAAACTTTTTCATAGTCCCCCGTTGCTATCAATGCCTTTTTCAAATTTATATTATTTATAATCGTGGTTATTTTCGGAACGCTTTTCAAAAGGTTTTCAGAATATTCTGTCATTAACTTTTCGTCTTCATAAAACGAAACGAGATTAACCATTAAATCTTTTGTGTGCTGCGACTGCTTTATTACAAGGTTTCTAAGAAATCCGGAATTATTTTGAGAAGTATAAATAGAAACAGATCTTTCTTTAAAAAATTTTCTTGTAAAGTTTAAAATTTTATTGCTGGTTTCCGACTGAAGAAAACATTCATCAATATCAAGAACTTTATCAAACAAATTCGGAATGTGCAGTCCAAGAGCAAAGTCACGGTCTATCTCTTTGCCGGAATTTATTTCTTCCAGGGTAAGCCATCTTTTATCAGCGAAAGAAAATTCCATTTTGTTTCTATAATAAAAAATATTCTCTGAAGAAATAATTTCCTCAATTTTAAAATTGCTGAACCCGCCGAGCTTAATAAAAATCTCTTCAACCTGCTGCTGTTTGAATTTTGCCTGGGCTTGATAATCAAGATCCTGCTGCTTGCATCCGCCGCACGTTCCAAAGTATTTACATTTTGCTTTTGTCCGAAACTGTGAAGGGTAAATTACCTCCGAGACCTTTCCTTCAGCGTAAGATTTTTTAATCTTCGTTAGCTGCGCTTTTACTTTATCGCCGGGATAAGCTCCGTGAACAAAGACGACATATTTAGAGTCCTCTTGCTCAGAATCTTTATTTATCTTTGCAATCCCTTTACCTTCAAAAGCATATTTTTCTATTTCCAGTTCAAGCTGGTCGCCCTTTTTCATTTTGAATTCTTTCGCAATATCAGCATAGTGAAACCAAAATAATTTTCTCCGCCAAGGTTTAGATATGCATTCGATTCATGGCTTATCTGTTTTAGAATTTTTTTATAGTATGATTTTTCCCGCTCGGATAAGGAATTAATATTGTTGTTTAACAATGATGAGCCCGTGCGGTAGAAATCTTTTAACGTCGCAGATAGATCATGTTCATACAAGACCTCAAAGTTTTTTTCACTATAGAATTTATGGACCTCGTCTTTAAGCAGAGGAATAGTTCCTGAGTTTTCGAAAATATCTTTTACAAATACTGGAAGCTTTTGGGTAAAGATAACATTTTCACCAACACAGAAAATTCCGGAGGGTTTTAAAATTCTTTTTACTTCTTTTATAATTTTATTTCTTCCTGTTGTTGAAATAGAGGCCTGCGCATAAACTATGTCAAAAGTTTCTTCACTAAAATCAGTGCTTGTGAACTCCATCAGTTTAGACGAAATGTTTTCTTTATTCTTTATTAACATCCTTGTTTGAAGCAGCGAGTCATTATCTTCTACTATAATTGTTATATGCGAAGCCTTTGATTCAATAAATTCACCGGCTACTTCAGACGTGTTGCCGCCAATAATCAAAATTGTTTTTCCTTCAAGATTCACTTGAGAAGAAAGGATGGCGAATTGTCTGTCTGTTCCGGGAAGAAAAATTTGCTTAACTGTTCTCAAATTCGTAACCGTATATTGAAATAAATTTTTATTAAATGCAGCATCAATTTACATAAAGCGCTTTTTAGTTGAAATGAATATGCTTGTCAAATTGCCTTTCTAAGCAAGTTCTGCTATTTTTATCAACAAAAAATTGAAACCTATCGAGGCAAAAATGAAAAAGCTTTTTCTTATCTTAATTTTATTTCCGCTAATTATGACCGCTCAAACAAAACGCCCAATTACTGTTGAAGATTTATGGGCGATGAAAAGAATTGATCAAATTGTTCTTTCACCTGACGGAAAAACTATTGCATTCTCTGTAACTTCATACAACATGGAAGAGAATAAAGGCAAAACAGAAATATATTTGGTAAACATTGACGGCTCCGATTTACATCAATTAAATAATTCGGAAAAAAGCGAAAGCGATCCGAGATTTTCCCCGGACGGAAAAAGAATTTCTTACATTGAAAACGATCAAGTTGTTTCATGCAATCTCGACGGCTCCGATGCAAAACAGCTTACAGATATTTATACCGGCGTCTCTGATTTCAAATGGTCGAACGACGGAAATAAATTATTAATAACTTCGTCTGTTTATGCAGACTGCCCGAATCAGGACTGCAACAAGAAGAAAGATGATGAAAAGAAAGCTGAAAAATACGACGCGAGAATTATAACTCACTTAATGTTTCGCCACTGGAATGAATGGCTCAATAATAAAAGAAGCCATTTATTTTTATTTGATATCGCTTCAAAGCAGCTTGTTGATTTAAATTATTTAATGCATAATGACGTTCCGCCGCTTGACCTTGGCAGCGCAAATGACTTTAACTTTTCTCCCGACGATAAAGAAATTGCCTACACTATGAACCCGAATACTGTTGTCGCCAACAGTACCAACAATGATATTTTCACAGTCAGCATTAACGATGTAAAACCGGATTCAAAAATTCCGGCAAAGAAAATTTCAGCAAGCCCGGGAAATGATAACGAACCTGTGTATTCGCCCGATGGAAAATATATTGCGTTCGCGTCCATGCTTGTTCCGGGACATGAATCAGATAAACAATGCCTTGTACTTTACGACCGCTCGACAGGAAAAATAAATAATCTTACCGAAAAGTTTGACCGCTCTGTTGCTGAAATTATCTGGTCGCCCGACTCAAGGTATATTTACTTCACTGCCAATAATGAAATTTATAATTCTATTTATAAAACAGATATAAAAACAAAAAAAGTTTCTGTGCTTTTAAAAGAACACAGCAATGGCGATATTTCTATTTCACCCGATGGAAAGACAATTTATTTTAAGCAGCAGCGCGCAGAACTTCCTTACGAAATTTTCGCTATGAACAATGACGGCAGTAATGTTCATCAAATTACTTTTTTGAACAAAGAACTTTTATCAAAGCTCGAATTAAATCCGGTAGAAACTTTCTGGTCTACTGGAGCTGGTGGAAGAAAGATTGAATCGATTTTAATGAAGCCGCCTTTTTTTGATCCTGCAAAAAAATATCCTATGATATTCTTAATTCACGGCGGACCGCAGGATAACTGGCAGGATGAATTTCATTACCGCTGGAATCTTGAATTGTTTGCCTCCAAGGGCTACGTTGTTGTTGCGCCGAACCCAACCGGCAGCACCGGCTACGGACAAAAATTTACGAATGATATTTCAGGCGATTGGGGCGGTAAGGTTTATGTCGATTTAATGAAAGCCTGCGACTACGCAATTAAGACTTACAAATTTATTGATCCAAAAAATACTTTTGCAGCCGGCGCTTCTTTCGGTGGTTATATGATTGACTGGCTCGAAGGTCATACGAGCCGCTTTAATGCGGTTGTCTCTCATGACGGCGTTTTCAATACCGTGAGCATGTGGGGCACTACCGAAGAACTATGGTTTCCTAACTGGGAATTTAAAGGTACGCCGTTTACAAACCGTGCGCTTTATGATAAATGGAATCCTGAAAGATTTATTCAGAACGCAAAAACTCCAATGCTTATAGTTGAAGGCGCTCATGATTACCGCGTGCCGGAGGAACAAGCATTCCAGTTATTTACTTCGCTTCAAACTCTCGGAGTCGAAAGCAAGTTCTTATATTTCAATAACGAGTTCCATTTTGTCGTTAAGCCTCAAGACGCTAAGCTTTGGTGGAATACGATTTTTGATTGGTTCCAGAAACATAAAAAATAAAATTCCGGAAGGAATTAAATTATGAAAGATCAGAAATATGATCTCGATGATTTCACCGAAATCAGCGAACTTGATTTCGGCGGAACCACCGAGGATGAAGTTAATAAAAACATTGATTTCGTCGAAGGAAATCTTTGGAGCAAACTGGCAAAAGTTGAAAAGAAAATTTCTTTTGCAAAAGACCTTTTTGCTTTATACAGATACATGCGCGACCCGGCAGTTGCCTGGTATAGAAAATCAATTGTTGTCGCCGGATTGATTTATTTCATTTCGCCTGTTGATGCTATTCCCGATTTTATACCCGTCATCGGCTATCTCGATGACCTTGGCGTAATTACTGCCTTGTTAAAATTCTTAGGTCGCGAGCTTGTACCTTATTATTAAATCTTTGCTTGCAATTTTGATTTCTTGAACATGATTTATTAAAAAAGCTTTTCTGTTAATAATTAATGCCTTAAATACGGAAACGAATGAATTTTAAAGTAATAAAAAGCGAAACAATTTTTAGAGGAAGAGTTTTCGATCTTCAAGTTGACGAGATTGAATACAACAGCGGAAACAAGAGCGTTAGAGAAACTGCCGTTCATAACGGCGGCGCCGTTATCGTTGCCGTTACTAAAGAAAAGAAAATTATTTTCGTAAAACAATTTCGTTATCCGCTGAAGAAAACTTTGCTTGAACTTCCCGCGGGAAAATTAAATAAAGATGAAGACCCAATAGTCTGCGCGGAGCGCGAATTAAAAGAAGAGACCGGCTACGATGCTGAAAATTTTATTAAGCTTGGAGCGATCTGCACAACTCCCGGATTCTGCACGGAGATTCTTCATATTTTTCTTGCTGAAGATTTAACAGCCGGAAATCATAACCGCGAAGAAGGAGAATACGGTATGGAAATTTATGAGTTTACTGTCGATGAAGTTGAGCAAAAAATTTCTTCCGGTGAAATTTACGACTCAAAAACTATTTGCGGATTTCATCTCGCAAAAAATTATTTTAAATGAATTTCTTTTTTATACTTAAATTTTATTTATGATCAAGTCGCTCGAAGTAAAAGATTATGCATTGATTGAACACGTCAACGTTGAGTTCGGCGGCGGCTTAAATATTATCACCGGCGAAACCGGCGCGGGCAAATCTATATTAATTGATGCGATGAGCCTTTTGCTCGGCGACCGCGCTTCTACAGACGTTGTGCGCAAAGGCGCGGCTAAATCTGTTGTCGAAGGAATCTTTAATGTAGATGGTAATAAAAAAGTTAAAAGCATTCTGGAAGAAAATGAAATTGATTGTCTTTCTGAATTGATTATGCGAAGAGAAATTTCCCTCAAAGGCTCTAACCGCTGCTTTATAAACGACAGTCCCGTACCGCTGAATATTATTAAGGACGTCGGCAATCTTCTTGTTGATCTGCACGGTCAGCACGAGCATCAATCGCTGCTGCGCACTGAAACTCACATTGAGTTTTTAGACGAGTTCGGAAGCAATGACGATGATCTCTCCGATTATAAAAAGCTCTATGATCAGCTTAACAAAGCTCTGCGCGATTTAAAATCGTTAAAGGAAAA
>JAKAKL010000076.1 GCA_021824565.1 Bacteroidota bacterium | reverse complement strand
TTCGATGCTTTTAATTCCGACTTGTTCATATCAACATTAAACTGCATTGCTTTCAGTTCCGGTCTGTTTTGAAAAGCTAAATCAGAAAGCTGACTGTAAGTCCAATCCGGGATTGTATCTTGAATATCTTTAATCTCCGGGAGAGGCGAATCAACCGGACGGCTAAGGATTGTGTTTATCATCGTCTCAACATTTGTTTTTTCTTTAAGAAGATTTATGCCGTCGTTTATTAAAGTTGATAGCTCTGTTTGCGCTCTAAGCATATCAGCCTGGCTGCCCGTTCCAACTTCATACTGCTTTGCCGTAATTTTTTCAAGCTGCTGCAGAAGCGCTTGATTCTCTTTGTTGATTTCAATCTTCCTCTCAACAAAGTAAAGCATATAGTAATTTGATTTTAAGTCGTTAATGATTTTATTCTTCAAAGCTGTGTACTGCTCGCCGTACATTTTAGCATTGCTTGATGCCGCCTCGCCCATATTGCCGAGCTTGCCGGGAAACGGAAACATCTGCTGCACATAGTAATCGGTTTCCATTCCGTTTGTTATCGGGTTTAAGTATTGAATCGGAGTTTGATAAAAAGAAAAACCAACTTGCGGCGGATCCCAAGCGGTAACTTGCTTTACTTTTGTCTGCTCAGCAAGCGTTTGGCTTCGTGCTGCTTTTAACTGGGGATTATTAAGTAACGCTTCTTTAACAAGTTCATTAAGGCTCTCACTGCCGCCGGTTGTTTGCGAATAAATCGAGAGCGGGGTAAATAAAATTGTTAAAAGGATTAAGAAGGAAGCGTAAATTAAATTTGATTTTCTTTTCAAATGATTCTCCTTGTAAGCATGAGTTTGAAAAGTATCTTTAAGATTATTATGAGCTGAATTTTTTGTTACCTGTATTTCCATTCTATTTGTCATTTTCTATTTTTTGCATTATGATAAAGAAATAATAATGCCAGAAAAGAAAGCTCAGTTAAGATGTGAAAATGAAGTTTTTTGAAATGGATGACTTAGAGGTAATTAAAGAAGTTTAAATATTTTTAAAGAATTTAAATGTTAACCAGAAAAAAGTATCGAACTGCAGTTCTGTGATTCTCCGAATAAAAGCGTTGGATTTGATAGGAATGAAATTTATATTGAAAGTTGTTGATTGACGGCTATTAGAAAACAATCCTGATTTATGTAGCCGTCATGCACTTGAAATAATTGTTAACATTAACCAATTAAACCATGAAGTTCTAATGCTTCATAAGATAAACGATATAATTGGAATAGTAACTGTACTATTAATTTTAATCTTCTCCTTTTTTTTAATCTCCATTCAAGAACGGAAAAGATTAGATATTAAGCTCTTATTCTATTTTCTTCTTGTTAATGCTGTTTATATAATAGCATATCTTTTATTTTCCATAGTAAGGAGGGAAAGTATTTTAATAGTTCTTCTCTCCTATGCACTTAATTCAACCGGATTCCTTTTCGGTCCGCTGCTGTATCTTTATTCCAAGACTGTAACTTATAATATAAGTAAGCTGAATAAAAGGGAAGTCTATAACCTTATTCCTTTTTTAACTGTCATGGTATATATCTTTACCAAAGCTGCAATCTTTCCAATGCAAAATGAAAATTGGATGGTAGGATTGGAAGCCTTCATTTATAGATTGATATTTAATCTAACCGTTCTTATCTACTTGGTGTTAGCAATAAATGAATTTCTTAAATACAGAGGAAAGATTAGAAATTTTTATTCTTCAATTGAGAAGCTAAGATATTCCTGGCTTGCCATAGTACTGGTAGGTTTTTTATCAATGTGGGTTATCGATTTTTTTCATTTCCTTGGCGGAGAATTTTTTGTGATAGGTCCGAAATTGAGTTCTTCGCTTGTAATGCTGTCGTTGTTTATAAATCTTGTTTTTGCAATTCTAATTTATTACAAAGGATTAAAGCATCCCCAATTGTTCCATCCAATTGAAATTAACGATAAAAAACCGAAATACGAGAAATCTACTTTAACAGATTACCAGGCAGATTTATTTCTTAACCAATTGAAGGATTTCATGCTAAAAGAGAAGCCCTACTTAAAGCCGGATATTACGATAAGTGAGATTTCGGAACGGGTCCAAATTCCTTCAAGGTTTATTTCCCAGATAATCAACAATTCTTTGAAGCAGAATTTTTATGAATTTATAAGTTACTACCGGATTGAAGAATCAAAAAAATATTTATCCGATCCGCAATTTACCGGGAAAACTATTCTCGAAATCCTGTATGAGTCCGGCTTTAATTCAAAGTCTGCCTTTAACAAAGATTTTAAGGATCAAACAGGGATTACACCAACTCAATTCAGAAGGCGATACTTATCTACTTCAAAAGAATAAAATAAATTTCGTCCATACACATGTGAAAGGACGAATTCTTTACTTCCTTATCTTAAATTTAGCCCGAAGAAATTTTATAAATTAAAGGAATAAAATATTTTAATATCATTTGTGAAGATTAACAATGGCTAATGTAATTAACTCTTTTGTAATTCCTGTTTCTAATTTAGATCGCACAGTAAAATTTTACGGCGAGGTGTTCGATTATAAATCCATAGAGAAAATTAACTTTGCCGGATTTGACATGTCCTTCTTTCCTACAACGCATGGAGACTTAGGTGATGTTCTTTGTAAGGGCGATGGTTACAAACCGGCACAAGACGGAGTCGTTGTTTATTTCAATTCAAAACCAAATTTAACTATTCCGCTTGCAAAAGTTGAAGCAGCGGGCAGAGAAATAATTCTTCCTAAAATGATAATTAACGATGAGTATGGCTATATGGCAATCATTTTAGACACGGAAGGAAATAAGATTGCGCTTCATTCACAAAAATAATTATATAGAGATCAAGTATGAAAAACACTTACGGAATTATTTTCTTTGCAGTTTTATTTTGTATTTGTCACTCTGATACTTTCTCCCAAATTCAATTCGGAGTTCATTGGGGAAATGCTGTCAGCGGCACTCCTCCGGTTGCAATTACGAAAGCTCTTAATAATCTGCAGCCTTATAAAAACATTAATATTATACGTACGCTGTTTAGCTGGAAGAAACTGGATACTTTACAAGGAGCGTCTTATGATTGGGCAACTATTCCACAAAATGTAGACACACTAATAAGCAGAGGATTCCAAATAATAGGGACTCTCAGAGCAACCCCTTCGTGGTATACAACTAATCCCAACCCCAATAATCCTTCTTTAGATGAATATTATGCACCTCAAGATACGATAGAATGGATCCGCTATGTAGATTCTGTCGTAACAAAATTTAAAGGGAAGGTAAAATATTGGGAAATATATAATGAGCCGGATGGCGTATCTTTTTTATCAGCAGATCCAAATAAAAAAGGAAGAGAATATTTTGAGGTTCTAGAATCTGCTTACAATAAAATCAAATCTATAGATACCTCGTGCAAAGTGCTTTTGGGAGGATTGACCAGCAGAGTAATGGTAGATAGAAAAAGTTTTGTCGATACGCTTTTTAAGCTTCAGGCTTATAAATACTTTGATATAATGAATGTTCATATTTATGAGCAAGCAGCTTCCTTCAAAATTATCCTTCTGCCGATGATGCAAACCGCTGGAATAGAATCGGTGCCGATATGGGTTACTGAAACAAATCCCTGGAGAATTTTGGCAGATAGCAGTATAGGAAATAGTATTATCAATACATCCAATTATTTAAGAGATTGGCTCAAGGATTCGGTTATCAATTGTGTCTCACCAAAAGTTATCCTGTGGTTTAACTTAAGAAATTGGGTTACATCCGGTCAGACTGGAGTTTGCGACAATTGCGATCCTAACAAAACTGCATACGGATTATTGGATTCGCTTTATAATCCAACTCTAATTTTATCTTCTTATTCGAATTATATTTCAACTGTTACAAGCATAAAAAATTTACAGTCTTTCCTGCCGGTAAAATTCAGACTTTTTCAAAACTATCCGAATCCTTTCAATCCAGCCACAACTATAAACTACTCGATTCCTAAAGCCAGCTTTGTTACAATAAAAGTTTATGATGTTTTGGGGAAAGAAGTCGCTGCTTTGGTGAATGAAGAAAAGCCGCGAGGAAATTATAAACTTGAATTTGACGCCGGTAAACTTTCAAGCGGAATTTATTTTTACCGTATGCAAGCGGGCGGCTTTGTTGAAACACAGAAGCTTTTGCTTCTAAAATAATTTCGTCCTTTAACACGAATAAGGACGAATTCCTTTTTTCATAATTCTAATTTTGTTTTCACAAATAATTTCATAATAAAATTAGTTGGAGAAATATGAATACTTTCATGAACAGGAAAGCTTCTATCATTATTAAAAGCTTAATAACGGCAGCTACTGCTGCAATACTTGCAGGCTATTCTTTAAGCTTTGCGCAAACGTCTGAAGATACACTCCGTGAACAAGTTGTCCAAACAGAAAAAGCCTTTGCATTAAGTATGAAAGACCGCGACTTCGAAGCTTTTAAATCGTTCATCTCGCCGGAGGCAATCTTTTTATCAAGCAAAGGTACTCTTAGAGGTCCCGAACAAGTAGCAGACTGGTGGAAACGTTTCTTCGATAAGCCGCAGGCGCCGTTTAGCTGGGAGCCGAAAACTGTAGAGGTAATTAACTCCGGTACTCTTGCATTAAGCACCGGACCAGTGTTTGATCCGGACGGCAGGCAGATCGCTACATTCACATCAATTTGGCGGCTGGAATCTGGAGGCAAATGGCATATTATATTCGACAAAGGCTGCCCTGGAGAACATTGAGCACAACACTGCTTAAGAATGTTAACTAAATTTTTTGCAGCTATATAAAAAAATGAAAATCTTACGATAATTTTTTACAAGGATTTTTGTCAAATAATTCGCTTGTAAAAATGATGGGCGTGAAAAATTTATTTTAAATAATAATTCAAACTAAAAGATTAGTATGAAATATCTCATTCTGTTTTTTTCGTTTTCATTTTCAATTTGCACATTCGGTCAATCTACCGGAATAGCATTAGGCGTCTATGAACCTTCACAAGGAACCTCCGGGAATGCAATAGACAGGTATACGAGTGAAGCCGGTAGAAAGCCTGCATTTGCCTGGCTACCGGTTAGATGGGAAAATAGTAATGGTGACTATATCCAATTTGACAGCGCATATTTTGAACAATTTCGTACAAGAGGAATAATGCCCGGTGTAACCTGGGAGCCTAGCAAAGGACCCGCATGGCAGACCGGGCCGAATCAGCCGGATTTTTCGTGGACGGCAATTGCTTCAGGAAAACATGACGCTTACATTATCCAATGGGCGCGGGATGCAGCGGCTTACAATCATCCTTTTATCCTGCGAACACTCAGGGAAATGGACGGCAACTGGTATCCCTGGGGATATAATGTAAACGGAAATACCAACACTGCAGATTATGTTGCTGCATGGAAACATATAGTAAATATTTTCCGTAATGAAGGAGCTACTAACGTCCAATTTGCGTGGGTCCCCGCCGTGATGAATTCTAATCTAATTAAGAATTATGGTGACACCTTAAAGGCTATGTATCCGGGCGATGACTTTGTTGACTGGGTTGGATTTGACGGATATACAAGTGATCCGAAAAACGAATCCTATCAGGATTTATTCCAGCCAAGTTATAATTTTGTTGCTGGTTTTACTAACCGTCCGATGATGATTTTTGAATCGGGATGTACTGAGGACTCTACTGATCCAATGGCTAAAGCTAATTGGATAACTAATGGTTTTTTAACCACAATACCTTCTCTCTTTCCAAAAATCAAAGTAGCAGATTGGTTTAACGCAAATAACGATAAAGGCACTAAAGATTATTCATTTGAAACCTCACAAAACTCTCTGAATGCCTGGAAGCAGGTTGTCGCAAGCCCTTTGTATCAGGGCAGCATCATGGATGTAATGAAACAAAATGATAATCTCCCTGCTAATTATATATTGTTCCAGAATTATCCCAATCCATTTAATCCTGCAACAACGATAAACTATTCAGTTCCTAAATCAAGTTTTGTTACTTTAAAAGTTTATGATATCTTGGGGAAAGAAGTCACTACTTTGGTGGATGAGGAAAAGAAAGCAGGCAGTTATAGTATTCAGCTTTCTGCTACCAGCAATCTGCTTTCAAATGGAGTTTATTTTTATAGGATTCATGCAGGTGATTTTGTTGAGACGAAAAAATTAATTTTGCTGAAGTGAGTGAATGAAATATCGCGTGAATGTAGAAAAAAATTATAGTGACCGCTTCTTTGCTTTCGCTTGATGACTCGAGGTTGCTGGATTTATAAAGGGTGAAAGCAACAACATCTTCTCTACAGATGTAAAGTGTTATTTGCACCTATTAAATAGCCAAATGCAGATTGCCAGGCGGTGCTATTGCAGCATTTGGGCAAGATTTTTTTTTGATGCACCCGGTGCTAACAATGAACGGACAAGCAAGTCGAGAGAAACAGACGGATCGCCTGATTCCATCTTTGCTACTTTCAATTATTTCCGATGAATTTATTCATAATGCGTCCACATACTAATGACTTTCACCGTATGCCGGTCTTCTATAATTGGATAAACAAGACGATGTTTGATATTAATACGTCGGGAATAGGCACCTGCCAAATCTCCCACAAGCTTTTCAAATCGCGGCTGTGTTTGAAACGGGTTTACTTCGAGGATTTTGAGTAGTTCTTCTGCTTTTGTCTTCAACCCGGCAGATGCAAGCTTTTTAGAATCCTTATCGGCTTGTTTAGTGTAGACAAGAGTCTATCTCACCAGGAGAGTTCCGTTGAGCAGTTTTCGATTGGCGTCTTCAAACCCCGGGCAATCTTCTCACGCATCTTAGGAACTGAGAGAAGATACAGCGTTTCTTCAATTGAGCGCCAATCGTCCAACGAGATGAGTACGCCAGTGTTTTTCCTTCCAACTATTTGTATAGGCTCGTGAGATTTTTCAGATTCAGCAAGAAGTTTTTCTGGAACCTTAACTTTTCCTGCTTCTACGGTTTTCATAAGTTTCTTTCACTTAATGTGAATTCTCATAATTGTTTTTTGTTAAAATAGTCATTTGTTTGAAGACATTCAATTTTAGTGTTACAGCCGCAAGCAAAATGATTTAATAATTTATTGTAATACCGGCTCCAAAGCCCATGTCGCTGTCGTAATGAGTTGAGATGCCGAAGTATTTTGTTATAATGTACCTAAGTCCAACCGAGCTTTCTCTATCTGTGTTAACCATAAAATTTAAGCGAAGACGTGCGGTAATAGGAATGTCATCCCGGCTTAATTGAAATCTCAATTTCCCTTGAGTATCAATTCTAAAATTTGCATAAACCAGCATAGGCAGAGTGTACTGAATGCCAGCAACTAAGACTTTACGTTTATCTGCCGTATTAGTTTGACCGAACATATTTTTTCCTCGCTCATGAGAATTCCAATATCTGATATCCCAGCCAACGTAAGGGAACCACCACTGCATCACGCCAAGGTATCTGCCGAAGACAGTTTCATCCTCGTAGCCTTTCATGCTGTTTATACCAACATGCCAATCAGTATGGAATTCATAGCGGGTATTAGCAAGCATTGCTTCGCCGTCGCTGCCGCTGCTTTCTAAACCAACTCGCGCGCCAACATGAAACATTCTATCACCAGCGTATAAATTCTGTATTGCCTTATCGGGGTCGGGCAAAAATGGATTAGACGGAGAATCTGCATAACTGAAAATTCTACCCATTCCGCTCATCATGTGGTAAAGAATGTGGCAGTGGAAAAACCAATCGCCGGAATAATTAGCGGCAAATTCTATTGTGTCAGTTTCCATCGGCATAATATCCAGAACATTTTTTAGCGGGTCGTAAGCGCCGTGTCCGTTAAGTACTCTAAAGAAATGACCATGAAGATGCATCGGGTGGCGCATCATAGTACCGTTGTAAAGAACAATCATTACATTCTCGCCCTTTTTAATTAATATCTTATCAGCTTCAGAAAGAGTTTTGTTATTGATACTCCAAACATAGCGGTTCATATTTCCGGTAAGATTAAAGTGCAATACTTTTAACCGACCTTTCGGTAACGTAGTTTTGAATGGAGCTTTTAGCATTGCGTAATTAAGAGTAGTAGTAGTATCCAAATTCTCCGGATACATTACGGTGTTCATATCCATTTGCTGAAGGCTCATCTGCATTCCCATATTATTCATTGTGCCGTCCAAGTTCATCATGCCGTTCATCATTTTCATGCCTTCAAAATATTCAAGAGTTGGAAGGGTTGGCGCGGAAACTTTTTCACCGCTGCCAAGCCACAAAGAAGTATGATGGGTTCTGTCTTCGGAAGTTGCGCGGAACTCGAAGCTTTTACCGCTTTCCGGCACTGTTACAATTACATCATAAGTTTCAGCAATGCCGACAATCATTCTATCAACGCTGACCGGAACAACATCGCTGCCATCGCTTGCAACTACAGTAATTTTTCCTCCGGCATATTGAAGCCAAAAGTAAGTTGACGACGAGCCGTTTATTATCCGCAGTCTAATCTTTTCGCCCGGCTTGACGTCATGCAGTGTCTGCTGAATTTTTCTATTGGTAAGAAATGCGTTATAATAAACATCGCTTACATCCATAGAAAGCATCCGCTTCCACTCGTTGGTTACCTTTGTCCAAAAATAACCTTGTGTAAGAGCCTCGCCGTAGCTTTGAACGCTGCCTTTTTCTATTGCGTACCAGTCGGTTGCCATGTGCAGAGAGCGTTCAACTTCATAGGGATTTTCATTCGTCCAATCGTTAAGCAGCAAGGTATATTCCTTCATCTTCGGCTCATGCCTTTTATAGATTATCAATGCGCCGTTCAATCCGCTTTGCTCTTGCAGACCGGAATGCGAATGATACCAGTAAGTGCCGCTTTGGACAATAGGAAACTTATATAAAAATGTATGCCCCGGATTGATAGGTTCTTGCGTAAGATATTCAACTCCGTCATATTGATTTGGAATAATCATTCCATGCCAATGAATTGACGTAACCTTATCCATCTCGTTGTGGACATATATTTCAGCAGTGTCGCCTTCGGTAAAATATAAAGTTGGACCGGGAACCGAACCATTAGTAGAAATCGCATGCGCTTCTTCACCGGTAAAATTAACGGTAGTATCTCTTACAAATAAATCATAGCGGACGGTTTGAGGCTTAGCATCAGGCTCATAGGAATTTAAAGTTGAGTCGTTTGCAATTGTAGTATACAATTGATTTAAAGTTTGTCGCTGTGCGAATGAAAAAGAATAAATGGTTATAAGAGTTAAGGCTAAAAATAGTTTAAGCATTATTTTAAGGTCTCTTTCACTTCGCCGCAAGTTGGCATTGCTTTTCCAAAGTAAGGATTCTTAATTGCAGATTCGCTGCTAAGCCAGTATTTCTTTTTCATTGGGCAATAATCGCGGTAGATTGGCTGCGCTGATAATTTTATTTCTTTAGCCAGTGAATAAATATTATCCGATAAAGAAGCAAAATAGATTCTCTGTTTAGCAAGGTCTTTGCTTTGCGAAATACTTTTAGCGTCGGCAGTAAGTTTATCACGCAAAGAGGTAAAATCTTTTTGCTCTGATTCCGAAAGTTTTTCTGAATCAATTTTCTTAACTGCATTAACAAACTCTCCGGCTTTCGAAGCTGCTGAAGCGGCATCAGAATTTACGAGGGCATTCTTTATGTTATAATATAAAGAAAGCAGCTGCTCGAATGAAGATTGAGACGCCGTGTCTTCTTTTATGTAGCTGCTGTTCCCAGCAAATATTCCGATTGAAATAGAACAAACAAAAAGAACGGAGAGAACTAGGGTTTTCATATTTATCCTTTCTTATTTTAATTATCTTATTCGCTCTGATGAATAATTAGAGCGGCAAAGATTCATTTTAAAAATGTACTACTTTAAACTATGAGTATGTCATTAAGATTACAGATGATATTTGTCCGCATTTAGAAAACAGAGAATTTTATGCCAGCGGGAATAGTTTAGTTTTGATCGATAAGTAAAGACTTTTTTTGGCAAAGAAGCGGAAATGATTTAAAAAGTTTAAATATTTTTAAAGAATTTAAAAAAGAACAAGAGGAAGCAATACTTTTTACAGTATGTAAAATCTAATTCATTCACTATAAAAATGTTTTTTCAATTCTTCTTCGGGAATGTATCTTGCTGCTTGCCTGATAATTGCTTTTAAGGTTCCTCTGTCGATTTCGTAATGATTAGGAATTGTTATAGGCTGTTTTTCATTCTCTTGAATTATGCGAACTAACTTAACATGACTGCCTCTTTGAACTGCAATGGCAAAACCAAAAGATTTGAATATTTTAATTACGTCTTCGCCGGAGAGTACTTTTAGTTTAGGCATAAATTAGATTGTCTAATTCAACATTTGCAATTATTGTAGGATTAGGGGCGATATCAAGTTCTTGTAAGTTTTCATCAGAAAGGTGAAGCTCAAAAGCCTCCTTTAGATTTTTTACAAGCTCATCTAAACTCTTAGCTTGTGTTACAACGGGCAGATCAACGCATTCGCCTACAAAATATTTATCTCCTTTGAAAATATGTACACTGATAATTCTCTTCATGAAATTTTACTTTCTATTGTTTATTATAATGCTTCAAATTTCTTTTGCCCTGCCGATTTTATGTGCTGCAATTGTCTTTTGAGCCATTTTATCGGATTTGCCTTTCAGCGCGGGTTCTTCAATTTCACTATCCCACTCGTCGGAGTCGTATTGCTTAAACCAATCGCGAAATTTATCAAGTTCTTCACAATTAAGCGGCTGAACTTCACTTTCAGGTTTTTTTATCTTCGCCATTATATCATCAATTTTTAATAATTAAATATAGCAAATTGAATAGAAAATTCAATCCGCTTTTTCTTCAAACGGTGAAAGCTTATAATGCTCAATCTTGCTGTACAAAGTAGGCAAGGAGATTCCGAGGATTTTGTGAGCCTTGTTTTTATCCCACTTCAAAGCATCAAGAATATTTTTGATATGTCTTTTTTCTAATTCTTCAAGGGTGATAAATTCAGGCTTAACGTTTTTAACATATTCATGTGCCGAACCAATCTGTTCAGATTTTCTAAGAAGAATATTTTCTTTAAGTAAAACATCATCGGATGAAAGAACAACCGCCTGCATTAAAGTGTTTTCCAATTCTCTAACATTACCAACCCAGTAATTGTTCTTAAGTATTTCCATTACTTCTTCCGGAATTTTGTTTACGTTCTTATGAAGCTCGATGTTTATTTTATTTAAGAAGTGATTTACTAAGTACGGAATATCATCAACACGTTCTCTAAGCGGTGGAATATCTATAGAAAAAACTTTTAGCCGGTAAAATAAATCCTCGCGAAACTTTCCGGCTTTAACAAGCTCGCTAAGGCGCTTGTTGGTAGCTGCTATTACTCTGGCTTTCATTGGGATTAAACTCTCTCCGCCTACCTTCTCAAACTCTTTTTGTTGAAGAATCCGCAAAAGCTTTACTTGCAGATTTGGTGAAACTTCAGAAATTTCATCAAGAAAGATTGTACCTTCGCCGGCAAGTTCAAACTTTCCTTTTTTGTCTTTGATAGAACCGGTGAAAGCGCCTTTTACATGACCAAACAATTCACTTTCCAAAAGAGACTCTGTTAGCGCAGTACAATTGACTGCAACGAACGGATACGATTTTGTAATTCCGCTGTAATGAATTGCGCGAGCCACTAATTCTTTGCCGGTGCCGCTTTCACCTTCGATTAGAACAGTTACACGGCCTGATGAAACTTGTCCAATTTTTTTATAGACTTGTTTCATCTGCTGAGTTTTGCCGACTAGAGTATTTTCAAGTTCGTACTCATTAGTCTTCTCGCTTACAATTGAATTTAACTCATCACTAAGTTTTTTATTTTCAAGCGCACGCTGAATAGTTAATTTCAGTTTATCAATCTCAAGCGGCTTTTCAATATAGTCGTATGCGCCTTGCTGCATAGCTTTAACGGTGCTGTGCATGTCATCGAAGGCAGTAATAATTATTACGTGGATGTGCGGGTCAATTTCCTTAACGCTTTTAAGAACTTCAAAGCCGTCTGCGCCGGGCATTCTTATATCGGTAATAACGAGGTCGGGAAGCTCGCTCTTAACAATTTCAATTCCGGCAGAGCCGTTTTCGGCGGATAAAACTTCGTAGCCTTGCTTCTTTAAGTAGCTCGTTAAAGTTTTTCTAATTGACTGGTCGTCGTCGATTACTAAAATTTTTCCCATCTAAAAAATCCAATGAAGATTTCTAAAAACTGAAGAAGAGAACTGGTAAGAGTAAAATAAATCATTAACTAATTAACAATAAACTTAGATTTGGAATTCTGTTGAAGTGTTTAGTATTCAAAGTTGCTAAGCTGTATTTAAACTTCACAGCAATTGAAGCAATGAAAATATCTCTGTACTCAATCAATTGATTTTTAGCTTTTAGTTCTTTATAAATTTGCGAAGAAAGTTTTGCCGTCTCTTCATCAAAGGAAAGAATGTTAATCCAGCGAAAAAGCTTTTCTAAATCACGTAAGTGAATGTCAGTTTTGGCTCCACAATAAAGTTCAAAAACTGTTATACTTGAGGTGTAGCAGAAGTAGTTTTCTTTTAAAAGCCAAAGCACAGATTGATTTTTATTTTTACTCCTTAAAAAATCTATAAGGATGGACGTATCGATTATAATTGCTCTATCTTCCAAGATTTAACCTTGATTTCTTCTTCATTAATATCCCAAACCGAAATATCGCTGAAATCCTTTTTCCAGTCGTCATTGCCAGACAGTTTTTTGATTGGAGTAATCTCTACTTCAACATCCTCAGCGTCAAGTTTTTGGGGAATAGTTATATGAAGCTGATTATTTTTGATTTTAGTAATAATTTTAATTGATTCCATTTTGCTTTACCTAATAAATATATTTACAAGTTCTATTTACTTCATTTGCGCAAAAATTGCAAGCCTTATTACCATATTTCAATTGTCTAAATAATTGCAAAATAAACTATCCATTCTTATATAACACAGGCAATTTAATTTCAAAAATTGTTTCACCTTCTTTAGATGATAAAAGCCTAAACTCTCCTTTGTGCTGCTCAATAATTTTTTGAGAGATTGAAAGACCCAGCCCGGTTCC
This sequence comes from Bacteroidota bacterium, assembly GCA_021824565.1. GTDB lineage: Bacteria > Bacteroidota > Ignavibacteria > Ignavibacteriales > Ignavibacteriaceae > FEN-1297. The sequence continues at coordinate 4,957 of JAKAKL010000076.1, read as the reverse complement.
GGAGGCTTTTGTTGTAAAGAACGGTTCAAATATTTTAACCTCCGGATCAATTCCCATTCCGTTATCTTTTACAAAAATTGAAATGGCGTTTTCTTTACCGTGTATTTGCGTTGAAATTTCTATCAAGCCGTTTCTATTTATAGCTTCGATGGAATTATCGATTAGGTTGATGAATACTTGTCTTAATCTATCGGCGTCGACCTTAAGCAGAATATCTTCGACTTTATTAATTAATAAAATATTTTTCTCATCTAATTTGCTGCAAAGCTGGCTATGAACGTTATCAATCAATTCTTTTAAATTGACTTCGGAAAAATTCAAATCCATTTGACGGGAAAACTGAAGAACATCCTTTACAAGGTTATTTAGACGGTTGATTTCCGTTTTCATAATCTCAAAATTCTCTCTGTCATCATCGCTTAAATCAAGAGTCTCGGCAATAATATCGGCATTCAATTTAATCGAAGTTAAGGGTGTTTTAATTTCATGCGCAAGCACTGCAGCCATTTTACCGAGTGCAGCAAGCTTCTCTCGTTTAACTAATTCTTCCGTGTTATTTTTCAGTTTTTCGGACATATTGTTAAAAGCTTCAGTAAGGTCGCCTATTTCATCATTGGTTTTTATTTCTAATTTGACTCCGTAATTACCCTTTTCAATCTCATGCGCCGTAGCTTTAAGTTTGGCAAGAGGATTCGATATTACCTTTATAATTACGAACGCAATGCTGATACTTACAATCATTCCGCCTAAAACGCTGAGCAGAAAGTACCGCATAAGTTCAGTATTGGACTTTATATCAAATATAAATTTTATAAGAGGTATTTGAATTAATAGAATTATTATCGGCACAAGAATAAGCGAGCTTAAAATAATTTTCTTCTTTATGTTTAAGCTATGAAGCCTGCCAAGGGACGGAAACATATCATACTTACTTACCGCTAAAGTAGTGAAAAGAATAACACCGATTAAGAATGCTACCGGGCTCATTTCAACCAAATAGTAGAAGCCGAGATACCATGGCAAGAATAGCCCAAAGATAAATGTAACAAGATTGGTAATAATTAATCCGGTTGTGAAAGTAAGGATTTGCTTCCGCAGAAGCTCATCAGTCTCGCGATAGTATTTTCTTGTCAGCCAGTAAAAATTTAGAGCGATAAGAAAAATATAAAAAATTAAGTACAATGGATAAAGCGGTCCGAAGTGCACCTCGTACATGCTGCCGTGAATATGCGATTGATGAATGAGATTATCACTCCACAGAAGAATAAAAAGTACAATAGACGGAATTAAGATTGAGAAGCTTCTAACAGTCCCAATCTTTTGCGGATGAGGAAAATTCCAGGTAAAAAAGGTAATGGTTACAATTATAAGAAGAAGAAGCGAATGGCACGAGATGTCGAGAATAGTAACGTCTTCAGATGCCATCATCAAGAAATGAATGCTGTGAGATATCAAGTAACCAATAATTAATATCAGAATCAAAATAAAGAGCTGACTCTTTCTATCCCTGCCGGAGCGGGAATAAATAATTAAAAGCAAACCTACCGCACTTAAAAAGGTAACGATAAGGAATAACAACTGGGAAACATCTAAACTCATAATTGATTTCATAACAAATCTTATACCTTCAAGATTTCTTTCTTATCAAAACAATTTTGTTCTGATAATTTTTAAGGAATTTAAAAACTTTTAAATTATTTAACTCCATTAAATAATCTGCTCTGTAAAATTACATCGAAAAGAGGATATTGCCAGTGGCATGTTGTTTGGGCTTTCAGTTAAAAAACGCAAAGTTAAAATAGTCATTTAATCAATAAAATAATGCGAAAAAGAAAGGATACTTAGAACGACATTACTATATGTCCTTATAAGTTTGGCTGTTGTTTATGCAGCTTTTGCTTTTGGAGGAAGAAAGCAATCAAATTATGCAAGGCAAACTCTTGGAGGCAATCATGCTTCAAATACATCTTCACATAAAGCTCATCAGAACTACAAAGGGCATAGCTGCTGCTAAACTGTCTAAAGCCTCCGAAGGAGGACTTAGGAAAAATATCAACATGGTAATATGAAATGAATAATTTATTAATTTAATTTTATCTACGGAGTAAAAATGAAAACGACAAACGTAATTTTAGTTCTTGCAATTGCATTCTTATTCTCCGCTTCGTATGTAGCAGAAGCTAATTCTGTTGCCAAAGAGAATAAAGTTGACGCTGTATCAGAAGATTCAACTTTGATGAATCATAACCGCGGCGACTCAAAAATGAGCGATTCTACAGTGATGGTACCGGGCGATATGATGGCTATGATGAATCAGTGCAAAAGTATGATGCAGAAAATGCTTAAGGATATGAAGAGCGAAAATTGCTGCTCGGTAAAAGAGCAGAATACAAATAAAAATGACAACCCTTTTATAGACCCCGGTATTAAAGAAGGCAGTTACAACTACTTTCAGAGCCGGAGAATAAAGAGCAAAAAGACAGATTAGGAGTAGGTTGAAAGGTGTTGAACTTGCAGTACAATTTTCAAAGGCGACAATGAAAAACATAAAAGGAAATTTATTCGGCGCATTTTTTATAAAGGTTTGGGTCTGCCAATAGTAGCCGGACTGCTGTCCCCATTTTTTTTGTACTGCTTTCACCGATTATTGCTGCGGCGCAATGACGTTCAGCTCGGTTACGGTTGCAGATAATGCTGAAGACACTTTCAGTCCGCCTCAACGCTGCAAAAGTGTTTAGGCATAGAGAATTTGTACTCACAAAGTTATACAGAAGCGCGTAGTATAACTTACCTCCTAAGTACACAATGATGAAGAGACTCATCCGGCTATTTTTAGCTGGGTGAGCCTTTTTTATTTTAAAAATTTTAGAAATTCAAAAAAAGGCCACAATACTATTTGATTTTATCTTATTGTTATCTTATTATTGAAGCAAAGAAAAAGAAAGTAAAGCGAATTAAAAAACAATTCTTAAGTTGAATAAAAGAAATTAAATGAAAATTTACTCATCTAATTATTATTGAAATTATTAGAAACAAACAAATCTTTATATGGTGAAATATTACCTAATTGCAGCATTTTTATTTTTCGGAACCGTTTTCACCTCTTCCGGTAAAACTAAATATCAGTCAAACCAGGTTATAAAGACAACGCAAGTTTTGGTTGTAGGAGGCGGAACAGGCGGAGTTGCAGCGGGAATTCAAAGTGCTAGATCAGGGGCAGAGACAATTATAGTTGAACAGACAAGCTGGTTAGGCGGAATGCTTACATCTGCCGGGGTGAGTGCTACAGATGGAAACAATGATCTGCCTTCCGGATTCTGGGGTGAATTCAAGCAGGCTCTTTATAAGTATTACGGAGGACCTGAAGCGGTAGCAACCGGATGGGTAAGCAATACATGCTTCGAGCCTCATGTTGCAGACAGCATTTTTAAAACCATAGCTTCTAAAGAAAAAAATCTTCTTGTTATTTATAATTACAGGTTCGTTCATATTTTAAAGAAAGCTGGCAGGGTTACCGGTGCAGTTTTTATTAATAAGGATAAGAAGGAGTTGACTGTTAATGCTGACGTTGTTATTGATGCGACTGAGTTAGGCGATGTTTTTAAAGATGCCGGTGCCGGATATGATGTCGGGATGGAATCGAAAGCTTATTCCGGCGAGTCTAGCGCGCTTGATACTTCGAACAACATAATCCAGGATATTACTTATACAGCAATATTGAAAGATTATGGCCCGGGCGCGAATAAAACAATTGTAAAGCCTGCTTCCTATGATTCTGCTATTTTTATCTGCTCGTGTAAAAACAGCAAATGCCAGGATGCAACATGGACTCCGAAACAAATGCTGGACTACGGGAAGCTGCCCAACAACAAATACATGATTAACTGGCCAGACCATGGAAATGATTATTACTTAAACGCAATCGAGTTGAACCATGAACAAAGGCAAAAGGCTTATCAAGCTGCAAAAGACAAAACGCTTTGCTTTGTTTATTTTATACAGCATGAGCTTGGCTACAGAAATCTGGGATTAGCAGATGACGAATTCCCGACTAAAGATAAATTGCCATTCATACCATACAACCGCGAAGGCAGAAGGGTACACGGCATAGTAAGATTTACAGTTAATTACATACTTCATCCCTACACGCAAAAAGAAGAATTATACCGCACAGATATAGCTGTCAGTGATTACCCAATTGATCAGCATATTACGGAAAACCCCGAAGCGCCTAAAAGAAATTTTCCTAAAGTACCTTCCTTCGGAGTACCGTTAGGCTGCCTCATCCCGAAGGGTGTTGACGGTTTGATCGTCGCAGAAAAAGGTATTTCGGTTTCTAATGTTGTTAATGGAGCTACTCGTCTTACAACATGTGTCCTGCTTATAGGACAGGCAGCAGGAGTGTTAGCTGCTTATTCAGTAGAGAATCATACTGAGCCTAAGGATGCGAACGTACGGGCAATACAGAGAATGCTATTAAACTGTAATGCATATTTACTTCCTTTTATTGATGTAAAACCAGGTGATCCTAATTTTAAAGCAATTCAAAGAATAGGCGCTACCGGGATTATGAAAGGAGAGGGAGTCCCATTTAATTGGGCTAACCAAACCTGGTTCTATCCCGGTAGGCAAATCAGTCAATATGAATTAGTACAAGGTTTAAGAAGTTATTACCCGCTGTTCGATAGTTATAATGAAGCAACCGGAGAGACGCTGGATGTAAAGTCATTCTTAAAAATTCTTTCAATTGCAGGTAAAAAAATTTCAATAACCAGACTAAAACAAGATTGGACAAACTTCAGATTCAACAAGCCGCTTAGTGAATCATTGATCTTAAATAGAAGGATGGCTGCCGTTTTGGTTGATTATTATTTGCATCCGTTCGACAGACCGGTTGATTTGTTCGGCAATTTTAAATAGAGACACCAATCTCAGCAATCTAATACATGAACATTAG
>JAKAKL010000003.1 GCA_021824565.1 Bacteroidota bacterium | reverse complement strand
CCAATAAATTAGTTAAACAACTTTTTGCGATAGTTAAAAACAACAGAACTTTTTCGGATGATTATATACATCCGAAATATGCTCTAAATTTTAATCGATGAGCTTGACTCTTTACACAGTTCATCTTCTAAAAAAGATGTTGTCTCTTTTGCCATATGGTTGCCGCTTAAATTTTTTTTATTTAATGCTTGGATAAAGTAGAAAGTATAATTAAATTAATCATATAAAGAAGACATCTTTTCCTAAAGATGTCTTCTTTGATCTTTCAGAAAAATAATTATTGAGGGAAAACTTTTTGGTACACACAGCGGGAAATAAAAAAGACAAAGAAGAAAAACTTCTTTGCGTTATCAAGTCGCAGAACACTTCAGATAAGCTCACAAGTATTAATATAAGTTGGAAGGATTATTCAACAGATTTATATGATACTGGTTATGATGCGTACTTATGTCCAAAGTCGCGGGCTTGGTGTAAAGAGTCCGTTAGACTGAAAAATGAATGGGACAAAGATATGTATAGGATATTTTTAAAAGCTTTGAAATTGAATTATAACAGAATTATTACAGAATAAAATGGAACGTATACCCGCAAGCACTTGCATATCTACGTTCCCAATACAATAATCAAGTGCGGTATAAGTAATAGTTAGGTTTTTAATAATATGGATGAAATAAAACCAAAGATTATTCTTGATGATATTATTGCGATTAACAAAAAAGTATTGACTTATAAAGTTGATCCGTCACAAAAAGGATATTTTATTTTAATGGCTTCCAAAATATATCAAGAAGTTATTAAGATATTTGGAAGAGAAGCGGTAATTTCAAAAGAGTTCAGAAGGTATCTTGAAGTATTTCGTCAACCGAAATATTTTAATGCTGATTTGATTAATCAATTCATAACAAGAATTAATTATTTATCAACCATACTAAGTGAACTATCTTTGACAAAAGAAGTAATTCCATTATCACACCGCTCACAAATACCTACCACTAAAAATGTTTTTATTATTCATGGACACGACGAACCCAACACTCTAAAATTATATATTCTTTTACGTGATGAATTTCGTTTAAATCCGATTAAAATTTCTAGTAAGCCTGGTCAAAGTAGAAGTATCATTGATAAATTCGAAGTAGATGCATCTACTTGTAGTTTTGCTTTTGCAATATATTCGAGAGATGATGAAGTTGTTAAATCGCAAGAACAATATTTACAAGCAAGGCCTAATGTATTCTTTGAATCGGGATGGTTTACTGGTCGACTTGGTAAAGATCGCTTACTAATTTTATTACAAAATGGGACGAAGATTCATTCTGATTTTGATGGGATCTCTCGTATCCAATATGATAATGATATTAATGACAAATTCATTCAAATAAGAGATGAATTACTAGCAGCAAATATGATTACCGTATAACATCTTTAATATGTAAAAAGTCAAGGACGAGCTAAAGAATAATATTCAGCGTCTCGAGACAGACGCCATTATCAATGCGGCAGCATTAGTATTTGCAAAGTTAGCAAGCTGACAAATTTAAAATAATTTTTAGTGTTGTTCTAACTTAGCCTTCTGCACAGGCGGGGGTTAATGGGTGCATAAATTTAATCTATAAAAAGGAAGAATAAATTATGAATACAAGAAATAATATTATTGCTCTGATAATAATTGTTATTGCGTTTAGCGGATGCAAGAAAAATTCCGTAGAGCCGCTGCCTTCAACTATTACGGCAAAAACAACTAACACTTCTAATGCAGGTTATACGCCTATTAACATAGGAGATGTACGACAAATTGTAAATCTTGCCGATAGCTCAACAATTCTTATGAATATTGTGGGGACACGAAAGCGCAGCGACAGCGTTGATGTATTTATAATGGAATGGACTTATGGTACGCAGCCGCCGGATACTTTATATTATCTAATAAAAGATGGTTTCTTTACAGGAACTAACATAACTGCTGATTCCAATTCAGTAAATCCGTTTGAGGAACAAAGAATTGGTAAAGTAAACCCTGTCAATAATGAAACGTGGCAAAACTTTATTGGTTATTCTGACAGCTCGTTCGTTATCGCATCGTATTATAAAGATCGAAGTACTTTGTGCGGAACATTTCCGGATGTATACGGATTCACGTTCACGTATAGGTCTAGTGGAATTATTGATACTATACTCACTGCATTTTACGCGGATAATATTGGATATATTAGAACGGATTATAATAAAAATGCCCAGGGACTAACCTGGGAAGCCTCGTACATTAAAGTCGCAAACCAGGTGTATGGAACATTATGGCCTGCTAAAGATTTATCATCACCCGGCTTATCCAAAAGGAGCGTGAGTAATAATATTATCGTCAATGCTTATTCGTTGCTCGGTAATAAAGATGTCCGTTAACATCTTTAATTCGTAGGGAGCCATGAAGGCGAAATATTTATTTTTTAATTTCAGGCAAAGGCTTGTGAGTCTCTGGCTCAATCTATAGTGTAAGATAGTAATTGTTAGGCGCATATAACCATGTTAAAATATATTATAATATTAGTATCTATTATTACAACGACTTCTTTTTCGCAAGATAAGTGGAATCCGCAAAACCTTAAAAATCAAATTGGGAAATTTGTTGACACCACTTTCGAAGTTAGCATAAATCATAATTTGCCAAATTATATCATCCGATATAGAGAATATTATATGGCCGGGGATATATCTCCCGATTTAGGGATAACTTATTTTAGGGTTGATATTTCTAGAAGTAACATTGATACAATATTGCAAACAATAGAATCATCATCAGATGTTCCTGGAGGACCGACTAATTATGATTATGGATTTAATGATGTTGGTCTTAAAGGAATGTTTGTTGATTATAATTTTGATGGTTATAAAGACATTAGATTTAACTATACTTCCGGCGCAAATGCGTATGCTGTAAATCAATTTTATTATATATTCTTATACAATCCCTTAAGAAAAGATTTTGAAATTAATGATTCTTTTTCTGATTTATGTAATCCCATACCTTTCCCAAAAGAAAAAATCATAAGAACATATCGGAGAGAATTATCTTTTGATAGAGAGTGGGATGTTGATACCTATCATTGGGAAAACAAAAAACTTATTCTTACAAGGACAGATTATTTTAAGATAAAAGATGAAAATTCTTTTGATTCTTTAGGATGGGATAAAAGTAATTTTCTACGTTACATTGACTATTATAAAGATAACCATATTATAAAATCAGATTCAGCAGTGATTAAAGGCAATAATATTCCAGAACTATATAGATATTAACGTCAGTTAAAGCACCTACATTTTTAATAAGCAAAAAATCAAGCTGAAGATAAAGGATAATAATTCCCGGCTTGGGAAAGGCAGCCGCAGGCGGGCAAACTGAAAGCACGCGCCCGGCTATTTTAAGATTTTCGGATTAATTGTCCCGTTTCAAGTTTCTTGTTTAAGGTAATAGTGCTATGAAAGATTATTGTAATTATAAAATTTATTAAAATGTTCGGCATTGTTGTTCCGGGCTGCCCGCTTCGAAGAGCGAAACGAGACGGGCGCGTTAGCCGCAAGGCGGTTAGTAGCTATAATTAAATTATAATTGATTTATTTCTGAGGAGGGTTATGCGATTAAATTTAAAAACTAAAATATCTGAAAATGGAGATGGAGAAAAGCAGATAGAATTATTTAGTAAAATATATTTATCAAAAAGTGAAGAAACATATGTAAAAGATTTTGGAGTGAACAAAGAAAATATATTAAATATAAACACTAATAATTCAAAGGAATCTGGAATTGAAAGTATATCGCTCGATGAATTTTTAACTGGATATAAAACCTCGAGTAAAAATATTTTAGAAATAATGGAATATCGTAAACAAATAAAAGATTCATGTGAAAAATTAAAATTGAAATTTATGGAATTAAATAAGATGGACTCAGACGAAACGATTGATTATACAATAGAAGCTTCGAATATAATTTCAACAGAAGATAGGAAACTAACATTTTGCTATCACTGTGGAGAAGAGCTAAAGGAACCATTTACAGTTTGTCCTCATTGTAATAAAGAATTATAGGATTAAAAAAAAATAATTATAGAAATAAAAAAGTAAATAAAGGCGGCACCTAACAAAGTATTTTCAGCCGACAGCGTATTCGCATTCGGCAATTCAAGTCGTCGGTTTAATGCAGCAGACAAAATTTAGCTTTGAACAAAAATACCAATGGCTGATAGTTTGATTTATATAACCGCAAAGCAAAATAACGCTGTTGTCAGGACACAAGACGTTGACTTTAAAGATTTACATGGATTAAAGTACTTTAAAAAATAACCTCTAACAAAACAGCAAAAACGGTATACATCTTTAATCCGTCGGAAGCCGGACATTAACATGTATTCTCAAACTAATTAATCGGCGAAGCGTAAGCAATTGTTAGCTGCTAAGACATGAATAAAATGATAAATCTTAAAAGATACATTAAATGAAAAGTTCTAAAGCTATATTTTTTTGGAGTGGAGGTAAAGACTCAGCGTATTGTTTGCACAAAGTACTAAAAGAGAAATTATTTGATATAGAATATTTACTTACTACCGTAAATGATAATTATAAAAGAGTATCAATGCACGGAGTTAGGGAAGAATTGCTCGAAGCCCAAGCTAAATCAATAGGTATTCCACTATTAAAAGTTGGGGTTATCGAAGGCACGAACAATGAATATGAACGACTAATAAAAGAAACATTATTAAAAGCTAAATCAAAAGATATTTACAATGTAATTTATGGTGATATTTTTTTAGAAGACTTAAGAGTATATCGTGAAGATTTTTTATCAAAAATCGGAATGCAAGGAATATTTCCAATATGGAATATTAATACATTTGAACTTATAAATGATTTTATCAAACAAAAATTCAAATCTATTATTTGCTGCACTAATGATGGTTATTTAGGTAAGGAATGGTTAGGGAGAGAAATAGACGAATCATTTGTACAAAAATTGCCAAATAATTGTGACCCTTGCGGAGAAAACGGAGAGTATCATACATTTTGCTATGATGGACCTTTATTCAAAGAAAGAATAAATTTAAAAGTTGGAAAGAGAATTTATAAGAGATTAGAAATAAAAGACAAGGAAAATTTGCAAACCACAAATCAATTAAAGACGCAAGGATTTTGGTTTTGTGACTTATTATCTAAATAAAAACGGTCTAATCATTAAATATAAATGCAGCTAACGCTTTGAATCCGTCGGAATCCAGCCATGTAATTAAAAAACTCAAGCCGGAGATAAAGAATAGTATTCACCGGTGAGAGAGAGGAAAGCACAATATTTATTTTTTAGTTTATTATTCTTAAGGTAGAAATTGTTATACCGCATGCTGATTAGAAAGGGTTGCTTCTTAATGTGGTATTGAATATAATACTATATGAAAAAGCATAAAATTGTCATAGATACAGATGTTATAGTATCTGCTTTACGTTCAAGGGATGGTTTGTCTTTTAAACTTCTTTCAATGATAGACGATGAAAGATTTAAAGTATTTATTTCCGTACCCGTCTTATTAGAATATGAAGATGCAATTAAAAGAGACAAAACAAATATTAAATTGAAGAAAACAGAGATTGATGATATTTTAGATTTCATATGCTTTATAGCCGAACAAAGAAAAATATTTTATTTATGGAGACCGTTTTTGAGAGATGCCAAAGATGATATGTTTTTGGAATTAGCTGTTGAGTCTGAATGCGATTATTTAATTACATTCAATAAAAAAGATTTTCAAGGAATTGAAACATTTGGTATTCAAGTACTAACGCCGAAAGAATTTCTAAAAGTGATTGGAGAAAAAATATGAGTAATATAAGTTTAAGGCTGCCTGATTCATTGCATAAAAGAGCGCGTGATTTAGCGAAGAAAGAAAATACTTCGATCAATCAATTGGTATCATCCGCATTAGCTGAAAAGATATCAGCATTAATGACAGAAGAATATATTGAGCAAAGAGCAAGACGAGCGAGTAAACAAAAATTTAAGAAAGCATTAAGCAGAATCCCGAATAATGTCCCGGAAGAATATGACAAATAATTATAGCGGGAGTACATAAAGCGGCTCAAGGCTGCTTGAGGGAAGAAATTAATTATATGAAATAAGTTGTGTGAATTAGATTGTAAGCCGTTTCGTCTAAAAGCCAGCCATGTAATTAAAAAACTCAAGCCGGAGATAAAAAATAATATTTGTATGTGAGAGACAAACCGCGGCGGTTAACCCCACGGAATCAGGATTATAATAAAATTGAAGGAAAATTTTATGGATGAATTTCTTAAAGAAGCAATCAACGAAGCGAAGAAAGGATTAAGCGAAGGCGGCATTCCAATCGGCTCGGTGCTTGTTAAAGATGGTAAGATAATCGGCAGAGGGCACAACAAAAGAGTGCAGCAGGATAATCCAATGATCCATGCTGAAATAGACTGCTTGATGAATGCCGGAAGAATCGGCAGCTACAAAAACACAATACTATATTCCACGCTTATGCCGTGCTATCTTTGTGCCGGTGCCGTTGTACAGTTTGGAATTAAAAAAATTGTCGCCGGCGAATCGGAAACTTTTCACGGCGCTAAAGAATTTATGGAATCTCACGGCGTAGAAGTCGTAAACATGAATGACACGGAATGTATAATGATGATGCGAGATTTCATCGCCGAAAATCCTAAATTGTGGAACGAAGATATCGGAGAGCTTTGATCCCGTTTTATTCTTGCCTAAGCTTAATGAGTTAAAAGGTTTGCAGCCCAGTAACTTAATTACATGTTGTTTTTACCTGGTAACTCTAAATCAGCCTGCGCAAAAATATTTATTCCCATCTTTCTGCTCATCAAAATTATTTATGAACTGCTTCAGCAAAAAAATTGTTCGTCCTTTTTCTTTTATACAAGCCAACGTTATTAAGTACAATTAGTTCCGATTATTTTCTTTAAATGAAAATATTGCCGGTAAGTTTTGCTTAATATAATTTCCAAAAAATTCTTCTCTTGAATTTTATACAAATCAAAAGGAAATCTAATGGCATGTTTTTTTATACTCACCTAAACCATTATTTCATCAAGCAGCATGGCAGAGCATATAGTTCATAAATAATTTCTAATCATCATAATTAAAAATATAAGGAGCCAGTTATGGGTCAACAGCAACTTCTTTTAATCGTACTCGGCGTTATTATCGTCGGTATCGCAATAGTTGTAGGCATTAACCTGTTTAATGCAAACGCAATATCTTCAAACAAAGATGCGGTGGTTTCGGATTTGAATAACCTTGCGGCATTAGCGCATCAATATTACATGAAGCCGCAGTCGATGGGCGGAGGAGGAAATTCATATGCGGGATTTTCAATTCCAACCGGATTAAGCTCGACGGCAAACGGAACATACGCGGCAGGAACCGGCACAACAACATCAATTACATTCACAGGTACCGGCACGCAAAGCGGTGCTAACGGAAGCGCTATTCAAGCGACAATCGTTGTAAAGGTGCCCCCGCTGTCAGACAGCGTTGCAATTACAAATCCGTAAAGACTAAATTAAATATTTAAGAAATATATTTTAGTGCAGGCTAGTAATTTATTGCTAGCCTTTTTATTTTCTTCCCGAACCGCTGTGGCTTAATAAAAAAGAGTCTGCAAGCCGGATTCTATAATTAGCTGTGTTGAAAGGGAGCTTATTTAATTTTTATCTTAAGATTATAAAAGCGCTTTTAAATTTTGAGATGCTGTAGTATTTATAAAATATGTGATTGTCTTTTTAGCGTCTAAACTGCTTTGCGTAAAGTAAAAGTAAACTTGGTCCCTTTCCCGAATTCGCTTTCAAACCAAATCTTACCATTATTTCTTTCACAAAATTCTTTGCAAAGCAATAATCCCAGCCCGGTTCCTTTTTCTCCTTCGGTTCCTTTAGTAGAAAACATTGAGCTTATATTGAATAGCTTCGAAGACTTTTCTTTTTCTATACCTATGCCGGTGTCTTGTACAGACACTTCATAATAATTATCGTTTTCTATTGAAGAAATAATTACTCGTCCTTTTGCCGGAGTAAATTTAATGGCGTTTGTTATTAAGTTCTGAATCACGGAGCGCAGCATATTAACATCCGCGTAAACTATATTTTTGTCGCCTACTTTATTATCCAAATAAATATTCTTCCTGGAAGCAGTTTGACCGGTTATCATAATTATTTTATTAACTAGATCATACAAATTAGAATTTACGGGTTTATATTCGAGCAAGTTTCGCTGCATCATTGACCATGTAAGCAGGTTTTCAAGCAGCGCGTAAAGATTTTTTAAGTTGTTATTTAATTCGCTGCTGAAATTAACTATTTCCTCATGCGTTAAATTTTCTATCTGCGTAGCAAGAAGTTCGGATGAGCCTAACAAAGCCTGGAACGGGCTTCGCAGATCATGAGCAATGATTGAAAAAAACTTATCCTTGGTTTTGTTTAGTTCATCAAGCTGATTATACTGCTGCATTATTATTGCTTCTGACTTTTTGCGTTCAGTTATATCTCTTTCGACAAAAAGTATACTTGCCGGATTACCTTCGGTATCAAACATTACTTTCGGATTCACGTCAATATAAAATCGGCTGCCGTCTTTTTTTATTGCCACGTATTCGGATAATTCTTTGTTCCCTTTTTCAGCAATTAATTCTCGAATATTATTTATAAGTATTTCATGGTACGACTGTTCAATAAAATCAAACGCCGATCTGCCTACAAATTTATCTTTCTCATCAATTGAATATCCGTACATTTCCGGTAATCTGTCCGACATGATTTCTTGTATCTTCCCGTCTAAGCTTATCATACCTATGCCGTCCGGTGTAGCTGAAATTATTGCTTCTAACTTTTGATTAAGATGTAAAAGTTCCTCTTCGGCTTTCTTACGTTCTGTAACATCTCTTTCTACAAATAAAATATTCACAGGCTTTTTGTTATTATCGTACAGGAGAGTTGTATTTACTTCTATGTAGAAACGCTTTCCGTCTTTTTTAATAGCAAGATATTCTCTCGGTTTTTTATTTATCTCTCCGTTTAATAACTTGCGAATGTTTTCAATAAGAATTTGATGGTTCGATTGGTCGATAAAATCGAATGAAGATTTCCCGACTAATTTATCTTTTTCTTCAACGGAATAACCGTACATTTCTAATAATTTTTCAGATACAAACTCTAATCTCCCTTCTAATGATATCATCCCGATTCCGTCCGGGGTAGCAGAAATTATAGCCTCAAACTGACGGTTATTTTGCAGTTTCTTATTTTCATCTATACATTCTTCAAGCTTTGCCTGTAAAACCGTATTCTCTTTTTTTATTTTATCCAGCTCACTTGGCAGTTCGCTTTCAGTTTTTATTTTATCTTCCATAGTAATTTTATTGACCTTCGTCTAATTGATTATCGAAAAATAATAATATTAAGTGATAGTAAAATTTTTTTTATAATCAGATTATTATTCTGTCTATGCATTATTTAATAATCCCATAAACGGCAATTGATACTTGATAAATGGGAATGATGTTGTTAATTTTCTGCAAAAAGGTTCTGGTATTTTATATTTAACTTCTATGCCTGAAAAGTCTACTCAAAATAATAAACCAACTCCAAACAATACTCTTACGCCGGTAGTAATACATACGGATAATACGATTACTTTTAGAGTATTCGCTCCGAAAGCAAAAAAAGTTATGCTTGGCGGGGGCGATATCCCTGATATTCTCCGGAAAGGATTAATGACGAAGAATGATAACGGAGTTTGGGAAGTAACTGCCGGTCCTGTTGAACCGGGCGCTTACAGGTACAATTTTAGTATTGACGGGGTTTCGGTTATTGATCCACGCCGCCCTGATGTCAGCGAATCAAATATGAATCTGTGGAGCCTTGTATATGTTCCGGGCAGATCATATATGGATATTCAAAATGTTCCGCACGGCGCGGTTTCGGAAGTTAATTATTTTTCTACAGCTCTAAACCGATATAGAAGAATGCACATTTATACTCCTCCAGGTTATGAAAAAAATAATAAGAGCTATCCTGTATTTTATCTTTTACACGGCGCGTTCGATTCAGATAATTCATGGTCTACTGTAGGGCGCGCGGGCTTTATACTTGATAATTTAATTGCGGAAAAAAAAGCCGCGCCAATGATCGTAGTAATGCCTGCCGGTCATACCGGTCCCTTTCCTTCAACTGATCCATCAACTAAAAATGTTGACGATTTTGTAGAAGATTTTAATCAGGATATTAAACCGTTTGTTGAAACAAATTTTAGAACTCTTAATAGAAGGGAAGACCGGGCTATTGCGGGGCTTTCTATGGGCGGCGCTCAAACTCTGAATATTGCAATTCCGCATTTGGATCAGTATGCTTACATCGGTGTATTCAGTTCGGGCATTTTCGGCATAACCGGCGAAAATTATTTTGTTCACTTTACCGGCAAGGCTTGGGAAGAAAATAATGAAAAGTATCTTAATAATAATAAATTAAAAAAAGGATTAAAAGTTTTTTGGTTTGCAACAGGCAAAGATGATTACCTGCTTCAAACTTCAATTGCCACTGTAGACATGCTGAGAAAACATAAATTCAATATATTCTTTAAGGAAACCGGCGGCGCTCATACATGGAACAATTGGCGCGATTATCTCCATCAATTCGCGCAGCTTCTATTTAAATGAAAAGTAAACCGAAGTTTATTGAATAATATTATTATCTTATTCATGTTTGGCAAGCATGTAAACAAAATTGGATGCCGCTGTTTTTAGTTTGCCAAAATGGCATTAAAAAGTTTTTTCGCGAACTATTTATTCAAATTCTGCAAGGCTTCTAACAAGCATATGACAGGCCTGTAACAAGCCTGATTATTCTGTCCAAAAAGTGTATGCCGATTTGTCAGCAATTATGCTATCGCTTGCCAATCTAAAAAATTACTTTTGTCAGTTCTCTACTTTTCAAGGAATAATTTGGCGGAATAAATTAATAAAAATGCAGCGAATATCTTTTTAATAACTGTCTCGCTTAACTCTACTGCAACAAGCGATGAAAAATAACTGCCTGCGAGAAAAGCTATTGCCATTAAACCCGCGGCTTTGAAATCAATAAATCCGCCTTTATAATAATTTATTACGGCTAATATCCCGATAGGCGGCAGCAGAAGCGCTAATGAAGTTCCTTGAGCTTGATGCTGCGAATATCCGAGAATATAAACCAGCGCCGGAATTATTATTATTCCTCCGCCAAGTCCGAGGAATCCGCTTACAACTCCGCCTATTAATCCTATCAATAAAAGTATAATTTCCTTTTCCATAATTCTCTCATTTTCAAAAATGATTAAATATATTTAAGTGCTAATATATATAAAGTCAGGCTTGCATCAGTCACGTAATTTTTTCTGCTGTGTAAAAATTTCTTAGTCCAAAATTTCAAATAGCAGATTGAGAAAAGATTATACTTTGCCTGAGCTTAGTCTTCCCAGGCATTCTGATAATTTATCCAGGCAAACACAATCAGTTTTGGGCTTCAAAATCAATTAAATCCTAATCATTTGCAGCCTTGTAAAGTGGCATAATCTTTAGTAACCTAAAGAAGAGTTTAACTAACTAATTTTCAACAAAAAATAAATGATAGGTGTAAAATGAAAACAATTGTTAAGTTCTTGATTGCTGTTGTTTTTGTCCTCAGTCCTTTTGTCCCGGTCAAAGCTCAGCCTTTAGCACCGTTCAACTTAAAAGCTGTCGTAGGGCATTGGGGAACAATGATGACCAACTTTGAGTACGTTAATCTTTCCTGGCAGTTTACCACTAACGGTCCTAGTTCAAACTTGAGATTTAATATTTATAGAAAAACTGGTGCAATTAGCGATACCGGTAAGTTCGTGAAAAGATATTCTCACATTCCATTTAATTTCTGGAGAGACCAGTATGTTCAGCGTGGACAAACATATTCTTATTTTGTAACCGCGGTTAACGGAATGGGTGAAAGCGGTCCATCAGACACTGTACAGGTTACTATTGATTCTGCTATAGCAAAAGCTACCGTGTCAGGTACTTTAAAAGATAATATGACAGCCTCTGTTATTGCTAATGGTACTGTAACCTTCATTCCGGTTTTCGGCTGGGGAATGACAAGAGTAAAAACAGACAGCTCAGGTAACTTTACGGCAAAAGTTTATCCGGGTGTTTATATTGTTTACGCAAACGCGCCCGGCTTTATTCCCGCATACTATAACAACGTAAGATATATTTTTAATGCAACTAAAATTACTTTAACTTCCAATGAGCAGCTAACTTTAAACCTTACTTTACAAGCGAGACCCGTGGTTCAGCATTACAAACTGAGCGGCGTTGTAAAAGATAGTTTAGGCAATCCTGTCAAATCTTTTATAACTGTCCACAGTCTTGAATACAACGCTTACCATAAAAGATTCTTTTACACCGCAACAGATGATTCCGGCAGATATTCTGTTAATGTTTTAGGCGGAGATACTGTTGTTGTTTACGCAAGATCTATGGATCGTCAATTTTTCCCGCAGTACTACAACGGCAAAACAAGCTTCCTAACTGCGGACCGTATTGGAATCAGCGGCGATACTTCAAATATTAATTTTATTCTTGCACATAAACCTGTATACAATAACGGTATCAGCGGCAGCGTTCAAAACTCTGACAGCATTGGCGTTGAATCTATTGTAATGGCTATAAGGTTGGGTGTTAACGATAATATTAAAGATATGGATGATTGGAGAAGAAAATATTCCGCTGAATCAGACAGCAACGGAAATTATTCGTTCGTTCATATGCTTCCGGGAACATATATCCTTCTTGCTATGCCTGAAGGAGATTACCAGCCTACATTCTACAGAGCCGACGGCACTCAAACCATGAAATGGAAAGAAGCCGATTCGGTTATCGTTGATACATCCGGTGTTATTTCCAACATAAACTTTGTCGTTATGGATGAGCCGGATTCAGGAGCAGCTACAGTTGCCGGTCATGTTCAGGATAACTCTGGCAACCCGCTTGCCGGTGCATTGGTTTTTGCAAACGATGCTAACCAGCAGACATTTAGTTTCGGCGTTACAGATATGAACGGTAATTATACCATCTCGGGTTTGGTCCCGGGCTCCTACTCTGTTAATTCCGATTCTTACGGATATTCTTCTGCGCAGTCGTCTACAGTTTCTGTTGATTATAGTACTGCTTATTCAACTTCCGCTTCGTTTACTTTAACGCCGGAATCTGTTACCGCTGTAAAAGATCAGCAGCCTAATATTATTTCAGGATTTAAATTAAATCAGAATTATCCGAACCCATTTAATCCGACAACTATTATTAGCTACCAGATTCCTTCGGATTCTAAAGTTGTTCTTAAAGTATACAATATTCTTGGCGACGAAGTAGCAACATTGGTTAACGGAAATAAAGCCGCTGGCTCTTACAGTGTTCAATTTAATGCAAGCAATCTTGCAAGCGGTGTTTATTTCTATCAGATCAAAGCCGGCAATTTTGTAGATACTAAGAAGCTGGTTTTACTCAAGTAAATAAATTAGAGTTGCCCTCTATAATCTGATGAAGCCATCCGGGCGTAAAAGCCTGGGTGGCTTTTTAATTTATATGACGCCGCTTGGTGTAGTAAGTGCTCCCTATTTAATTCTTAGTCTATGAAGCTGAACGGACTGTCCGGTTTAATCGGATTATTGATTCATATATTTTTATTATATTAGGTCATGGAGATTAAGAAGTTGAGTAATGCCGCCCATAATTCATCTGCACTTTTTATAGCGCATCGCGGTGAGTCTTTGTTCGCACCGGAGAATACGCTTGAAGCAGTAAATCTCGCCTGGCAGAAAAATGCTGACGGAATAGAAATAGATGTGCATTTATCAAAAGATAATGAGATAGTTGTAATTCATGATAAGAACACAAGACGAACCACAGGCGTTTCCCATCTGATCAGAAATAGAAACCTGGATGAAATAAAAAAACTTGAGATTAAAAACGGTAGTAAAGAAGATAATTCACTAATCAGAATTCCTACTTTGAAAGAAGTTATGGGAACTGTTCCGCGCGGCAAGCTGATTTTTATTGAAGTAAAATGCGGCTTGGAAATTCTTCCAAGACTTAAAAAAATCTTAAGAGAAACTCATCTTGATAAATCGCAGATTAAAATAATCGGCTTCAACATAAATGTTATATCAAGTATTAAAAAAAGTCTGCCGAGATTTGAAGTTATTTGGGTTAAGAGAATAGGGATTGAAAAATCTGTCCTGTACTTAAGCGGTCTTTCAAAAGTCATAGCTAAGATGAAGAAAAATAATATTGACGGGCTTAACCTGTCTTATTCAAGATTCTTAAGCCGGAACGTGGTTGAGAAAGTTAAATCGAATAACATTAAGTTTTTTATTTGGACGGTAAACGATAACAGGAAAGCTCAACGCCTTCTTCAATTCGGTGTTGACGGCATTGTATCCGATAAAGCAGGCTGGCTCAAAAATCATCTTTCGGAGCTCGGGGAAATCAAGCACGGAGTTTACAACAAGTATAGTAATGTTTATCTGAATTCATTTTAACATTTTTAGAATGAATCATGAAAAAAATAATTATCGGCATTCATGGTCTTGGTAATAAGCCGCCTAAAGATATTTTAGAAGAATGGTGGAAGGCGGCAATTATAGAAGGACAAAAAAAATTTAATTATCCTTCCACTGATTTCCGTTTTGAAATGTTTTATTGGGCTGATGTCTTAAACAATGAGCCGCTTAACCCTGAAGAAACGGATAAAAAGAATCCTCTCTTTGTATCCGAAAGATATTTGCCTGAAGATGAACGAAATTTTCAGCAGCAAACCGGCATTAAACAAAAAGCAATTAATTATGTAGAAAAGTATTACGATAAGTTTTTAGTAAATGAAATTATTTCGTTGAAACATCCTGCCTTAACAGATATATTCATTCACTTTAATTTAAAAGAAGTGGAAGCATATTTTTCTGCGGGAGGAAAAAATAATGGAGAAAAATCAGTAGTAAAAGAACTGATCACTGGGCGGCTAAAAGATATAATTATGCGTCACCGAAACGAAAAAATTTTAGTAATAGCACACTCAATGGGCGCAATAATAGCTCACGATGCATTGCTGGATTTGGAACCCGGCATTAAGATCGACACGCTATTAACAATTGGCTCGCCATTAGGTCAACAGTATATCCTTAACTTTTATGAT
Source organism: Bacteroidota bacterium (assembly GCA_021824565.1). Taxonomy (GTDB): domain Bacteria; phylum Bacteroidota; class Ignavibacteria; order Ignavibacteriales; family Ignavibacteriaceae; genus FEN-1297. The sequence goes on along the minus strand of JAKAKL010000003.1, from coordinate 2,873 downwards.
GAAGAAAAAGACAAAAAATCTGTGGACAAATTGATGGTACCGCACAGTATAAAAAATGCTTGGTATAACTTTTCGGACGAGAATGACCACGTTGCTATCAATCATCATCTCGGAGAAGTCTATAAAGAAAATGCTGACAAACTAAGAGTGATCGATAGGCTAGTGAAGAACAATTATTCAAGCCAGGGCGTTCTTAATCCTCATAAATCTTACGGCTATTTGCGCACTGCTGAAGTTGCAGACATAGTTAATTCATTCTTGGGCCGTAGGAAATTAAGTTTATTTTTCTGGCTAAAAAATAAATTCATTTAACTTTCAACCAAAAAAAAAATTTAAGAAATATTAAAAAAGTACTTGACATATAAAAAATTAGTATTTATGTTAGCGTTTAGTTAAACGTTTAACTTAGCATGGCAAATCCAACAATAAAAGATGTAGCTAAAATGGCAAATGTATCAATCGCGACTGTCTCGCTGGTTGTTCATAACCACAGAAGAATTTCTCAGGAAACTAAAGATAAAGTTTTAGCTATTATTGAAAAATTAAACTACCACCCTTCTCCTAATGCACGAGGACTGGTAAGAAGAAAATCCGGCAACATAGGATTCGTCTTAACCGATGATCACTTCTTAAGAACCGAACCTTTTTATACCCATATTTTTATGGGGACGGAATTTGAAGCGCACGAAAATGAGTTTTATATTTTACTTACGACTGTTGCCGCCAAATTCAAAATTACCGACCCGCTTCCTCGTTTTATTCTCGAAAGAAATGTTGACGGGTTGATCATTGCAGGTAAAGTTCCGCTTCCTTTTATTAATAGACTATCAAAAGCAACGTTCCCGATAATCTTTGTCGATTACTCACCGTATGATAAAAAATATTCATGTGTCCTAGTTGATAATATTAAAGGGGGCGAATTGGCAACTTCACATTTGATAGAATACGGTCATAAGAAAATAGCTTTTATCGGCGGAGACATCGAACATCCAAGTATAAAGGATAGATTAAACGGATATAAGAATGCTATAGAAAAAAGCGGACTTGAACTTGATGAAAATATAATTGATATAAAAGAAGATTATCCCGGCAGGACAAACGGTTATAACGCAGCCGAAAGACTCTTCAAAAAAGACAAAGCTATAACAGCAGTATTTTCATGCAACGACGCAATGGCAGTCGGCGCAATACAGTATATGAAAGATAATGGAATAAGGATTCCTGAGGATTGCTCAATAATCGGATTTGACGATGTAGTGTCGGATAATGCGATAGAGCCTGCTCTAAGTACAGTCAGAGTTCCTAAGATGGAAATGGGAACAGAAGCAATGAAACTGATGGCGCATATGTTAAAGAATAATACAAAAGAAAATAAAAAAGTTTTGGCTCCGGTCGAATTAATAATAAGAGAATCTACAAGAAGGATTTGTTTATAATTATTTTTACTAAATGTAACTTATGAAAGCTGCAATTTTCAAAGGACCTTATGAACTTTTGGTTGATGAATATAATCTGCCAAAGCTGGATAAAAAGCAGGTCCTTATTAAAGTTGATGTGTGCGGTTTATGTGGAACTGATTTTCATATTTATTCAGGTGAAGCGCCGTCTAATCCGCCGATTATTCCGGGGCATGAATTTGTCGGCACAATCATAGATTTAGATTCTTCCGTTGAAGGATTATCTGTCGGCGATCATGTTGCGATTGACCCCAATATTTATTGCGGCGAATGCTACTATTGCCGGCATGGGAAAATAAATTTTTGCACCAGCTTAAAAGCGCTCGGCGTTACCCTCAACGGTGGATTCGCAGAATATTCTATAGCTCCTTCCTCTCAAGTATACAAATTACCGAAAGATTTACCGTTTGCTTCAGCTGCATTTGCAGAACCGCTTTCATGTTGCATCCATGGGATGGATATAGCTTCAATTAAGCTTGGTGAATCAGTAGGAATTATCGGAGGAGGGACAATCGGACTAATGATGCTGCAACTTGTTAAAATAGCCGGAGCAGGGAAAATAATTTTAATTGAACCAATAAAATCCAAACGTGAAACCGCTGCTTTACTCGGAGCCGATTTTACATTCGATCCGCACTCAGAATATATGAATGACCGGATCTCAGAACTTACATCTGGTGGTCTTGATGTTGTTATCGAATGTGTTGGCAAAAGCGAAGCTGCAAATTTAGCATTGAAGCTAACAAAGAAAGGAGGCAGAATAATTGTATTCGGATTATCAGAAAAAAAAGATACAATGACGATAAATATGCAGAATTTTTTTCATAAAGAATTGGAAATCAAAGGTTCATTGTTGAACCCATTTACTTTCAGTCGTTCAATCGAATTACTCTCGACCAAAAAAGTAAATGCTGAATCTCTAAATCCGGTACAGTTCAAACTAGATAACTTAAGTAACATTCTTAGGAGTCCAAGAGATTTTTCAGTAATAAAATATCAAGTATCACCAAACTAAACATAAGGAGCTAGCTTATGAAAAGTATAAAATACGCTTTAACAGCGTTAACTATTTTTCTGGTGGGACTTTCACCTCTGTCAAGTGTATTGTATTCTCAAACAATAAATACTTTCAATACAATTGGCGGCTTTGAAAGCAACCTTCCGTCATACTGGGAGATAGGTAACCAGCCGTCAGGCTCAACATTAAGCTGGGCAACAGACCAGTATAGATCGCTGGGCCATTCACTTAAGATAACCAAGACAACGACAAGCGATACAGCAGCTTGGGTATCAGATAACATGTGCGACTTGTGGTCGCCTCAGCATACAGCGAACGTAGATATATTGTTGGGAGCGTATATAAAGACTCAGGGAGTAAACACAAACCCGACGAGTGATGATCAGCGCTGGTATGTA
>JAKAKL010000029.1 GCA_021824565.1 Bacteroidota bacterium | reverse complement strand
ATTTCTATGGAGTTATTACATACTAAACTAAGAGATATACTTCTCGTAGCAACTTTCAGATAAATTGATTAACTTTCTCCGGAAAGAATTAGAAAGAAGAAAGTGTATGTTCGAGCTTAAAAAATATAGATTGAAATATATTACCGATAAAGACGGCAAGAAGAAAGAAGTAATAATGAAGGTAAAGGATTTTGAGGAATTAATTGAAGACCTAAATGATATTGCCATAGCAGCCGAGAGAAGAGACGAGGGAACTGTTTCTCACGAGGAATTAAAGAAAGAATTAAAGAGGGATGGATTATTATAAGATCCGATGGAAAGAATCCGCTGTTAAAGAATTAAAGAGAATTGATAAACAATTTATTCCCAAAATAATATCGGCAGTTGAAAGCCTTTCAAATAACCCATTACCTAATGGGATTAAAAAATTAAGCGGTGCTGAATTTACTTATCGAATTAGGATTGGAGATTATAGAGTAATTTATAGTCTTTCAGAAAAAGAATTAACCATTGAGATTATAAGAGCAGGACACCGCAAAGATGTGTATAGGAAGTAATAATACACAATTAACAAATGACAACCGTGAGTGAGCTTTCGCGAATTTTAGTCACAAAAGGAATTGCAAGAAATAGTTAAAGCTATTATATTTGGTGCGCAATTTTTAGAAAAGATGTTCATAAAGTTATTGATTAGGCGGGAATAGCTCAGTTGGTAGAGCGCAACCTTGCCAAGGTTGATGTCGCGGGTTCGAGTCCCGTTTCCCGCTCGAAAGAAGAAAAGATAACCCTTCCAGCCGGGAGGGCTTTTTCATTTATATAGTTTTTCGGCGCTGTAGCCAAGCGGTCCAAGGCGAAGGTCTGCAAAACCTTTATTCGTCGGTTCGAATCCGACCGGCGCCTCTTTAAGATAACCAGGGAAATCTTGTCTTTAATTACTTCCAAAATGTTACTAAGGTTTAACAAACTAGAATAAGGTTTCGTCAGCATTCTGATTATTAACATTAGAATAAGTTACAAATATTTTTTATTCTTAAACCTTATCTGCTGGATCAACCTTAGTAACAAAAGAACAAAGTTATTGTTAGAACTTTATTACCTTATAAAATTACGGCTGTGCAGGCTGATAATTTTTAGAATAACTACTTCATTAACCCAAGGATTAATTCTTTATATATATTTTTATCTTTTCCAAGGCAGAACACACTTTGAGATATTTCTTTTAGTTAATTTAAATTCGGATAGGATAATAATAATTTCAATTAGCATGAGCGGAAATGATATGGAAGAATACATCGTAAAAATACTCGACATTGAAAAAGTAACGCACGACGTTAACAAGTATAAAGTGGAACGACCGGACGGTTATAATTTTATTCCGGGTCAAGCCACGGAGGTATCAATAAATAAAGCCGGCTTAAAGGATGAAAGAAGACCATTTACTTTTACCGGGCTTACGAGCTGGGACTATCTTCAATTCATTATCAAATCTTATGAAGATCATGACGGCGTAACAAATATTTTGAAAACATTAAAGCCCGGCTATGAGCTTCTGCTTCACGATGTCTGGGGCGCGATAAATTACAAAGGACCCGGCGTCTTTATCGCAGGCGGCGCGGGCGTTACTCCTTTTATTTCTATTTTAAGGAACCTCAAACATGAAAATAAAATCTCAGGCTGCAAGCTTATCTTCTCTAATAAAACTTCCGAAGATATTATCTTAAAAGATGAATTGACTTCGATTCTTGGCGCGGATTTTATAAATGTTCTTACAAGAGAAAAGAATAAAGATTACTTTTACGGCAGAATAGATGAGGCTTTCTTGAGAGAGCAAATCTCTGATTTCAGTCAGCACTTTTATGTCTGCGGACCCGACAGCTTTGTTCAGAATATAAATTCTATCTTATTAAATATCGGCGCATCGGCAGACTCTTTAGTGTTCGAGAAATAGCAGTCTCTTTCAGCAATTAACATAAGTATTAAGCTTTTTATTTACTTTGAAAAGGAAAATACCGGATGGATACTACCAAAGAATATTACAGCAGGCGGGCTGAAGAATACGAACAGATTTATACGCGCGACGATCCCGTCAGGCAAGATGAAATTAATAAAATAAAAAATGAACTGACTATAATCTTCAAAGGACGGGATGTACTTGAAGCTGCCTGCGGTACCGGCTACTGGACGGAAACAATTTCGCGGACAGCCAACAGCACTGTCTCATTTGATTATTCCAATGAAGTAATTGAAATAGCAAAATCCAAAAATCTTAACGCCGAATTTTTAATCGACAATGCTTACGAGATGAATAAAGTCGGCGGGACATTTAATGCAGGCTGCGCTAATTTCTGGTTTTCGCACATTCCTAAAAATAAGATAATAGGATTCATAGAAACGTTTAATAAAAAACTTAGTCCGGGCTCGATAGTATTTATGGCTGATAACATATACATAGAAGGAATCGGCGGCGAACTGATAACAAAGCAAGGAGATGAGAACACCTACAAGATGCGGAAGCTCTCGGACGGCTCTTCGTATGAAATTATAAAAAATTATTACGATGAAAATGAGTTAAGAAATATCTTTAAGGATTATGCTGAAGACATCGAGACATATTTTGGGAAATGTTTTTGGCGGGTTAAATATAGAACGCTGTAAATAAAAGCGTCCTTATTATTTTCATAACAAGAACGCTAAAAATATTTATCTCGATTAATTTATAAGGAGAAGAATTTAATAATTTAAAAGAAATGGGCGATCAAACCTATAACAGAGCCGGGCGCGACTCCGATTGCAATAACTACAGCGACAGAGACGATCACCGCAAACAAACCTGTATTGCTTTTTTCGAGCGTTAATTCCGTTTCGCTGTCTTTGAAATACATCAGCACGACAACTCGCAGATAAAAATAAACGCTTATTACGCTGGACAGAACTCCGATAATTGCCAGCCAGGTAAGATTCGATTTAACAGCCGCGATAAAAACGTAATACTTTCCAAAGAACCCGGCGAAAGGAGGAATTCCGGCAAGAGAGAACATTACAATCGATAGAAGCGCCGCCAGCAGCGGGCTGCGAGATGCTAATCCGGAATAAGATTTCAAACTTAAGTTCGCTTCTTCCCTGCCCTCGATTAATGCGACAACGCCGAAGGCTGCTAAGTTCATAAAAGTATAAGCGGTAAGATAAAAGATCACGCCGGAGACTCCAAGAGGATTCCCGGAGGCTAATCCGATGATCATATAGCCCGCATGAGCGATAGAAGAATAAGCGAGCATTCTTTTAATATTGTCCTGCGCTATTGCAACAATACTTCCGAAGACCATCGAGAAAACGGCAATGGCTGAAAGGTAAGGCGTAAATATATTGCCGATCCTCCCGGTGAATAAAATTCCTAAAGAAACAATTATTGCGCTGAACGCAGCGGCTTTGCCGCCTGTTGAGAACAATCCGGCAACAGTTGAAGGCGAGCCTTCATAAACATCAGGCACCCACATGTGAAATGGGAACGCCGCAATCTTAAATGAAAATCCTATTAAGAATAAAAGTATGCCCGCATCGAAGAGTTTGTTAGATATAAGCTCTGAAAATCTTGAAGAGATCATGTCGATTGATGTAGATTGAACCGTGCCGTAAATCAGGGCGATACCATAGACAATAAAACCTGTAGCAAAGGCGCCGAGCAAAAAGTATTTCAGAGCGGCTTCGTTTGCTTTTAATTTTTTCCTATTCAGCCCGGCAAGCGCATAAAAGCTTACGGACATTAATTCCAATCCAAGGAAAATCACAAAGAGATCTTTTGCGCCAGCCATCAGCATCATGCCGAGCACTGACGTTTGAATCAGGATATAATATTCTCCGTAATACGTTCCGTATTTTTTTATATAATCAATCGATAGCATGACAACAATTGCAGCGCCTATTGTAAAGATAAAATAGAATATCGATACCCCGCCGCCGACAGCAAGCATGTTCTGAAAGGCTGTGGCAATAGTGTAAACGTTAAACAAAGCATGGAAGCCTGCAGCCAGGAGGATAAGGATAGTAAACCACGGGAGTATCGTTTCGCTTTTCTTAAAATACATTTCAATGATCAGCGAGATAAGAATACCCCCGCCGATAATCAGCAGCGGGATTACATTATATAATTCTTGTAAATTGTTCAGCATAATATTATTCTAAAAATAAAATATCTTCGTCTGTTTTTTCGATTTTCAAATTATGATTTTCACCTATTTCAAGAGCAAGCTTAATGTGATTATCCATCGAGAAAACATCTTTGTTTTTTTCAACGGCAATCATCTTTATTGACTCATACTTTGAAACGGTGTCTTTCAAATTTTTATAATCCTTAAAATAAATTTCCGTATAAGCTTCCGTTTCATTAATATAAACCGATTTAGAAGAAGGCGAAAAATCCATGAGTATATCGTCTTCAATAACGATCTTTAGTATGTAACAGGAGAACGGAAGCAAAATCCTGTTGCCGTAATAAAGACCGTTCAATTTATTTTCCAGCACATCGGAAATAGTATTTAACATTTATCCTTTCCCGAAAAAAAATAAGAGCCATATAACAGTAAATACCGGAAGCAGAATTAAAAGCGAATATTTAAACACATAAGCAAAGAAACTCGGCATTGTAATACCGGCTCTTTCGCTAATCGACTTCACCATAAAGTTCGGTCCGTTGCCGATATAAGTCATCGCACCGAACAGCACAGCGCTGATAGAGATCGCTTCAAGATAAATAACATCTACGTTTACAAAATGCTGCACATGAGATTTAACCGCAACATTCAAAAAATATTTGCCCATTGCAGCGCTTAGAAAGTTCATATAAGTCGGTGTATTATCAAGCACCGCAGAAAGCGCGCCGGTTGCCCAATAAAAAACATCTGCAGTTAGTTTATCGCCCAGCGATTTGGCTTCAACGGCTACTAACTCAAGCGCGGGCAGCATTGTAATAAAAATCCCGACGAACAAAAAAGCAACTTCTTTTATAGGCTCAAAATTAAATTCATTAGCCTTAAGAATTCCCTTATCTGAATTTTTATAAGCGATATAAACCAATGCGAACATTATTATTTCTCTAATTCCGAAAGGCAGCGGATATAAATCGGGCACCCAGTGAAAGACAGCCGGATCAATAAATACGGCAAGAATAATAATGACGAGATAGATTATATTCTTAAAGCCTCTAACCTCGATCTTGCCGGTATATTCGCGTTTTGCACTGCTTGTATTCTTATTATTAATATCAAATATATAGAACGGAATTAGTATTAAAACTAAGGCAACTAACCAAATCAACCAGACATGCTGCAAAGCCCAAAAGAAAGGTACACCGCTTAGAAATCCCAGGAACAAAGGAGGATCACCCAACGGCGTCAATGCACCGCCCGCGTTGCTTATAATAAATATAAAAAATATTATATGATAGGCTGCAATCCGATCTCGATTTAGTTTAATAAAAGGTCTTATCAATAGCACAGAAGCGCCTGTCGTGCCTATGAAGTTTGACAACACAGCACCGATAAGCAGAAACAAAGTATTAACAGCGGGCGTAGATTTTTTATCAACGTTGATTAATATTCCGCTTGAGACAACAAACAACGAGCTTAGCAATGCAATAAAAGAGACATATTCTATTATTGTTTTATACAATCCTTCTAAATTATTCAAGAAGAATATATAATATACGGCTACAATCGCCGCAAGAAGAATAGAATATTTCGAGTAATGCTTTTCCCAGTGATGTTTATAAAACAAAGGAAACGCCGCGATAGCGATCAGTAAAATAATGAAAGGAGCTATCAACAGCACCGGAGGCTGCCGGGTCAAAACTGCGCTTCCCTCAGAAGCAATCTTCAATGTATCAGCAGTGTTGTTATTACTAACTTCTGCCGATAACAAACCAGTATTTAGAAAGAACGATAAAAAAAATCCTAATAGAAATATTATTTTACAGCTATAAAATTTCTTCAATAGAATTATTTTGCTCCGTTATTTTGAATATTCAAAACTTGTTCAATAACCTTCTGCGTAGAAGACTCCGAGACTTTTAAGAAAGTGCTTGGATAAACGCCAATCCAAATTACAAAGACAAAAATTGCCGACAGAATAAATACTTCTCTTTTATTCATGTCTTTAAGCTCGTTTACTTTTGGGTTTTTCACTTCGCCAAAAACAACTCTTTGATACATCCATAACAGATAAACCGCTGCAAATATAACGCCGCTTGCAGCAAATCCCGCGTACCACCAACTATCTAAGACTGGGGACTTAAATGTGCCGAGCAATATTAAGAACTCGCCGACAAAACCGTTAAGACCCGGCAGTCCAATTGATGATAAAGAAGCGATCATAAGAAAGACAGCGAACACTGGAACGATCTTAGCGATACCTCCGTATTCAGCAATCAACCTTGTATGCATTCTATCGTAAACAACTCCTACGAGCAAGAATAAAGCACCGGTAGAAAGTCCGTGATTCACCATCTGAATTACCGCGCCCTGCATCGATTCTTGAGTAAGAGCAAAAATTCCTAGTACGACAAATCCGAGATGAGCGACAGAAGAATAAGCGACAAGCTTTTTCATATCCTTCTGAACCATTGCAACAAGCGCTCCGTAAATAATTCCGATAATAGCAAGGACAGAAATGTAAGGAGCGAAATAAAGCGCTGCCTGGGGAAATAGCGGTAAACAAAATCTAAGCAAACCGTATGTTCCCATTTTAAGCAGAACGCCCGCAAGAATAACGCTGCCTGCAGTCGGAGCTTCAACGTGCGCATCCGGCAGCCATGTATGCAGAGGAAATATCGGGACTTTAATCGCAAAGCTCAACGCAAAGGCGAGGAACATCCATAGCTGAATGTTGTACTGAATTGTCGGTCCAATTCCATAAAGCTCTATTAAGTCGGAGGAAAAATGTCCAAGCGTTCCGGAAGCATAAACTCCAATCCATATAATCGCAACAAGCATCAGCAAGCTTCCGAACATGGTAAAGAGGAAAAATTTTACCGAAGCATAAACTCTTCTCGGTCCGCCCCAGATTCCTATAATGAAATACATAGGAATGAGCATCGCTTCCCAGAAAATGTAGAACAAGAAAAGATCGAGAGAGACAAAAACTCCAAGCATTCCGACTTCGAGCAAGAGCATAAAGAAAGTAAATCCTTTAACATTCTTAGTAATACTTTTCCAGCTTGAAAGGAGAGTAAGCGGAGTTAAAAATGTAGTGAGTAAAACTAAGAGAAGAGAGATACCGTCTATGCCGACGCTGTAGCTTATATGAAGATTGCTGATCCACATGTATTTTTCATTAAGCTGGAAACCGCCTCTGGCAGCGTCATATCCGAAATAGATTATCAGCGAAACGACAAAGGCAGCGACAGATATGAATAAGCCAAAGTATCTGACTAAATCATCCTTATCTTTTTTAATTAGAAGAATTAGTAATGCACCGACTAAGGGTACCGCCAATAAAAAAGAGATTAAGTAATTGTATAACATAATTTACAAGCTTAGTATAATCCAGAAAAGTGCTGCAACAATTCCCAGCATCATAATTAGGGCATAGAATTGCGCAACGCCGGTTTGTATTTTCCTTATAGAGCCGGAAATTTTTTCTATTAATCCTGCAACTCCATTAATAAGACCATCGATAATTTTAACATCGGCAAAACTCCAGAGAACTTTATCGCTTCCTTTCACCAAAGGATTTACAACGACAGCGTCGTACGCTTCATCAACAAAATATTTGTTAAGCAAAAGGTTATAAACTCCTTTAAACTTCTTTGAAAGATTTTCCGCGGGCTTATTATTTTTCAGATAAATATATCTTGCAGCATAAATAGATCCGATGACTCCAGCCAGAGTTACAATCATCAAAATAATTTCTTCGGCATTGGAGTGAACACCGTAAATCGCAAGCCTAGCCTGAGCCGGCTTAAAGATCGGTTCAAGCCAATTTTCAAATTGATTGCCGTGATCGCCGGAGAATAGCTCGGGAATTCCGATAAATCCGCCGACAGCAGAAAGTACTGCAAGAATAATTAATGGTATAGTCATTACCGAAGGCGACTCGTGCGGATGTTTATCATGCCCGAATCTTTCTTTGCCTTCAAATGTAAGGCTCACAAGTCTAAACATATAAAACGCGGTAAGAAGCGCAGTGACTGCTCCTATTAACCAATAGAAAAAATTCCCGTTTGCAAACGAATACCAAAGAATTTCATCCTTACTAAAATAACCTGACAGCGGCGGTATTCCCGAAATGGCGAGGGACGCGATTAAAAAAGTAATGTATGTTTTAGGCATATATTTTTTTAATCCGCCGTAGTTTTGAATATTTTGTTCATCATGCATTCCATGTATAACGGAACCGGCGCCTAAAAATAAAAGAGCTTTGAAAAAAGCATGAGTCATTACGTGGAAAATGCCGCTGGTAAATGCACCAACACCAAGCGCAAGAAACATATACCCAAGCTGGCTTACCGTAGAATACGCCAAGACTTTTTTAATATCATTTTGGACTAGACCGATAGTAGCCGCAAAGAAAGCAGTCAAGACACCGATAACAGCAACTACAGTCATAATTGCCGGAGCTGAAGCATACAAAATTGAGCAGCGGGCAACCATATAGACACCGGCTGTAACCATAGTAGCGGCGTGTATTAGAGCCGAGACCGGAGTAGGACCAGCCATTGCGTCCGGCAGCCAGATGTATAAAGGAATTTGCGCTGATTTTCCTGTTGCGCCAATAAATAAAAATAAAGCTATAAAATTAAAAACGTACTGCGGGATATTTAACGAGGCAGCTCTTGTAAAGACATCATTAAAATTCAAGCTGCCGAAGGTTAAATAAATCAAGAACATTCCGAGCAAAAATCCAAAGTCGCCGATCCTATTCACTATGAAAGCCTTCTTAGCAGCATCGCTAGTTGTGCTCTTCTCAAATTTTCTATCGTACCAGAAGCCGATCAAAAGATATGAACAAAGCCCGACTCCTTCCCAGCCAAGAAACATCAGAAGGAAATTATCCGCTAAGATTAAATTCATCATTGCGAAGATGAATAAATTAAGGTAAGCAAAAAATCTTCCGAAACCTTTGTCGCCGTGCATATAGCCGATAGAATAAACATGGATTATAAAGCCAACGCCGGTAACAATGAGAGCCATTACCAAAGACAACTGATCAACTTGATACGCAGCGTCAACTTGGAAATTTCCTGCTTGAATCCATGTAAAGAGGTGAACAATAGTTTGTCTTTGATCGACCGGAAGAGCGAGGGTTTGAAAGAAAGCGCCTAATACAATTAGAAATGAAATACCAATCGTTCCGCTTCCGATTATGCCTATTATTTTTTCATTTTTAATTTTCTTCCCGAGAAGACCATTAATTAAAAATCCGACAAGTGGAAGCAATGTAGTTAAGTATATTAGCTGCGCCATAAAATATTTAGAATTTTAAAATAGTTGTATTCAAGGAAGTTTACCATTTAAGAATATTTATTTCATCAATATTAAGGGTAAGCTTATTTCGGAACATGGCAATAATTATCGCAAGCCCGACTGCGGCTTCGGCAGCGGCTACTGTCATTACAAAAAATACAAAAAGCTGACCGACCGAATTACCCAGGTAAGATGAAAAAGTTACAAGCGTAAGATTAGCTGAGTTCAACATTAATTCTACGGACATAAAAACTATTATGGCATTGCGCCGGGTGAGAACGCCTGCAACTCCGACAATAAACATGAACCCGCTAAGTATCAAATAATAATCTATTGGTATATTCATAATAATTATTCAAATTTCTTTTTAGCTAAGACTAAAGCTCCGATTGTAGCGGCAAGCAGCAAATAGCCGGCGGCTTCAAAAGGAAGAATATAATTTGTATATAACTGCCTGCCGATCTCTTCAATTGTGCCGGCTTTAATACTTGCGGCAAGATTAGGACCGCTTGATTTTAATGTTTGTGAAAATACGATCATAAAAACCAGCTGCACAAAAACAATAAGCGCAATTATAAAAGTAAAAATCTTCATCTTGGGATGAATGCTGAAAAATTTTTCGTGCTCAGGTTTTAAAAGCATAATGACGAATAAGAAAAGGACCATAATTGCGCCGGCATAAACAATCACTTGAGTTACAGCGATAAACTGCGCATTTAATGTTAAATAAAGTCCGGCGAGGCTTGCAAAGTTAAGAATTAAAAATAATGCGCTGATTACCGGGCTTTCTCTTGTAATCATCAAGACGGCAGATATTGCCGCTACTGCGCCGAATAAAATAAATAGTGCTAATTGTAATGACATTGTCTATAATTTTCTGATTATGGAGTATTTCTATAAATCATCCTCGGGAACGGAATGGATTCTCGAACATGTTCCAGACCGCAAATCCAGCTCACAGTTCTTTCCAAACCGAGACCGAACCCGGAATGAGGAACAGAGCCGTATTTTCTTAAATCAAGATACCATTCAAAAGCTTCGCGGGGAAGATTATGTTCTTCAATTCTTTTCAATAGGACATCAAAATTTTCTTCCCTCTGGCTGCCGCCGATAATTTCACCATATCCTTCGGGAGCAAGTACATCGACAGCTAAAGCCAGATTTTCATTTTCAGGATCGCGCTTCATGTAAAATGCTTTTACTGCAGCCGGATAACGATGGACCATTACGGGTCTATCAAACTGATTTGAAATTACGGTTTCATCTGTGCCGCCGAGATCGTTTCCCCATTCAAAATTAATTCCATTCTTATGAAGAATTTCTACCGCTTCATCATAAGAAATTCTTGGCAGCGGCTTTTTAACATTTCTAAGTAATGTTATATCTCTTTCAAGGACCTTCAATTCTTCTTCTCTATCAGCAAGAACAGATTGGACAACGTATTCCAAAAAGTCCTCCGCTAAGTTCATATCGTCGTTCAAGTCTGCAAAAGCGACTTCAGGTTCTACCATCCAGAATTCGGTAAGATGCCTGCGAGTCTTGCTTTTCTCCGCACGAAAGACCGGACCAAAATTGTATACTTTTCCCAACGCCATAGCATTTGCTTCAGCGTAAAGCTGCCCGGACTGAGTTAAATAAGCTTTACCGAGATCGAAATAATCCGTCTCGAATAATGTTGAAGTTCCTTCGCAAGCTGCCGGTGTAAGAATCGGAGTGTCAACTAAAGTAAAACCTCTTTCGTCAAAAAAATCTCTTATTGCTTTAGTAATGCGGTGACGAATTTTTAATATGGCGACCTGTCTGCTGGAACGAAGCCAGAGATGGCGGTTGTCCATTAAGAATTCTATACCGTGTTCTTTGGGAGTTATCGGGTAGTCATGAGTTTCAGATATAATCTTTAAGCCGGTAGCATCTAGTTCATATCCGCCGGGCGCTCTTTTTTCTTCGCGGACTTTACCAGTAATCTCGATTGCGGATTCCTGACCAATTCGGTCAGCCGCTTCAAAAACTTCTTCGGCTATTGTTCCCTTAAAGAACACACATTGAATATAGCCAGATCCATCTCTTAAGATTAAAAATTTTATTTTCCCGCTTGAGCGTTTATTATACAGCCACCCCTTAATAGAAATTTCTTGACCTACAAATTTTCCTACGTCGCTAATCAATTTACAAATTTATTAGTTGTGAATATTGAGAATTTATGCGCCAAATATATATACCATGCCCTATAAATGCAAAAAAGAAACCCCCATAGAAAGTAATGCTAAGCCAAAATTTATTTTCCATCACTAAGCATATAACTGTATCACTGATTCAAAATTAATTATTACTGAAATCTACCGGCACCATTAGTTTGAAACTAATATTTCTGCCCATTTCATAAACGCCGATTCTTCCGGTAACGTTATTCGGGTCAGTATATTTTAGTCTGCTCATATTACTTTGATAAGCTTCATCTAAAATATTGCTGCCGTATAAGTAAATTGAAAATAACTTCCTGCCGTTTGAGACCACATCTGTTCCGATACCAATATTCAAGAGAGTATAAGCCGGTGTAACAGTTTCATTTCCGAATTTATAATAGATTTTATTTTGCTCGAAGTAATGTTCAACATCTATGCGGAAATATGAATTAGCAAAAACATCGAATAAATTTTTAGCATTGAACTCCAGACCGGAGACAAATTTATAAGGAGGAGTATATGGTAAATATTTTGTTGAATCGGGTTGATTTTTTTGAATAGCACTCAGCATAGAAAATGTATTATCAAAATGGAACCATTGCGCTTCACCAGGATGGATATTAAACGTCACTTCAGCGCCTGAAATTACCGCATTGCCCGAAACATATTTAAAAGTTGGTCCGCTCATATTTGCCATTACATCCGTGCTTATAGAATCACCGCCGAAAACGCTTGCAAGCTTTACCGGGAAAATATAATTGTCTATGTTATTATCGAAAGCAGTAAGCTCAGCGGTAATGTCGTTTGAATTAAAACCAAGTGTAACGTCAAGCTGCAAGCTTGTTTCAGGTTTTAAATTAGGGTCGCCGATTTCATAGAAAGGAGTTCCGTCGTGAATTCCATTGCTTCCGCTCTCAGCAATATTCGGAGCGCGGAATCCGCGGGATAAATTTAACTTGCCGTAAAAAGAATTTGTAAAATTGTAAGCCGCTCCGAGGCTGCCGGAAATTCCAGGGAAATTGGAACTGTAAGCAGTAAAGCGATGTACTGCATTTGGCTCGGGTCCGCTTAATCTTACTCCGCTGCTGTCTAAATAAAGATCACCTCCATGAAGTGAACGATTGTCAAATCTTAATCCGCCTGAAATAGACAGTTTATCGAAAGTCTTTTTGCCAATTGCAAAGGCGCCGAAATCAAATAAATGATATTCGGGCACTAAAAATATTAAGCCTTTGTTTTGAGACGACTGCTGCATGCCGTTGATTCCGAAAGAAAATTCAAATTTATTTTTTTCAGGAATAACATATTGAAGATCATAAGTAAAAGTA
Source organism: Bacteroidota bacterium (assembly GCA_021824565.1). Taxonomy (GTDB): domain Bacteria; phylum Bacteroidota; class Ignavibacteria; order Ignavibacteriales; family Ignavibacteriaceae; genus FEN-1297. The sequence goes on along the minus strand of JAKAKL010000029.1, from coordinate 5,245 downwards.
TTCAGGAAATAATAAATGTTGTAAATGTTTCCCACAGTAATATCGTTTGCTTCTTGCCTATTATTTTGCTGAAAGCCGAATCGCGCGCCTAAGCGTCCGTCACCGATTGCAATGCTGTTATCCGAAACTACTTTATAATGACGAACATGCTGATGGATGATCATATCATGGCTGTATGTAGTTAAATCAGAATTGGAAACTACCGCGGCGCTATCGGTTCCATCTGAAGCAAGAACGTGTTTTGTAAACTGTCCCGTTGCACTATCTCTTCCGCCTTCAACAATTCCAAGCTTAAGATCAAACCCGCTGAAGATAAGACGTGAATATCCCCAGCCTCGGTTTATTCCTATGCTGCCTTTAAAATTATTTTCACCGTAGCCGGAGTTAAAAACATAGCCGTCATATTTATCCTGATATGAGTGAGAATTTAGATACGTATATCTTGCGTCCCAGGTGATTTCATTATTATTGCCGGCAATATAAGCCGAGCCTGCGTAAAGCCCGTTGTTAGTTTGATAGTTTGTAATTACGTTACCTTTAATTTGTCCTTCTGGCAACGTTGGAAATGAAAGCATATTTATTACGCCCGCCATAGCGTCAGAGCCGTAGCTAAGGCTTGCAGGTCCGCGCATGATTTCCACTTTGTAAACGGTGTAAGGGTCAACTTCTATTCCGAATTCATCGCCGAACTGCTGACCTTCCTGGCGAACGCCGTCGTTAACAACCACTACGCGGTTATAACCTAAGCCTCGAATAATAGGCTTTGAGATTGCAGGACCTTCGGTAATTTCTGAAACGCCTGGAGAATTTTGCAGCGCGTCAATTATGTTGTTTGAATTAGTTTCTAAAAAAGTATTCTGACCGACAACGCTTACGGGCACCGGATTGCTTTGTTGTTCGGTAGCTGTTGGAACGCCGGTAACAACCACTTCCTGCATTTCTATGCTCGACTGCTCTAATTCAAAATTTGCACTTACATTTTTATTTATTGTTATTTCCTTTGACTGAGAAAGGTAACCCAGATAACTGATCTCAAGCAGATACGTCCCGGAAGGAATATCTTTTATTTCATAAGTACCGTTCGAGTTTGTCACTGATCCGATCTTAATATCCGGTATGTAAACTGAAGCTCCTGCAAGAGGCTTTAAATTATCGCTGTCTACTATTTTCCCTTTTAAAATATGCTGCGCCAATGAAATATTGCTTACCAAGAATGAAAATATAATTGCCGTAAATAGTTTTAAAATTCCATTTGTCTTTTTCATAATTATTTAGTTGTAATTATTGAATAAAATTTATCAGCCGAATAAAGGAGAATAAAAAATAGATCCATCTTTTATCTCTTATTAGAGATATGACTGATGTTTATTTAAGAAATTTTTTTAGGAAATGGAATTGTTTGGAGGAGGAGAAAAGATATTTTTTAATGGAGATTCATAGAAACAAAAAACGAATTCATAATTTTTGGTTGAGGCTTGTTTAACCGGGAATTCACAAGTGAAGCAATTATTACTGCTGCTGATATACTTCAGCAAATCATTTAGAATATTTTTGGCAGTCAAAGAATTCGAGCTAGAATTTTCTTTTGTAAGATCGGAAACATTTTTTACACATTCATCTTCCCTCTTATCGCCGTATGCGAGATAAATTTCTTTACCGTCGATTTTTTGTATGCTGACTATATCATACATTCTGCCTTCATAACGAATTTCTTTTCCGTCAAGTACCTGAACGCCTTTCTGTCCTGAAAAAAATCTTAAGAGATCATGCTTATCAAACTCTTCGTCTTTAGTTTGGTCATGGTATTCCTCTTTGCAACTTACGGCTTCGATCTTGCAAGATTCTATCTCAACAAAATAATAAGCTAAGAACCCGAAAGAATTCAGCGTCAATAAAAATATTAATACGAGTGAAATTATTTTTTTCATTAAGAAATTAGACAGAAAAAACTGCGTGAAATTAAGAAATGAAATTTGAGGAATCAAGATTGTCAATGTTTTTTGTAATTATAAATCTCATGGTTATGTTAGAATTATTATTTATAATTTTTACGGAAGCAAGTTGATTATTTCAATGCAGGACGTGTCGTTGAGGCGCGATGAATTTTATTTATTAAAAAACATAAACTGGAATGTTAAACGCGGCGAGCACTGGGCTGTAGTAGGATTGAACGGATCAGGCAAGACTTCACTTTTAAAAATAATTACCGGATATATTCTGCCTTCAAACGGCGAAGTAACAGTGCTCGGCAGAAAATTCGGCGCTTATGATTTAAGAGAGCTGAGAAAATCCATCGGCTGGGTAAGCTCGTCGTTACAGGACGCGCTTTATCCCAACGAAACTGTGGAAGAAATTGTAGCAAGCGGAAAGTACGCGAGCATCGGCTTGTATGAATCTCCTTCAGTTGAAGATTTAAATAAAGTTTCAGAGCTTTTAAACGAATTCGGATGCAGCAGCCTTTGCAAAAGAAGATATCATACTTTGTCTCAAGGAGAAAAACAGAAAGTAATTCTTGCAAGAGCATTAATGAACAAGCCGCGTTTATTAATACTCGATGAACCATGCACCGGTCTGGATATTTTCGCAAGAGAAAGCTTCCTATCGCTCGTCGAACAGATAGGCAATGCTGAAGAGGCTCCGACACTTTTATATGTTTCGCATCATCTTGACGAAATATTGGCGGTGTTCAGTCATACGCTTTTACTAAGAGAGGGAAAAATTTATTCGGCGGGAAAAACAAAAAGCGTTCTTACATCTCAAAGTCTCTCAAGCTTTTATCAGCATGAAGTTGATTTTGAGTGGAGGAACAACCGCCCATTCATTCGTTTTAATCTATGACAGAAGAAAAGTCTAACTTGCCTGCGCGAACATTTTATATTGTTCAAACATTGAAACAGCAGTATCAAATTCAAACCTTGTTCTAAGCGTATAAGATTCATCCCGCTCGGATATAGGAAGATCGTCTTCCCATTCCATATTTGAATTTAACACTTTATGCTTCTGCACATCTTCAATTACCCAAGTGCCGACGTTGTTCTTCCTTGATTTCATTGTAAGGAAAACCATCCCGTCGATCTGGAATTTAACGGCTAAATCAAACCATTTTATTTTATCTTCATCGCTCATATTTATAAAATTATAGATATTCCTAATTTATTATCGAAGGATTATTCTATTATTTTAATCCGGCTGCGAGAAAGATTAAAAAAGGCGGCTGATAAATACCGCTATTTCTTTTTTATCTTTTGTTTTTTCTGAAAAGCGTTCTTCCTGCCGGCGGCGATAGAAACTTCATTATGAAATTTAACCGGCTGCGCATCGTGATCGATCAAATAAACGTCTGCGTAACGCTGCATGCTTTCTTCAATTATTTTGAACGCTTGATCTTTGCCGAGGAACTCATTCACTTCAACGTGCTTATGCTCAAGCGCCTTGTAATCTTCAAAGAATCTTTTCAATTCGACCATCGTGTGCGGCGGAAGCTCATCGAGAGAGTTTATATAATTAACCGCAATATCATTATTAGCTACGGCGATAACCTTCTCGTCTCTTTCGTTGCTGTCTATCATATGCATTACGCCAATGACTTTAGCTGCTACGATGCAGAGCGGCTCAACATCAATTGAAGAAATTACAAGAATATCGAGCGGGTCGTTATCATCAGCAATAGTGCGCGGAATAAACCCGTAATTGGCTGGATAATGCACCGCAGAAAATAAAACTCTATCCAGTTTTAGAAGTCCGCTTTCCTTATCAAGTTCATATTTGCCTTTGGAACCTTTGGAGATTTCAATAACGCTGTTAATTACATCGGGAGCGTGTTCGCCCATCTTTACGCAATGCCAGGGATTTTTTATATCGTACTTTACCATATTTATTTAAGATTATTTTTTGAATAATTATTTTCTATGAATAACAAAAGAATGAAAATATTTTTTAAACGAATTATTTTTTACTCGATACGTATTTAATTACTTCCGCTTTCTCGATAGTAATTAAGCCGCCGCAGTTTGCTTCTTCAAAAATCTTATTTAAAATATCTTGAAACTTTTCAATCTTATCGATTCTGTCTACGATTTCAATTATCAGCGGGAGGTCTTCCGAAAGCTCGAGTATTTTTGAAGTATGGATTATGCTTGTATTGCCGTAGCCCATCACTCCTTTAAAAACAGTAGCGCCAGCGAGACCGGCTTTCCTTGCTTCAAGAACGATTTTTTCATAGACAGGAATGTGTCCATGATGATCTGATTCGCCGATAAAAATTCTTAACAGCTTTACGTCTTGTAGATTTTCCATTTGATTTATGCTTGATAATAAATTAGAAATTTATCGAACAGATAAAACTTTAGCCAAATAAAAAGCAGCCAAAACCGCTCCCAAAGATAAAACAAAATTCAACAGTATATTAGCGGCTCCGAGGAAAATTTCGGAATCGCGGAACAGATTAATTGTTTCGTAAGAGAAAGTAGAGAAAGTAGTAAGCCCGCCGCAAAAGCCGGTAGTAAGGAAGATCCTTGTTTCCGGTGAAATTACCTCGTTAGCGTCCAGGTAATACATAACAAAGCCGATGATAAACCCTCCGATAACGTTCACAGCCAGAGTTCCAAAAGGAAAAGAAGCGGGCAAAACGTGATAAGCTGCTTTTGAAATCCAATATCTTAATGCGCCGCCCAGCGCCGCGCCTAAAGATACAAATAGATAATTTTGCATTATTAACCTTATAAAAAATGAATTTAAACTGGTAGGAGTTATTAGTCCGGAGGTATAACTGGACAATTTAAACAATAGGCATAATGCTTCGTTGTAAAAGCGAACTCCATCGCTCACGTAAAATTATCAATCCAGATAAATAAAAACAATAAATTGAAGCTATTAGAGCATTTTTTCAAACCTGGCGCACATAAATCCGGCAAAATTGAATGAAGAAAATCCGCGGCTAATGTATGGAACTATCTGCTAAGTTCTGAGTAAACTCAGCGGAGCGTCATAAATCACCTGCTAAGTCGTATAAAGACTCAGCGGAGCGTTATAAATCACCTGCTAAGTCGTATAAAGACTCAGCGGAGCGTCATAAATCACCTGCTAAGTCGTATAAAGACTCAGCGGAGCGTCATAAATCACCTGCTAAGTGTTGAGGAGACTCTGCTAAGTGATGAGCTTTATCTGCTAAGCGCCGGGAAGACTCTGCTAAGTGATGAGCTTTACCTGCTAAGTGCCGGGAAGACTCTGCTAAGTGATGAGCTTT
>JAKAKL010000131.1 GCA_021824565.1 Bacteroidota bacterium | reverse complement strand
CAATTATCAGTAATTTACTTAAATTTTTTCCCTTCCTTCGCAATAACCGGAATATTTTTCTAAACAGGTATTTTTCAATAATTAATATTAAAAAAAGAGATAATGAAAAAATGAATAGAAAATTTCGTGATAAATTTTGTTCTTTCAGCAAAAAGAGAATAATAATTGTACTAATGGATATTATAAAATCAATTTTAATAATACCAATTAACTCATAGCCGAAATTTCTTGACCTAAATTCATCATATAGACCAGCTATTTTTGATGAGAAAAACCAAATTACTAAAAGAGAAAGCAGAAGAAATTGTCCGTTAACGTTCTTAAAGAAATTATAATTTTTAACAGTTAATACCGCTGAAAAAATAAAAACTGCAATAAAAACGAGGTAATCCCAAAACATACGTGCAAGATAAACTGACAAGCGTTGAGTTTTTGTAAGCATTACTGTAATGGTTCAAGTGAAAAGAGACTTTTTAAAAAAATATTTATGTAGAGCCGATTCATAACACGTACAGCTATAAGTCCTGCAGCACTTCAGCTTAGCTACAACATTTTTATGAATATCCTTGCTTTGCTGAAGTTCCGCTAGAATTATAGACCCTGCTAAGATTCTATTTTTAAGCTGCTGCATATTTTCTCCAATATTCTTCTCTTAGAATTGCAGCTTGCTGAAGCTTTTGTTCTCTTTGAGCTACTCTTTGTTTTTCTCTACCGGAAAGAAGGTCCTCTGGAGTAAGATAATATATAGCGCTGTGTAATCGGGTTTGGTTATAATAGTTAATATACTTTGCAATTATTTCTCTTGCACCTTCTATCGTGATAAAGCTATTTGTATGAAGACATTCAATTCCAACCGAGCGATGAAACCTTTCCAGCTTACCATTACTTTGTGGATAAGCAACAGAAGTTCTTATGTGTGTAAGCTCCAGAAATTTTATAAACTCCCGAAAGTCTTTAGAAATAAATTGCCCGCCGTTATCAGAAATAATACTTGGCATTTTATCCGGATATTTTTCTCTCGCCTTCTGAATAGTAAGCTGAACATCATACTCCGTCATATTTGCCCTTACTTCGTGATGAACTATGAACCTGGAGTAACCATCCATAACCGAGATAAGAAATAAGAAAGTGCCCTGGAAATTTATATACTTAATGTCAGTATGCCAGTGTTGATGAGGACCATCTGGCTGTTTAAAGCCATTGCCTTTTGAGCTTGTTTTTACAGTATTCCATTGATTAAGAAGTCCCTCAGCTTTTAGTATACGATAAACACTGCTGGGAGATACAGCAGCAAGATCATCATCAAGCATGCGGTATGTTAAACGACGGTAACCGTCTCTGAGGAAATAATCATTTTCAGCATAATGAGTTTTTGCATAATTGATAATAGCCTCTCTTTCCCAGGGCAACAGCCAATTACTCTTAGGCAGGTTACAGTTATGCTGATTTTCTCTGCCCATGCGTTTCTTCCAATGAAAATATTTACCTTTGCTTATTCCGATCATTCTTAGTAACTGTTTTAATTTTATCTCTGACTTTTGGATTATATAATCAACATAATTTACTATAGCATCCCTTATGTCTACATCTACCCAAAGATTATTTACTCGTCCCCACTCAGACTTTTTTTTAATCGAATGTTGTCTCCAAGGATTTCGCTGATCAGATCATTTCTGTCTGTAAGCTTTGATTCTAGGCGAGCTATTTTTTCTTCAGTCTTACTATTGATTTTTTCTCTCTTATCCCTGCCTGTCCGGTAGGTAGGTTCAAAGAGTGTTTTTCCTTTTTCAAACAGTGTTTTCTTCCAGTTATAAATCACATTTGGATGGATATTGTATTTTTCAGACAACTCTCCGATCTGAACTTTGTTTTCCAGTAGTTCCCGAAGGACAATCATTTTTTCTTTTGCACTTAAGCGTTTTCTCTGTTCCATTTTTGACTCCTGTTAATTTGTTTTTTACACATTACTAAATTTAACAAAAGTCTATTTCCAACTTAAGCATTATACTCGTTTCTTACCATCTCGTACTGAACGATGTATTTGCTTTAGTGCTTCTCTTTCTCTTTTTGTTATTGCATTTTGCATATACAATTATAATAATATTTTCTGTCTTTAAACAGTCCCCCCTTCCGAAAACCAATTAATTTTTAGTATAGCTTTTTATTCCTTGTCTCTGTTATTGATGGCTACACCAGATATATCCTACATCATGAACTCAGACAGAATATGCAAGAGTATGATGTCGAATTCACGCTACAGAAAACTATTGAAAAATTCCCGGCCGTTAATCCTAAGCTTATTACCGATAACGGCTCTCAATTTATCTCAAAAGATTTTAATGAATATCTTCGGCATGCGGGGCTTCAGCATATCAGAACTTCTGTTAACTATCCTCAGAGCAATGGCAAGATTGAACGTTATCATAGAACCTTTCATGAAGAATTTCTGACTAAGAAATCCTTAATTGATCTTGATGATGCCAGAAAATCAGGCAACTGCCTGACTCAGTTTGTTAATTTCTATAACACCAAACGCCTTCATAGTGCTCTTTTTTATCTTACTCCTGAGGATTTTTTGTTAAACAGAATTGATCAGAGGTTGAATCAGAGAGAATTAAAACTTACGTTAGCTAGACTGAAAAGGTATCATTATGTTCAATCTTAATTTTACCTTAACTGTTTATGACTATACTCCATTTCCTGCTGAACCAATACACAATGTATTAAACACATTTAAAAATTTTTTTCCATTTACTTCAACTGAATATTCATTTTCAACAATTGCTCTGCCATTTTTACCCATATTTAATCTTAGCTCTTCATTTTCAATCAAAATTGATAATTTACTAATCCATTCAGCATCATTTGCAGCCCAGAATCCATTAAAATTTTCTACTACCACATCTTTATTCATTCCAATTGGAGAACAAACTACTGGTATTCCTACCGCCATATATTGCAATAGTTTAAAAGCACATTTATATTTTGCAATCTTATCGTCTATTAGTGGCATTATTCCGATATCAAAAGTATGTAAATCATCTAATTCTCTATCTTTTCGCCAGGGGACACATATTACATTCTCATTGTCTGACATAAAATTTTCAACATCAATTAATTTTATTTTCAAATCTTTATATTTTTCAGTTAAAATATTAAAAACGTTTTCTAAACTTTTAACATAATAAGATGAGAATTTACTTCCCATCCAACCTATAATCATTTTGTTTTCGCTATTACTATTTTTTAATTGATAATAATGAAGATCTACAGGAGTTGGGATAATTATAACATCCTTATTAAAATTTCTAGCATATTCTTCCAAATTCTTATTACCAACAATGACATTTGTCGCTAATTCAATTATTTTGTTTGTCTTTAACGGATTTCTTAAAAATGAAATCCTACTATTATAAATGCTTGAAATGTTTAAAAATATGGCATCGTCAAAATCATATATTATTTTGCAACCAAGTAATTTATAGAGTTTTTCAATCACCACACTTCCTAAAG
>JAKAKL010000080.1 GCA_021824565.1 Bacteroidota bacterium | reverse complement strand
GTAATCTGTAAGCGATACAACGCGTCCGGAAACTCTATCGCCAATTTTTAATTTGTCTTCTATCTTTTCCCATGGATGCGGCAAAAGTTGTTTCAAGCTAAGTGAAATTCTCTTGCGTTCCATTTCAAAATCTGTAACAACAACTTTAATCTTCTCATCAAGTTTAACAACTTCGCTGGGATGATTAATTCTTCCCCAGCTTAAATCTGTAATATGAACAAGACCATCAACGCCGCCAAGATCAATGAACACACCGAAATCCGTAATTGCTTTAACGGTTCCTTCAAGAATTTGTCCCTTCTCAAGCTTATCAAGAATTTCTTTACGTTGATCCGAGATTGTTTCTTCAATAAGAACTTTATGCGACACCACAATATTTTCAGTAGGAACATTTACTTTCACAATTTTGAAATCCATTGTTTGACCGACGAATGCATCAAAATCGCGTACCGGACGAATGTCAATTTGCGAACCGGGAAGAAATGCTTCTATTCCCATCAAGTCAACAACCATTCCACCTTTAATGCGTTTAAGAATTTTTCCGGGAAGGATTTTTTCGTTTTCGAAAGAATCCATAATTCTTCCCCAAATTCTAAGGAAGTCCGCTCTCTTTTTGGAAAGGATAAGATTGCCATCTTCATCTTCAACACTTTCAATAACAATTTCTACACTTTCGCCAATTTTAATTTCGTCTGTTGAATTGAATTCTGCTTTCGAAATTGAGCCGTCAGATTTGAATCCGACATCTACAACAACGTTATCTGCGTTTATGCCAACAATTTTTCCGGTAACAATTTCGCCTTCTTTAAATTCGCGAAATGAATCTGCATAAAGTTTTGATAACTCTTTAAGATCCTCCGGAGAGTATTCATCTTCATTGATGAATCTTTCCTTTTTTACTTTAGATACTTTTTTTACAGTATCTTTTTCTTGTTCAAACATCTGAGCTCCTACTTATCTTACTCTGCTTCGATCATCTTACCATCAAAGAAGTCTTAGCAGTTTTTGTTTAGTTATACATCAGTTTTTTGTGATGGCATTTTTTAGCTGTTTGCTATTAGCAATTAGTCTTTAGCTAAAACCTTTTAACTTAGGCACTAAGTAACTTAGTCACTCAGTTACTTTATGTCACTTTTATTAAGAACGTCTTTAATCTTTACTAACAAATAATCCAGATCTTGTTCCGGAGTTAGCGCAGAGTTATCAAACTCAATCGCATCTTCTGCTTTTCTTAATGGAGAAACTTCGCGCCCGCTGTCAATTTTATCTCTCTTCTCCAGATTCTCTTTAACTTCATCATAGGTGATTGAAAAATTCTTCTCTTGAAATTCTCTCAATCTTCTTTTCGTACGGACATCAATAGTTGCTGTTAGAAAAACTTTCAGGTCAGCATTCGGAAAAACAACCGTAGTAACATCTCTTCCTTCAGCGACAATATTTCCTTCATCGCCAAGTTTTTTTTGAATCTTCACAAGTTCGGCACGCACTTCAGGAATTTTACTGATGTCGCTTACTTTTGCATTAACTTCACTACTTCTAATCTGTCCGGTAACCTCTTCATCATTTACAAAAACTCTTGTAATGCCATTTTCAAATCTTAACTTTAGATTAATCCGTCTTGCCATATCAATAATAGCGGAGATATCTTCTGCAATTCCGTTACGGAGAGCAAGAAAAGTTATTGCGCGGTACATAGCACCGGTATCCAAATATGTGAATCCGAGTTTTTGTGCAATGTTTTTAGCAGCAGTACTTTTGCCTGAACCGGCGGGACCGTCTATTGCTATGATTATTTTCTTTAACATTTGGCTTGTAAAAATAGGAAAACTACTCCGATGCCGCAAATTTAAATTGGTAGAAAATATCCTTTAAACCGGAATACATTGGCTTATAGTATACATCGCAGATGAGTCTGTTGTGATTGCTGAGAAGGCTATTTTACCCGTAAGCAGACTCTTTTTCTCTACCGGCGGCGGCTCCGTTGCTTTTTGGCAGGAGCCTATGAACAAGCTTATAATAATAATTGAAAGTAATGCGATAAATTTATTTTTCACTTATGCCAGTCCGCTCCCCAAATTTTATCATTCTCTAAAAGTCTTTTTAATGTACGATTATCCTTATTAGTATAAATATTTATCATATCCAGGTAAAAGTGGTTAGAACCATAGTCAGATGAAAGAACTAGTAATGCTTTATCATCTGACGACCAAGCAACCGGACGAAATCTCAGGTCTGTAGCATTAGTTGGAAATATGACCTGAATGTCACTGGTGACCACTGGAAGATTAATTACCGTTAGTTGTCCACTAGTGGAGAAAACAAGATGTTTCCCATCATTTGATACCGCTAGTCCATCAGGGCCCTTCTGTCCGTATAATATTCTTATATTTCCTGTAGTATCAATTTTATATATACCTTTATTCGCTTTATTTCCATTAACATCGTTTACGCTTAATATTATTGACTGATCCGGTGGATACCACACATAGTTCAAATTACCCCCTATTTCAGTCAGTCTTTTAACATTTTTACCATTAGCATCCATTATATAAAGGTCAGTACGCTTATCGTTATCATTTATATAATCCCGGTTGGATAAGAAGGCGATTTTTTCCCCGTCAGGGCTCCATTTAGGATAGTTGTCAATTATTTTATTATTATTATTTGTAAGATTTAATACATTACCGTCCGTCAATGAAACAATAACATTATACTCAACATTAAAAGAAAAATTTGTAAAGGCAATTTTATTACCGTCAGGACTCCATTCGGGAAAACGGGCATCGGCTAAATTACCCGGAACAACAGGAAGTAAGTGAACATTACTTCCGTCCGCATTCATTAGGTAAATGGCACCATAGGAAGTATAAGGGGATCTGCCAAGAAAGGCTATCTGTGTACCATCAGGGCTCCACTTGGGTGAGCCGAAGGTAATGACAGGGGCAGTTACAAGCTGCTTTAAGTCAGTTCCGTCAGGATTGATTGTATAGATAATCGTTTCTCCACTGAACGAAGAAGTAAAAACTATTTTACCTGTAAGCATAACCTGCCCATCATCAGGCTCCGTTGCATTATGGCAAGAGCCTATGAAAAGGCTTAAAGTAGATAAGAACAGTATAATTAATTTATCTTTCATAATAGTATCCGTTTTGAAAAAATATAAATAAACAAATTGCAAACTAAAATTAATTTTTTGTTTAATAGTCCCGGCTTCTTCAATTTAAATGAGAAGCCGGGTAAAGTACAACTTAAATTAATTTCCCTGACTACTCCTTCATTATTTCAATAAAACTATCTGCATAGATTTTACATAATTTCCTGCCGTCATCCTTACAAAGTACACTCCGCTGGCAAGCCTGCTGCCGTTAAAGCTATAAGTGTAAATGCCCGGCTGTTTCTGTTCGTTTGCCAGCGTATTTATCTTTTGCCCGTTTATGTTGTAAACCTCTAATATTACATAAGCTGATGAAGGTACGTCAATGGTAATGTTCGTAGAGGGGTTAAAAGGATTTGGATAATTCTGGTGCAAGCCGA
>JAKAKL010000139.1 GCA_021824565.1 Bacteroidota bacterium | reverse complement strand
CGAAACCTTTTCTCTATTTCTGTTTCTAAATGAATTAGCAATTATATCCAGATTATTTTTTATAAATTGAAACTTCAACTGTTCATCTATTATCTGCTCTTTTAACGCTTCCCTTTCTCTGGTAGTTTTTTTATTAGATTCCAGACCGACTCTTAGATAAGAAAGACAGCTTTGAATAAGAGAATCAATTTTGTGATTGAATATTTTCTCAAAGCTCTCTGAAAAATTTTCCATAATTGGTACAAAAACTTTTTCTACTAACTGTGTATAATTTGCTTCCGCATTTTTTATTATAGAATAAGAGAGTATTTCTATAATTTTCTGATTATGATTTGCCCGATGCTGCAAATTATCATCATGCTTTTGAATAGTAAAACCGGCTTGCAAAAGAGATTCTTCAACATAGCGTTTTATCTCATCTAACTGCTGCTCAGAAATTAAATCTGCCTTCGTCAATATTATTTTAGTATTAGCAGCATACCTTGCAACGCTTTTTAAAAGTGTTACATCCTCTTCCGCCAAAGGTCTTTCAACACTTATAGCAACTAACGCTAATCCTATTTCCGGCAGCCATTGTAATGTTGTTTCGGAATTATTTTTGAAATAGCTTCCTATTCCCGGTGTATCGACTATTCTCAGATTCTTAAATTTTTCTAATTGAGGCAAGTAGATATCGACTACTTCAACCTTCTTAGCATTCTTTGGATTTTTTGACTCGGTTATAAAGTGCTCTGCTTCCCCAACATTTATTTCTTTTGAAGTTTTATCTAAAAAGTGAACTATCGCTTTTTTATCTTCAGCATATTGAATTCTTGTTACAATCGAAGTTACCGGGATAACCCCGACCGGTAAAATATTTTCTTTGATAATGCTGTTTACTAATGAGCTTTTCCCGGATTTAAATTGACCTAATACAACCACATCAATGTATTGATTTGATGATTCTTTTTCCGAAGAATATCTTTCAACAATCAACAGCTCTTTTTTTAAGGATTCTATTTGAAAATCATAAATGATTTTTTTTAACGTCTCTAAGGGAAGTAATAAACTTGATTTTGTCCCCGCTTTATTTTTTACATCTTCTTCGAACATTATAACTCCTAACAAAATTAAAAATTTTAGTAGGAGTTATTAGTCCCATTTTAATCGGGACGGTTTTTTTAATCTAGGGCGAACTCCATCGCCAATTTTGCACTCAAAAATAACGAAACGTAGAATAATTAAAAACAATCTATGAGCCAGCTCTAAAAAAGACATTCCCGTGAAAACGGGAATCTAAAAAGTTTGCATTATTGAATTGATTCCTCCTGATTTAATCGGGATGTGAATAATGTTTCGTGTTTTTGGCTTTTTAGCGCAAACTCATTTAAAATTTCATCAAATAACAACTTCTATTCTATGCCTTTTGTATTTAACAACTTATCTCCCTTTTTAAGCTTAGGATATTTCGAATTTGTTAAGTCTCTTAAATCTTGTGTATAAATTACCCTTACATCTAAATTCTTGTCAAGCTCCGGAAATTGTAGAGGGATATTTTCATCAAACCTTTCTTTAAGCAAATGCCGGTCTATCTCATCTCTTGAATAAAATATCTTTCCGCAAACTCCGCATCTAAATTGTGTGCCGCTAAGATTCTCAATTGAAAATGGAATTTTATTTTTCACTCTAAACTTAACAGTCATCTTTAATGCTGCCATTTTCTTTCCTCATTGACTAAACTTGAACTTAATCTTGAACTTGAACTTTAATAATATAGAAGGAGTATTGGAATAATGGAGTCGTGTATTCATACCATCATTCCTGCGTAGAAACCCTTCGGATAAAACTCCATCATTCCATTACTCCAATATTCCATAAATTTAGTGTTCGGCACTAATCCTTTTTCTCAGACTAATAAAAACCGGCACCGCAATTAACTGAAGAACAACAGATAAAATAACAACTGCCGGTATCCAAACATCGTATAATATTCCAAGCACCACACTTCCTATAAACCAAAAGATGCCGTAACCGGCTGTAAAAATTCCGTAAGCAGAAGGTCTGCGCTGCTGCGGTACCATTGTTGCAACTGCTGCCGGAATTATAGACTCATGCACGCCCATACCAAGCCCCCATAATGCTGAGCCAACAAGAGCTAACCAGAACCCTCCAAAGAATACGAGCGGCGCTGAAGCTGCTGAAATGATTGTCAAAGGAATTAATATCCAAAGCCCAACTCTATCAAACAATCTCCCAAATAATAATGAGCCGCTTCCGCTTACTGCCATTGCAATTGAATAAAAAATAGGAATCCATGTTGTCGGAATATGGTCAGTCTTCTGAAAGTGATATGCAATCAAAGAGAAGTCGGCAAATCCTGCAGCAACTAAAACAGCTCCTGCAAGATATAACCAAAATATTTTTGGCAATCCTTTTGACTCGACATTAGGAATACTCATTTCCATTTCTTCCGGCTTAGGATATAAAAATCTTGCAGTAAAAATTAGGCTTAGACAAATAATCGCTGGAATTAGTAAAGTTGCAAAAGCAATTTTATAGCTGCCCTGGCTTGCGAGTATTGCTGCAACTAAAAGCGGTCCAAGTAAAGCGCCTAATTGGTCTAACGCTTCATGAGTTCCAAAAGCCCAGCCATAGCCGCCGACTTGTTTTGCAGCATGTGAAAGCATAACATCACGTGGGGGATTTCTTGTAGCTTTGCCGATTCTTTCAGTTATTATCAGCAATCCGAAAATTTGCCAATTGGGCGCAAGCGCCATCAATGGTACAGAAGCCATCTGAATAACATAACCGAATAAAGTAATCGGCCAGAATTTTCCAGTACGCTCACTTAGTCTGCCGGAAACAAGCCGTAAGCTGTACCCGAGCAGTTCGCCAAATCCGCCGATAAAACCTACAAGTGTTGCACTGGCTCCAAGTATTGCGAGGTAAGGACCTGCAATGCTTCGCGCTCCTTCATAAGTTCCATCCGCAAAAAGACTGACCACTCCAATCAAAAGTACAAACCTTAACGCAGTGCGTTTTGTCTTTGTCTGGTTTGATATTGTTATTTTATTTTTCTTAGCTTCTTCACTCATCAAGTTTCCTTTATTTTTAAAGATTTTTAAATCCATATAACATACTATTTGGAATAGTGGAGTATTGGAGTACATAGGCTCTCCAATTATTCCATAACTCCATTTTTCAAAATTCCATTGAAAGGAGTTCGGACGATATTCCATTACTCCAAAATTCCATCACTCCAATTCTCCAGAAGACTTATTATGTGCAGCAAGTATAAAAGTTCCTACCCAAATCGAAATCGCCGCCGCCGCGATAACATCGCTTAACCAGTGCTGGTCGTGATAAATTCTTCCGATTGAAGTTACCACAGCAAGAACATACCAAAATATTTTCCACAATTTATTTTTAAATATTCCGGCAATTATAACCGAGAAAGCAAAAGCTACGGCAACATCACCGGAAGGAAATGAAAGGTGGTCGTTTGGTCCAAATGTTAAAGGTACAAATGACCAGAAACCATTTTCTGTATAAGGTCGGTATCTGCCTAAAATCGACTTAATTATTGTAACTATAATTCCGGAGAAAATGAAAGACTCAAATATTTTCAAACCTATAATCCGAAGATTATCCTTCGACTTAAATAGTCCTCCGAAATAAAATAAGACAAATGCATAAATTGTAAGTGTGGGTTTTCCGTACCAATGCGCGTAAGCGAATATCCCGTCATAAAAATTATTATGAATACTCTTTATGTAATCTCTTACAAACTCATCAACAAAAAATCCGACCGTCAATACCGCAAGCAAAACTAAGAAATAATTTATCTGGTCTATATCCCAATTAAAAGGCGAAACAATTAATGAAACAAAATCATTTTTTATTTTTACAAGGTCCGTCTTTGCATTTATCAATTTTGTTTTAGTCACTAAATTTTTCTCCATTAAGTTAATTTATCTGAAGCTTTTCTATTAATTCTTTTGCTTCATCAAGCCGGTAGCGCTCGTCTTCAAAAATTTTCATAAGTTGTTCCGGTGTTAAGTTGTCTTCCGGCTTAAGCCACTCAAAAAAGTTTCTCATATAATTTTTCCCCATCTCGTAAGTTTCCTTTTTTATATCCGGCAAAGGGAATAGCACAAATCTTTCCTCAGCGTTTATTGTATATTTTATTTCATCAATCAAATTAAACAGCCTGTCCTTTATATCCGGCAGATTTTTCAATAAGCTTTCGTCAGACCAAAATCCGATTTCAAAATTCAGCAAGCTCAGTTGAAGAATAGCTTCCGTATCCTTCCGCTTATCCGCAACTTCAGTAATAATTTTAATTACTGCATTACATCTTTCTTTTATCTTTTTATAATTTTCCAACTTTCAAATTTCCAAATGACTAATGCCTAATGACAAATTATCAAAGCCCAATTTCCGATTAAAAACCAACCACCTATTTACCCACCATATCTTTAGCGAAGGCGGGCAACTACCGCCAACCGCCAGCTAGAGAGCATGCGTTTTCCTTCCCGCAAACTTCTCAATCATAGTATTTATAAGTGCTCTTTTTTCTCTGTCGATTTCATAGAATGATTTAAATGTCTGCATGTATTCAAAGTCTTCAATCATTCTTTTTACTTGCTCAACATGAATTCTCTTTAGCCAATTTTTTATGTCCTCATTATCGCAGATTAAAATGACCTTGTCGAAATGCTCAAAGCATAAGCCCATTGTATCATAAAACTTTTTCCTAAAAGATCCATCCCTTAACAATTCAACTTGCGCTGCTATTAACAAATTTTCAAATCTGTCAACTTGACTGCAAAGCCTGCATTCAATTTTGAAATTATCCTCTTCATAGCTGCTGCTTTCTATCAGCGATTTCAGCAAAGCAATATTTGTAAATCCTCCGGCAATCTTCTTAAATTGCCTAAAATGGAAATCGCAGAAGCCGCCTTCTTCAGCAACTGCTTTCCGGACTTCTTCATCATTGTGAATTTGATATTGAAGCTTAGACAGCAAATCAAACTCGTAATCTATAATTGCATTGCAAGCGGGACAGCCTGCCTTGCTGTTAAGCAAACCAGTTGTAGGGTTTATATTTTCGAGAATTATATTTTTATAATCTTCATTCATAGGTACAAAAAAACTCCTATCACCTTATCTCTAATTTCTTAGGGACAAGATGGTAGGAGTCATCAACCCCCGATAATTCGGGATTATTTAGGCGAACTCCATCGCCGCTTAAAACATAATTACCTAAATTTCATTTCTTTTATATACTTATTATCACTGCTTAGCATCCTAATTGATATCGCCATCTTTCATACCAATCTTTATCAAATATTTTTTGCATTCCACTAACAGTCTTTCAGCATTCTTAAGATTTTTTCTGCTTCTTCCCTGGTAATATAATTATCAAAATCATAATCGCCAGTTTGTCTTTCCTCAAATAACCGTTGCAGAATCTTAGTAAAATGTAAAGGGAAAATGCCGGTCTTCACAAATTCTTTATTAAAATTACCAATCACCTGGCTATGAGAGGAATAATGCAGCTCTTTTGATAAAAGCACAGCAGAAATAGAATGAAACACTGCATAATAAGCTCTGGAGACAGAGTCATCAAAACGATTATTTTCAAAATCAATTCGTGCAGTTGTTAATTTCTCGAAAGCCTTTTTAAGAATGGCTTGAATTGTATTGAAATCAATTTGAGAGTTCACAATTCTATACCTTCTTTAATGATGTTCAATCCAATAGGAAATTTCTTTTTATGCGCCCACTCATTTTCATCGCATAAAATAAAGCTTACAAGAGTATCATATTTATTTAACATATCTACGCAAATTTCTAAGACGCTTTCTTTTGTATTATCGTCCCTTTTATCTGCAATGATCAAAAAAAAATCATAATCGGAATCGGTTCTGTAATCACCTCTGGCTCTAGAGCCAAAAAGAATTATTTTCTTGAGACGATTGTCTAAGACTAATTTAACCCTCCGGATAAATTCGGTTATAACTATATCGGATTGTTTATACATATAAATTCTTTATAATTTTTATCCTAAAATAATTTAAGCATTTTATAATATAAATTCATACTAATGTAATTATCGTTACTCCATCGCCTTTAGTTTTTAATTACCACAAAGTTTTTAAGCTCTTTGCCTTCCTTAAATTTTTATCAGCAGTTATAAGCTGCGTGTTGTTTAAAATTGCGGTAGCACAAATTATTCTATCTGCCGGATCCTGATTTATTTCTGCCGGCAAGTCTACAGATAGTCCAGCTATCTCCGGCGTCAACTCCTTGAATATATAATTGTTGGCAGACTTCAATAGCTTTATAAATTCGAGATAAGAAATTTCTATTACGAATCTTTTCTTTTTCATTAACATCGCGATTTCCCAAAGAGATATTTCGCAGAACAGAATGCCGTCCGTTTCATTCGCCTTTTCAATTGCCTTTTTAGCATTCCGGCTTATCAAAGACGGTTTTAAAGCATTCCAGATAATTATATGAGTATCAACTGTTATCATTTCCCACCATGGCAGATGAGCCCCGGGCTCAATTCAAGGCATCCCATTTCGAATCGATAGGAGAAATAATATCGCCAATAACAGCACTCTTACCTATTTCCTTTAATTTATTTTTCGCTTCTTCCTTTATGTTTCCCGGCGGAACAAGCTTAGCTACAACTTTTCCTCTTGAAGTAATCTTTACAATGTTGCCGTGCTCTATCTCTTTTATAACCTTCATTAAATTCGCTCTAAGCTCGCTTACTTGAATCGTATTCATTATTTATCCTTTTGTAATTGTACAAGCCAAATGTACAAATTAAAAAACTGATTATCAATCTGTAATTTTTATGTAATTTAGTCATCTTACACAGAACAGACACATTGGAGTATTGGAATAATGATGTAATTCTGTCAATTCCATTACTCCAATATTCCATTTTTCCAAGAACTGATTAACATGAGTTATTTATTTAGCACCGGTACAGCTTTCTCACTTAATTGCTAAGACTATTTATTGCTCACAACATATTTGATTATCTCGGCTTTTTCCATAGTAATCAATCCGCCGCAGTTCGCCTCTTCAAAAATATCGTGAACTGCCGAAAGAAACTGTGTTATCTTTTCTTCCTCATCGACAATTTCAATCACGATTGGCATATCCTCAGAAAGACGCAAGATTTTTGCAGTATGGATTCTACTTGTCTTTCCGTAGCTCATTATTCCCTTAAAGACGGTAGCTCCGGCAAGATGCTGCTGCCTTGCCTCCTGTACTATCCTTTCATAAACCGGGACATGATGAAGAATATCAGTTTCGCCAACGAATATTCTAACGAGCTTTGCTTCGCCTTTAATTTCCATTGTGAACTCCTTCATATATTGATTACTTTTTTTTAATTCGTTTATAAGTCTTTGGATTAGCCTAACGCTTTTGAAAGTTTATAAGATAAAAATAAAGCTAATAATGTAAGTATAATATTAGCAAGAATATTTAAACCGCCAAAGAAAAATTCTTTATCTTTAAATAGATTTATTGTCTCATAAGAAAAAGTCGAGAACGTTGTTACTCCCCACTATAAATGTTCTTGGTATTTTTTGTGTCATAATTTCACCTAAACTTTTGTCTATATTAAAATAAGACTTTTTGCTCTGATTATCAACTGCTCTATGTTCTTCACGTAATATTGGCTTCACATGATTATATTTTTAACCAACTGATAATACTCTGGTCTATAAAAAAATTAAATGAATTTGTTAAACAAATTCCTACAAAATATCTCTAAATGTGTTGCAGTAATTCCAAACGCGTCGTACGATTGTTGCTATCGTCATAATGTCCTTGTAGGAATTTCATTATGAAATTCTTTTCACTTTGAATTTGATTTAACTGACTTCCATCTGTCTAAAGAAATACCATCAAATATTTCCCATCGGTTTGTCATCCCTTTATCGCCTACTTGTTGTCTTTTACTATCGTCTTGCCGTAGCGCCGCCGTAATTCTGCCGCTTTCAACGTCAGGTTGAAGACTAAGTCTCTAAAAGGGACAAATATATAAGCCGAGTGCAACGCCCTCGTAGATAATAAATAAATTTTTGTGAATCCTGAAAAGGTTCAATAGGACAGTTGCGTAACCTCAGCTATTAATTTATCCTCTAGTTCCTTCAAAGATTACGCCTTTACCTGTTGCTATTAACTTAGGCAAGCTTTCGCCCGCATATTGATTCCAGCCAGCTTCGCAGTCCTTGTAACATTCAATACCGGGGACTATGCCAACATGGGTCATTTCGATTTTTGTTGTTTTATCTTCTTCGAAAATGTTCCACACAAGCTTTGTACCAGTCCATTCGGCTTTATTATTTATCCAGTCAAGGTTACAGCTTGTTACAAGCCAGGCTAATTTCTTATATGGAATCGATTCAACAACTTTAAACTTCACCCATGTAGCGCCGAAGTCAACTTCGAATTCATCACCAACATTCTTTGCGCTGCCTTTAAAGCTGTTTGTCCACCAGCCGCCGACGTTTACAATATTTTCAAAAGTTTTCTTTGTACTTACATCAGTTGTGAAAATTTTTTGATAGTCTTGATTTTTCAATTTTAACTCCGTAAAATTTTTAGCAATTCTTAGTTATTAATAACCATGCCGCTTGTTTGAGAAATGTATTAAGATTTATTAAAATTACTTTTTCCCTATAATAAAGTTGGACAGCATATTAATAGTCATATCGCAAATCTGAACTAACCTGCCGGATTCGTTCTCTAGAACAACACCGTCATAAGTAAATTTGAGCTGTGTATTATTTCCTTTAGGTATTAATTCAAAAATGAACTTTGTGCCGGTCCAATCAAAGTTATCTGATTTTCTTATGCTCTCGGTTGTAAGCCATACAACTTTTTTGTTGGGTACAAATTCAACCACTTTATTTTTTGAATAATGCGTATCTCCTGTTCTTAATACAAACTCACTATTAAGTTTGATGACGTCTCCTACAAATTCTTCGGGCCACCATTTTGAAAGATTGATTACATAATTAAAAACATCATCAGGAGGCTTGGAGAATTCAATTGCTATCGTGTAACTTTGATTTTTCATCTTGATTATCTTAATTGGATTGTTCATACCACTTGAGCTGTCCTTTACCTGCCGCGATTAAACTTCCTAAACTCTTTTGTATAAATCCCGTCCATGCATCTCTGCACACATTGTAGCACTCATAAGCCGGAACTAATCCAATTTGAGTAAAGACCAGCTGCGTCTGGCTGCCATGCTTGGAGATTTCAAAAGTAATTTTATTACCGGTCCATTCGCCTGGATCTTTGGTAAACTTAAAATAGTTTTCCTCAACTAACCAAACTACTTTTTTGTCGGGAACCAATTCTATTACTTTCATTTTGCTGCGGTGGTTGTCCCCGAAATGATAAGTCCATTCCTCATTGAGTTTGTCAGTGCTGCCTTCAATATCCTCGCTCCACCAGGCGCGCGGATTATTGACGGCTTTAAAAACTTCAGCGGGTGATTGCTCTACCCAAATAGTAGTACTAAAATTTTGATTGTCCATTTCTACTCCTTATTTATGTTGTTGTTTTTAAATTCAAGTGAACGAGTCGCATTATCAATTCTTACTTATTTCTTTTCTTTACTTGGGTATTTTTCCAAATTCTCATAATCCTTCAGATGCTCTTCTCATATTTTGAAAGGTCTTCATTTATTCCAACCAGCCGGAATACCTGTCCACCAGGAGCCTGAAAGTAGAGATGATTATCCGGTACATCAAGCACCTTGACACCAAACGCAATAATTTTCTGCCTCATTTCTTCGACGTTGTCGGTCTTCAGCTCCAGAAAGATTGCCTTTAAAAATTCATCTTCACTCAAAGCCCCTTGTGCGGCATAGTTCACGCCTTTGTCGGCGCCTCTTCCATCGCCCGCACTGTAAAGAAATGAAATATAGAAGTCATCTCCAATCCGGATGTCGTCCTTACCGTTGAACTCTCTCATAATTTTACAACCTAGAACATCACAGTAGAATGTACGAATGCTTTCCCTATCATTTGGAGAGACTCTAACCGCCGAATGATTTCCAAAAATTATCTTTGCCATGATTTACAGCTATTATATTTATTGATTTAGTTTTCTTTCGATTATTTTTTACTGCAGTAAAATTAAGTTCTAATCTGATTGAATTATTGTAAAAATGCGAAATACTAATGGAGCGTGAGCTGCCGTCCAAACTCATTAGAGATTTTGTTTGAGAAATGTTTTGGAGAAAAGCCGGTCATCCGCTTGAATTCTTTTATAAAATGTGACTGGTCGAAATAATAATTGTTCAGATCATACACTAAATCGGAATATGATTTGCCGCTCGCCCAGGCGCTATAGAATTTTTGGAACCTGAAAATACCCGCCAGCGACTTGGGAGTAAAGCCCACGTGTATCTTGAAAAGTATTTCCAGGTAGCGGCGGGAGTAGCCTGTCATCTGCTCTAACCGGGAAATTTCCATCAATCCGTTTGAACTGCTCAGCGTCTTAATGCAATATTCAATTAAAAGATTATCACGAGGCTTTTCCGTTAAATTATTAACGAGTCTTTCCTGTATAAAATCAATCTTATCTTTCAAACCTTCTTTATTCCAGAAAATTTCACTTAAGTTTTTTTCTCCTCTTTCCCAAATGATATTAACCGGAAGCAGGCTGTTTGTTATTTCAAAAGAAGGGATGCCGAAAATCGGATATGCACCATGCGGATAAAATTCAATTCCTATAAAGATAGTCTTTCTTGAAGATGTGGTTATCTGGACGGGAATATCGCGGCTTCCAGCAAAATAAATTTCATGCTCTTTACTCTTATATGTCACTCCGCCCGCTGTGGATATAATAGAATTTTCTATATTGATTATAATTTTAGGACAACCGTTTGGCGCCGCAATATTATTCCCTGATATAGGCATACCAGCTTCACTTTTGCAAATCCAAATTGATTTGACATAAGGTCTTAATTCGGCACGCGGTTGAACAAATGATAGTTTCATTAGTTTTAATATACCAAACCGGTCATGTCAAGGGAATGACAGCCGTCATAGTTATCCCTTTTTTCTTCTTGATGCTTTCGCCCTTTTGTTGAAATCAAGCGCGAGTCCTACCCAGTATTGAAATTCTTTTTTAGTTTTTAAATTTTTCTCTTTGACATAGACATAACCTTTATACTCACGGTTTTTCATAATCACCGGAGTGCAGCAATCTTCTTTAATTATTTCGTTATGAAGAGCCGGATCGACACGGCACATAATTCTATCGTCCCCGGCGCTGATGCACATTTTTCCATTTACCATAAAGGTAACTCCTTTGAACATTCGTTTCTCTTCCACATCCTTCAAATGTGCAAGCGCTTCTCTAATCCGGTTTGTTAGCTCTTCATTAAACATAATAAAAATTACTTTTTAGTATTAAAATCAAAAGTAAGCGTATCAAAAAATATAGTAAGTGAATCAAGCTTGCCGTTCTTTACTTTCTATATTTCCGCTACATCGCCGCTGATTTCTTTTCCGTTTTGGAATACATAATCGTAATTTCCGATAACACAAGCACTGTCTCCTTCCACCATCATTTCTTTTACTCGCATTGATGTAAACAATTTTGAAAATCTGTTTATAATTTCAATATAAGTTTGTTTGCCTACAACCGGTGTTGTTTTCGTCATGTCTCCGCCGGTAAATTTGAAATCGTCCGATATTGCTGATTCCCATTCTTTCTTTTCCGCGAGACCTTTATAATAACTATTTAACAATTCTTTTGTGGTCATAACACTAGTTCCTTTCTATAAATATTTTTTTAGATATTCATTTATAAATCCCATTTCTTTTGCAAAACCAACTTGATCGAAGAAAAATACCCTTTCCTTTACAATCCTATCCCTTTCTATTTCGAAATAATCAGCTAATTGAAAACATACTGTCTTTCCTTCGAAATTATTTGTACAAATTGCATAAAGACAAAATACGCAATTTCCTTCGACAAATTGTTTCTCCATCTGCAACGACTTATTAGTTTCAATCCATGCTTTTGCTTTCAATATAAATTCGCTTGAACTTCTTACGGTTGTAAAAGGATCGTCAAATATAAAATCTGTAGCCAGAACATTTTCAAGCCCCTCGTTAAAAATATTCTCATTTCTGCACTTATCAATTCATTATCGTTTAAATAAAACATAAACATCCCGATTAAAAAGCTTCCTAATAAATTAACCGAAAGAGTGCCAAACGGAAAATCTTCCGGTAAAATTTTATATGCGGCGCTTGACATCCAGTACCGCAGCATTCCTCCAAAGCCTGCTCCAGCAAATACAACAACATAATTTTGCAACTCATACTTCCTATATTGTTTAAAATAATTTATAATCTGGTAGGAGTTATTAGACCTGAGCGTGTCCTGTCTTTGGCTGTTAATATGGTCAGTTTAATAATCTTAAGCTTTTCAGCATTAGAATAAAAAGGCGAACCCCATCGCCTTTACAAATATATTAAATCATAAATCTATTCCAAGTATTTAAATTCACTTGTAACCAATTTGGTAACTTGTTATAATTGCAAAGAATATGACAAAATAAAAAATGTTAAGGAAATTTAAGCCATGACCATAAAGCCTATTAAAACAGAAAGAGATTATAAAGCAGCCTTAAAAAAAATAGATTCGCTGATAGACTGTCCCGAAAATTCCGCAGAAGAAAATTATCTCGAGGTTCTTTCAATTCTTGTTGAAGATTATGAGCGCAAACATTACCCCATTGACGAAATCGACCCGGTTGAAGTAATTAAATATAGAATGGAAGAATTGGGATTAAAGCAATCAGACCTTGCAAAATATCTTGGCGGAAGAAGCCGCGTTTCGGAAATGCTTAGCAAAAAAAGAAAGCTTACTGTTGATATGATTCGCATTCTTCACAAAAAGCTAAACTTACCGGCAGAAACTTTAATCTGAGTTTTATCCTCTTGAAACAACGATGAATAAAGTAAGAAAAAATATCACTACGCTCGACGAACACTTTGACAGTCGATATGGTAAAGTTGGTTCAAAAAAAAGAACTGAATTTGAAATTAAGGCTAAAGCTTTTGCTATCGGCGAAATTGTAAAAGAAGAAAGGCGCCTTGCCAGAATTACTCAAGAAGAGCTAGCAAAAAGAATTGGCGCAAAAAAAAGTTTTATTTCACGGATTAAAAACGGTCAAAGTGATATTCAACTTTCTACACTTTACCGGTTGATTGAACTTGGGCTTGGCAAGAAGGTTTCATTAATGATTGAATAAATATTATTCTAGACAAATCCACTTGGTAACTCGTTTGCAAGGGTTCCCACTTAATCACTCAAGTAAAATTCTCTTTCTTATTAATTGCACAAATTCTTTTGTTTTTTCATAAAGCAAATTTATTTCTTCTAATGTTAATTCAAATAAAAAATCATAATCACTTTTCTCTCTATTTGAATATGCTTCATAAATCAATTTAGAATATTTTTTGTCGATTTTATTTGTCGCAATAAAATTCTTATTAAACCAGCCGAGCAGTTGTTTATGTTTTGAAGTAGAGAAATCATTTTTTATTGCAGCCGCAGAGATAATATAAAATATGGCATAATATATTCTATTAGAGGCTAAACTTAACTTTTTATTATCCAGCAGGAATTGTACATTTTCCAATGCTTCTAAAGATTGAGTAATTCTGTGCTGAATTAAGATAGCTTTGTCCGACTCATTAAGAGTCATATTTCAATACCTTCTTGAAGTGCATTTTGAACAAATGGCTGTTTTCCTTTAATAGTATTCATTTCGCTTAACGATAAATAGCTTACATCAATCCATATATCGTATTTTAAATTTAGGTCGCTGCAGATTTCAAAAACTTTATTTCTAATTTCCCAATCGACATCGGAATTGAAAATAATTAGTATATCCAAATCAGAATTTTTATTTTCCTCATTTCGGACAAAAGAACCATAAACAATAATTTTGTTAGGCTCACCTTTAATTTTTTCTTTTAAGTTTTCTTTTAGCTCATCCGCTATTTTTAAAATGTTCATGGCGTCAAAATATTTTTACTGTAAGTAAATTATCAAAATAAGCGGACTTATTCAATTAGGAATTCCATGTAAAAATATCGCGTTATACAAATCCACTCCATAGCTCGTTTGCAAAGGCTCGCCTTCCAATATCCGGAATGTTCTTGTACCATCCTCCAGCCGCTCTGCTCTTAAGAAAATTGCATTCGGCATTTTCTTTCCATAAAGCCCATGCGCAAATTCATATTGATGAGTTACAAAAATTACCTTCACTCCGCTTTCGATTAGCGCAGTCGTTATTTGTTTTGCTATTTCCGAGCCTTCTCTCTCGTTAGTTGCTGCAAATGATTCATTCAGAAGTACCATTGAACCGGGTTTTATTCTGTCAATTATTTCATTTATCCTGCTTAGCTCTTCATCTAACTTACCGCTGGACATTGTTGTATCCTCTTCCCTTTTAAAATGTGTAATTATGCTTTCATGAATTTCACCCTCGAATGATTCTGCCGGTACAAACATTCCCGCCTGCATCATTAACTGAGCAATTCCTATGCTTCTCATAAACGTTGATTTACCGCCGGTGTTTGCACCGGTAATTATTAATAGGTTTTTATCATCAGCATTAAGATTATTGCTTATAACTTTTTTCCCCATGCTCAAAGCAAGATTAACATCATACAATCCGGTAAACGACATCTTCCTGTTTCTGTTTTTTCCCGGTTTGGGAAAACAAACCGGTTCATCTATTTCAACAAGATGATGATTCAGATTTAAGCATCCAATATAAAAAGCCAATTCAGTTCTTAGCGCATGAAAGAAGCTTAACACATGGTCTGATGATTGAGCCAGCGCATTTGCGACTTTATTTAAGCCCTGGTTGCGCAATTCATACAAAGCTCGGCTTCCGGCTTCATCCCGCGGGCTTACATGAAACGTATATCCCGGTAGCTCTTTTTGCATTAGCCGTTCAAACCAATTTCTTGTGTCTTCAAATGGTTTATTAAGAATGTAATTTGTTCCTTTATTTCCTCTGCCTAATTCGGCGCTGATTAAAACTCCATGTTCAAATTTTAATTGCTGCAAATGTTCATCTAAGCTTGATAAATATTCATCGCTAAGTTCCTCTCTCAGCATCTTAAACAATCTCTCGAATCCTTCCGAATCAAAAATTTTCTCATTCTCATCAGCAAAGCTTCTCAGCTTTCTAAGCATCTCTAAAAACATACTTAGCTTATCTATCGACTCGTGGAGTATGCTTGACGGTGAGCTGAACAATCCCCACCAATGGCTCGTCTTCTCTTTTTCAATAGCATCTAATAGCAATTGATAAATGTTTCGCACTACATCTTCATGCATCATGCAGTCATGCAAAATTCCCTGTCGATAGAGAATTGTTTCAGCATCAGTTAAAGATGAAAGTACAACTGTCTCTGCGGCTTCAAGTATAAAATCGTTTCCATCCGACATTTTATTAAATAAAATATCTAAGCCAAGATCTTGCACCAATGCCGCGGCATTCCACGGTAAAAATTGTTTTAGGCTAAGTTTTTCATCTGTTTCATAAGCACGGGACTTCTTTTCTCTCTGCATCAATATTTGCTTCGGGTCAAAATCCCGGTCTTTAAATAATAAGAATGCTTTCATTATTTTATTCTCTCCTTTATACTGCAATATGTAAGCTTGTACTTCTCCGCTATTGCCAACGCATAAGCTAACCCGTCTGCCTGTCGTCTTATTATTTTGAATGTCCGCATCGCCGGATTATCCGGTACAATCCTGCTCGTCATCGAGACCGTCTTTTCATCGAATGATGCCAGCTCGTCTATAAATGTAACCCACACGCAAATCAAATCAAGCTCTAAAATCTTGTTCATTATTTGAGCGCTCAAAAAGCTAACGTCCTCTATAGTTGTTGAATTAAAAATCTCATTCATTATTATGATTGACCGCGTAGTTGCCTTATCAAGAATGTAATGAATTCTTGTTAAGTCATCTTCAAGTTTGCCTCGTAGGTTTTCAACTTTTTCAGAGCGTTCAAATTGAGTAAAAATATTATCGAATAGAAAAAGCTTTGCTTCGCTTCCCGGAACCGGACAGCCTAAGCTTGCAAGATAATGAAGCTGTCCAAACATTCTTGCAAACGTAGTTTTTCCGCCCTGGTTTGGTCCGGTTACGACTATAACTCTTTCTTTATCTTCCAAATAAAAATCATTGCAGATTATTTGCCCGCCGCTTTCATTTAACTTCTGCGCCAAAGCTAAATCGAATCCTTCATTAAGAAAAATTTCTTTGCATGTCCCCTGTGGAGAGGATTCCAAGATTACCGGATGGCAAAACTTTAGTCTACCGCTCTTAAACTTTTTGATATGTTCGAAATAAGAAATATAAAAATGAATTTCTCTGTCGAAAACTGAAATAGTTTCATCTATAAAGTCTTTATTGCTGGAATTAAAATTCTCCAACTTTAAAAAAACATCCGGATTAAGCTGAGCAACAAAATCAAGGATTTGCGCTTCTATGTGGTTCATGTCCTGAGATACCGAATTATACTTAACAAGATAATCCTTCACCGCGCCTTGCTTAAATTTTTGAAATGTCTTTTCAATCTCTTCGCTGTAGTCAATTCCCGGTTCGTAATTTTGAACTGTAAAAGAATTGTCCCTTATAATAATACGGTACTTAACATTTTCCAGACCGGTCTTTAGCCTTTTTATTTCTTCAGTCAATAATTTGAACTCTGAGCTTGAGATATAGTTAGTTAGATAATCTTGAAAAGTCCTCAAGCCGCGTGAGTTCATTTGTGCTTCGGATAAATTTTCCGAGAATTTTTTCACCGCATCGCAATAAACTTCCACAGCATACAAAAACCAAATCTCTTTTTGCCGCTTGTAATATAATTTATCAACCAACTTAAGATATTTTCGCACTTCGCTAATTCGTTCCGCAAAATATCCAATATGCTCATACAAAGTAATATTTTCCAAATCATGAAAAACTTCCTGACGGAATAGGACTTCATCCAAATTACTCAACGGGAAATAAAAGAAAGGTTTTAATTCATACTCCGGATAGTGCTCTGTTATCTTATCTACAATCTGGTCTAAATTCAAATCAACAAAAAAGGTAGGAAGTTCGGCGTGCTGTGCGTTTTCTTGTTTTGTCTTTTCATTAAAAAGAATGCTTATGAAGCTCATATAAATAAATCCTACTTAAACTTAATTGTTCAGCAGAAGCTATCAATTCCCTTAGGAATATTTATGGCGAGCTTCATCGCCTTTTATTGAAATAGTTACAAACTACAATTCAAAGATAATAATTTTAAAGTATTCTAAACTAAATTATAATTTAAGATGTTTCTAATTATGTGCTGCATCAATCATATTAGTTTTTTGCCTATAATATCTTTAGTCCATTTGTAACATAATCCATTTGCATTTAACCCACTCATATCATATTTTTTCAACCAGCGATGGAGTTCGCTTTTTAACCGTCCCGACTTGTCCCGCTTTGCGGGGATATTTATCGGGGATAATAACTCCTACCAATCCTACCTTTGGGTAGGCAAGTTTGGTTGGAGTTATTCAAACCTTGAATACCTCCCAAAACTATAAATAAACATGAGTGAAGGATTAGTTGTTATATTCTCAGCCAGAGGCTGATCCGCCTCTGGAGGACATTACTCCACTATTCCATTATTCCGCGCTTGTTGTTTTAATGACTAAACATTTAATGCGCTTTGATATTTTTAATTTTTCATTTTTAATTTTGAATTGATTCTTATGCTTTTCTTCTTAAGTGTATTGCAACTGCTTTATATAGCTCTTCTAGCGCCTTTAACTATCGGCATAATACGCCGGCTTGAAGAAATTGTTGAATCTAAAAAAGGTCCAAGCATTTTTCAAGAATATTATGACTTGCGAAAATTATTCCGCAAAGAAACTCTAATCCCACAAGCAGCTTCGCCTTTTTTCATTGCAGCGCCTTACATTACATTTTCGCTCTATCTTCTGCTTACTCTCGTTCTTCCTATTATTACCGCCTTCCCGTTAACCTTCGGTCCTGTTGTGGATTTTGTCGGCGGCGGTTTAATCTTTGGCGCAGCCGGAACTATAAAAAAAATTGCAGCTATCGATACGAGAAATAATTATGCTCATCTCGGCACTTCAAGAGCAGCAGCAATCGGCGCTCTTTCCGAACCTATCATATTAATTATCTTCATTATGTTCGGAGTTATTACAAACACTAACAATCCTTATGTAATCAATAACGTTTTACAGACTTCCACCAACTGGTATCTTTCTCTTATACATTGGTTTGCAACTTTCGCATTCTTTATGGTATTGATT
>JAKAKL010000021.1 GCA_021824565.1 Bacteroidota bacterium | reverse complement strand
CAAGCCGAATGAAATTTTGTACGAGGCAACGAGAGGTATCGCCGATATTATTACAGTTAAAGGTATTATTAATGTCGACTTTGCCGATGTGCGCACTGTAATGAGAGACAGCGGACAGGCATTGATGGGATGCGGAATTGCAAGCGGAGAAAACCGCTCTGTTGAAGCGGCGCAGAAAGCAATCTCATCGCCTCTGCTCGAAGGTGTTTCTATCAAAGGTGCAAAAAATATTCTTCTCAATGTTACCGGTCCAACCAATATGACTATGCAGGAAGTTGAAGCCGGCAACAATGTGATCTTCGAAGCGGCAGGTGAAGAAGCGAATGTAATCTTCGGCACGGTAATCAAAGATCAAATGAATGAATATGTTTCTTATACAGTTATTGCGACCGGATTTGAAACTAAAGCAAGCGCCAACCCGATCAGCAATCTGAAAACGGAAAAAGCTGAAAGAAAACAGCAGGAGAAAAAAGTTGCAAACTACTCCGGCTTCTCAATTAAAAAAGGCGAGTTCAATCTAGATAACAATGCAGATCTAACGGTTCCGACTATTAAAAGAATGAAGACCACAACATTCGATCTGTTCGAGCAGGGAACAATAGAAGCAGGATTTAAAACCGAGCACAACGATTATTCAGAGAACGACTATTACTCAAACAAAACAAGGGATGAAGAGGACAGTTCTTCGTTCCTAAGAAAAATTATGGATTAAAAAAAGCAGGGCGAAATATTCGTAAGGAGGTATTATGAATGGTTTGCTCTTATTATGCGCAATGTTCCTTTTTGTGATTCTCTTTTCACATAAGGCAATTAAAATACTCAGGACTTTCAAATAGGAGCGCAGTTTTTTCTTTTCTTCACAGACCGTATTGGTTTTCGCCTTGTTGTGGTAAACATAGAACTGAAAACCAGTGCGGTCTATTTTTCTCGCCGCTTATCTCAATTCAATATATAATATCGATATAATTTTGGGGCTGATTTAATTTTATTTCACTGAAGCAGTTATACCATATAATTTATCTTGACACGAAACTCTATAATCGATAAGTTATAATTGAAATGAATATCTAGAATTTAGGGGGGATACATGACATTTCTTCCCTTCCATTTTTTGAATATCTGGTTTTCTTTTACCGAGCTTTTCGAAATACTTTTTACATCGCAAGCTTGTCGAGGTATTGATACTTTCTTCTACTTTCCTGATTTTCTCATCTGTCTGACAATTCGTGAACTATTACTATCTAAATATTTTGTTGGGTTTACATAGCGTAGTTATTAAACAAGACAAAAAATAAATTTGAGGTGCACATGAAAAAAATAATTGTGCTAATAATAACTTCACTATTAATAAATAGTTGTTCTTATAAGATTATTAAAGAAGAATTTGAGGAGAATCAAAAATATTATGAAAGAGTAAATAAAATTTGTGAAGACAAGGATTAGTTATCAATTGTTGCTTCAAACAACAGGAGTTTCAAAGGTAAAAATCTTGTAATGACTAGCGACGCTACCAGGTTTATTAATCTTGAGCTTAATTCCATCGAGATAATTAATACAAACGATATTGCACAGATTGAATTTAAAGGAACAGGGGCTTCAACTTTTGAAGGAATAATATTTGGTTCGTTGGCCGGTGGATTAGCTGGAAATGTATTATCAAAGCCTTCAACTGGTGAATCTGGACATTGGAAAATTATTCCTATTTCTGTAGGAGTATTAGTTGGTGGATTTGTTGGACTTATTTACAGCATTATTTACCCGGGTAGTACAACAATTTATTTTAATAATTAGATAGTAAAAAGCAGCTTAATGATAATTCCTGTTCAAAATTCGTTTTTTTGTGGATAAATTATTCTGTTCTTAAATTTATTTGAATAATTAAGCTAATTGTCACATTTTTATAATATGAAAATTGAATTATCAAAAATATTGGACTTGCTGCGGGAGCTGAATCCGCTTCTGCAAGCACAGTATAAAGTCGAAACTTTGGAGTTGTTTGGCTCTTATACTAAGAATAAACAAAAATCAAATAGCGATCTTGATCTATTAGTTACATTTAAAGAAACACCAAGTTTATT
Source organism: Bacteroidota bacterium (assembly GCA_021824565.1). Classification (GTDB taxonomy): domain Bacteria; phylum Bacteroidota; class Ignavibacteria; order Ignavibacteriales; family Ignavibacteriaceae; genus FEN-1297. The sequence continues at coordinate 1,459 of JAKAKL010000021.1, read as the reverse complement.
GAAATTTATTGAGCTCGAAAACTTTCTCTCAGACCGCATTGGCGTTAAAGTAGATCTTGTAATACGGGATGATATAAAGCCTCGACTAAGGCACTCTATACTTAAACATTCTATTTTAGTATGAATCACAACCGGGATTATATCGTTTACATTAAGGATATGCTCGATTCTATTACGAAAGGTATCTCATTTATTAAAGGATTTAACTTCGATAAATTTAAAGAAGATTTTAAAACGAAATATGCTTTAATAAGAGCGATTGAAATTATTGGTGAAGCAAGTAAAAAAGTGCCCAAACAGATTAAAGAGACTCATCCGGAAATACCATGGCGTGAAATAAGCGGGATGAGGGATAAACTTGTACATGATTATTTTGGTGTAAATGCAAAAGTGGTCTGGGAGACTGCTAAGAAAGATCTGCCCGTATTAAAAAAGTTACTGAAAAATTTAATGCAAGAACTAACGCGCAATAAATAATTAATCCATAGGATTCGATTTGTTCCGTCCTTAATTTTTTAAGCCCTATCCAGATTAACAACAATATCTTCTTTCATATTGTCTCATCATCAGATTCCTCTTCATATTTTAAGGTCGTGAAACGGAATTTGTTTTTATTAACATTTTTCTTTTGTCCGCGGAATTGCTAATTTTATTTAACAAAACAGATAAAATTAAAATGAAAAAAATCTTGATCGTTCTCATCCTCTCATTAGCTTCTCAAAATATTGTAGCTCAGGAAGGGGAGGATGTGGGCTGGGTTTCCCGCTTCGGTGCAGCCGCAGGATTAACGCCCACCTTCGCGTTTCCTAATTTAGATCCCGTAAATGCACAGATTAAATCTATGAATATTAGCCAGCTCTCCACATCAGGAATGCTTCTGATTGGCGGAGGCGGATATGCATATATAATGATGATAGACAACCTTCGGATAGGCGGAATGGGAGTTACTGGCTCTCAGAAGACGAGCGGCGTAGTTGCCGGGTTGAACAAAGAAGTTAAATATAACTGCAGCTTCGGCGGCTTGACAATTGAATATACTCTTCCATTTGTGAAAAATGTGGCCGTGTCTCTCGGCGCGGTTCTCGGAATGGGAACAACAAGCGTTGAGATTTACCAAAATTCGGGTTCGTTCAGTTGGAACGACACCTGGAAAAAAGTTAACGCGGGCGGAGCAATTAACAACGTCAGCGATAAAATTTACAATTCCTTCTATTCCGTAACGCCTACTTTGAATGTTGATGTGCCGATAAGCAGATTTATTGCGTTAAGAATCGGCGGCGGTTATGTGGCCTCGTTCGGGAACGACTGGAAAATAAATAACGAAAATAATTTAAATGGAACGCCATCAGAGCTTTCAAGTAATTCATTTTTTATTCAGACCGGAATTTATTTCGGATTATTTGCTTTCTGAAATGAGATAGAAAGAATTATAAATGATAAATTAGAAAGTATAAATTAT
>JAKAKL010000081.1 GCA_021824565.1 Bacteroidota bacterium | reverse complement strand
TATAAAAAATAATCTGGATATAATTGCTAATTCATTTAGAAACAGAAATAGAGAAAAGGTTGCGTCTATTGTAATGCCTTATGCGAAAGATATCCGCGCCAGATTGGAAAATGATTTTGAAAAAGATTTTCACTTGTGGCAAGGGAATTTATACAAGGTTTCAAGAAAATTTGAAATGTGGCTTCACAATAGCTTGAAAGAAATATTATTGACGGCGGGTGAAAAAGCAATACTGCAATTGGACAGTTATCTTACTGATATTCAAAGTCATTACAACATTTTTGCCCAATCGTTTTCAGAAAGACTAACAAATAATGTTGAAAAAATTCTGGGCATTAAAATGAAAACGGTTGCCCTAAATACTGAAGTTGAGAGAATAAAACAGCCGGATATTTCGGTAAGCCATTCATTCGATATTTCAATTGATTTGTTGTGGTTCTTTTTCCCGATGTTTTTGTTCAGGAAGATTTTCCAAAAATTCTTTTTTAAGAAAATACCTTTCGAGGTAGAAAAAAATCTAAGCCGTCTTACTTCGGGCATTGCAGAGAATATTAGCAAGGTAATTGAAAGTAACAGGAAATTAGTCGGTCAATATATTTACAATGAAATAATAAGCATCGAAAATTTAATTGATAATCAGAAATTTGAGCGAAATAATTTTAATCAGGCTATAGAAGAAATTGAAGGAATATCCCAAGCGAAGGATATAATTCAACAAACAAAATGATAAAACAATAAACATAAAAAGGTATAATTATTATGAAAATTACAAAAGTAACCGGAAGGGAAATTTTAGATTCACGCGGCAATCCTACCGTTGAAGTGGACGTAACGCTTGGCAATAAATATTTAGGAAGAGCTATTGTTCCATCGGGCGCCAGCACAGGCGAGCGTGAAGCGGTCGAATTAAGAGACGGCGATAAGAAAAGATTTAAAGGCAAAGGTGTTCTTAAAGCTATTGAGAATGTAAATTCAGAAATTGCAAATGCGATTACAGGTAAGAAATTTGAATCGCAGAAAGAGTTGGACAAAATTTTAATAAGACTTGACGGCACGTCCAACAAAATGCGGTTAGGTGCTAATGCTATACTTGGCGTATCAATTGCTTTTGCGCGTGCATCTGCTTTGAAGGAAGGCATTCCGCTCTACCGTTATCTAAATGACAAAGGCAAATACGTGATGCCGGTTCCTTGTATGAATGTAATTAACGGCGGCAAGCATGCTGATAATAACGTTGACTTCCAGGAATTTATGATTGCACCGCATAATGCACCTTCGTTCAAAGAATCTATAAGAATGGGAGTTGAAGTTTTCCATACCTTGAAAGAAATTTTAAAGAGCAAAGGCTATTCGACCGGTGTAGGCGACGAAGGCGGCTTTGCGCCAAACTTAAAATCAAATGAAGAAGCTGTTGAATCAATACTTGAAGGGATTGAAAAAGCCGGTTACAAACCCGGTACTGATGTTTCCATTTGTCTTGACCCGGCGGCAAGCGAAATGTGGGAAGACGGTAAATACAAGTTCTTCAAATCAGACCAGCATCTTGCAACTTCCGATGAAATGATTTCTATCTGGAAGAAATGGACTTCCGAATATCCAATAATTTTATTGGAAGACGGCATGGCAGAAAATGACTGGGAAGGATGGGGAAATCTTACTAAAGAGTTAGGGAATAAAATTGAGTTAGTCGGAGATGATATTTTCTGTACTAATCCCACAATATTAAAAGAAGGAATTGAAAAAGGAATCGGTAATTCAATTCTAATAAAACTTAATCAAATTGGGACTGTAACGGAGACTATGCAAACGATAAATCTTGCAAAGAAAAACAAGTACAATTATTTCATCAGCCACAGGAGCGGTGAAACTGAGGATACAACAATTGCAGATTTAACTGTTGCAACAAATGCAGGGCATCTTAAAACAGGAAGCGGCTGCAGAAGCGAACGCATTTCCAAGTTCAATCAGCTTATAAGAATTGAAGAAGAACTTGGAAAGAATTGCAGCTTTGGAGGATTGAAAGCTTTTAAGAATAGATAAAGTACTAGGGGAATATTTCCCCTCAATTTTTAGAAGGCACTGATTAATAAGGTTAAACTCCTTTTTAAAAAATTAAATTAAGGAGGAGAGTGAGTATTATGCATCTTGTCCGTCGCCTACCTATATAGTAAGCAGACCAGGCAGGTTTTTACATCAACTATTTATCAACATTAGGCTAAATTAAATTGAAAATGTTTAACATCAGCGAAGCCGTCAATTCTGATAAGCTAAAGGCTTATAAAGAAGAAAATATATCCAAAGTTGAATTTGAGCCAGAGGCTCATCAGCCTTCGGCTGAAGATAAAAACGCAGGACATAGAGATAGACTTAGAAAGCGATTTGGAAAATCCGGATTTAAGGATTTTAATGATTATGAAGTTTTGGAATTATTGTTGACTTATGCAATTCCCAGGAAAGACACTAAAGCATTCTCTAAAAATCTTTTTAAAAGGTTCGGAACACTTAAAGAAGTGTTATCTGCAGATACAAAAGAATTAGAACAAATAAACGGCTTAGGCAGACAATCGGTAATATTTATTAAAGCATTAAATGAGTTTATAAAATTTTATTTTGAGCACCAGGTTGAAAAGGGTGAAATTCAGTTTACATCGCTTGAGCAGATAGCAGCATATTTAGAAGCTACAATTGGAAGTTATAAAAATGAAGTTGTAAAAGTATTATATCTGAATTCAGAGAATAAAATGATTCATACTGATTTAATAGACGCAGGTACGGTAAATGAATCTTACTTAAATTACAGAAGGATTGTGGAAACGGCTCTTATGAATAAATCTACATCTGTTATCATTGCACATAATCATCCAGACGGAGTTCCTGAACCATCCCGGTATGATGATTTCAATGATTGTCGGTTATGTGCTGCTATTCGTCGGGTTTGGAATTTTTCTTCAAGGCTGGCGTGAACTGTACAAGACTCATCAAGAAAAACGGCTTGCTACCGATGGTTTTATACAGCTTTGTTAGGCAGCCGCAGTACTCGGGACTCTTCCTGGCGCTCTTCGGCAAAGGGGTTGTACATTGGCCAACATTTTTCTCCGTTGGACTTTTTCCAACCATAGTTCTTGCTTACACTCTGCTTCCGCGTAAGGAAGAACAAAAAGTAACTCTACAGTTCGGAGAAGAATATCTCGAATACAAGCGGCATGTGCCTATGTTCATTCCGATGAGAGGAAAATGGAGACAGGCAATACAATATTCAAATATATCTTCAGATAATACAGTAAATTAAATTATGCAGAGGCAAATATGGAAACTGAAATTATAATTAATGAAGAAAATTAAATTACAATTGTAAAGCGGATAGAATTTGAGCGCAACCCGGTTTGCGGTGAGGTTATAAATACTGAAGAAGCGAGAGGAATCAGCGTTTATAAGAATTCAAAATATTATTTCTGCTGCAAAACTTGTAAGAAGATTTTCGATAACAATCCTTCCGCTTATTCAGATAAGGAAGAGGGACATTACGATCCGAGTAATCCTAATGATTTCTTAGATGGAAGATTTAGAATTTTGTAGCAATTATCTTATAACTCAAGTTACGCAGGAATACATTTTGATGTCCGCATTGTCATTCCCACGAAAGTGGGAATCCATTTTTTATCATATTTTCGTATCTTGGATACCCGCTTTCGCGGGTATGACACTCAAGCTTTATTATTTTGCGTAACTTGAGTTAATAACTGGAGTTATTAGAGTTATTACTCCTAACTTAACCACATTATTAATATTATTCAGTCTATTTAAGAATTCACTTACTGCCTGTCCGGTTTTATTTGCTGTGTTTATATCCGGCGGTGCCGGTATTGGTAATGGTACCGGTCCAAAAAATGGTTCTGTTATCGGAACCATTTGGGCAGTTACTGTTATTGGCTGCAGCCAATATGTTAGTGTGGAATCTTGCCTTCCATCCGGATCAGTCCGGTTAATTGGGTTGTCACCTGCATATACATACGGGCTAACATCCGGGTTATCATCCGCCATCGGGTCAACTTGCATCCATCTGCCGGATAGACTCTCATAGTATCTTGCACCGAAATAATCAAGGCTGCTCTCATTGTCCCGCTCCTTGCTTGTAAACTTATATCTTTCTAACGGACTGCTGCCTCCGTAGCTTCTCAATATATCTCCGTAGGAAAAATAATCCTGAGCAGCTACTATATTGCCGCTTTCGTCCCATGTTTGGCGAATGCTTCCCAGATGGTCTTTAAAATAATAAAATGTTTTGTAACCTGCACCATTGGCGTCGGCTCTGCCTATCAATCCATTACCGAAAAGGTTGGCTGTCTTAAAAACATAAGAGGTTCCTGTTATATCGTATATGGCAAGCGTTCTGCCTGTAAAATCCCGTATGTAGTATCTTGTAGAATCCGGTGACTGCTTTATAATTCTGCTGCCGCTGTCGTCATAGAAATAGCTGAATGTACCGGGTGGGGTAGTAACAGAAAGAGGAAGGTTCCTTCTGTCGTAGCTTCCAATGGTAAATATATTGCCGGCAGAAGCTTCGCTCTTGCCGGTTACGCTGCCTTTGTTGTCGTAGGTATATGTATAATACTTATCACCCGGCGCTTCAATATTAATTAGTTTGTTTGTTCCGCTCTGGTAGTAATACAATCCTCCTCTTAAAGTGTTTGTAAAATTACCATCGGCGTCATAAGAAAAGCTTTCGTTGTAGTTTGAGTACCCGGAAACGGATGTGCCTGTAAGACGGTTCAGACCATCATAAGAAAAAGTAGTGTTGAGATTAGGCCAGTTTGGATTACCGCTATTGATGATGGTCTGAGTATGTATATTTCCGTTGGTATAATATGTCAGCGTTTCCCGGAACTGTCCGAGCGCAACTTCTTCGATGTTTGTAACCCAGCCTCTGTTTGCATCATAAGAATATTGTATATAAGGCCCGGGATATTGCAGCTTGCTGACATTATCATCTGCCCGGTAGGTGTATGTTGCCCTTAAAGTAGAAGTGCTGTAGTTATCGGTATTGTTTGTCCTAAGCTGGTAGAGCCTGCTCTCTGCATCGTAGCTGTACCAGAAGGCGAACTTGTTGCTTGGAGCAGAATTGTTCACTACTTGTTTTGTTATATCTCCAAGGTTATCGTATCCGTTAGCTATTATGAGCCATGCACTTTCTTTAAACGGTCTGTGGATCGAGTACTGAATTCTTTCTAGATAATCATAAGAAAACAGCTTATAGTTCCATCCCTCGCCGGTCTTATCCCTAAAAGCCGTTGCAACTGTTTTGCCTTAAGGTTTTTCAGCGCGGAGATGTAAGGATTGCTAGGGAAGACGCCGGATACTACGAATTTATCATACATATTGGATAGGACAAAGTTTGTCGTATCTATTTCAAAGCTGTGAATTATGTCCGGATTCAATGTATCGTATACGGATGCTGTTGTATTTTCTATTCCGGTAGACAGCAGCCTGTTCATTGGGTCGTAGCTGTTAAATACTGTTTGAAGCGGTGTTTCGGTAGTATGAAATGTGAACCTAAGATTGCCGTAAACATCGTATTTATATTTGTAAGTTCCTTCGTCCGGACTTGATTTGGAAGCCGTATTTCCGAAACCATCGTACGTGTAGGATGTGGTTTTACCGCCCGGGCTTTGAACGGATGTAAGCTGGTTTATGGAATTGTAATTATAAATCGTCGGGTTGTTTGTACCGGGCACTTCCGCTACAAGATTATCGTTTATATCGAAGTATGATTTTTTTACGTTTCCAACTTCATCGGAGTCCGTCTCAAGCTCATAATATGAATTGCCGCCGATAGTGCCGCCGTTGCTGCTCTGATAAGTTGTGGTTGAATGGCTGCCGTCTGCAAAATGCGTTTTTATAATTCTTCCAAAGAGATCATAATCGTAATACTTTGTTATGCCGGTACCGGTAGAATCAAAGATGGGTTCATTCAAATAATTGTATACAGTACTGCTCTTAAGCTCCATACTGCCTCCGTCGTTGCGCATCAGGTATGAAGACTGGCGGTTGTTATAGTTGAAGTTTCTCGTTGACTGCATAACTGGTGAAGACTGTGAAGGAGTGAACTTGGCGGTATCATTTATGTATCCAACAGTATCATTGTAAACCATCGAGGATGAGGGTATCCATCCCTCCAGCGGGTCGAATCCGAAAAGCATCGGGGAGGTAAAGAATCCCGGTTTTGTAATCTTAACCGGACGGTCTGCCGGATCGAGCGCCATTGAGTAAATAAAATTATTCTGGTCTCTTAATATATTATAACTTCCACTGGACAAAACGCGGAAGTTTGAGAGTGTATCCGTATCAAATATCTTATTTTCAAAATAGCTTTGAATATAGTCGTAAAAGTTCGAGTTAAAAGTTAAGCTGTAGGTAGTATCAACTTCACTGCTGTCTGTTTTCACAACCCGTGCGTAAAGAGTGTAATTTCCGGTTAGACTTGGAAGATAGTTATAATTGTCAGTTAAGCCGTTATCAAATACTGCGTTCTTCAAAGCGCCGGTATAATCAACATTGCCGGTATAATATTCATAGTTTGTTACCTTTTTTCTTGAAGTGGAAGAGACGTCGTACGATGTATTTCGTTTAATCTTTCCCGCACCTTCTGCTGTACCGGTACCGTAATATAAAAACCCGGTAAAGGATTTGTTTGCCGCATAACTGTACACAGCTATACTATCGGGAAGCGACGTAATGTAAAAAGCATTCGTATCAGTTTTCGAGCCGGTGATGAAATCTTGATCGTACATGCTGTTCGCAGTAATACCGGTGGGCGGTGTTACCAATTCCTGTATTACAACTTTCCGGTTATTTGGATTGGCTTGTCAACAACGGGAACTACTCTGTGATTAGATTTTATTTTAAGGTAATTAGCCCCGCTTAAATAATACCGCCATTTCCCCGCTGAGTACAATAATATTTTTAATTGCATTCATGATAACTTAACACGGACTAAGTTTTACTTCCTTCTTTTTAACAAAGACGGAAATACTTTGGAGTAAATTCACCGAATAAATCGCGAAAATATTTTCTGGAAGAGTTAAGGAAAGTGTATGACTATTTTGAGGAAATGGAATTGACAAAGTTTACTCGGTGGCTGAAGGAAGCTGGAAGAATAAAAAGGCTTGAAAGTTGTTGAAAGGAAGTCCGGTTCTGATAGATATATTAATTTTAAGGGGAATGAAAATCCTACCGCTAAAAGTGAAGTTGGACAGATGGACACTTTGTTTTGAGGTTTGGGCTGCGAAATGATTTTAAAAGTGTCCAAGTGTCCAAATTGGCTATTTCCTTTGAATTAGAATCAATTTCAAAGATTTTGTCGGACAGTTTTTGTTTTTAAGATGGACAATTGGAACAGATTGGACAGATAGACAGTTTATTTGAGGTTTTGGCTGCGAAATAGTTTAAAAGTGTCCAAGTTGGAATATAAGACTACAAGATGAAACAACTATAAAATATCATCCAACTTTTCATTTTTTAAATAACAAAGCAAAAAATAAAAGAAGAATTAAATAATTTGGAATTTAATACTTCAACATATCAAATGTTGCCGAATGGGGATGTTAATTAATTTGGTATAATGAAGCTAGCTAAAGTATAGAATTAATTATACGATAATAAATATGAAACAATGGTTAAACGTTTTTGTGTTTTACCTCGATTTAAATGAAAAACTAAAAATTTGAGGAAGATGTATGGAAAAAATAATCATAAAATATTTAGTTGTAATATTCGTATTAATAATTTGGGGATGTTCATCATGGACATCAATGCCTAAAGTTGGAGATACAGATCAAATTAAAAACACAGATGGCTTTGTGGTTAAAACACAAAGTTTAGATGAGATAGAAAATAATATTAAAGATAATACAGCAGTGCTTTTTAATGCCTATATCCAGAAGGGTAATGAAGTAACGGTACATTTATACGATAAAGAATTAAAATTAACTAAAGATTCTAAAGGGGAATGGCATTGTCAAGGAACAAATTTTCCCATAATTCTCATTTCTACTTGTAAAGTAGGAACAATCGATCATTTTATTCTAGGTGCCTTGGACCCAAATTTAGCTGTTTGCGATTATACGCTTTCAATAAATTCACTTTTCTGGAGAGGCTTAGATAAGGCAAACTTGGGAAATTTTTTAGACTGGAATAGTGATGAAATAACAAAGGCTTGTTATGCTGTTGGTGATTTCCTTCCCAAAACTAATTATCAAATTGTAGTTGATTCAGATATAGCTGGAGTTGAGATTTATTTTTACCCATTAACAAATGATGGGAAAATTGATACAGACAAATATGGGTTTGTACTCTGGAATTATTTTGACCTATACAATCCAAATGGAGCAGGAAAAATTGCAAAAATAAAAATGGTAAATGAATAATGAAGGAAGCTATTATGAAAAAACATTTTTTACTTTTGTTACTCTTAATTCCAAATTTTAATGTAAACGCCCAATGGGTGCAAACAATTAATCCATATGGCTTGGTTTACGCACTAGCCATTAGCGAGACAAATATTTTTGCCGGGACTGGAGGCAGTGGAATATATTTATCCACTAATAACGGCACTAGCTGGACTGCAGTTAATAATGGCTTGGGAGATACTTTTGTAATGTCTATTGCCGAAAGCGGGACAAATATTTTTGCCGGGACCTATGGTGGCGGAATATATTTATCCACCAACAACGGCACTAGCTGGACTGCAGTTAATAACGGTTTGAAGAATACTTATGTTACATCTATCGCCATAAGCGGGACAAATATTTTTATCGGTACTGAGGGACCCGTATCCGATGGAGTGTATCTATCCACAAACAATGGCGCAAGTTGGACTACAGTTAATAATGGTTTGATAAAGCCTTATTCTCTGCCTGCTACTATTATTTCTTTTGCTATTAGTGGAACGAATATATTTGCCGGGGGTGGGGGTTTATATTTAACGTCCAACAACGGTACAAACTGGACTGAAGTCGATAGCGGCTTAACAAATCCTAATATTCATGCTATTGCCATTAGCGGTACGAATATATTTGCCGGGACTGAGGGTGGAGTATTTTTAACTATAAACAACGGTATAAACTGGACTGCGGTAAACAATGGTTTAACAAATACTCATATTTTAGCGCTTGCTGTTAGCGGTACAAATATATTTGCGGGAACTGAGGGGGGAATATTTTTATCCACAAATAATGGTGCAAACTGGACGGCGATTAATAATGGTTTAACAGATACTGTTGTCATATCTCTTGCCGTAATTGGAACAAATATTTTCGCTGGGACTAGCTCTAATGGTGTTTTTAAAGCTACAATTTCCTCTTTACTTAATGCTACTAGTATAAAACAGTCAAAAGAAATAACCCCCCCGCATAGTTTTACTTTAGATCAGAATTATCCAAATCCGTTTAATCCGTCAACAACTATAAACTATGCTTTGCCAAAGGATTGCAAAGTTGTACTTGAGGTATATAACATAATGGGACAAAACGTAGCCACACTTGTAAACGGAAGGATGTCGGCTGGAATGCACAGTGTAGAGTTTAATGCAGCTAATCTTTCAAGCGGGATATATTTCTATAAGATAAAAGCAGGCGAATATTCGCAAGTAAAGAAATCAATATTGATCAAATAGAATTTGGGAGATGAACAAAATGAAAAAGTTATTGGTGATTTTGATATTATATATTTTATTCAATTATATATCTTATGGGCAGACAAATTTACAATTTGTACCTGTGTATACTTGGGCTTATGGATCATGTGGTACTGCCTCAGTATCAAGAGCAGGAAGTAATCTTTTTTATATAGGAGAAGGTGGAACATTTGTTGTGGTTGATATTACAGATCCTGCTAACCCTTCCAAGTATGGTGAAGTTATAACACCAGGTGTTATTTCAAAAATAGTAGTATCAAGATTTGCTTATCTAGCCGATAACCAAGGCGGTTTAAGAATTATTGATCTTACAAATCAAAATTCACCCATAGAGAAAGGGGCATTCCCAGGATTTGTAACGACACTTGCTGTTTCTGGAAATTACTGTTATATATCGGGCGGGAGCGATTTAACAGTACTTGATATAAGCAATCCTGCCGTACCTTTAGAACTGGGGACTGGTTATCCTTCGGGGGCTATAAACGATATAGCAGTTTCTGGAAATTATGTTTACGCTGTAGGTTCATTGGGCTTATTCACTGCCGGACTTAATATATTTAATGTCAGCGATCCAAGCCATCCAATAAATGTATCCTTCTCATCTTACGTTGGCGCTGGTGGTACCCCCCGGGGAATAACAATTGTAGGCAATTATGCATACATTGTTGGTTCTAATGGATTAGCTATAATTGATATTAGTATCCCGACAAATCCCATTTTAAAGGGAAGTATAGGACTACCAGGTTATGGTAATAAAATCCAAGTTGAAGGAATATATGCGCATATTGCTGATGACAAAGGGTACACGATTGTAAATATATCGAATCCCTCAAAACCAATTATAATTAGTCACCTAAATACATCAGTTCCTCCAACAGGTGTTGCAACTTTTAGTTCCATGACAGTTATCAGCGACGGAGGAAATGGTTTGCGAATTATTAATAGAATTATTCCTTCTAGTCCAAAAGAAGTTGGATTTTATGATACACCTGGGTCGTTAAATCAGGTAGTAGTGAGAGATAAGTATGCTTATATTGCCGCTGATGGTGGAATATATATACTAGATATAAGCATACCTTTTATACCGAATGAAGTAGGGCATTTAAAATTACCTGGTAGAGCATGGGATATTTCCATTTCAGGTAATTATGCATATATAGCAGATGATAGTTCTGGACTAAGAATAATAGATATAACTGATAATTCTCATCCAAAAGAAGTTGGATTTTATTTATCACCTGGTCCAGCTAAAGGGGTTATAGCATTAGGGGCAGGTTATGTAATGCTTGCTGCGGGAAGCAGTGGATTGATTATTATTAATGCAACTGATCCTACAAAGCCTGAAATGATTAGTAATCTTTCTACGCAAGGAGAAGCCCAAAAAATATCATGGTTTGGGGGAAGATATGCATTTGTAGCAAATTATTATGGTGGATTATGTCGAATTGACGTTTCCGATTTAGCAAATCCTCAAACACCGTATATATTAAACAACGATATAAGTTATAATAGTGTGCTTACTACTCCAGCATTTGGTGGTGAATATGCATTTGCAGCAGCCGGTTCAAAAGGTATTAGAGTAATAGATGTAGGAAACCCATATTTTGTTGAAGATATAGGAGGTATCAAAACACAGTTAGCAATACAATTGACTGTAGATAACCAGTATCTTTATTGTGTTGATTTTCTGGATGGACTTCATGTTGCAGATATTAGTGATCCCAGAAATATTAAAGAAATAGGTTCTTATGTAATAAAAAATAATGCACGTGGAATTGCCGTCGCAAAGTGTGTGCAGTCTCCAGATACATATGTTTATATAGCTTGCGGTGAATATGGATTATATATACTGAAACAAGATATAAATGCGACAGGCATTAATTCAGAAACATCCAATTTGGTTAAAAAATTTTCTCTTTTTCAAAATTATCCCAATCCTTTCAATCCCACAACTGAGATAGATTATTCAATCCCCTATGAGGGGAAAGTGAAGATAACGATTTTTAATAGTTTAGGAAAAGAAGTTCAGACATTGATAAATGAACAAAAAGCTCCAGGAAATTATAGTATTGAATTCCATGGGAATAATTTACCAAGCGGAATTTATTTTTATAAGTTGCAGTCTGGAAATTATGTTGATACAAAAAAGTTTGTTTTGCTTAAGTAATTAGGAAATAATCAAAATGAAAAAAATATTGACGCTAATATTATTCTCTCTGCTATTATTAACTTCATGTAAAAAAAATGATAACTCTGTTAGCAGTAATGACAACCAAAGTACTGTACTGGCAGGAACATGGGTAGGCAACAATAAGCCCGCGCCTCATGCAGTAGACAGTTATACATTTGTTTTTACCAATAGCAGATTTACAGAAAGTTTTAACGCTGCCTCTGGACCTGTAACTGAGACCGGCGGATATTCCTTAACTGGGACACAATTAACACTTAAGTACGATAGCGAACCTGATCCGTCGAAATGGTGGGTTGTGGATTATACACTTTCAGGATCAACTCTAAGCATTTCAAACTGGGAAGGTGAAGGGTATCCATTAATTTTAAAAAAACAATAGAATATTTAAAGGGCTACAGCTATGAAAAAAATACTGCTAATTATATTTTTGCTTTTAATATATAATGCTCGAACATTTTCACAAAATTATTGGGAGCAGACTAGTATACCCTCCTCAGGGTGTAATGTTTATGCATTATATAGTTGTTCTGACGGAAGCATCATGGCGGGTACAAACAATGGGATTTATCGCTCAACTGATGATTGCGAAAATTGGACAAATATTGGATTAAAAACAACAAATGTGAGATGTATATCCTTAAACTCTTTAGGAAATATCTACATAGTAGCTGATAGTGGTTTATTTGTTTCGGATAATAATGGTCAGAGTTGGTCATGTATTTATCAAAGTACTTTAATCAATTGTCTGGGAATTAATAATAATGATCAAATATTTATAGGAATAGGATTCGATTTATATAGATCAATAGATAAAGGGGAAACTTTTTCTAAAATATATACCACTGTAGGCGTAACACAAGTAATTACTTCAATAATTTTTACTTCTAGTAATGATATATTCATAGGGACGACATGGTATTATGGATTAGATTTAAGTGTGTATAAATCAACAGATAATGGTAATAGTTGGAATGCGACCGGAGTATACGGAAATGTATATAAACTAATAAAAAACAAGAATGGGGATATATATGCGGGTACACCCGGAGGATTATTTGAATCTACAGATAATGGAAATAGTTGGAATAGAATAAGCGAAATCGCAGATATTTACAATATTGAAGTAAATTCAGGCAATTTGTTATTCATTAACAAGTATAATGGCTTATACATGACACAAGACGACGGGAAAGATTGGACACTGCTAAATAGTTTTCTTAAACATAACTTTGTGACAAGTATACTTGCAAATAATTCAAATGAATTAGTAGTAGGTACAATAAAAGGAATATTCCTTTCATCCGATAATGGAAAGACATGGATGCGTAAAAATAATGGATTTAATTATTCAATAGTAACATCTTTAATTTTATCTCCTAACGATACAATTTACACTGTCTTAAATGGAAATGAAATATTTGAATCTGGAGATAATGGAGAAACTTGGATGCAGATTGATTCGATCGGTAGTAATTATTCGATTAATAATATTTTAATAAATAATAGAGGAGATTTATTAATTTCTACTAACCAAGGTATATACTGTAAAAAGAAAAACAGCAACTCTTGGACCCTTTCCGGATTCAAAAATGTATTAATTAATCCATTTGCAAAAGATCCAATTGGAATACTTTATGCTGTAGACAATAGTTCAAAAAACATGTATTGTTCTACCGATAATGGGGATTCATGGAACCAAGGTAATTATCCTTATAATTATTTTTCCGGTTTTAGTGTTTTGTCTGTAAATACTATAACATTTAGCTCTAAAGGCGATATTTATGTCGGATGTAATGGAGGTGGGATACAGTATAGTTCAGATAAAGCTACTTCATGGTATCCTGAAACGGACCCCCTAAACGGAGGTTATGAAAAATATTTGTTTATTGATACTTCCAACAATTATCTATGGGCTGGAAATGATGTAGACGGTATATATAAAGAGGTTATAGGAGGATGGCAAAAAGTTGAAAATGGATTAAATGGAAATATTATAAATGACTTAATCTTTGTTTCACAAAATAAATTATTTGCTTCGACAAATGAGGGGATTTATACATCAAGTGACTATGGTGATAATTGGATGGAATTAAATAATGGATTGAATAACTTGGCAACATGTCCAATTGTTAAAAACAGCAATGGGATTCTCTTTGTAGGTACAAATGGAAATGGTATATTCAGAAGCATTGAAAGTATAACTTCAATTAAAAAAGGAAGCTATAAATTAAACCAATATTTCCTCTATCCTAATTTTCCAAATCCGTTCAATCCGGTTACAACAATAAAATATCAAATACCGAAGAATGAATTCGTAACATTAAAAGTTTACAACATTCTTGGTCAGTTTGTTAAGACATTAGTATATAACAGAAAGGCTGCAGGTCTTTATTCTTTGCGATTCGACGGAAGCAAATTAAGTAGCGGAGCTTATCTATATATACTACAAGCCGGTTCGTTTAGAAGTGTAAGGAAATTTGTATTGCTTAAATAATATTTTAGGAGATAATCAAAATGAAAAAATTATTATTGCTATTATTATTTTCTCTGCTATTATTAACTTCATGCAAAAAAAATGATAACTCTGTTAGCAGTAATGACAACCAAAGTACTGTACTGGCAGGAACATGGGTAGGTAACAATAAGCCCGCGCCTCATGCAGTAGACAGTTATACATTTGTTTTTACCAATAGTAGATTTACAGAAAGTTTTAACGCTGCCTCTGGACCTGTAACTGAGACCGGCGGATATTCTTTAACTGGAACACAATTAACACTTAAGTACGATAGCGAACCTGATCCGTCGAAATGGTGGGTTGTGGATTATACACTTTCAGGATCAACTCTAAGCATTTCAAACTGGGAAGGTGAAGGGTATCCATTAGTTCTTAAAAAACAATAACAATACATATAGGTAAAAATGAAAAACCTTAAAGGAGATACAATGAAAATATACAATTTACTTTTCATGATGATAATGATGTTTATACTATCTATATTATCATTTTCTTGCTCACCTTCAGCACAATCTCTTCTTGATGAAGGTAGCGATTATTATTATTCTAAACAATATAGCCTAGCGATTGAGAAAATTAGTGAAGCCATAGAAAAAGCAGATGAACATTATGGGGATGATTATTGGGATAGTGATCCAGAAAATAAATGGCACCCACTTATATATGGAATGGCATATAGGAAGCTAGCTCTTTCATATAAGTATGAAAATGATTACAACGAAGCTATAAATTATTTCAAAAAAGATATTGATCTTGAACTTTCTTCTATCGTGAATCTAAAAGAATTAAAAGAAAATATTATTAAGGAATGGAACCAAGGAAATGAATGGGAAATTAAATATGGAGAAGGAAAAGTAAATGATTCGGGGCCAGATTCTTCTTTTTTAGAATTGAAAAAAATAATTAACGAAGAATATAGATGTGATGCTGCGGATGATTATTTCGAACTTGGAGATCTTTATACCCAATTAAAACAATATAATAACGCACAGCAAGCTTATATTATGAGTATTGCTTTAAATCCTAAACAAATAAGTGAGAATTATTTGGGGTTGAGCAAATTGTATCAAGAGATGGGTGATTCTATTAAAGCAAATAAGTTTTATAATCTATCTAAAGTTCTTAAAAATGAAAAGACTAATTAGGGAGCGAAAGTTAGAGATTTTAAAAATATAAATAGGCTTCAAATTACGAAAGTAAAAAATAAAAACAGCGAAGGGTATCCTTTAATTCTAAAAAAAATAAAATTGCTATTGTTTTGAGAAATTTAAAGTTATAGTTGTAAAGGATGAAAAGAATAGGAATTATGGTGAAAAACAATACTAGAAAAGGTTATATTTCATTTATTAGTGCTATTATGTTTTTCCTTTTCACTAATATGAATTGTAATCAGCCTTCTGAACCAGAGGCAAGTCCGCCTACCAATGGTGAAAAGACAATTGTAATGGGGTATTATTTATGCACCGATAACTTTCCAATGAGTGATATAAATTTTGAAAATCTCACACACGTTGCTTATGCTTTTGAAATACCTCAAGCGGATGGTACTTTAACGAACTTAAATCCCAAAATTGATATAAAAAATGAATTTGTAAAAATAGTCAAAAACGCTGGCAAAAAAGCAATCCTTTCAATA
Organism: Bacteroidota bacterium; assembly: GCA_021824565.1. Lineage (GTDB taxonomy): Bacteria > Bacteroidota > Ignavibacteria > Ignavibacteriales > Ignavibacteriaceae > FEN-1297. The sequence goes on along the minus strand of JAKAKL010000081.1, from coordinate 2,533 downwards.
GGCGGAGAAAGTACAGAAACTATTTCAAATGGAGAAATTTTCTCGAAGTTAACTAGTAATGAAAATTTAAGAAAAAAATTTATTGAAAATATAGCAGAAGAGTGTGTTGATAAAGAATTTAATGGAGTTGATATTGATTGGGAATTTCCCCAGAGCAATGATGATTGGAATAACCTTGTCATTTTTATTCAGGGTTTATATACTTCATTAAAAAATAAAAATGAAAATTTTACCTTAAGCTTAGCAATTGCGGGAGGATTCCGGCAAAGTTATCAATTCGATAAACTTAATCCATATATTGATTGGTATGGTGTTATGAGCTATGGATATTTTCCAAATGAAAATAATAAAAATACACCAATTCAAAACGCATCACTTCAAGATGTTACGAATAATATAAATGATTATATCCATATTGGAGCGCCAAAAAATAAATTATTAATGGGTTTGCCATTCTTTGGCATTGTGTATCCTGGAATTTTATCTTTTGAATTTAAATTTTATGGTACTATTAAAAGTATTAATTATTGTGATATTCAGCCACTCTTATATTCAGATATGAGCCAATATGAATTTGATGAAATTAATCAGGTGCCTTATATAGTTGATATGTCAAAAAATGAACTAGTTTCTTATGACGATGAAAAATCTATTAAAATTAAATGCGATGAGGTAAAATCGCTTTCAATACGAGGAACAATTATTTGGGCATTGGGTCAAGATGCTTCAACTTTGGATAGAAGTGAACAACCATTACTTTGTACAGTTGGTAGTGAATTGTTAAATTCTGGTTGCAACTCTTCTCAAAATGAAAATATTTGGCAAAATATAAGTCAGGGATTTAATTCTGACGATAACATTAGTGGAATGACCGTTGATGAAAATAATAATCTTTGGATAAATCTTTATAATAAAGGAGTGTATTTATCAACAGACGGCGGTAATTCATTTCAAATGAAGTTGAGCGGAAATGGTTATAATAATATGCTAACTTATGGGCAAAGTATAGTTTGGGCGCAGGGCGATTTCACAATCTCAAAATCAAATGACGAAGGTAGTAACTGGACGAAACTTCCTGTTGGTTCATGGCCGGATAAAAATGCGATTTGTAACTATGGATCAGATTTGCTTTATACGGTTGCATGGGAAGGTGCTGCTTGGAAATCTATTGACGGAGGAAATGCCTGGACACAAATTATTGCGCCAAGCGGTAAGGAAGACTATTGGGGTGTAGGTGCTGCTAATGATAATGTTGCTTTTATAGGAGGAAATTTAAAGGATGGGACATCGGTAGTGTATAAAACAATTGATGGAGGACAAACTTGGAATCGTGCCTATACAGGAGGAAATAACGGCGGAATACGTTTGCTTGTAGAAAGTTCAAGCCTTGTGTATGGAGTCGGTAATAATGGTTTAATAATAGAAACAACCGATGGCGGCACAACATGGAATAAACTGCAATCTAGTACAAATGAAACACTTTTGAATATAAAGCAAGTACCGAACAGTTCTATTTATGTTGCCGGAACAAACGGTACAATATTAAGATCTGATGACGGAATTAATTGGGTAAAAGAGACATCAGGAACTACGGTCAACTTAGAAGGTCTCGCAGTTAGTAAAACATGCATATATGCCAGCGGAATGGGGACATTATTGAAGAAGGTAATACAATAAAATATAAAAACAATTACAATTTTATATTGAGAAATATTGTTTAAGCAAAAGTAAATAAGATAAAATAAAATTAAAGAATTCTGAATAATATTAATTTTTACTGAACTAATGAAACTAATTAATGAAAAATGCCTGTAATTTCTCGGGCATTTTTATTTATAACAAATTCACCGCATCCTTTAAATTTTGACTTTGCAAGTGGGAATAAATTTGAGTCGTACTCAAATCTTCATGACCTAACAATTCTTTTACTACATAAAGAGACACACCGCGTTGAACCAACATTGAAGCGAACGAATGACGCAAAGTGTGAAAATGAATTTTATCATCTAGATTAAGTTTTCGTACAACATCTTTAAATTGTTTGCTAATGGTTTCTTGATGAAGCTTTCTACCTTTGAAATGATAGAATACGAATTCTTCGGGACTATGGAGATTAGATTTAAAGCGACTTGTTAAAAGAGAACGAACTTTTTCTGACATAGGGACTATTCTATCTTTTTTGCTTTTAGTCTGGAAGCTTTCTGAACATTGAACAGTAATGTAGTTTTGAGTAAAGTCTATCCAAGACCATTTCATATTTATTATTTCACCAAGGCGTAAGCCTGTATAAAAAGCAGTAATGAAAATATCTTTTAAGTATTGATAGGGAGTATTAGAGACAATCATAAACAATTCGTCTTCGTTAATAAAAGCAGGATATGATTTAGAAAGCTTTGGAAATTTAACTTTTGTAAATGGATTAATGGAAATATAATTCCATTGCAGAGCTTTATTAAATGCAGCTTTTAGAGTGCGGTAATATTGATGGGCTCCGCGCTGGGTTCTTCCAAAAGTGGAAGTGATAAATTTATCA
>JAKAKL010000064.1 GCA_021824565.1 Bacteroidota bacterium | reverse complement strand
TTTGCGGAAGAAAAATAGTCGGCGGAGTTAAATCAGTTCCTTTCACCTGTTCGGCATATTGAACGGCTTGATTGGAAGCTTCGGTTGGATGCGCATCCCAGATTCCGTTGAGGGAATAATCCCAGTACCAGTAATCGCTTGACTCGCCGACGAGCAAATATTTCCACGCATTTTCAGTATTAGAACTTGTAGAATCAATTTGGTTAGCGGTGAAGACAAAATTCTTAGCGGCGGTAATAACGCCCCATGAATTTCTATCCGGGCTATAGCCGTTTGCATCTGGATCGCCGAGCCATTTTTTGAATTCCGGATCGCCGTTATCAGCGCCGCTCCAGCTTCCGTCCTCAACATGAATAACATCGCTTGTATCCGGCGGGAACATCTGAAGATAATCCTGAATTGTTGTGCAGACGAACCTGCTTGGGTTTGCCTGCAGCCAATCAACAAAATTCTGGAAGTTGGAATTATAATATGAATCGCTGCCGCCGCCGTAATTATCGCCGTCATGCGCAAGCACAATTAAAATAGGATGGTTCGGATCGGTATTATAGCTTTCAAGCTGGCTCATTACAGCGTCATAATTCAATGCGCCGAATCCGCCGCGTCCGTCTTCAACGCCGAGGTAGCGGTCTGCGGGCACGACAATCATTTTAGTAGCTTTTCCAGTGGCAGGATCTATGTATTCGTCATAATGAGGAAGATGCGCCCACTTGGCAGAGATTTTAGTTCCTTCCCAAACGCCGTTAAGCTGGGTCCAATCGCCGGGATCGGGATTTACCTGATCGGCTTTATTAGGCTCATAAAGATTTCCGCCGGTACTGTATGGATAATTTTTGCAAGCTCTTTCAAAATGAATATTATCAACAAGAACCCACTGCAAGCCTTCGTCAACAAGAGCGGGGATCATTCTTTCGGAGAAAGCATTTTCAGGCGGGAAAATTCCTTTTGAATACGTGCCCCCGAAATTTGCAGCGACAGCCTGCTTGTGCATTTCTATCTGCTTACGAATATCTAAGTAATCAATCAATCCCATCAGAGGATGAAAATATCCGAAGCCGACCAAATCGAGTCGTGGATTTCCAAGGCTTGTTTTCAAAGGTCTAATTGCCGTCCACGATGATTTCCAATTCTGGAAATTCTGGTTTCCATCTGCCTCAAGGTTATTTAAGTTTTCCATCAGAGAGCCGGAGAAGCTTACCTGCGCGCCGAAATGAGGAAGATTTGCCGCTATGCCTTTTTCAACAGCGCCTGCAGGCCATGAGGTATACGGTCCGATCCGCTGATTAAAAATATCAAACACGGAAAAAGGATAGCGGTTGTTCGCCTGGGTTTGAACCACTGATTCATAAGGCCAATATATCGGCTGATGCATGTGCCATAAAAAGGCAATGTAGATGGGAGGATTTGATGCAGCCTTTTTTGTATTATTTCCTGCAAATCCGAAAAGGAAAACAGAAACAAAAAGGAGCAGAAATATTCTTCGTAAATTTTTTTTCATACGATTCTTTCTTTGTGAAAGGATATTTTCAATATGCGCAGATAAATACAACGGCGGCTAATTTCAGAAATAAAAATTGAAATTAAAACTACCCAAATGGAGTGTTTTGATCTGTATGATATAATTAAGCTATCTATGAATTAAAGGCTTTTTAGCCGGTAAGTAATTTTATTGCTGTAATTTCCGGCGTAGAATTGTAGCGAAGAGGAACCAGCGACATTCCAAGCCCGCGTGTAACTATCATTAGCATTTTACCGAAATGAAAATCTCCTCTAACGTAGGGAGTTTCAAATAAAGTGGGAGATAAGTTTTTAAATGGGAAAAGAAAAGTAATTTGTCCGCCGTGCGTATGACCTCCGAGAAAAAGATCATATCCGCGGGCTTCGGCTGTATCGATCAAATATTTTCCCGCCTGGTGTGTAAGAAAAATTTTTAATCCGTATTTATTTTTATCACTCACAAGGCTGTCGAGTTGATTTTTTGTAATGCGTCTTACATACGTATCTGTTGTAAAAGTAACGAGCACCGGAACATTTTCCAGAGAGAGTTTTAAATCCTTGTTATCGTTCATATAAACATTATGTTCTTTCAGCGCAGCCGTAATTTGATTTAGGCTTTTCTGATAATCGTCGTGGTAAGCCCAATTATCATGGTCGCCGACGCATGAATAAATTCCATATTTAGATTTTATTTTACCGATTTCTTCAGAGGCGAGATTAATATAATCCGGCGTGGAAGAAATAAAATCGCCGCCAATTAAAACCAGATCGGGATGCTGTGCGTTTACCTTTGAAATATAATTTTCGAGACGCTTCTTGTTTGTATATCTGTCCGCATGAATATCCGATATAAAAACAATCTTAAAATTATTCAGCGCTTCCGGGAGACCGGGCTTTTCAAAAATAACTTTTCTAACTTCGACTGAATAATAATCGTGAATAGTTCTCGCAGGGACATAAATAATAAAAAATGTTACAAGCAATAAAACGGCGGCGGCTTCAGCGCGTATTGCTTTCTGCCTGTATTTTTTTATCAAAGGAAACAGCAGAAGTTTTAACGCCGTGAACAGAATGAAAAACAGGATACATTGAACCTCAATAAACGTAAAAACCCAGAACGGATAGATGAGAAGAAAGTCGAAGAAAATATTTTGAGGAACAAATACAGGCGCGCCGGTAAAATCAGAATAGCTCCACGCACAAACGAGAAAAAGCGGATATAGATTTATAAAAACCAGGAATGAGATTAAAAGCTTTCGGTTGGCTGTTAAGAATGAAGAGCCGAAAAATACTTTGATTGACTTTGTCAGCTTCTTAAGAAAATAAAACTCAACTAAAAATATTAGTATTACAAAGACAACGGTTCTAATTATTGTCAATATTAATTTCCTAATGTGTTATTTATTGCCGACGAAGATAGAAAGTTAATGCTCAAGATGAAATGAAAATTTTTATTTTTTCGCTGCAGGAATATCAAAAATAATTTTTGTCCCTGCTTTCGGTTCCGACTCAACTTTCAATTTCCCGCCTTGCTTTTCGATCATTTCTTTGCAGAGAATTATTCCAAGCCCGGTGCCTGGCTCGCCTGCCGTGCCTTTGGAAGATTTGGTTGAGTCCAATCTAAATATTTCTTCAACTCTTTCTTTGCTCATTCCAATGCCATTATCTTCAATCGTAACCACTACAGATGACACAGCCGCTTCGGAATAAATTTTTATACGTCCTTCGCTGTTTGTAAACTTAATAGCGTTGGTAATAAAATTTTGAATTGTAGAACCGAGCATATTTCTATCCGCCAAAACATAGACATTATTTTCTATATTATTTATAACCGTAATATTTTTTTTCTGAGCGTGAAGAGATAGCAGTTCTATCTTTTTTGCAGCAACTTCGTATAAATTTATTTCAACCGGGTTGAACTCAACCTTACCAAGCTGCATCGCCGCCCATTCAAGCAGGTTCTGGAGAAGCTCGTATTCATTTTTTATAAGCTGATAAATATCATTAATAAATTTGCCGCGTTCTTCTTCAGTAAGATCTTCATCCGGATTAGCGAGATACTCGCTTAAGCCGAGAAGGCTGTTAAACGGGCTGCGAAGGTCGTGCGCAATTATTGAAAAGAATTTATCTTTTGTAACATTCAGCTGCCTTAATTCTTCCACATATTTTTGAATCGCATCCGCGCTTCTTTTTCTTTCTATAACCTGAGCAATTTGTTCCGACACGAAAATAAGCAATTCTAATTCCTCTTCGGTATATGCTTTTTCATTTTCATAATCTTGAATTACAATTACGCCGATTGATTTGCCGCTTACTTTAAGCGGAGCGCCAAGCCAGATTTTAGGCGTCGTACCGACTACAGATATTTCTCCGCTGCTTACTAATCCGGCGAGCTTTCGTTCGTCGATCAATGCGGCGCTGCCGGTGCGCAAAATATATTCTGTCATTCCTTTCTTAAGATTTCTTGGAACGGGCGGAGGATCAAACTCATCAACATAGTACGGAAATGAGATCAGCTCTGTTTTATCGTCATAAACAGCAATGTAAATATTCTTTGCCGGCATAAGAGCGGCAACCGCTTCATGAATTCTTTTATAAAGCGATTCCATATCTGATGCCGTGTAAGCCGCCTCTGATATATTTAACAGCGCTTCTCTTGCTGATTCCGCTTTTTTTCTCTCGGTAATATCGCGCGTAAAACCGAATGTGCCTATTATATTTCCCCTCTCATCATACATCGGCATTTTATGAGAAATAGCCCACGTTACTTTTCCGTTTTTCCAAACTTCTCTTTTCTCTGTGCCTATGTACGGCTTTCCTGTTTTTATAATATCCTGTTCATCATTAAAAGCGCCTAAGGCGTTTTCCTTATTAAAAATATCAAAGTCTGATTTTCCTAAAAGCTTCGCACTATTGCTGTATCCCATCTTAAGCGCGGTCGCTTTATTTACTTTTATAAATTTGCTGTTCAGGTCCTTGAAATAAATATTGTCCGGAATATTATCGATAAAATTATTCAGCATGTGCTGTTCGGAAGCCATTTTCGTTTCGACCGCTTTTTGATTTGTAATGTCTTCCGCAACAAGAATGAATTTCTTATCCGTGGTTGAGTCCGTAATTACCGCTGCCTTTTCACTAATCCAGATTGTCTTCCCCTCTTTGTCTACATAACGACATTGGTTTTGATAATATCTTTTTTCTTCTGAAAGAAGCTCTTTAAATAATTTCTTCTGATCCTCCAGATCAAATAAATAAACAAAGCCGTCTAACTTTTTGTTGATCATGTCCTGCCTTGTACAGCCGAGCATATTTTCAAATGCTTTGTTTACATCCAATATCTTCCTTTGAGAATTTAAAATCGCTATCCCGGAAGGCGCATTAATAAACGCCTCCTCAAAACTCAATTCGTGCGGCTTATAATTCTCTTGAGACGTCTGTCTCCCCTTATTACTTTTTTTCCCTGTTATACTTTTAGTTATATGCTTAGTAATTTTTTTTAATTTCTTTTCATTCGATTTCTTTGACATATTTTTCTGTTGTTCTCTTTCAAAAGCGTTTTTGCCTATTACATTATTCTTTCGCTATTAAATGCTGAATAAATTAAATGATTTTTTAGTTAAAGCAAATAGCAAAGAATAGAATTATTTTTCAGGGTGATGACGCAAATCGTACCTTGCTGGAATTTCCGGCGTTACCTGCATCCGCATGATTTGCCGACAACAAGATCGGCTGGCAGCACTTCTACATGTGTTTTTTTCTTTTTCTTTTTAATGATTTCAATCAGATGCTTAACCGCTTTGCTTCCTAAATCCTGTGTAGGAACGTGCGCGGTCGTTAACCGCGGAACTAAAAATTGATCCAATATTATATCGTCAAAGCCGGCTACCGCAACATCCTCGGGAATACCGATGCTCATTTCCTTAGCTGCCTGATAAGCTCCGACAGCCATCATGTCGTTAGCAAAAAAAATTGCGTCTGGTTTGGTTTTATTTTTCATAAGAGTTTTAAAGCCGACATAGCCGCTTTCAACTGTGAATTCTCCGCTGTGAACCATTTCTCCGTCGACTTTGATTTTATTATCTCCCAAAGCTTTATAAAATCCCTTTGCTCTTTCAATAGCGTCAAAGTTATTTGAGGGACCTTCAACCAAACCGATTCTTTTAAATTTATGTTGCTTAATAAAATGCTCAACGATATTATATGCGCCGTTAAAGTTATCAATCTTAACATTAACGAAGTTTTCAATCTCGTTGCCTGCATTGATGAACACGACTGGTCTTTTGCTCTTTTTAATAATTACATTCATGCGTTCGTCAATTTGCGGAGCCATTAAAATAACTCCGTCAACACGACCGCTTCCCATAAATTCTACCAGCGTTTCAAGCATGTTTCTTTTGCTGTGCGAGCTTGATACTATTACGAACCAGTTATGCTTATACGCTTCTTCGTCTATGCCGTGAATTATTTCCATAAAAAATTCTCCGGCAAGATCGGGCAGGATTACGCCGATAGTTTCGGTCGTTTGTTTAGATAGGCTTCGCGCAATCGGGTTGGGAACGTAATTTAACTGACGCGCAATTCTTAAGATTTTGCTCTTCGTTTCCGGCTTTACCGGATTGCTGTTGCTGAATACTCTCGATACCGTAGCAATTGAAACGCCCGCTCTTCTCGCTACTTCTTTTATATCTACCTTCATTATGTTATCTATTTCGCAAGATGAAAAAATTATAATTTAAAATAACAATTTTTTAAGTGGAATGTTATATTAAAGAATAATTTTACCTGACGGTTTTAGAAAATGAAATAGGATAGCAGAAAAGAGTTACTTTATCAGCATCATCTTCTTGATTGAACTGTATTCCTTCGATGTACCGCTCATGCTCTGCGCTGTCAGCCTGTATATGTATATTCCGCTCGACAATCTCTCTCCTTCGAAATTATCTTCATAATATCCGGCTTTCATTGTTTGGTTATTTACTAATGAAGCTACTTCTCTTCCTAATATGTCGTATATCTTTATCGTTACTCTGCTGTCCTCCGGTAGCTGGTAGCTTATCTTTGTCGCCGGGTTGAACGGGTTTGGATAATTCTGATAAAGTTCATATTTATCCGGCGCGCTTGCCTCTACCTTTATTTCTTTTCTCCATGTCTGCTTTCCGTTGCTCGTTACTATGAACTCTACTGTTTCTTCTTTATTTGCCGGCGCTGTTTTATCTACATCAAAGTCAAATGAGAATGTTTCTTCCTTGCCTGCTCCTATCTCTCCGGTTGTCTTCTCTACGCTCTTCATCTTTATCCATGCCGGGCATGAGCCGACTGTTATGTTTACTCCATCCGCAGATAATGATGATGTGTTTGATACTGTCAACTCTATACAGTTATCTTTCCCTGCATAAGGTAACTTGTACACTGTTTGTGAAAATGAACTTACTACTATCAGCATTGAAGTTATTAATGATAATATTATAATCTTCATTTTATTCATCCTTGCCCTTTCTTCCTTCTTTAGGTAACCTATCTATCAAATATTCCGCATTATACTTTAGTAGTGCATAAGCCTCGCTTGTCATAAGCGGCACTCCTTCTCTTTTTCCTTCTTCTTTATTCTGATGATAAGTATGTTCTACTTCTTTTACGAATTGTTCAAGTTCTTCTCTTGATTTTACCGAATCACCTTTTACCAAAGCTTCTTTTGCTTTATCGAGTCTTTGATCTAATCTCCTAACTATTCCGTCTTCTTCTGAGTTGTCTTCACCTTTGCCTTTCTCATGTGAGGTGCCGTCTGCAAGCCAGCCGTTAGCGACTGCTTGATGCTTTAAGGATATCAATGTGTCTATCAATGCGGTAACTGGTGTTACTATTGTATCATTCACTGCGATTGACTGATTAGTAGAATCGTTGTAATAGTAAAACTTGCCGGGATAATTATCAAAGATAAGTATTTTACCTCCTGGAGGAAGAGACAAACGCTGGTTTAATTCACCAGTTTTTGCATTAAAGATGTAAACTATGCCGGTATAGTTTTCTGCACTTGCCAATGTTGTATCCCATTTGACTTGCTCAATAATAATATTTTTTGCATCCCCTGAAAGATAAGCGTATGACCTAAACGGAAAGTGTATTGGAGTATATGTCTTGTTTGATTCAATATCATAAAGGAAATAATGAGTGTTCTCATTGCCTGATGATGGATAATAATACCTTGTAAGAATATTTCCTAGTTTACCATCTTCGGTTACCTTAACGTATGCTTGAGGACCGATTGCAGATAAATTAATGCTGTCAACAATTGCATTCGATATTGTTGAAAATGTGTGAAGATAATCAGGCTTATTTGAAGCATCTACAATCCCATAATCATAATACAACTTAGTGCCATCTCTCGAAAGAATCCCACCATTCCCTACGTGTACATTAACACTGCCGAGCGAATCAAAAGTTTCTGAACTATAAATATTTGTTTTAAAAGTATCGCTCCCCCATGCCGGCGTCCATGTAACATAAAATTCTTTTTCTTGAGGCACAAAAAATATACTCATTACGTGCCCAACTGTGCGTGTACTTTCGCTCGGTAGCGTATCTGCAATAGATGGGTTGGCAATATTTATGACCAAAGCTGGGCCAAGCTCAGGATAAATATAGAGCCAGGTTTGTGTCGGGTCCCAGGCTAAATTCGCCGAGTGAAAAGTTTCATCTGTAAATGGTTCTTCAACACCGCTGCTGAGATCAAGACGATAAATAGAAAGATTCCATTCATCAATAGGCTTCAAATAAAAATAATATGGCTGAGCCAAAAGTTGACTGTAACTAATCAAAATGTATCCGGCAATTGCCAAAATACTTCGGAATATTTTCTTGTTCATTATCATTCGTTAGCTCCTTATACAAATTATTAATTCCATGCCGGGGGCGGATTTCCATTTAGTATATTCTGATAAATACTCCATGCCTCATTGCCGCGGTTATGACCTTGTGTTGGCTCGGCAAGCCATTTGCCGGGACTAGTTGGATCACCTGGATTCCGTGGTTTCCATCTCCAATATACACCTCCACGGTACCCATGAAACGCCTCTTTCCATAATTGTTCATCAGTAGTTAGATCTGTAGCATTGCTATACTTTATTTTTCTTCCCTTGTAGCTATACCAACTATAAGGGGCAGGTTGGTTCCCATACACAGTTCCATTTCTGATGTCTCTCCCATATTTTGTTGCCAAATCATATTTTTGTTGAAGAATATTTACTCCAGTGGCTCTATTTGCTCTCCAATTCCACAGCTCGTCTTCAGTTGTACGGCGCCCATTGGGTGGGATTTTATCTAACTGCATCAGGCCAAATCCATGTGGAGGCCCATAAATTGGATTACCATACTTATTATAATTATCCCTCGTGCTCTCATTAAACTGTTTCCATTTGGGTTTGCTTTCCATATAAACTATTACCTGTTCCTGAATGCTTAAGCCGTTTTTTACTTCAGAGAGCGTAGGATTTAGCCCTATTATTGAATTGGTATAGACAGTATCTGAAAAAGTTTTCCCTTCGCTTGTTGAGGCGTTAACAATTAAAACAGTTTTCCCTCCGGTAAATAAACTGTTGAATGGAACTTGCCATTGAGAAATATTAGAACCTGTTCCGGTAGTACTTCCAAAGAATCCAATTCCGCTGTATCGGGGCGGCAACTGGGTCCCTCCAACCGTCTTTTGCAAGAGTGTATCTGCTGTTATATACTTCCAATTAAATGTTACCTTTCCTCCGTTATAATTCCTTAATTGTGCTTGACAATTTACCACTGGCATTTTAGGTTCGCTGGTAATTGTTTCATTATTTCCACCTTGCTTAGGAGAAATGATTACAAGCTGAGTCCCGACTAACGCCTCACTTTCCATACAAGTCAGTGCGCTGCTGTATTCATTTACCGTGCATGTGTTACTGCCGGTAATTAAATTTACTCTTTTTCCTTTGGTCAAATGCTTGTTCGCTGCAATGTTATTTTTATTATTGGCTACTACTTTCTGTTGTGTCTTTAGAATGTGCGGCGGCATGCTCTCATTTATAAGCGGTGCTCCAAACTTAAAAACTATTGATGTGCTGTCTACACCTGTAGAGTCATTCACTACATATCTTATCGGCGCTTGTATGCTGCTGAAGAACTGTCCCTCATTTCCTTGTGAGTCAAGTATATTTCCCAAGCCGCAGCCTTCTATTATCCCCGCTTCAAAATGTGTCGTATCCGGATAACTGATCTCATTTCCATTAGCGTCTATTTCCTTAATTATAACATTAACAGTGTCGCCGGGTGAAAGCGTATCTTTGTCAAAGTATGCTATAAGCTTTCCTTTGCTTATCATTATGCTATCGCTTCCGTAAAAATGTGACAGTCCAGTTGGATATGGACCGCAATCCAAACATCCACTGGCTGTTGTTGTTCCGGTTATAACTTTATCTGCTTTTCCAATAATATTATTCTTCACATTAAGTGTATCTACTTTACCCGCTTTACCAGCAATAACACAATAGCTAAAATAACTCTCATAACTAACATTAATAGAAGTTATGTTATTTGGTATGCTGCTTGGGGCAATAAACAGGTAATCTCCATTAGATGCCTTTATTATTTGCCCGAACTGGGGATTAACTGTAATAGTTTTCTGGATTATGTTAAAATTATTATCGTTTATTTGATATTGATAGTTATCTATCCAGAGCTGCATGATAGCAGTATCTCCGGGAGATATAGTAGCGGGAATAAATTTCAGTCCTATCGGAGTATCGTCATAAAAATTGTAATTACAGCCGTTAAATGAAGTACCTTGCGATATTATTTGAGGTTTCGGGTTTATCTCCACCTTTTCTTTTATTACCGCTTGAGGGTAAACTAAAACTGCGCCTGTTATTAAAAATAAAACTACGTAAAATATTTTCATTATCACTCCCATCGTTAGTCAGTGAATATTTATGATTAAAAATAAATGAAGAACTTTATGCTGTTTGTGTAACCTTTACACAAATTATGCCGGGCAGGAAATAATTTATTTTAGCTCAGATATTTTAATATAATATAAATATTACCGCAATTATTACAAATCCATCAGTGAAATAATTACCTCATTGTAAGAAATTATTACACTCAAAATAAATAGAACTTCCGCAAATGTCTGATATGATTCTCTTCTCGTTTTTATACCAACATCAGCGGAAAAGTTCTATCTTTCTTCGATTTTAAGCTGTTATTGATTCGTTCTCCGGGAATTATGATCGTTTCGCGATTATAATTGCAGTTTTTTTAATCAGTACTGCTTAATATCCGATTATAATTTACTATTTAACAATTATAATTATATTTTATCTAATCATTAAGATACTTTTACTAATTATAACCGCTTAATATCTCATTAGAAGTGTATTTTTTCTAATTATAAATGTTTAATTTCAAAATAGAAATGTATTTTATCCGATTATAATTGTTGTTTTACTAATTATAAATTTACTTTTTCTAATTTTAACTTCATGTTTTCTAATCAAAAATATTGTTTCCCTGGTTTTATTTTTCTTTCTCTTATGGAAGTTCGTTTATTCTTCCTTTAAAAAAAAGAATTCCGGATGTTTGTTTTTATAAGACAAACTCCGGAATATTTATAATAGCAAATGAACTAAGAAAATTACTCAGCGGTATTTTCTTCTACACTATCCTCTTCTGGAACGACCTTCGCAATATCAGCGATTGTGTCGCCTTCGCTTAATCGAATAACTCTAACGCCTTGAGTATTCCTGCCCATTACGCGGATGTCTTTCACGCTTTGTCTTATTACCATTCCTTTGGCAGAAATAATTACAAGCTCATCGCCATCAACTACATCCATCAGCGAAATCATCTTTCCGACTTTGTCGCTTGTCTTAACTGTAATAACGCCTTTGCCTCCGCGCTTGGTAATGCGGTAATCGTTTATGTCCGATCTTTTTCCGTATCCCTTTTCGGTTACAACAAGAATATTATCGTTTCTTTTAATAACCAGCAGCCCGACAACTTTATCTCCTTTGCCGAGCTTTACGCCGCGAACTCCGGTTGCTGTTCTGCCCATATCGCGCACATCATTTTCGTGGAAGCGTATTGCAAAGCCGCTGTGCGTTCCGAGTACTATGTCATTATTTCCTTCGGACATTTTAACGGCGATCAGTCTGTCGCCTGGAGTAATATTGATTGCGTTTATTCCGCCTTTTCTAACATTGCCGTAAGCGGAAAGGACCGTCTTCTTTATGGTTCCTTTCTCTGTTGCCATAACGAGGAAGTTATCGTCTTTAAATTCCTTAACGGCAACGAAGGCTGTTATATTTTCTTCCTTTTCTTTTTCAATAAGATTCAGAATAGATCTTCCTCTTGTAGCTCTTCCGCCTTCGGGAACTTCATGCACTTTAAGCCAGTAGCATTTTCCTTTATCAGTAAAGAACAAAATATAATGATGCGTTGATGCCACAAACATGTGTTCAATAAAATCATCGTCTTTGGTTCCCGCGCCTGTTACGCCTTTGCCGCCGCGTCCTTGTTTCCGGTAGCCGCTGACGGGGAATCTTTTTATAAAGCCGTTATGCGAGATTGTAACCACTACGTCTTCTTCGGCAATAATATCTTCAAGAGAAAACTCTTCGTAATTGTAAATGATTTCCGTTCTGCGGTCGTCGCCGTATTTTTCTTTTATTTCAAGAAGCTCGTCTTTAATTATCAAATATCTTTTTTCTTCGCTGCCGAGAATTCCTTTTAGCTTTTCAATTAGCTTAATAACTTCGCGGTATTCGTCCTCAATTTTCTTTCTTTCAAGTCCTGTTAATCTTTGCAGGCGCATATCGAGAATTGCTTTCGCCTGGATTTCGCTAAGCTTAAAGCGCTTCATTAAATTTACTTTTGCCGTCTCAACATCTTTTGATTTTTTTATCGTCTCGATTACTGCATCGATATTATCGAGCGCGATAATGTAGCCTTCTAAAATGTGAGCGCGTTTTTCCGCGGCGTCAAGTTCAAATTTTGTTCTCCGGATAAGAACGTCCATCCTATGATTGATAAAGTGATGCATCACTTCTTTAAGAGTAAGAACTTTCGGAGCGCCGTTCACAAGCGCAAGCATAATTACGCCGAACGTTGTCTGCATTTGAGTATGCTTGAACAATTGGTTAAGCACCACCGGGGGCTGTGCATCGCGTTTAAGTTCTACAACCACGCGCATTCCGTCGCGGTCTGATTCATCTCTGATGTTTGCAATATCCGTTACACTGCCGTCATGAACCAGTTCTGCAATTTTTTCAATTAAGTTTGCTTTATTCACCTGGTAAGGAAGTTCGGTTATGACAATATTATCTCTTCCATTTTTTAAGCTTTCTATATTTGCTTTAGCGCGCACTATGATTCTTCCGCGCCCGGTTGTGTATGCTTCTTTAACCCCTTCATAGCCGTATATAATCCCGCCGGTAGGGAAATCGGGAGCGGTAACAAACTTCATTAATTTTTCTGAAGTAAGCTCGGGATTTTTAATAAGCGCAACCAAGCCGTCGATTACTTCCGTTAAATTATGAGGAGGAATATTTGTCGCCATACCGACAGCTATACCGCTTGATCCATTGACCAAAAGATTAGGAAGATAAGAGGGCATTACCGTCGGCTCTTGAAGTGAATCGTCAAAGTTGGAAACAAAGTCGACTGTATTTTTATCCAAATCCCGGAGCATCTCTTCGGCAATTCTTGCAAGTCTTGCTTCAGTATATCTCATAGCCGCCGGAGAATCGCCGTCGACCGAGCCGAAGTTTCCCTGTCCATCTACCAGCGGATACCTCAAAGAAAAATCCTGAACCATTCTTACCATTGTATCGTAAACGGCAGTGTCACCGTGCGGGTGATATTTTCCAAGAACCTCTCCTACTATTCTTGCGGATTTTTTATATGGTTTATTATACGCAACGCCGAGTTCGTGCATGCCGTAAAGAACTCTTCTGTGCACAGGCTTTAGTCCGTCTCGGACATCCGGAAGTGCGCGCGCTACTATTACCGACATTGAATAGTCGATATAAGAAGATTTCATTTCATCTTCGAGTGAGACAGGAATTATTTTTTCAAAAATTGTTGCCATGTTTTTTACTTTAAGCTTTTAATCTAATTTAAATATCAAGGTTTCTAACGTACTTTGCATTCTTTTCTATGAACTCTCTGCGAGGCTCAACCGCATCGCCCATGAGAGTCTCGAAGATTTTATCTGCAGCGGCGGCGCTTTCAAGATTTACTTGAAGTACCGTTCGTGTTTCGGGGTTCATGGTAGTTTCCCATAATTGTTCCGGGTTCATTTCACCCAAACCTTTGTACCGCGAAATTAAAACTCCTTTTGTTGATGTTTCTTCGCTTGCGTTTTCTTCTGTTTCTTCTTCAGATTCTTTTCCGTTGGATTTTAACCTCTTTAAAATTTCATCGCGTTCGTTATCGTCGAACGCATAAAATTCCTGCTTGCTTTTTTTAATTTTATAAAGCGGCGGCTGAGCGATATAAATTTTTCCTTCGTTAATAAGATCCTGCATATGCCGATAGAAGAAAGTCAGCAGAAGCGTTCTGATGTGGCTGCCGTCTACATCCGCATCGGTCATTAAGATAATTTTACCGTAACGCGCTTTAGCCGCGTCGAAGTCTGCGCCAAGCCCGGCTCCAATTGCAGAGATGATTGCTTTGATTTCGTTATTCTCTAAAATTTTATTGAGTTTCGCTTTTTCAACATTTAATATTTTTCCTTTGAGCGGAAGTATTGCCTGGAACCTTCGGTCACGTCCTTGCTTTGCAGAGCCGCCTGCAGAATCTCCCTCAACAATATATATTTCGCAATGTTCAGGATCTGTAATGGAGCAATCTGCAAGCTTGCCCGGAAGGTTCATACCATCCAAAGCATTTTTTCTTCTCGCCAGATCGCGTGCTTTTCGCGCTGCCTCTCGAGCTTCTGCGGCGCGCAGACATTTTTCAATAATCTTTTTCCCAACGCCGGGATTTTCTTCGAGAAACTCGGCGAGCTTTTCACCGACCATTGTTTCAACTGCTGATTTTGTTTCGCTGTTTCCGAGTTTGGTTTTTGTTTGTCCTTCAAACTGAGGTTCCGCTACTTTTACAGAAATAACCCCCGTTAGTCCTTCCCTAAAATCATCGCCGGTTAGATTTATTTTGCCTTCTTTAAGTAAGCCGTTCTTATAAGCGTAATTATTAAGCGTTCTTGTTAATGCGGTTTTAAATCCAACCAGGTGTGTTCCGCCTTCGTGAGTATTTATGTTGTTGACGTAAGAAAAAATATTTTCGTTATAAGAGTTATTATATTGAAAAGCGATTTCAATCGGGGTGTTATCTTTTTCTCCTTCAATATAAACCGTCTTATGAAGCGGCTCTCTTGTTTCGTCAAGATATTTTACAAATTCAATCAATCCGCCTTTAAAGTGATAGGTTTCTTCTTCGCCGTTGCGTTCATCTTTAATCTTTATTGTAATATTTTTGTTTAAGTAAGCAAGCTCTCTCATTCTTTCAGCGAGAGTATCAAACTTAAATTTATTCTGCTTAAATATTTCTTTATCTGGAAGGAAGGTGGTTTTTGTCCCTGTTTCGTTCTTCTTAGATTTATCAATTTCTTTTACCGGCTTGACAGGAACGCCACGGTGATATTCTTGGAAATAAACTTTTCCATCGCGCTTGACCTCTACTTTAAGCCATTCTGAAAGCGCATTCACTACCGAAACCCCAACGCCGTGAAGACCGCCGGAAACTTTGTATGTGTTTTTGTCAAACTTCCCGCCTGCATGTAGAACGGTCATTACGATTTCGAGAGCAGATTTTTTTTCATCCGGATGAATATCAACAGGAATACCTCTTCCATTATCTTCAACCGTAACGCTTTCATCTTTGTTGATTGTTACCAAAATGTTATTAGCGTAACCGGCAAGAGCTTCATCAATGCTGTTATCCACTACTTCGTTAACCAAATGATGGAGACCGCGGGTACCGACATCTCCGATGTACATTGCCGGACGTTTTTGAACAGCTTCTAATCCCTTTAATACATTTATATTTTTTGCACTATATTCATTGCTGCTATTAGCCATAATTTTTAAGAACCTAATTTGTTTTAACTTTTTTGTTTAGTTCAAACGAACCTAATCCATTTTATTCTTTCTTCTTTGAAATATTTATTTACCTTTTCTATTATCAACTGCTCCTGGAACTTTAGTTCGCTTTTCCATGCAGAACTTTCGGATGTAAGAAACAGTGTTTTTTTTTCTACCCTAACCGCAGAAACTACCTTTTTAAACTCCGGAAATATTTCCGGAAAAAATTCTACTACTTCCGATTGTTTCAGAGTTTTCCTTAAAGACGCCAGGCCCGGATTATCATTTATTATTTCTCCAAGTCTATAAAAACTTTTAGGCATAATTTATTAGTCCGTCATTAAGTTTGATTATTAGGTCTTCACTTTCTCTTGTTAAAAAATCCATATTGGCAAAATCTGTCAGCGTAATAAATGCCTGTCCCACCTGTCTTAAATATTTGCTAATCCTATCGGAGCGTTTTGCGTCGAGTTCTCCGAAAACATCATCGAGTAAAAATATAGGTGTTTTTCCTGTAATTTCTTTTAAATAAAAAAACTGTGCAAACCGCAACACCACCTGGAAAGTTTTGTGCTGACCTTGTGAGCCGTAAGTTTTCAAATCGATGTTGTTGATCTTAAATATAAAATCATCGCGGTGCGGACCGACGAGGTTTGCAGCGCGTCTAATTTCTTCTTCTTCTTTTTGTTCCAGAAGGTCAGCAAATTTTTGTTCGACTTCTTGTTTGTCTTCTGTTCCGCCAAGGAAAAAATAATTCACTTCCGGCAATTCGTCTTCGTTAAGTATAACCTTAAAAGAATCTTTAATAAAGCCGTTAAATTTTTCTATAAAATTAATTCGATGTTTAATAATTTCCTTACCTGAAATTAATAACTTCGATGTCCAGGCTTCTAATTCCACAAGCAAACTTTTATTTTTATTTTCCCTTAGCTGTGAAAGCAGCGAAGAGCGCTGTCGCAATGTTTTATTATAGTCTAACAAATTTTTCAAATAAGTATCGCTTGCTTGTGAAATAACAGAATCTACAAATCTTCTTCTTTCTCCGGGAGAGCCTTGCGTTATTGCGTGATCTGCCGGTGTTAGAATAACAACAGGGAATTTTCCGATTACTTCCGCAGATTTGGTGATGAGTTTTCCATTAAGAAAATAATTTTTTTTATTCTCGTTTAATAAATAAAAAATTCTTACCCGGCTGTCGCTCGCATCTTTAAATATTCCGCTTATTTCAAATTCGTCTTCATTGAAACTAACGGAATCAAAATCTGATTTGGAGTTGCTGCTTTTGGTTGTACACAAATAATAAATAGATTCTAATATAGATGTTTTGCCTTGTCCGTTACCGCCAACTATGAAATTTAATTTGGGAGAAAAATCTAATTCGGCTTTTTTATGAATTCGAAAATTTTTCAGATTAACTGAACTTAAAACCATATTAATTATTTAAGCGAACCGGCATCAACAATAGCAGCAGTTCTTCATTTTCTTTTTTCTCAACCGGCTCAATAATACAAGCCTTTGTAGGAGAATGAAGTTTAAATATCACATTATCGTCGCCGACATGAGATAAAATATCGTTGACATAAGCCGTGTTAAAGCCTATCTCCATAGGTTCGCCGGCATATTCGCAATTAATTTTTTCTTTTGCGTTTGAGCCGTGATCTATATCTTCCGCGGACACATCTACAAAAGTTTTATTTATAGAAAATTTCACCTGCTTTGAATTGGAAGCAGAAAAGAGCATCATCCTTTTTATACTGCTTAGTAAATCGTTAGTATTTACTTTCATTATGTTTTCATTCTCTAACGGAATAACGCTGTTATACGCGGGATATTTTTCTCCGATAAGACGAGTTATAAATTCCAGATCGCCTATGTGAAAAGAAATATTTGTCTTGCTCAAAAGTATTTTTATTTCGTTTTCATTTAAAAGCTTCGATAGAACAGAAATAGCTCTTTCGGGGATTATATACTGTTCTTCTTTGTTTGTCTTTATTTCTTTATTTAGATATCTAACTAACCTATGTCCGTCTGTTGTTACAAATTTTAATCCTTCTTCCACAAACTCCAAAAGAGTTCCTGTCATCGCAGGTCTCATATCTTCTTTGCTCATCGCAAAAGAAGTTTGGTCGATTGATTTTTTTAAATCTGCACCGCTAAGCAATATTTCGTTTTCCCCGGAGACATTTGGAATTGCCGGAAAATCTTCCGGAGAAGAATATCCAATATTATAAATGCCGTTCTCCGTAGAAAGTTTTATTTTAGAGTTTGATTCCGTTTCAAAATGTATTTGCGTATCAGCAAGCGATCTAATTATTTCGTACAACAGCCTTGCAGGAATTACCATTTTTGTATTTTCATCAGCTGCTACATTAATAGAAGATCGTAACGAAATTTCTAAATCTGTAGCACAAACAGTTAGTGCTCCGTCTTTGATTTCAAAAAGAAAGTTTTCAAGCACCGGCATGGGCGTTCTGTTTGGAACCGCCGGAATTATCTTTGATAGCAATCTTTCTAATACTTTGCTGTTGACTTTAAATTCCATTTAAATATTTCTCCTATAGAAGTAGCGAAATTTACTAAAAATACTCTGTATTCTCAATGAAAGAAGATATGAATTATATAAATTGCGAATATATTTTTATGGTCCTGTTGGCGTAGAGGAGCTTTGATCGTCGCTGTCAGAAATAGTTACATATAATGTGTAAGCGCTCCCAACAAGAGTGCTCGAATATATAAAAGATATTTTTGTTCCTACCTTAATTTGCAACGATCCTGAAACATTACCCTGTGTACTCGAGCCTGTTACTCCCGCTGGTATTGCGAATGTAGTAGCATATATATATGTGCCGTTTGGAATATTTTTAACAGAAGAAGTTTTCCCGGCAGGCACTGTAATAACTTGTCCTCTAAAATTAACATAAACATCCGCAGCAGCCATGTTCTGAAAAGTTACGCTATTATTTGGAGAACTTGAACAGCCCAAAAATACAAAAGGTATAAACAATACAATTAAGAGAGAAAAAAATAATTTCATAGTTATCTCTAAAAATATTACGAGATATATTCTTGTGAAAAATTAGCTTAAAACAATCTAATAGTCAACAAACTGCTTATTACGAATTGTTGACACTATAATTATTAATTAAAGATATATTTTTAAAAATTATTAATAAATATAAGCGTGTTA